>JAEZNB010000062.1 GCA_023441965.1 Bacillota bacterium
GGACATGGTTACAGGCTGAAGCTTATTAAAAAAGGTATCATACTCGGTATTCGCAAACCCGATGGTCATTCCACCGCACTCGTGGTCGGCAGTAACCAGAATCAGTGTTTCATTAGGATGCTTCTTATAGAATTCCAAAGCTTTCTGGATTGCATCACCAAAAGCAATGGTATCATGGATGGAGGCGGCTGCGTCATTAGCATGGCCAGCCCAGTCGATTTTCCCACTTTCGACCATCATGAAAAATCCCTTGGGATTATCTAATACATCGATGCCTTTCTGAACAAAATCAGCCAGGGAGAGTTCCCCCGCTTGGCGGTCAATCTCATAGTCCATGGCCGTTCCATCCAACTCCGGATTGATGGCCACCACTTGGCCGGACTCGCTGTTTAAAGCCAATATCTCGTCCTTGTTATTTACGACTTTATAACCGGCGTTTTTAACAACCTCAAAAATATGCGGCTGATCTTTTTCAGGTCCTGTGGGCTGATCGAATGAACCGCCTCCAAAGAAATCGAATCCACTGGCTGCCAACTGCTGTCCAATATCATAGGCGTCATTCCTGCTGGCAACCTTGGCGTAAAAGGCAGCCGGGGTTGCATGAGTGATGGGAACACTGGTGATGATGCCAATCTTATAACCTTTTGCTTTTAAATCTTCGGTAATAGGACGGTACTCTTTTGTTTTTGTTTCATCCATATTAATTACACCGGAAAGAGTCTTGTGACCCGAAGCCAGGGAGGTCGCTGTGGAAGCGGAATCCGGAATAAATGATGAGGAATCTTGAGTCATTAGGGCTCCATGGGTAGGAAACTGGGTAAAATTGAGCTGCTTAGGAGTAATTTTTCCCGGCATGGCTTGCTGCCCCAGAAACATCTCTGCACTACTAACCTGAGGATAACTCATACCGTCACCCACAAACATAAAGATATACTTTGGAGTTTTTCCAGTATAGTACTCACCGCCTTTAACGGAATCAGCGATTCCACGAGAAGGTGAGCCTGCCATGAAGATCCCCAGTACGGCTATGGTCACCAGTACGGCAACCGCTGCCTGCCAGTTTCTAAACCATTTATTCAATTTCAACCCCTCCAAAAATTTGGTAACTATGTGTTCGCTTAAAGCTTATTAGATCAAAGTTAAGCTTCTAAGGTTTTTCCTTTAACCTCCGTTTAAAAAAAGGTTAATTTTTACATAATTTTTTAGAACTTGCTTTGCCATTCTAAAACCTCCGGGCTTAATCCTTAAGACTAGCACTTATTCCGCCAAGCCCTAAAGAATCTTCCCAACAATCATAGAGTTATATAAATGATTAGCATACACATCAAAAAACCATTGCATTTTAAATACTTTCAAATATATAATAAATTTAAACAGTGTTTAATTTTGCTTTTGTAAACATGTATCGTTGTTGGTATGTATTCATGGAGTATGGGGGAGAGGAAGCAAATGGATAAAACGCTGCGTGTGGGTATTGATATCGGCTCAACAACGTTAAAAATGGTGATCCTGAATGAGCAAGACAGCATTGTATTTCAACAGTATGTCCGGCATTTTTCGGATATCGCAGGCGCTTTTCAAAGGGTGGCGGCCAAGGCCCAGCACGTTCTGCGGCAGAAGTTGTTGTCGGTTATGTTTACAGGCTCCGCAGGTATTGGCCTCTCCCAGTCCCTAGGCTTGCCTTTTGTCCAGGAGGTTATCGCTTCCACTCATGCAGTCAAGCATATGATCCCTCATACAGGCACCGTAATTGAACTGGGTGGGGAAGATGCTAAAATTACCTATTTAGGCAACACCGTGGAACAACGGATGAACGGCGTATGCGCCGGGGGCACCGGCGCCTTTATTGATCATATGGCGGCGTTATTGGATACCGATCCCGCAGGTTTAAATGAACTGGCTAAAAGTTACCGCACCCTTTATCCCATTGCTTCCCGTTGCGGCGTATTTGCTAAAACCGACGTTCAGGCCCTGATGAACGAAGGGGTGGCCAAAGAGGATATTGCCGCCTCCATTTTTCAGGCCGTTGTCAACCAAACCATCAGCAGTTTAGCTCAGGGCCGGGCCATTCGCGGTAACGTCGCCTTTCTTGGCGGCCCCTTATATTTTCTTTCGGAACTGCGAAAGCGCTTTATTGAAACCTTGGGACTCCGGCAGGATCAGGTGTTAAGCCCGGAATGCTCACCCTATTTTGTGGCCATTGGGGCTGCCCTTACTTTACAGGAGGAGCCGGTTCCCTATGAGCTGCTAAATGAAAAATCCCCTTTCCATTTAATTCAACTGCGTCAGGAAAACCAAAAGTCGCTGGATCCTTTGTTTGCTGATCAGCTGGAATATGAGCAGTTCGCCGCCCGGCACGGACAAAATGCCGTGAAACGGCTGGATCTAAAAACCTATGCAGGTAAAGCCTATTTAGGCATCGACGCCGGATCCACCACAACCAAACTGGTGCTGATTGCCGAAGACAACAGTTTATTATATTCCTATTATGACAGTAACCGGGGCAAACCACTGGAGACGGTGATTACGGCACTGAAAGGAATGCACCGGCGTCTGAACAAGCAAACAGAGATTGTTTGTTCGGCGGTTACCGGCTACGGTGAACAATTTATCAAAGCCGCTCTGCAGGTGGATTTTGGTGAAGTGGAAACGGTGGCCCATCTCAAGGCAGCCAAGCACTTTCTTCCCGGTGTTTCCTTTGTGCTGGATATTGGCGGACAGGACATGAAAAGCTTCTTTGTGCGGGACGGCGTCATCGACTCCATTATGCTTAATGAAGCTTGTTCGTCAGGCTGCGGCTCCTTCATTGAAAACTTCGCCCAGGCGCTGAATATGACGGCCAAAGATTTTGCCCGGTTGGGTCTAAAAGCCAAAAATCCGGTTGATTTAGGCAGCCGCTGCACGGTTTTTATGAACTCCAAAGTCAAGCAGGCCCAGAAAGAAGGGGTCGATGTCAGCGACATTTCCGCCGGGATTTCCATTTCAGTTGTAAAAAACGCCCTGTTTAAGGTGATTCGTTTAAAAAGTGCCGACGAACTGGGCGATAAAATTGTTGTTCAAGGTGGTACTTTTTACAATGACGCCGTGTTGCGGGCTCTGGAACAGATTCTCCAGCGGGAGGTCATCCGCCCGGATATCGCCGGTCTCATGGGCGCATTTGGTACGGCGCTCATCGCCCGGGAGCGGTACCAATCCGGAACGGAAACCGCCCTGTTGTCTGCCGCCGAGCTGGACGGCTTTAGTGCCAATACCACCCATCGCCGCTGCCAGTTATGTGGTAACCAGTGCCTGATTACCACCCAGCGCTTTTCCAACGGCCAGGAATATCATGCCGGAAACCGCTGCGAACGGGGTATTGGCCAGGCAAAAACCGGCGTTAGGCTGCCCAATCTTTATACCTATAAATATCAACGGCTGTTTCAGTATAAACCTTTGGGGGAACCACTGGCC
>JAEZNB010000084.1 GCA_023441965.1 Bacillota bacterium
GCCCTGCTGAAGCTGCTGGATAAGCCGGATCGGTATTTTCATGCGCTGCAGTTATTACTGAATTGTGCGGGCATACTGATCGGAATCCTCTATGCTTCCTATGTGATGGCTGGATTTGATGAGAAGCTGTTGAACAGCAGTACTCATCCGGAGCTCTTCAGGACCGGGTGCTATCTGTTGCTTACGCTTCTGTTGGTCATCCTTACTACCCTGTTCGGAACGGTATTGCCGGAGAAGATCGCGGCAAAGCATGCGGAAGCCTTATCCTGCCATTCCTTATGGCTGGTGAAGCTTTTCAGCTTTTTCCTGCGGCCTTTTACCTGGATCCTGGAGAAGATCATGAATGTACTTCTCTTTATTTTCGGAGTTAAGCCCTCGGAGTTATTTGATAATGTGACAGAGGAAGCCATCATCTCCATGGTGAATGAGGGCCAGGAGCAGGGGGTCTTCGATGCGGGGGAGGCTGAAATGATTTCAAATATCATTGAGCTGGATGAGAAGGAAGCCCAGGACATTATGACTCATAAGAAGCGGATCGTTGCAGTGAATGCAGAGATGTCGCTGGAAGAAGCGCTTCGCTTCATGCTTTCGGAAAGCTACTCCAGATACCCCTTATATGAAGGTAACCGGGATAATATCATCGGGGTCCTTCACCTGAAGGATGTAATCGGTGCTTACATATCGGAGGAGACGAAGCATATGCCTCTGAGTGATATCGCAAGAGAGCCTTACTTTGTACCGGACACACAGAACATTAAGATCCTGTTTCAGGATATGCAGTCCAAGAATATTCATATGGCAATTGTAATTGATGAATACGGTCAGACGGCAGGACTGGTCGCCATGGAGGATTTCCTGGAGGAAATCGTAGGGAATATTCAGGATGAATATGATGAAGAGGAGAGAATGATCCTTACATCCGAGGACGGTAGCTGTGTCGTAAAAGGAGCAATCAGTCTCGATGAGCTGGAGGATGAGCTGAATATTTCATTGAAGCAGGAGGATTTTGATACCTTAAACGGCTTACTGATCTCCATACTGGATCGTATCCCCATGGATGGCGAGAAGGAAACCCTGGAGTTTGACGGCTATCGCTTTGAAATTCTGGAGACGAAGAATAAAATGATCGAACAGGTCCGCATCACGAAGCTGTCCCAAGCGGAAGGAGAAGCCTCCGAAGCGGAAGAGGAGCAGGTTTAGGATTAAGAAACAAGAGAATGCACTTGTCATGTACCGAAAGGAGCATGACAGATCTCATAAAAAGAACCCGTCCATAAGACGGGTTCTTTTGGCATACAACTTGGGGGGCTGTATACCACAGCGTATAATAGGGTGGGAGTAGAAAGTGTTTTATCACTGTCTATGCCTTCATTATAAGGTCAATATGTGACCAGAATGTGAAGGTAATATAAAAAATCATAAAATCATCCTTTGGAAGGAAAGCAGAGCCGGGGGACAAGGAATGAGAATGACAGGGTTTAAGCAGGGCAGTGACAGATGCATAGAAATATTATTTGGAGAATAGAATAAGGGTGCCTGCACCTTGCGGACAAGCACCCTATCTTCTATCTATAAGTAGGGAGGAGGAGAGTGAAAAATTCTTATAATCACTTTCTGATTATAGTATATACGGTATTTATGTTCAAAATATGGATAGAATAAAGACATTTTGTTAACAATTTGGTTCAATTTTATGTCAGCCAGGTACAATTTTGTCCACATTTTTCCTTTTCGTGTATAGAAGCATGCATGGATGATAAAGTATACCCGCGGTTATAATAAAGTAACAGAGAAAGGATGTGAGAACATGAGTAAGCAGGCCTATCAGAAATATCGCAAGGAGAAGGATAAAAGACATATGGGAAAACCCGACAACAGACCTTCAGACCTGGGCAAAGTCATTTCGGAGGAAGGAAAGCCCGACAATAGGAAGCATTAAACGAAGGCTTCAATGAGGGATAAGATACAGGCAGCCTGGGAGTCTGGCCTGATCGGACTGCCAGGCTGCCTCTGATAAAAACGAAACATAACCCCATCGGGAGGATTCGCTTGATATAATTTCTGATATTGTGTAAAATGATGAAGGAGTGACGTATGCGAACTGCTTTTAGGAAGCGAGTGAAAATCATGATATTTACCTTCAATAATCTAAAGATCAGAAATAAGCTGCTTTTGATTTACGCCTTCTGTGTCTTTTTGCCAATCATATTAACGGACGCCATGATCCTGCAGACAGTGAACCTGAACTCAAAGCGGGATAAGGAGAAGGAACTGCAGTATACCATGAATCGTGTGGAGTATAACCTAACCGAGACCATTAATGGCTGTATCGGTTTTACCAATAATTTTTATATTGACCGGGCCCTGGATGAGTTCCTGAATAAAAGCTATAGCAGTAATCTGTCCTATTATGATGAATACATAAAGCTGTCAAGAGATAATAGATTCAGCTATAATTATAATAACGGTATCTTAAATCAGGTCCTGATCTATGTGGATAATGAGACCATCTTAAGCGGAGGCAGGATTGCGAAGCTCTCTCTGATTAAGGAAACCCAATGGTATAAGGACTATAAGGATAGTGGAGAGGATGTCTTTATCTATCCTTATTTTGAATGGCAGAAAAGGTATGCCGCAGGCAGCGGTACGCCCAAGACCATCAGTATAATCAGAAAACTGGATTATTATAGAAATGTCGGAGTCGAGAAGTGCCTGAAGATAGACATTGACTACAGTATGATGCTGCGGGATGTGATGAATGAAAAGGTGGATGCTGTCATATATGTCAGGAATCAGGACTATGTCCTTTTCTCAAATCTCTCTACGGAAAGCAGTATGAGGGATTTTATACCGGCCTCCACAGTGGATGAGAGCAAGGTTACAATGTCGACTTCCTTTAAGGCCGCCAATCAGAGGTGGGAAATTCTGATCCTGTCGGAGGAAACCCCCTTCTGGTCTGTGATTGTTGAGAATAAAGGCTTACTCTGGCTGATCATCATGAATTTCATCATGCCGTCACTGCTGATTTATATCGTAGGTATCTCCATCAGCAAACGCTTATCCCTTGTGGCGAATTATATGGACAAGGTAAAGAAGGAGCAGTTTGAAGAGATCAACATCAAGGAGGGTGAGGATGAGATCGGTAAGCTGGTTCAGAGCTATAATCTGATGGTGCGGAAAATAAAGAATCTGATAGAAGTAGTATTCAAGGGGAATGCAGAGAAGCAAGCCCTGGAGCTCTCTAAGAAGCAGGCGGAGCTAAAGGCTGTCCAGAGTCAGGTGAACCCTCATTTCATGTTCAACACCCTGGAGACGATACGGATGCGGAGCTTATTAAAGGGGGAAAATGAAACTGCGGATATCATAGGAGAGCTTGCCATCCTCTTCCGTAAGAGCATGAGCTGGGGTTCGGATTATATTACCATTGAAGAAGAAATGATCTTTGTGGCCAAATATATCAATATCCAGAAATACCGCTTCGGGGATAAAATCAAGTTTTATCATTATGTGATGGAGGGCTGTTCGCAATTCATGTTACCCAAGCTGGCCATCGGCACCTTTGTGGAGAATGCCTGCATTCATGGAATTGAGACCACGGTCAACGACGGAGTCATCTCCTTGACGATCACGAAGAATAAGGATTATCTCTTTATCGAAATTTCGGATAACGGCAGAGGGATTGAGAAGGAGAAGCTGGATCAGCTGCAATGGATGCTGCAGAATGCTGACAGTAAGATGCTGAATGAAGCCAAGAGTACAGGTATTTTAAATGCCTTCCTAAGGCTGAAGATGTACTGTGACGGAAATATCGTATTTGATATTGACAGTAAACTGGAAAAGGGAACAGACATTACCATTCAAATTCCGCTTCAATATGTGGACCCTAAGCAGGTGCAAAAAAAAGGTGAGGGAGGTAATCTTGGGTGATAAAGGTGTTAATAGCAGACGATGAGCCCTATATCCGTCAGGGACTCAAGATATTGATCAACTGGGAGCAATACGGTTATGAGGTCTGTGGGGAGGCTTCCAACGGTTACGAAGCTGTGGAGCTGATAAAACAGACAGAGTTTGATTTAGTGATAACAGACATCAAGATGCCACAGATGGATGGATTGGAACTGATCGAATATACGAGGAAGCATATCTCCAAGGAGATCAGATTTATCATCCTAAGCGGCTTTTATGAGTTTGAATATGCCAAAAAGGCAATCCGCTATGATGTGGCCGATTATATCCTGAAACCGGTTCAGAAGGAGGAGCTGATCCGGGTACTTGAGGATTATAAGGAGCAGTATTATCAGCAGATCGAAAGCCAAAGAATTAGGGAAATATCAGAAAAGATCGTCTTTGACCGTCATTTATCCCTCTTGATTTCAGGTAAGCAGAATGAGGATGGTATCAATTATATCAGCAGCTATCTGATTGATACCGAGCAGTTAAGATACATCAGTATCGAATATGACAGCATATCCGATCGCTTTCGCGCTCTGTCGAAGGAGGATAAGCTAAAAGAGCTGAATCTTCTATATGACAATTTAAAATCCTATCTGGGAGAGCACTGGTATCATGCCTTTATGGAGGTTGGCAGGCAGGAGAATGTGTATGGGGTTGGCTTTATCTATGTGAAAAGACTTGCCGAACTGGCAGGGGTCACAGAAAGGGCCTATATCTCAGAGCTTTATGCAGTAATCGCAGGTAAATTGAATTACCGTATCATTATCCTGATCGGTCAAAAGGTGGACCATATCAGTATGATATCGGAATCCTATAAGTCTGCAACCATTGCCAAAAGCTTTCAGCAGTTCTCCAATGAGCAGGATATCGCTTATTATGATGAAGTAAAGCAAATGCCGGTCGGTAAAAACCTTGTAAATAAGGAAATGATGGATGAGCTGATCCGTTCCATAGAAGAAAATGATACGGAAGAAATCAGCCGAAAGATAGAGGTAATCTACAATCATTTTAAGGAAATGGTCACAGAGCCCGGAATGATCAAGATTAACCTGGATTATCTGCTCTTCAGCCTGATCAGCCTGGCCAAGTCTCTGGATCCTGATTTTGAGCAGGAGGAGGTCTATAAGCTGATCAGCCAGGGAGGCTATGAGCAATTTGAGGTAAGGGGAAGTGTCATGCATTTTAAGGAGTTTGCCCTGGAATTCTCAAATTACCTGGCCCAGGTCAGGCAGCATGCCTTTGGTGGTGTTCTGACAGAGGTGGAGAAGGAAATTACTGAGCATTATATGGACAATCTTAGCCTAAAATCCTTAAGTGAGAAATATTTTATCAACAGTGCCTATCTGGGACAGATTTTTAAGAAGCAGTATGGGATATCCTTTAAGGATTATCTGAATAATTACCGGATCGACCGGGCTGCGGAATTATTGATCCGCAGCGATGAGAAGATTTATCTGATCGCAAATGCCGTAGGCTTTAATAATACCGATTATTTTATCAGTAAATTTGTACAACTGAAGGGGATTACCCCACTGCAGTACAGGAAGCAAAGACTCAACCGTAAGTGATTCTACTAGCCCAAAGTACGGTTTTCTAAGGATTTTCCGCATGGGGGATGGGATAAGCCAAAATATTAGTATTGGTAATAATTACTGATGTTATACGAATTATTCATCTTAAATATAATTATTTATATTTCTTCTATACTTTATCCGTTGAGGGCATTGTGCAATAATGATAAAATTAGGATAGCTATTTCATGTATATCTATGCAGAATTAGCAAAAAAGTATAGGGAGGAAATATCATGAAAAGATTCAGATCATTGATTGCCATCGTTATGGTAATCGCAATGTTCGGTGCCCTTATGGTAGGCTGTGGCAAGAAGAATGACGATGCGGCCGGCGATAAGCCTGCGGCAACGAAAGCACCTGCTGCTGACTCAGGAAGCAAGGACACTCCTGCTGATCCAGGTACAACATCCGGTGAAATTAAAATGTTCACGATGTTCAACGCAGTTCCTGGAACAGAGGTTCCGGACGACAACAGATTATTAAAGAAAATTGCTGAGCTTACCGGCGCTTGGGCAAAGGTAACCTGGTTAACAGGTCAGACAGCAGACGAGAGAATCGGCGTTATGATCGCCAGCGGTGAGTATCCTGACTTTATCACAGGTTCCACCGGTTCCGCAGCTTTATTAGAGGCTGGCGCATTAATCCCGATCGATCAGTACTGGGATAACTATCCTAACATTAAGAACTACTTATCCGAGCAGGAATGGAACAGAACCAGACAGAAGGATGGACACATCTACTGGGTTCCTCAGTTCGGTATTATCCAGGGTAAGGATACAGCAACCTATCACTGGGATGAAGCATTCTGGATTCAGAAGGACGTTCTGATCTGGGCTGGCTTCCCTGATATCAGAACCATGGATCAGTATTTTGACACAATTAAGGCTTATTTAGATGCACATCCGAAGACAGAAGACGGTCAGGATACCGTGGGCTTCTCCATGAGCTCCGAAGACTGGAGATATTTCGGTGTCGAGAATCCTCCGTTATTCTTAACAGGTTACCCGAACGACGGCGCTTGCGCAGTTGATCCTGATACAGTAACCGCTTTAGATTATAACACATTCCCTGAAGCTAAGGTTTACTATCAGAGAATGAACAAGGCTTTCAATGATGGCTTAGTACATCCTGAGACCTACACCATGTCCTATGACCAGTACATCTCCCTGTTATCCACAGGTAGAGTATTAGGTACTCTGGATCAGATGTGGAACTTCAACACAGCACAGGAAGCTCTTATTACACAGGGTAAGGTTGGCAAAACCTATGTTCCCCTGCCCATCACCATCGATGGAAAGATCACAGACAGATGGCACAGCCCTTCCGCACTTGACGTATCCAACGGTTTAGCAATCACAACCAGCTGTAAGGATATCGAAGGCGCTATGAAGTTCATGAATGACCTGCTTGATCCTCAGATTATGGTATTAAGATACTGGGGTGAAGAAGGCGTTGATTACATGGTTGGAGCTGATGGAGTATTCTACAAGACTCCTGAGCAGAGAGCTAACTATGATAACAGTGACTGGGTAACTCAGAATCTTGTAAATCAGGCATATGCTTACTTCCCTCATTTCGAAGGACAGTTAGCTGATGGTGTCAACTCTCAGGATCCTAAGTGCCAGCCGAACGAGTTCTATGAGACCTTATATGATGTTGAGAAGGAACTGCTTGCAGGCTATGGCTACAAGACCTTCTTAGACTTCTTAAGCAATGACGTAGTAGAAAATGAGCCTTGGTATCCTATGTGGTCTTACACCAACAACTGGACCAACGATACCGATTACGGCGCAGCAAGAGCAAAGATGACAGAGCTGAAGCATGAGTGGTTACCGAAGGCTATGATGGCTCCCGCTGACCAGTTCGATCAGATCTGGGATGATTATATGGAAGTCTACAGAACTGAGGTAGATATCGATGCTTACCTGGATGAGTTAACTGCTGAAGCAAGAAGAAGGCAGGCAATTGCTCTTGGTCAGTAATATATCGAAGTATAATACATTTGTAGACGAAGCATTTATGCAACTGTAATACAAAGGTATTAGGATAGGCTGCACCTATCAGATATAGGGGTGTCTTAAATCAGGCATATAGGCCATTTAAGGCACCCCCTTAAAAAGAAAAGCAAGGGCTTACGAAAGTCCAAGATTGATGAAGAATATGATATGAAAAGAAGTGAGACTGGAGGCACTTGTATGAAAAAGCGGAAACCTTATTTTATCATTATAGTTGCGCTGTGCTTTATATCTATTATCGCAAGTTTTCTTTTACCCTTCCTCCATCTTCCCAAACAGGAAGGCGTAGAAGAGGGATATGTAATAGATTATAAGATAGCCGCCTTAGAAAGTAACATTATCTCTAGAGTGGCAAAGGATTCGGGCATTGATAGGAAGATCGTATACAATGCCGCCAAGAATATCGTGAATGGTAAGGATCGTGAATCCGTCCTAAAGCGATTGAAGGAAGAAGAGTATCATATTGTTGATACCTTGATCGAGCAGATGAATGACAAGGTAGCGGAACTGGAGGAGTATGGCCATCTGGAGGAAAGAGATTATTCCTTCTTCAGTCTGCTGAAATTAACCCTAACAGTAATTAAGCATATTGAACGGAGCGTTTTCAATGCTTATTTAGTTATCATTACTTTGATTATGACGGTGATATTAGCTTTCATATCCGGCTTAAGGGCCTTGTTTAAAAAAGGATTAAAGTCATACCGGTTAATCAAGCTTTTATCCCTTACAAATATATTGTTATCTCTATTGGGCCTGCTCTCTATCAATGCGATCGGTATCGGAGCGTTACAGGTAGAGAAATTTACTAAGGTCAATTGGGGAGTTGGGTTCTTTGCAATCGCAGGGATTAATGCTGCTATACTGATTACAGCCTTTATCGGGCATATCCATGAGAAGTATGAAGGACTTGTTACCTGGAAGATGGTGATGAAGCAGAAGGAGCTGATCCTCTTATCCCTGCCCTTCCTTATTTACGGTATCATCTTTTATTATCTGCCCTTGGCAGGCTGGACCATGGCTTTCCAAAACTTTAAGCCGGGTGCGAAGGGTGGTCAAATATGGGTTGCTTGGACGAAATTCACCACCTTGTTTGCCGATAAGGATTTTCTCCTTGCCTTCCGTAACACAGTTGCGATGAGCTTGATCAATCTGGTGTTCAGTACGGTTTTTGCTATCGGCTTTGCCTTACTCTTAAATGAGGTTGTAAATATGAAGGGCAAGAAGCTGGTACAGACAGTTTCCTACCTGCCGCACTTCCTTTCCTGGATTATCGTTGCGGCAATTGTAAGAAACGTTCTTTCCTTAGATGGTGGTATCATCAATGAATTGTTGGTTAATCTGAACATTATTGATCAGCCGATCAACTTCTTCGCGAAGAGCTCCTATTTCTGGTGGATTGTCGGCGCGGCCGTCGTATGGAAGGAAACCGGTTGGAACAGTATTATCTATCTGGCCTCCATCACCTCCATCAACCCGGATCTTTATGAAGCTGCCTCAATTGATGGAGCGGGAAGAATTAAGAAGATGATACATATCACTCTTCCCGGAATCAAAGCAACAATATTCGTTCTCCTGATTATAAATCTTGGCATGATAATGAACTCCGGATTTGAAGCACAGTACCAGCTGAAAAATGATATCATCAAGAACACGGCTGAGGTCATTGATACCTATGTACTGAATAAGTCCTTCTTCCAGGGCGCCGACTGGTCCATAGGTACTGCGGCAGGTATCTTCAGAAGTGCAATCAGCATTCTGTTGGTTTCCATAGCAAACCGCACAGCCAAAGCCTTTGACCAGGAAAGATTATACTAAGAAGGAGGGGAATAAGCATGAGTAAGAACAGTAAAAAAAGAAGTGCGGCGAATGTAACTTTCGTAATCTTCAATACATTTATTTTATCATTATTTTGTATCGTAACCTTATATCCCATCCTGAATACCCTTGCGGTATCCTTTAACGAAGCGGTGAACACACTGATCGGTGGTATTACCGTCTTCCCGAGAAAGTTTACACTGGAGAATTACAGGACGGTATTCCGTACGCAAAGCCTGATGAGAGGTGCCTATATCTCCGTTCTAAGAACAGTATTGGCAACGGTGATCCATATGCTTACCACATCCTTGGTAGCCTATGTATTAACCAGAAAGGAATTCCTCTTTAATAAACAGGTATCACTCTTTTATGTGCTTTCCATGTATGTCAGCGGAGGTATGATTCCTACCCTCTTACTTTTTAAGAGTATGGGACTGACTAATAATTTCTGGGTATACATCATTCCCGGAATGATCTCTGCTTTCAATATGATTGTAATCAGAACCTATATGAACGGTCTGCCTGACAGCTTGGTAGAATCCGCTCAGGTAGACGGAGCGGGACATCTAAGGATATTCCTGCGGATCATATTACCGCTGTGTAAGCCGGTTCTGGCTACGGTTGCTTTGTTTATCGCAGTAGGACAATGGAACTCCTGGTTTGATGTAATGCTCTATAACGCCAACAGACCGGAGCTGACAACTTTGCAATATGAGCTGATGAAGCTTCTGTCAGCGGTGTCACAGCAATCCGGTGATCCCGCTATGGCAAAGCATGCAGCCAACATGGTTACACCTGAATCAGTTCGTGCTGCAGCGACAATCATCACAGCCTTCCCGATTGTCTGCCTATATCCTTTCCTTCAGAGATACTTTGTATCCGGTCTTACCATCGGTGGTGTTAAGGAATAAAAGTGTCGAAGATTGCTTAGCAGATAAAGATACAAGCAAATAGATAACAGACAGACAAAAGTAAATTAACCCCCTGTCGGACTTCGTGCCGATAGAATTTTCGAATCCTTTCCTAATAACTGTAGCAGTACAATAAGCAGACCCCATCTGCTTTCTGTACTGCTATAGTTTATTTATCTTGAATAATGGTTTGAATCAGAGTAAAATCAGATTAGGTTCAAGCATGTCAGCCTGACCTGTTACAAGGATAGCTGAAGGAGACTCGAATAGAAGGACGTAGGAAGATGCGAATATCACTGATCTGTGTGGGCAAATTGAAAGAGAAGTATCTGCAGCTGGGAGTCGAGGAGTATGTGAAGCGCTTGGGCAGATATTGCAGCCTGGATATCATAGAGCTTCCGGATGAGAAGACGCCGGAGCATGCAGGTGAGGCTCTGGAAGAGCTGATCAAGAAGAAGGAAGGCGATCGGATCCTGAAAGCAATCAAGGGAGATTCCTATTGTATCGCTCTGGCCATCGAGGGAAAGCAGTTATCCTCAGTGGAGTTGGCAGAGAAGCTTCATTTTCTGGGAGTGACAGGCAAGAGCCATATTTCCTTTGTCATCGGCGGTTCCCTGGGACTTTCGCCAGAGGTGCTTGAGAGAGCTGAAGAAAAACTAAGCTTTTCCAGACTGACCTTTCCCCATCAGCTGATGAGGATGATTTTTCTGGAGCAGCTCTACCGCTCCTACCGTATCATTCATAAGCAGCCGTATCACAAATAGGGAGTAGGATGATTCATGTAAAGGTGTTACGGAGCTTTCTCCATACCGGAGACTGCTTCGTAATCTCATAGAGAAGTAATACAAGGTAGAAGGAGGTCATGGTTATGAATAGTCTGGAATTTGCTATCCAAATGGAGCTGGAAGGCCGCAGGTATTATCTGGAACAGGCTGAACTCAGCCGGCAGGAGGAACTGAAAACAATCTTTCTCATTCTTGCTGATGCCGAGCAGAAGCATGCGGAGCTGTTACTTCAGAGGCAGCGGGAGGAAGAACTGAAGCTTCAGGAGTACAGTATCGTAGAGACATCAAATTCATTCTTCCACAGCTTGGAAAGCTTCAAGCCTGATCTGCCGAGAGCCTTGAAGCAGCTGGATGTTTATCGTTTTGCGGCAGACCAGGAGCAGAAGAGCATCGACCTTTATCAGGGCATGCTGGAGCAGGCGAAGGATCCGGGTGACCGGGAATTATTCCAATTCCTGATCAAGCAGGAGACAGAGCATCTCCATCTGTTTGAGGATCTGGTTATCCTACTGACACGCCCTGAAGAATGGGTAGAATCTGCGGAATTCGGAATCAGGGAAGAATATTGATCCGAAGACCGTTTTTCACCTTCGCTTTCATAGCGGAGGAGCATCCCTCCACAAAGATCCGTTTCCCGGCTTCCAGTCGCCGGATCTCTTCTCTGGAGGTCTCAAGCTGTCTGCTTAGGAGCTTATCAAGACGAAGCTCTACGGAATGCTTACATAGTATCTCGATTTCCACAGCCTCTCTTAAGTCCGGGAGGCTGATTTTATCACCCTTGATTTCATATTGAAGGCATCCATAATCCATGACAGCCTTATTTCTGCTATGGATCATAGCATCAAAAGCATATTGAAAGGCAAGCTCCGGATCATTAGTAAGAAATTTATCATATAAGTCCCTAGCTATGGTTTTGCAATCTCTTCTGGAGAGGATCTCCATATTCCAGGAACAGCTGCATTTTTGGCATAAATAGATCAACCACACATCAATATGATTCTGATTGGCATTGACTCTGAAATTACCGCTGCTTTGATAGGAAGAGGGGGAGCCGCATTTTGGGCAGTGCTTTAAAACAAGGGGAGTGTTCCGAAGAACAAGATCCCAATGGTAGCTTAACATATTCTTACACCTCATTTTCGTTAATTAAGACCCGCAGAAAACAGCCCTGACCCGGGCTATGTTCTTAGAACAAGCGGGCAGAGCAAGTAAAGCGGTATGATGTTGGCATCTTAATTAACGCTGAACGGGTGTAGTCATAAAGCATACCTCCTGTGATTTGCTACTACTATAGCACAGCAGGCAGTAGAAGAGTGCCTCAGACTTAATTGAGTAAGAAACATAAGGCGAGGACTCCAAAATGAAAAGTAAGAATGAAAAATTGGTTTCTTCATGGTATAAAAGAGGATCCCTATATGCTGCCCTCACAACGTGTGAAACAAGTTATGAGGGCAGCATATAGGGATCCTCTTTCAGCTAGTTAACTATATGGATATAGCCCTTAATTTCCTTTATGCTTTCTTTTTTCTTGAAGCAGGATACGCTGTATGCTTTTCACTGACAGGTAGTATTCGCTGGCCAGTTGGGAAGTGCTGCAGCCCTGACGGAATCTATCATAGATTTCCGCATCCCGTTTCTTTATTTCATTTTTATAATTTGTATTCGTACCCCATTCCTTGTAATGATCCAGCTTCTTGGGAATATAGAGATAAAGACCGCCTGCATATTCCTGAAGCTGCTCCAGAAGCTCGCGGGGCAGGATACAATCTGCCTTTACATAGCTCATTTTGCTCCTCCTTATTGATATACTGCGGATGAGCAAAGGCTATTGGCATAAGTGACAAGTATCAGTTTTCAAACCTGTTTCATGCAATAGCCCCTGCTATGCATTCTTAACGTATCTTCTCATACAAAACCCGGGAGCTTCTCTGAAGGAAAACTCCCCACTCCTTTCTTTCCGATTCTTATTCAGAGGTATATAACCTTGCTAAGCCTTAGTATAACATAAGAGCTTAGAAATTTCCAGATAGTGCTATGATTTAACTTGTATTTGAGTTTGATTTACTCTCATAGGCATAAAAAAACACCCGGGCTCCTCTGGTTTCTTCCAGACGATGACCGGGTGTATTTTATGCATCCGCTTATGCTAATGTTACATTTACAGCCTGCATACCGCGCTGTCCGCGCTCCAGATCAAAAATAACCTTCTGACCTTCTTCTAAGGACTTGAATCCGCTTGCTGCGATTCCGGAGAAGTGTACGAACACATCCTCGCCACCGTTGTCATTCGTGATGAAACCAAAACCCTTTTGTGCGTTAAACCATTTTACTGTACCCTTATTCATGAAAGATACCTCCTAAAAAAATTTTGCATTTTTGTTCATAAAAAATCACATATTTTTGTAAATCATTAATGTTATAATGACTTACAAAAATATGTGAGTTCATACATGACATTTAAAATACTTTAATACTATAACACAGAATTACGAGACTGTAAAGAGAAATTTATTTTTATTATATCGCTTATTATATCGCTTATTATATCGCATGGCTATTCTATTGCTGTGGAATGTTGAAACCGAAGCATTTGAGCCCTTAGGCAACACAGGCCGCATCGGCTGCCGACCACAGCCTGTGTACCGCAGTGATAAAATGCCATGAAGGAAGTGAGTACTCTGCTCCGCTATATGAGAACGGGTGGTGCCCCAGAAGGCGCTGTGCGGCAAGCCTTACATAAAGCCTTACATAAAACCTTACATAAAACCTTACATAAAACCCTTCATATAACCTTACATAAAACCGAAGTATCGCATAATTCCGATATAGATCCCATAGGCAAACTGGTATTGATCATCCCGCAGCTTCTGGGCATCGGAGGCATTTGTCAGATAACCCAATTCAATCAGGAGGGAGGGCATGGTGGTCCTTCGCAGGACATATAAGGATTGATTCAACCGTATTCCGTTGTTTCTGGTTCCTACGGTCTGGGTGATTCCCTGCATGATCTGCTGCGCCAGCCAATTGGCCTGGGTGCCGAACTGATAAAGGTAGATCTCTGTTCCGTTAATTGCCGGATTCGGGTTCGCATTACAATGGATGCTGATGAAATAATCTGCCGGCCACTCGTTTGCCATGCGGACTCTTTCCCTTAGGCTGGTAGCATTGTTCGTGCCCAGGACAGTCGTAGGAGTGGGTCTGGACAACCGGACCTCGAACCTGGGATCGGCATCCAGCAGATTAGCCAGGTATACTCCAACCTGATAGGTGATATTTTCTTCGTTCAAGCCGTTGCCTACTGCACCGGTATTGTGAAAGCCCGTAGGATTGTGACCCTGATCTATGAATATCTTAATAGCCAAAGGAGCACTTCCTTTCCTTGATGATGCAGACCGGGGAATCGGAGCACTCCATTCCCTATTACGTTCCAATGATCCGATAAATGCACAGCTTCTGCAAGGAGAAGTAAATGCATTCGTCGGACGGATCTGCCATTACTTATATTGATATCATATTCCTTTCGGGTGAAGATGTGACAGTGGACAGAATACCAAATGAAACAGGATGGAAAATAGAACGCAGTTATGATATACTGACTTTAGGAAATGGTCCGGTATGCTGCAGGAAAAAGTGCTGCGGTAAGGAAGCACAGCCGGGAGACAACGATGGGGGAGGCCAGGAATGGGGAAATTCTTAAGCGGAATCAGTAAAAACAGGGTAATCAGTGTCGCCTTGGTCAGCAGTCTGGCTGTTGGATGTTTGATTATCCTGATTGGAATGTCATTTTATAAGAACCGTATTGCCGGAATCACATCAGCGGATACAGTAAATTATCATAAATACCAATATCATTATGCAATGATTTCGGAAGAGACAGACGCACCCTTTTGGGAGGATATCTATCAGGGTGCCTTAAAAAAAGGAGAAGAGCTGGATATTTATGTTGAAAAGATCGGAAATAAGCTTCAGGCTTCTTATCATATTGATGATCTTATGAAGATTGCAATTGCCTCTAAGGTAGATGGTATCATCATTGAACCGAATGGGACAGAGGAGATCGTAGACCTGATTAACAAGGCAGAAGAAGCCGGAATACCGGTAATCACAGTTCTGAAGGACGCTCCGGAGAGCAACCGGACCAGCTTTATCGGAATTAACAGCTATAATCAGGGTCTGACCTATGGTAAGCAGGTGCTGGAGGCTGTGAGAGAGGGCAGAAAGAAGGTTACGGTATTGCAAAGCTCCCAAAATAAAGATGCCAGCCAGAGTGCGATTTATTCCAATATCTCTGAAGCAGTCGCTGATATGGGAGTAGAGCTGGAAACAGCTTATGTGAACACACAGAGTACCTTCAGCTCTGAGGAGGATATCCGGGATATCATCATGTCGATTGATCCTCCTGAGGTTCTGGTATGTCTGCCTGCGATTGATACGGTCACTGCTTATCAGACCCTGGTGGACTATAATAAGCTGAACGATATCACAATTATCGGATTTTATGATTCCGAGCTGATCTTAAGGGCAATTGAGATGAATAACATACATTCCACCATGACCATCGATGCCAAGCAGATGGGAGCCTATTGTGTGGAGGCATTAGCGGAATTCCGTCAGACCGGACAGGTCAGTGATTATTTCTCGGTTGACATCAGTGTAATTAATGAAAGAAATGTTGAGGAGTATATGAAGAGCAAGCTGCAGGATGAGAGAGAGGAACAGTAGCTTTTCAGCCTAATTGTAGTTTACTTGAGAGGTGCTTATGGGAAAGAGAATCAGAAGAGGAACCATCCGGTTAAGGCTTGTCATCGTATTTGCTTTTACTACCAGCGTCATATTCTTTGTGAATATGTTCATGTATTATAATATCAATAAGTCCATCTCTACCATCGATAAGGTGTATGTAAGCAATGTGGGCTTAAATGAGCTGCTGGACTCCTTAACCAAGCTTCATGGCTATGTTTATGAATACCTGAATACAAAAAGCACGGATGCCCTGGAGAATTATTACCGGAGTGAGCAGGAGTATATGAACCTGATTGACGGACTGAAGGGGGATATTGCCGGTAATGATATGCTGATCATGCAGAAGAATATCAGGAACATGTCAGAGTCTTATCTGGAGCTTTTGGGGCAGGCAGTGGATGCCAAGCGGGGCCGGAATATCGAGAGGTATAAGGTCAAGAACGAAGAAGCGACCAATATGTATGATTATATCAGCACCTATATCAGCAGTCTGAACAATGAGCAATTTAAGCATAACTCCAATAACTACGAGCTCCTACGGATGTCCTTAAGCTATCTTGAGGTTGTCTCGACCTCAGTGCTCTTAGTCATTATGGTGTTCAATGTGGTGCTGATCGTTATCGTGACTAGAAGTATCACCGGCCCGCTGATGAAGCTGACCGAGGCGGCCAATGAGATAGCTGCCGGTAATTTTGAAGTGGATCTGGTTCATGTGGATTCCTCTGATGAGGTCGAGATCGTGACGAAGGCCTTCAACACCATGACGGTCAGCATCCATCAGTATATTGTCAAGACGAAGGAGAGCATGGAGTTGGAAAGCAGGATGAAGGAAAGGGAGCTGATGATGACCAATCATCTGAAGGATGCTCAGCTAAAATATCTGCAGGCCCAGATCAATCCTCATTTCCTCTTCAATACACTGAATGCCGGAGCCCAGCTTGCCATGATGGAGGGCGCTGACAAGACCACCCTCTTTATTGAAAATATGGCTGACTTCTTCCGCTTTAATATGAAGAGCTTTGACCAGGATTCTACGATTAGGGATGAAATCAAGCTGGTAGACAGCTATCTCTATATCCTGAATGTCCGTTTCTCCGGTAGCATCCATTTCTATAAGGAGATCGATGAAGAGCTGCTGGATGTCAGAGTTCCCAGTATGATACTGCAGCCGGTAGTAGAAAATGCAGTGAATTACGGGATCAGGGACATCGATTATGAGGGGGAGATCCGCCTCACTGTAACACAGGAGGGGGATAGCATCAATATCGTTATAACGGATAATGGGGCCGGTATGGACCAAAGTACGATAGAAAGAGTGATGAAAGCGATCCATGGGCAGGCAGCTGCCAGAGAGTCCAGTATCACGAAGGATTCGAACGGGATCGGCCTGGGCAATGTTATAAATCGCCTGCGGCTTTACTATAATAAAGAGGATGTGTTCGAAATCCGCAGTGACGGTCGTTACCAGGGAACCAGAGTCACCATACGGATTCCCGGTAAACCGGTCGCAAGCCTCATGGCAGAGGAAGTGTCTGAGGACAAGCAGGAAGCTCCCGCAGATCCCGAACAGGCACAGACAGCCTAAGTACCAAAGCTTTAATGAACGAGTGGGGAGTATCCCCTGACCAAGAGACGCATTATTATCATTTCTAAATAGATAGGAGCATCATACCATGTATAAGATCATGCTGGCTGACGATGAAGGGATCGTGATCGATTCCCTGAAATTTATCATCGAAAAGAACTTTGGGGGAAATTGTACGATCGAATCTGCTACAAGCGGCAGAAGTGTCATTGAACTGGCGGAGAAGTTCAAACCGGACATTGCGATCATGGATATCCAGATGCCCGGAATCAATGGAATTGAGGCCATGAAGGAGATCAGAAAGACCAATACCTCCACCATCTTTATCATTATGACAGCCTTTGATAAATTCAATTATGCGAAAGAAGCGATTAATCTGGGGGTACTGGAGTATCTGACAAAGCCGGTGAACCAGTCCGTCATTATCAATGTATTGCAAAAGGCAATGGATATTATAGAGGAAGACCGTAAAAGAAGGAGCAATGACCTCATCATCCGTGAGAAGCTGGAGATTGTCATACCGATCATTGAGAGTGACTTTATCTATGCGGCTCTGTCCGGAGAGGACTTTATCAGGGAGAAGGAGAATTTCCGAAGCCTTCTGGGTATCAAGGAGGACCATGGCATGATGCTGGTACTGGAATTCGGAGATTCCCTGGTGGAGGGTACACTTACGAATCCGGTGGGTATCAGTGTGAAGGCACAGTCCTTCTATCCTACGGTCCGGGAGAGCCTGAAGGAGGAGCTGCGCTGCATCGTCGGTCCGATCATGGTCAATAAAATCGTAGCCTTCCTGCCCTGTGACAAATCACAGCTGGAATATGATGACCGTACGCTTTTGATAGAAAGGGCCAGACAGCTGATCAGAGACCTGACAAAGCGCATCGACGTTCAGTTTAAGATCGGAATCGGTTCTGTGGTACCCCTCCATAAGCTGGCTGACTCCTATAAGGAGGCAATCAATGCTGTCAGAAGCAGCAAGGGTAGGGTCGCCCATGTCAAGGATCTGGCAATCGGCTGCGAATATGAAAGTGATTATCCGATCGAAACGGAAAGTGCCCTGTTCGACAAGATTGAGAAGGGAGATCTGGAGGGTACGAAGACAGAGGCGAACCTCTTCTTTGACTGGATGGTGGAGCATTATCCCGACTGTGAGATGGACATTAAGCTGAAGGTGCTGGAATTCATTCTCTTTGCAGAGCAGAAGGCCTTCCTAAGCGGAGGTATGACCTACTTCTTCCGCTACCGTAAGGACTATCTTCAGACAGTGATACAGACCGATAATTATGAGCAGCTCAGAAAATGGTTTATAGATAAGGTGACCGAGGCCTGCCGCAACATCATTACCAAGAAGGAGGAGCAGGCAAGCGGTATCATTAATAAGGCAAAGGCCTATATTGCAGAGAATTATCATAGGGATATTTCTCTGGAGGACGTATCCAGGACTGTGGATATCAGCTCCTATTATTTCAGCAAGCTCTTCAAGGAGGAGACAGGTGAGAACTTTATTGAGTATCTCACGGCCATCCGAATTGAGCAGGCAAAGAAGCTTTTACAGAACAGGGAGCTAAGTATCAAGAACATCTGTGTTGACACCGGTTACAGTGACCCGAATTATTTCAGCAGGATATTCAAGAAACAAGTGGGCGTAACTCCGACAGAGTATCGGGAAAAGCTTGTTTGATCCAAAATTATGAGTGAAAGGTACGGGGTAAGCATGAAAAGAAGGGGTATGGTTCTGATCATCTGCCTGGCCATGATCGTAGGTCTGGCAGGCTGCAGTGACAGGAAGGAGCAGACGGACGAAGCGGATGTAACGGAGAAGAAGATACAGATCGGATTGTCCTTTGATTCCTTTGTCATAGAGCGGTGGCAAAGGGATAGGGATGTCTTCGTATTTACAGCTGAGGAACTGGGAGCTGAGGTCAATGTTCAGAATGCGAATGGGGATGTACAAAAGCAAATAGCACAGATCGAATATTTTATAGAGAAGAAGATGGACGCTATCGTGGTGATTGCTGTGGATTCGGAGGCCTGCAGCGAGGTACTGAAAAATGCAAAGGATGCGGGCATCATCGTGATTGCCTATGACCGGCTGCTGCGTAAGTCCAATGTTGACCTTTATATCTCCTTTGACAATGAGGAGGTTGGAAGGCTGATGGCCCAGACTCTGGCGGACCATATCGGGAAGGCTGGAAATATCATTGCGATCTTCGGTCCGACTTCGGACAACAATGTTCAGCTGGTGGAGCAGGGCTTCCAGGATGTTATGGAGAATAGCGGACTGAAGGTGATTTATTCGGTCAATGCCTTTAACTGGACTGCGGAGGTGGGCTATGATGCCGTGAATGAAGCCCTGAAGATTACAGATGAGATCGACGGAGTCTTCTGCGGGAATGATAACCTGGCTACGGAGGCGGTTCGGGCCTTATCAGAGAACCGAATGGCCGGAGAGGTAATCGTAACCGGTCAGGATGCGGAGCTGGCAGCCTGCCAGAGGATCGTGGAGGGAACCCAGACCATGACTGTATATAAGCCGGTGGATAAGCTGGCTAAGGCTGCTGCGGAATATGCCGTTAAGCTTGCCAAGGGTGAGGAGATTGATGTGAAGGCGAAGATCTTCGATGGCTCAACGGATGTGCCCTATGTGAAGCTGGAGCCGATTGCAGTCAACAGAGAGAACATTGATGAGGTCATCATAGAGGGAGGCTTCCAGAGTAAGGAGGAGGTTTACCTGAATGTACCCTCCCAAACGGAAGAGCAAGCAGTAGAATAGTAAATTGTTGCCATATGTATAGCATTTTTTTGTTATTCCTATCAGAGACAGAATCCTACTCCGCATTATTGTTATAAAAATGTACGGTATATTGCAAGGAAGTCCTATTTCATCTGTGATATATTTTAACTGTAGTAATTGTTATATCAAATTTAAGGGAGGATTTTTGTATGAAGAAAAAGTTAATCGGCATTCTTCTTTGCGTTGCTATGATCGCATCTTTATTCGTAGCTTGCGGAAAGAAAGATGGAGAGACAGGCGCTAAGAGCGGCGGCAAGACAGTTGGTGTTTGTATGCCGACAAAGACCTTACAGCGTTGGAACCAGGACGGCGCTAACATGAAGAAGGAATTAGAGGCAGCCGGCTACAAGGTTGACCTGCAGTATGCAGATGATGACATCCCGACACAGGTTTCCCAGATCGAGAACATGATCGCAAGTAATGTAGCAGTTTTGGTTATCGCTTCCATCGACGGAGATTCTCTTGGAACCGTTTTAGCACAGGCGAAAGAGAAGAATATCCCTGTTATCGCTTATGACCGTCTGATCATGAATACAGACGCTGTTTCCTACTATGCAACCTTCGATAACTATATGGTTGGTACAAAGCAGGGCCAGTACATTGAGACAGCATTAGATCTGAAGAATGCAGCAGGTCCCTTCAATATCGAGCTGATTACCGGTGACCCTGGTGACAACAATGCGAAGTTCTTCTTCAGTGGTGCTATGGATGTTTTACAGCCTTACATCGACTCCGGTAAGTTAGTAGTTAAGTCCGGTCAGACCGATTTCGCTACAGTTGCAACCGCAGGCTGGAAGACAGAGAACGCTCAGACCAGAATGGAAAACATCATTTCTTCCTTCTATGCAGATGGCACACAGCTTGATGCAGTTATGGCTAGTAACGACTCCACAGCACTTGGTGTTGCCAATGCTTTAACAGCATCCTACACCGGCAAGTGGCCCATCCTGACCGGTCAGGATTGTGATATTGCTAACGTTAAGAACATGATCGCTGGCAAGCAGTCCATGTCCATCTTCAAGGATACCCGTACCTTAGCTTCTCAGGTTGTTAAGATGGTTGATGCTATCATGAAGGGTGAGAAGGCTGAAGTAAACAATACTAAGGACTATGACAATGGAAAGGGTATCGTTCCTTCCTTCCTTTGCGAGCCTGTATTTGCAGATGTTAATAACTACAAGGATCTGTTAATCAAGTCCGGTTATTATACAGAAGATCAGTTAAAGTAATCCGAAAGCAATTGCTATATCTTAATATACGGGCAGGATGTTATCCTGCCTGTTATATTAAGAGCATGAGTAGGGTATTCATGTCATATGTTAGCGGCATTGCAGGTATTATGGATATCACAATAAATCCTGCATTTTTTCGTGTAAACTAATCTGTTTAGAATTTTGGAGGGGATACAATTGGCGAAAGTACTACTGGAAATGAGAAATATCACCAAAACTTTCCCTGGCGTTAAAGCACTTGATAACGTTAACTTAAAGGTTGAAGAGGGTGAGATTCACACCCTCGTAGGTGAGAACGGTGCAGGTAAATCCACACTGATGAATGTTTTAAGCGGTATTTATCCCTATGGCTCCTATGAGGGAGAGGTTCTTTATGATGGCAAGACCTGCCATTTTACCAATATCAAGGACAGTGAAGAAAAGGGTATTGTTATCATACATCAGGAATTAGCGTTAGTTCCCTATATGACAATCGGTGAAAATATGTTCCTCGGTAATGAAAGAGGGAAAGCATTTGCGATAGACTGGAATGAAACCTACGATAAGGCAGATAAGTATCTCCGAATCGTCGGGCTTCAGGAATCATCAAGAACACTGGTAAAGGACATCGGTGTCGGCAAACAGCAGCTGGTAGAAATCGCCAAGGCTCTGGCTAAGAATGCGAAGCTACTGATTCTGGATGAACCGACAGCTTCCTTAAATGAAAAGGATTCGAAGGCGCTTCTGGATCTGCTGCTCCAATTTAAGAAAGAAGGAATGACCTCGATCCTGATCTCACATAAATTAAATGAGATAGCCTATGTGGCAGATAGTATCACCATCATCCGCGATGGCTCTACAATTGAAACACTATATAAAAATCAGGACACCATTACAGAGGACAGGATCATTAAGGGTATGGTCGGCAGAAGCATATCCGACCGTTTCCCGAAGAGAGAGACGAAGAATATCGGTGAGCTTGCCATGGAGATTGAGGATTGGAATGTGTATCATCCGGTTTATGACGATCACAAGGTAGTAGACCATGTCAATCTGAATGTCAGAAGGGGAGAAGTAGTCGGTATAGCCGGACTGATGGGTTCCGGCCGGACAGAGCTGGCCATGAGCGTCTTTGGTAAGAGCTATGGCACGAACATCTCAGGCAGGGTCAAAATCCATGGGAAGGAAGTACATCTGCATAATGTAAGCGATGCGATCCAACATAAGCTTGCTTATGTTACGGAGGACCGGAAGGGGAACGGACTCATCCTGTCGAATTCCATTAAGCACAATACCACCCTGGCCAACCTAAAGGGAGTCAGCAAGAATGGAGTCATAGATGCCGACAAGGAATTTGCGGTGGCTCAGGACCAGAGAGAGAAGCTGAACATCAAGTGTCCGACTGTGGAACAGAATGTCGGAAACCTAAGCGGTGGCAATCAGCAGAAGGTCTTATTGGCCAAGTGGATGTTTGCAGATCCTGATATTCTGATTTTGGATGAACCCACCAGAGGTATAGACGTAGGTGCAAAGTATGAAATCTACTGTATCATTAACCGTTTGGTTTCTGAAGGAAGATCTGTTGTCGTGATTTCCTCAGAGCTGGCAGAGGTTATTGGTATGTGTGACCGAATCTATATCATGGACAGCGGAAAGGTCGTTGGTGAAGTAGATGGTGAGGGTGCTACTCAGGAACTGATCATGTCGCATATTTTGAAAACAAGTAATAAAGGAGCGTAAGCAATGGATAAAGCGAAATTAAAAGCATTTATTAAAGCAAATACAATGATTATCGCATTAGTCGTAATTACTGCATTCTTTGTCTGGAGGACCGGAGGTAAGATCATGCTTCCGCAGAATGTCAGCAATTTGATCTCACAGAATGCCTATGTATTCATCCTGGCAACAGGTATGCTGCTTTGTATCCTGACAGGTGGTAATATCGACCTGTCCGTAGGTTCCATCGTCTGCTTTGTCGGTGCTACCGGAGCGACCCTGATGGAAAACAAGGATGTAAATTGGGTTATTTCAGTCATCTTCATGCTGATTATCGGTACTGCAATCGGAGCCTGGCAGGGCTTCTGGATCGCCTATGTCCGTGTCCCGCCCTTCATTACGACTCTGGCAGGCATGTTTGTCTTCCGAGGGCTTTCGAATGTAGTTCTGAATGGATTGACAGTATCCTTAACAAATACTACCTTTATTAAGGTGTTCGGCGGTGGTGCAAACTGCTACATCCCAGATTTCTTCGGCGTAGAGGGCTTTAATCTGACAGCTATGCTGGCCGGTGTATTGGCCTGTGTCATCTATTTGGCTCTTCAGGTTCAAAGCAGAATGAAGAAGGCAAAGAAAGGCTATGAGATGGAGCCTATGGTCAATATGCTGACAAAGGCAGTCATTATTTGTGCTGTCATCCTGGCCTTTTCCTATCAGCTTTCCAGATACAGAGGTATTCCTACTGCATTGATCATTGTGGTCATTGTGGTTCTGGTATACGGCTATATTACCTCCAAAACAACCATCGGCCGTCATTTTTATGCTGTCGGCGGTCTGGAGAAGGCAGCGAAGCTCTCCGGTATCAATACCAACAGAGTATACTTCCTGGCTTATACCAACATGGGCTTCTTATCTGCCTTAGCCGGAATGATGACCATCGCCCGTCTGACCTCCGCTCAGCCTACTTATGGTCAGAACTACGAAATGGATGCAATCGGATCCTGCTTCATCGGTGGTGCTTCCGCTTACGGTGGTACCGGTAAGGTATCCGGAGTTATCGTCGGTGCTTTATTGATGGGTGTCATCAACCTGGGTATGAGCATCATGGGTGTGGATGCTAACTGGCAGAAGGTTGTGAAAGGTGTCGTTCTCCTGGGAGCAGTTATCTTCGATGTAGTATCTAAGAAGAGAGGCAACTAGTATTAATTATCCGCTGATTTGTCAGATATCTCTATATATGAGCAAATAGCATCTCATATGGCTCCAGCTCCGATTTTGGAATGTATTAAATCCTTCCTGAACCGGAGCCGGAGCCATTTTTACGAACAGGGTGTGCTTTTCTGCTTCATCTTGCTTAACTCCCTTCTTAATGCTACAATGTGAAACAGAGCCATGTGTTTAGAAAGCTACGATAGGAGAGATAATAATCTTTACCTTAAGGTGGGTGATGAAGCAAACAGTCATAACCTGCTATACCGAAGGGAGGAAATGTAATGAATGAGGAACTGGGTAGTCTGGACCTATATCTGAAGGAACTGTTTCTTAGCTCCAAGTATGATGAGATGAAGGATATCCTGAAGGATAAGACGGATGATACCGTGAAGGAACTGTCCGATTATAATTGGAACATTGTGAAGAAATACTATGATCTGGAGAACTTCAAGGTGCTGTTACAGCATTACAAGTTTGTCGCCTATTCCTGCTTTCTGGTGGAATACTCCAATCAGCGGGGCTTAATCGATAAAGATGTATTCACCATCATGCTATCCGTCTATAATGACATCCATGAATCGAACAAAAGGCTGCGAAGCCAGTAGTAATATAAGGCGTTCCGGTTCTATTCCCGGTCAGTAATGCGCTTTATGATTTCGGCAAATGATTTCCGAAAAGGAGAATTTGCATTCGTCGGTATTTAGGCTATGTTCTTCAGAGCCTTATGTACCGTTACGTAATGCAACTAAGCGCAAGCGTCTCCGACTTCGGAAACATTTGTCGAAATCATATCAGTAGCAGTAGCTTTGACCGGGGAGAGAACAGGAACATAGCGTAGCTTATATTAGGAACAGATACGGGGTTATATCCAGAAATCAGAATCGGCGTTCTATTATGCATTCGATTGACAAATTGTGAATATACTTGTAAAATGTGCTACATAGCATATGAGAAGATGATGGGGAGGTAGTTATGAAGTTGATGATTCCTGACGGCTATCAGCCGGTATTGGATATTAAGGAAACAGAGATTGGGATCAAGTATGTAAAAGATTTCTTTGAGAGAGAGCTGGCGAAGCAGCTGAATCTAACCAGAGTTTCCGCACCCTTATTTGTGAAGCCGGAGACCGGCCTGAATGATAACCTGAATGGTGTGGAACGGCCCGTAAGCTTTGGTATTAAGGAGCAGAACGAAGCAAACGTTGAGATCGTACACTCACTGGCGAAGTGGAAGAGGCAGGCCTTAAAGAGATATGGCTTTATGCTCGGAGAAGGCCTCTATACCGATATGAATGCCATCCGCAGAGACGAGGAGACGGATAACATACATTCCATTTATGTGGACCAATGGGACTGGGAAATGGTGATAGAAAAGTGTGACCGCAATGTCGAGACCCTGAAGAGCATCGTTAACAGGGTTTATAAGGCCCTGCGTAATACCGAGAAATATGTAGCGGTAATGTACGATCACGTAAAGGAGATCCTGCCGGATCATATCACCTTTGTAAGCTCGCAGGAGCTGGAGGACCGTTTCCCTACGCTTACTCCCAAGGAAAGAGAATATGAAATCGCAAAGGAAAATGGTGCAGTCTTCATTATGCAGATCGGAGGGGCACTAGCCTCAGGACAAAGACATGATGGAAGAGCACCGGACTATGATGACTGGAAGCTGAACGGGGATATCATCGTATACTATCCGGTACTGGATATCGCCCTGGAGCTGTCCTCCATGGGAATCCGTGTGGACGAGGACTCCTTGCTGGAGCAGCTGAAGATCAGTAATTGTCTGGACCGGGCAGAGCTTCCCTTCCAGAAGGCCTTATTAAACAAGGAGCTTCCCTATACCATCGGCGGAGGAATCGGACAGTCCAGAATCTGCATGTTCTATCTGCGTAAAGCACATATCGGAGAGGTACAGTCCTCCGTATGGCCCACAGAGGTGATAGAGGCTGCAGAGCAGAAGGGCTTGCATCTCCTATAGAGAGCAATACTCTGAAAGAAAGACCCGGAGAGGATGATTTTATGATCAACTTATATCTCATTCGCCATGGCAGGCAAAACAGCACGCTATGTAATGTGGATGTGGAGCTCTCTGAAGCCGGCCGTGACCAGGCCAAGCTGCTTGCTGACCGTATGATGGGATATCAGCTCGATGCCCTATATTCCAGTCAGCTGCTCCGTGCGGTACAGACGGCTGAATTCATCAGTCAGGCCACAAGGCTTCCGATTACGATTCGGGAAGAGCTGCAGGAGATCTCCTTCGGACAGCTGACAGGTCTGACAGAGCAGCAGATCAATGAGGACTTTTGTGAGTTTAAGAAAGAGCAGTATCAGCTGTTGGAGGATATTCCTTACCCGGGTGGTGAGAATGGCACCTCAGTATATGAAAGAGCCATGCCGGTCATCCAGGAGCTTCTTCAGAGCGGTAAGAAGAATATAGCGATCGTGACCCATGGCGGTGTCATCAAGGTTCTTTTGGCCGCCCTCTTTGGCAAGACTCAGGCGAAGCGCTTTTTGTTCGCCCTTTCCCTGGAGAATACGTCCATCACTCAGCTGATTTATCAGCCGCAGACGGACCGCTTCTATCTGGAACGCTTCAATGATTATGCCCATTTGGAGGGTCACCCCGAGCTTTTACGAAAGTATTTTATTTAATAATACAAGAGGTGATGAACTAGCCGAACCTAAGGATAGCCCGCAACAGTCAGAGTATTCGCTGAACTGCAGCGGGCTATTTGTGGTTGAAGTAAGTATGCGATGACCACTTAAGAAAGCGTCAGAATACAGCGTTATCAGGATGGGGACCGGTACGGCCCATGGGTTCTAGGGCTTTTAAGGCTTCGATATCCTCCTCCGAGATTTCAAAATCAAAGATATCGGCATTCTCCCTTATCCTTTCTGCTGAAGAAGCCTTGGGAAGCGGCAGGAAGCCGTGCTGAAGGCTCCACCGAAGGAGCAGCTGGGCTGCTGTTTTATGATACTTTTTAGCAATCTCAAGCAAGAGAGGGTGATTTAGATGTCCCTTGAGCAAAGGACTCCAGGCCTCTACGATGATTCTGTGGTCCTTACAGTAGGTCACTGCTTCCCTTTGGACATATTGGGGATGCAGCTCAAGCTGGTCCACCATAGGAGCTATGGTGGCAGTTTCCAGGATCGCCTCGATATGATGCTCCAGGAAATTGCTGACGCCGATGGCCTTGATTTTTCCTGCTTGATATAGTTCTTCAAAGGCCTTCCAGCTGCCCTCATTCATTTCCTTCCAGTTATCGCGGCACTGGATGGGTCTGGGCCAGTGAATCAGATAGAGATCCAGATAGTCCAGTCCCAGGTTATTCATGGTGATCTCAAATTCCTTCAGGGTGTTCTCATACCCATGATCGGGGTTATCCAGCTTACTGGTAATAAATAATTCATTTCTTTTCAGTCCGCATCCACGGATTGCCCTTCCTACAGCTGCCTCATTCTGATAAGCGTATGCGGTATCAATATGCCGATAGCCGCAATCAATGGCTGTCTTTACAATGTCAACAGTATAGTTATCGTTCAGGAGCTTCCAGGTTCCAAAACCAACACAGGGTATCTTCACGCCGTTAGATAAAACGTAACTGTCCTGAATACTCATCATATCAGTATTCCTCCTTCCGAAAATGCGGATTACTTCCACGTTTATACTTAGTATATCCGGTCAATGAATATGCTATGCCCTACATGAGAGCATTGAATTTCAACCAGAGAGCAACACCGTCATGGACATTGCTGTCAATAACGGCATCTGCCTTCTCCTTTAGCTCCTCTACGGCATTGGCGACAGCAAGGCGATAGTCACTGGCCTGAAAGAGGGGCAGATCATTTCTGTTATCCCCGAAGCAGGTGATATGAGAGGCACCCAGATATTCCCGCAGATAGGCTGTCGCATGATACTTGGATGCCTTCTTACTGAATATCTCCAGATACCAGTTATCCTTGCTATAGTTATCCTTATACATGACAGTGGTCAGGTCGCTTATGCTCTCCACAAGGGGTAGGACCCGGTCCAGATTTTCCTTCCTGTCCATCAGGGAAAAAAAGATCAGGGTTTCTCCCAATAGGGAGGAGAAGCGATCGATCCTTTGGAAGGGTTTATTGTAAAGACGGACCCGTTCTTCATAAAAGCTTTGCATGGTAGGGCTGCTTAGCTCCTCATAGTAGGTGGTCATCCTACCCTCCCGCATCGTATAAGCAAAGCCCTTCAGCTTATGGCTGCTGATGACAGAGAGCAGGCGTGCGCTGCTTTCCTGACTGAAGGATTCTACCTTAAGGTATACCTTTCTGACAGGATCATAGATGCATACCCCATTCATCAGAATGATGGGCAACCGAAGATCAAGCTCCTTCAGGATGGGCAGGACCGTGGCGATGGTTCTTGCGGTTGCCACAGTAAAATGTACACCCTGAGCGATCAGCTCATTCAGGATCCGTATACTTCTTGCTGACAGCTCCACATTCTGCTGAAGCAGGGTACCGTCCAAGTCCGAGATATATAAGGCTTTCATGCTTGCCATACCTTTCAGGTCCTTTCTGATAGGTTCATACTGTTATCCGGAGCAGCTTTTACTGATATCTCGGAAGGCCGTTTTCCATTGCCTCATAGACTTCTATCATCCGGTCGGTCCATTGGTCAAACTCAGGGTCCGGTCTTTGCAGCTCGGAATCGGCCAGGATATTTGCGATGGATCTTCTGACACCCTGATCGAAGCGAATGGTCGCATTGTAATCCGGGACCACCCTCTTGACCTTGGAATTATCAAATATAACGGTATGGGTCTTATCTCCGAGGAGACCGCCGATCAGCTCGGGATAGGCCTTGGCCAGGGTATCGGAGGGAATGTGAACGATTTTGGGTGCTACCTTAAGTGCAGAGCCAATGATCTCATAAATCTGATTCCAGGTCAGACTTTCATCCGAAGTGATCTGGAAGGCTTCTCCGATGGCGTGGATATTGCCCATCAGACCGATAAAGGCCTTGGCGAAGTCTGTATTATGGGTTAAGGTCCAGAGGGAAGAGCCATCCCCATGAACAATGACCTTCTTGCCCTGCAGTATTCGGTTCAGGACTGAAAAGCTGCCGTTTTTCCCATGTACCGCCAAGGGAACCTCATAATCCCCATAGGTATGGCTGGGACGTATGATGGTGATGGGGAACCCATTTTCCCGGTATTCCTGCATCAGATATTCCTCACAGGCAATCTTATTGCGGGAGTATTGCCAGAAGGGATTATATAAGGGTGTACTCTCCGTGATATAGGGACTGGAGAGAGGCTTCTGATAGGCAGAAGCTGAGCTGATAAAGATGTATTGCTTGGTCCTTCCGGCGAAGAGCCTGACATCCCTTTTCAGGGCTTCCACATCATAGGCGATGAATTCTGCGACTACATCAAATTCATAATCCTTCAGCTTCTCCCTAACCTCATCCTCCTGATAAATATCAGCTTCGATTACCTTGACCCCTTCCGGTACCCGCTTCATCCGATTACCTCGGTTCAGCAGGTATAATTCAAAGCCATAGGCAGGTGCCAGCTGAGTGATTGCGGTACTGATGGTTCCTGTTCCTCCAATAAATAAAACCCTCATAGTAAACCTCCTTCATTGCTTTTTATTTATGCCTATCCGGTCAGCGTATGGGATGGGTCATTCGGTGTACTGAGTACAATATTAAAGCGATATCTCCTCCGATCAGTAAAAGACTGGCCAAAGCCGATTTGATATTATCCGCCAGCAGGGCGCGGATACCGACAAAGAGGCTTAAGAGGGCCAGGAGGAAGAAGGTAAAGAGATACAGCTTCAGGCCCAGCTTCAGCCTCTTCCCGGATAAAGATCGGAAAAACTCATATATGGACTCCAGGAGCATAAGAATAGCAAGTATTAAATTGATCTTCGTCCCGTTCAAGAGATAGAACACAAAATTACTGACCATAAAAAGAGCAATCAGAATCCATTTGCCTATATTTTTTATGAGCTCCTTATTCATAACCCTCCACCCTTCATCACTTGCAGCTTAAGATCGGGCTGCCGTAATCGTTTTGTTCTCTTATCCTTTGCTTCCTGTTTGATTTTTGTGGTATTCTTCCCGCAGCAGACCGAAGATATAGTAATCGGTGATCACATTGATGATTACGCCCTTTCGGATCAGACCTTCCTGCTGAAAGCCCAATTTCTCGGCAATCCGAACGGAACCCGGATTATCCGCAAAGCATCGGATCTGCAGCCGGTCCAGCTCCAGATCAGAGAAAGCAAGGTCAACAACCGCTTCTCCGGCTTCTGTAGCAAAGCCCTGTCCCCAATAGCGTTTACTGATGCGGTATCCGATATCGGCTTGTTTCTTCAGTTTAAAGTCATATAAGACAATTTCCCCTATGACTCGCCCGCTTTCCTTCAGCTCCATGAGCCAGGTCAGCTCCCGGCCAACCTTATATTCCTTCATCGTAGCTTTATAATGATAATCCGTTTTGATCTTTTTCTTAGGTCTGTGCCTGCCATTCTGATCATTCTTTTCATCGTACAGACCCCAGAAGCGGTAAACGCTGTAATCGTTGATAAATTCAAGGCTGTCCCTGCCGTCCTCCACACTCTCTGTGATCTGTCGCAGAATCAGCCTCTCGGTCTGTAGTACAGGCAATGTCTGAAAGCTTGTCTCTAAACTCATTGCAAACTCCTTCCATGTGAATGGTTGCTTAGGAATAATATAAAGATAAATAAAGCAAATACTAGCGGCTGAAATGCTCAAGGAAGATTCTGAAGCCGATCAGTAAAAGCAGGATTCCCCCGATCAGTCTGGCACGGATACCCAAGAGGTTTCCAAATCTTCTGCCGATGTATACCCCAAGAGCACAGCAGAGAAAGGTGACAGCTGCAATCAGGATAGCCGCAAAGAAGATATTGACCTGTAGGGCGGCATAGCTTACTCCGACAGCCAGAGCATCAATGCTGGTTGCAAGGCCCTGCAGCAGCAGGTTCTTGGCGGTGTATACATTGCGGACCGGGCATAGGGCCTCGGGCTGCTTTCTCTCCTTGATGGCTTCCACGATCATATTGATGCCTATCGCTGCCAGCAGGAACAAGGCCACATAATGCTGATAGCGGCATATGATGTCAGAGAAACCCCTTCCCAGGGTAAAGCCCAGTATAGGCATCAGACCCTGAAGGAAACCAAAGGTAAAGGCCGTGGCCAGCAGGTTATATTTCGTTATTTTATCACTGCAGATTCCGTTCGTAACAGCTACGGCAAATGCATCTGCAGAAAGACTGAGTGCGATCAGGATGAGAGCAAAGGAATCCATTGGGTACCTCTCCGCATTATATCTTTTAAGTCATATCAGGATTACGAATTATTATGACAGAAATGCTATATATAATACTATGCGGGCATAGAGGAATATCATTACCGATAAAAATTCTAAGCGCTTTCACACTGTTGAGCGTACAAAAATTTTAGCATGAAATAGAAGGAGAAGCAAGAAGTTTATGGATATTGGGCTTACGCTTAACAGGATAGAGCCGGGGGCAGAGGAGGATCGGGAGGGGGATAAAATGCCTGCGGATACTTCTGGTAAATCCCTTGCGGAATCCGTGGATTTCGTATAAAATGAAAATGGTGTTACTATGATTTAAGCTGTAAAATTAAATGTTTAAAGGAGATTTATGATGAGCAATTATGTTATCGTCAGCGATGCCACCTTGGATTTGCCTGTTCATATCATTGAGCAGTATGACATCAGAGTTATACCGATGGGAGTGGATATAGACAATGTGGAGTTTTCCCATTATCCCGATGAAAGGGAGCTGTCCATAGAGGACTTCTACAGCAGGATCAAAGCCGGTGCTGTCTCTCATACGACACAGATTACTCCGCCTGCTTTTACCAGTTATTTTACCCCGATTTTAGAAAAAGGCATTGATATACTCTATATCGGATTCTCCTCCGGCTTAAGCAGTACCTTCAGCAGTGCCCTGCTGGTGGCCGAAAGCCTGGCCGAGGAATTTCCTGACCGTAAAATCTATTGTGTGGATACCCTATGTGCTTCTGTCGGAGAAGGTCTTCTGGTATATCGCGCGGCATTAAAAAAGCAGGAAGGACTAAACATAGACGAATTAAGGACATGGGTGGAAGCGAATAAGACCTTAGTCCGCCACTGGTTTACCGTGAAGGACCTGTATTATCTGAAAAGAGGAGGCAGAATCAGCTCCATAGAGGCCTTTGTCGGTACAGCCTTAAAGATTCGCCCGGTATTAAGTACGGATGATAAGGGGAAGCTGGTCGTACTGTCAAAGATCAGAGGTACGAGAGCAGAGCTGGACTTTATGGTAGGCAAGCTGGAAGCGGAAGGGATCGGTCTGGAGGAACAGACCGTATTTATCGGTCATGCGGATGATATAGAGCAGGCCCAGGCCTTGGAACAGATGATCCGCAGCAAGGGGCTGGTGAAGGACATCGTAATCACAAAGATCGGACCCATCATCGGAACCCACACCGGTCCGGGTATGCTGGCTCTGGTTTATATGGGAAAGAAGGTATAGCCTTTTGGGATCTGAAGCTATAAATTAAGTGGAAGAAGTGCATAAGCTACATAGAAATCATATGGTATATAAAGGCTACAGATAAATCGAAAGGTCCTGGAGTATAAGTTACATAGAGGACTATCAAAGAGCAGAAGAATACATCTATCGTAAACATGGAGGCAGCGATGCGCATCGGAGGAGAGATTAAGAAGGACTTTCATAATCCTGAGGAATGGCTTCAGAGAGTGAAGGAGATGGGTTATAGTACAGTCCTTACTCCGGTCGGTATGGAGACACCGGCCAAGGTAAGGCAGGAATATGCCCAGATGGCAGAGAAGAATAATATCATCATCGGTGAAGTGGGGATATGGAGAAATCCGATCTCCCTTGACCCAGAGGAGGCCAAAAGGAATAAGGAGTACTGTATGGAACGTTTGGCCTTGGCAGAGGAGCTGGGAGCGAATTGCTGTGTCAATATTGCCGGAGCCAGGGGAGAGATTTGGGATGGACCCTATACAGAGAATTATGATGAGGAGGTCTATGCCTTAATCGTAGATACCACCAGAGAGATTATTGACAGCGTCCGTCCGGTCAGGACCTTCTATACCCTGGAGCCCATGCCATGGATGCTGCCGGATTCTCCGGACTCCTATCTGAAGATGATCAGGGACATAGACCGTAAGGGCTTCGCCGTGCATCTGGATTTTATCAATATGATTAATTGTCCGGAACGCTTCCTGAAGCGGGAGGCCTTTATTGAGGAGTGTTTTACCAAGCTGGGCCCTTATATCAAGAGTATTCATGCCAAGGATGTACTTATGGAGAAAGCCTATCCCTGTGTCCTCCATGAGGTGATGCCGGGGAAGGGGTCGGTGGATTACCGGAAAGTAGTCAGACTGTGCGAGAAGCTGGGTAAGGATACCACGGTCTTTGTAGAGCACCTGAATACCCATGAGGAATATCTGGAGGCCTCCGGCTTTGTCAGAAGAATGGCAGAAGCAGAAGGAATAAGAGTCGTGTAAATGATTAGCCACAACAGAAGGTATGAAAGAATGTAAATGAATAGCCGCAGCCGGCAGAGCACCGGATAAGAGCAAAGGAAAGCCGGATACCTGCTGTGACAGCGGAGTTTATAAGATGAGTGGAAGGAAGGCAGATCAGGATGGAACAGCAGCAGGTGAAACCATATAAGAAGGACGCAGATTATACTTATACGCTGGGAGCATTTCCCACCTATGAGCTGATTATGGCCCGACCGGATCAGGTTCGTAAGGTGATCGTCCATTCCGCTTTCACGGATACCGAGAAGCTGAATGAACTCTGTAAGAAGCATAGGATACAGGTGGAACAGAATGATAAGCTGATCAATAGGCTTAGCGATAAGGAGAACTGCTATGTAGCCGGTGTCTTCGGTAAATATGGCTGTGAGCTGGATGCAACCAGGCCCCATATTGTATTGGTGAATCCCAGTAATATGGGTAATTTGGGGACCATACTCCGCACAGCGGTGGGTTTTGGTATCTATGATGTTGCCATCATCCTGCCCGGGGCAGACCTCTTTCACCCCAAAACAGTGCGGTCCTCCATGGGTGCCCTTTTCAGATTGAATGTTCGCCAGTATTATTCCTTTGCGGAGTATCGGCAGCATTTCACTCGGCATGAGATCTTTACCTTCATGCTGAATGGGGAAAAGACCCTGACCCTGGAGGATTGTCCGAAGGCAGACCTGTTTTCTCTGGTGTTCGGAAATGAAGCAACGGGACTGGATCCATCCTATCTTAAGGAGGGAACCAGTATCTTTATCCCCCAATCTCCGGAGGTGGATTCCTTAAATTTGACCATAGCGGTTGGGATCGGAGCCTATGTATTTATGGGTAATGTAAGAAACAAAAATAAATAACCGCAGACAGCGGAAGAGGGAGGCAGTATGAAACTGAATAGTAAACGAACTTTCTTTGTGGGACTAGCCTTTATGTCAATCTGTGCTTTCTGGGAAATGTATGACAATGTGGTGCCCAAGATGCTGGAGCTTGGCTTCGGGATGAAGGAGACAGCCACCGGTGTTGTGATGGCTCTGGATAATATCCTCGCTCTTTTTCTCTTGCCTTTGATCGGAGCCTTCTCTGACAAGGTGAATACCAGATATGGACGAAGGATTCCTTTTATCGTTGCAGGCACGGGACTGGCATCTATTTTTGCCCTAAGCATGCCTCTTGCGCATAAGATCGGCAACCTTTATCTTTTCCTGGCGGCTCTCGGTGCTGTATTGTTCGCCATGGGGCTTTACCGGTCTCCGGCAGTTGCCTTAATGCCGGATATTACACCGAAGCCCTTACGCAGCAAAGCCAATGCGATTATTAACCTGATGGGTACCCTGGGAGGGGCTTATACCTTATTGGTGATCAAGCTCTTATATACCGAGAAGGGAGGATCCTCGAATTTTCCCGTGTTCCTGGCTGTGGTCGGACTGATGGTGGGAGCGGTGGTTTTGTTAGTCATTACAGTGAAGGAGAGAAAGCTATCCCTCTATTATCAAGAAGAAGAGAGGTCCAAGCAGAAGGCTTCTGATGAGGCGAAGCCATCCTCTAAACAGGATAAGAAGATGAAGATGCCAAAGGAGGTTCGGAGGAGCTTTCTCTTTATCATGTCCTCGATCTTCTTATGGTTCTTTGCCTATAATGCAGTGAAGTCCGCCTTTTCCAGATATGCTACCCATGTTTGGGGACTGGAGGAGGGAGGCTTTGCGGATCCCTTGATGATCGCTCTGATCGCAGCCCTGATCAGCTATATTCCCATCGGGATCCTATCCTCGAAGCTGGGTCGTAAGAAGGTTATCATCACCGGTATCCTGCTGATGTCAACCTCCTACCTGATCGGTTTCCTGATTACCGATTATACCTTCTTTGTGAACGTCATCTTTGCACTTACCGGAATCGGTTGGGCTGCCATCAATGTAAATTCCTATCCCATGGTGGTGGAGATGTGCAAGGGAGCTGACACAGGCAGATATACCGGTTATTACTATACCTTCTCCATGGCTTCACAGGCAGTTACTCCGATTGTGTCCGGCTTTTTACTGGAGCATGTATCCTACCGGACCTTGTTCCCCTATGCTGTTATATTCTCCCTGGCCTCCTTATGCACGATGCTGTTCGTGAAGCATGGGGATTCCAGACCGGAGATGAAGGCAGAGCTGCTTGAGAACTTTGATACAGAGGATTAGATCAAGGATAGGACTTGAAGGAGCATAAGACAGATGTTAATTACTATACTTATTATCATAGCCGGTGTGCTATTCTTATATCTGCTGGCAATCATGCCTAAGCTTTCCCGCAATCCGGGGCTTAAGGCTCTCGATGGCTGGCTTTATTCCCATCGGGGACTTCATCGGAATGGCTCTGAGGCACCGGAGAATTCCCTGAAGGCCTTTCAGCTGGCGGTAGAGAGCAATTACGGTATTGAATTGGATGTGCAGCTGACCAAGGATAAGGTTATGGTTGTATTCCATGATTATAACCTGAAACGGGCCTGCGGAGTTGACCGTAAGGTGGCAGACACCACCTATGAAGAGTTAAAGCAGTATCGGCTGTTCCAATCAGAAGAGCGGATTCCGACCTTTGAGGAGGTCCTCCGGCTGGTGGCCGGCAGAGTACCGCTGATCGTGGAACTGAAGATTCCCTGGGCTCCCGGTCCGACCTGCGAGGCAGCAGCGAAGCATCTTGGCGATTACCGGGGTATCTACTGTATCGAATCCTTTAATCCCTTTGGCTTGGTCTGGTATCGCAAGCATTATCCCAAGGTGGTCAGAGGTCAGCTATCTACGGATTTCGTTAAGGAAAAGATAGAAGGCAGCAGGGTTCAGTACTTTCTGCTGAAGCACCTGCTTTTTAACTTTTATACAAAACCGGACTTTATCGCTTATCAGCATGTCTATCAGAAGGGACTGTCTTTTACTCTGTGCAGAAAGCTCTATCGAAGCAGAGCGGTAGCCTGGACCATTCGGACCGAGGAGGAATATCAGGGGAGTAAGAATACCTATGACCTGTTTATCTTTGAGAATTTTCTCCCGGGATCACTTCAGGATAAATCGGAGGTATAAAAAAGCAGATGGTATAATCCTACAGAACAGGGGAAGCCTTTATATAACTGAAAGGGGCTGATAATCTTGATCAAATTCCTGTTCTTATGGTTTGCTGCAGGCTTATGGTGGTTGACGGACCTTATTCTGAAGCCGAAGCATCTCTCCTGTGATAAGACCTTTTGGATGGAAGCAAGGTTAGGCAAATTTAATGCGGAGGCATATGAGAAGACCCGGAAGCTTCGGTTTAACGTGAGGTCTGATTACGGATATCCGCTGTCCTGTGAGCTGCTGGAGCCCAAGAGGGAGGGAGAGAAGCTGGCCATTCTGTGCCATGGCTTTTCCCATTCGAAATATGGAAGCCTGATTTATGCGGAACTGTTTCTGAAGCTAGGCTATAAGGTGCTGATTTATGATCACAGGAATCATGGACAGAGCGGTAAGGCCCATACTACCATGGGATACTTTGAGAAGTATGATTTACAGAAGATAGTGGATTGGTGCTTTCAACGGTTCGGAGCAGGATTGAAGCTTGTTACCCATGGTGAATCCATGGGAGGGGCCACGGTGATCCTGCATTCTGCCATAGACCCCAGAGTGCGCTGTGTGATTTCGGACTGTGCTTATTCAGACCTGAAGGATTTACTGAAGTATCAGCTTAGGACCTATTATCATCTGCCCAGGCTCCTGATTCCAGTGGAGAGCCATATAACCTATCTGCGTGCCGGCTTTCGGTATCGGGATGTTTCTCCGATCAGAGTGGTCCGTCAGTCTGATACGCCCATGCTCTTTATTCATGGAAAGAGAGATACCTATGTACCTGTCAGCATGGCAAGAAAGATGTATGACTGTAAGAGGAATAAGAAGGCCCTCTATCTGGTGGCGGGAGCAGCCCACGGGCAGAGCTGTCTGAAGAACCGGAGCGGTTATGCGAAACATATTGAAGAGTTCCTTAAGAAATATAACCCTTAGAACGAACTGATAAGGAAGATATAAAAGAATGCCCCGTCTGGCTGCCAATCTGCCTCCGAGGCTGAAACAGCTTAATCCTATAAGCTGTTTCAGCAGGAAGCATATCACATACATTCGGGGCAATCTTATGTAGTTATCGCCATATTATCTATGCTTTCTCCTCAGAGCTACAGCGCCGGAACCA
>JAEZNB010000101.1 GCA_023441965.1 Bacillota bacterium
CTCCTGTGTATTAGTTTGTGAGCTGGCAAAACCCACATTCATTGTAACACGGGAGGTTTTTTACTTGAAGCTAAAGCTGATCGGAACTCACCTGCATAGCAGGTGGTTTATTTTATCTGCGATACAACAAGAAAACACCTATGCATCCATAGGTGTTTTTCTTTATCAATAATTATTCATAAGATACGATTCTAACAATCTCTACTCGATCAGCTCCAGCTCCCTGGCACGGAAGACCGCATCTACGGCAGTATTCACCTCCAGCTTCTGATACAGAATCTTGGTATGGGAGCGGATGGTGTTGATGGAAAGTCCGGTCAGCGCTACAATCTCGGCATTACGATATCCCTTCGCCAATAACTCCAATACGGATTTTTGCTGTTTGGATAGCTTAACCGGCTTATTCAGAGCACTTAGCAGCCCCTTATGTTTTTTGGCCCTGTCATAAGCAGCCTGATAAACTTCATGTACATACTTATAGTCTAGTTCTGCTGTTTCCTCTGTGCTTAATTTCTTTCTTAGCATGTTCAAGGCAGGAAGAAGGGCCTTCCCCTCGTCTGCGAACACTCTGATAAAGCCGTAAGGCTCCGCATAGGCTAACACGGCCTGAAGCTGTTTGACAGCCTCCTGCTTCTTGCCTGCTCTCCACCAGAGAAGGGTCAGGAGCACAGTGGCCTCAATTTCATCCAGCAGTCTGCCATAATCCTGGGACAGAACCTTCAGCTTCTCGCATAAGAGCTCAGCCTTCTTGTATTCTCCCAATACAATATAGGCCCGGGCAGTAGTGAAATGAAGGTATATTTTATGCAGCTCCATGTCCTGCCTGTCTATGACGAAGTAATTCTCCAGCCAAGCTGTGGCTGCAGCCTTATCCCCGTCCGTCAGCTTGATATTCGTCTCGTATGCCAGAAAAACCGGTAGCAGATAGAACTGGTTCTTCTGCTCCAGTATCCTCTTAATCTCTACTCTGCATTGAGCGGCTTCCGCCTCCCGGCCCATGGAAAAGAGACAGGATGCGATATGGAGCTTGGACAGGAAGATCAGCTCGTCGGAATCCGTCTTCGGGTCCGGATCTACCAGCGCCAAAGCCTCCTTCAGCTGATTCTTCTCGTAGAGCAGACCAGCCCGGACACCAGCTTCAATCATCGGATAATAAGTGTCCAGCATCGCCGAAAACATGGACCGGAATTCCTCAAAATACTCCTCGGTCCCCTTGGCATAATGGGAATAATCCCGATGGGTCCTGTGGTAGGTCGGAAAATGCTGACAGTGAGATTTTGATATCTTATAAACATCCAAATGCCGGGAGTCTGCGACCGGAAGTCTGTTCCTCTGCTCAGTGAAGCTATAGCGATGGTCTATGGTAAAGAGGAAGAGCATACTTTCCAGAAACATCGGATATTCGTCCATGATCACTCGGATCTTATCATATAGCTTGTCCAGGTAGCCGAAGAATTCACCCACACTGCCATAGAATAAGGAATACCAGGCACAGCCCACATAGAGGTAAGGGTTCTGCTCCAGGAAGCTGACCGGGAGCCGGGTGATAAATTCAATTCTGGACAGCTCGAAGCTGGATTTACCTGCCCCATTCCAAAAATGATAGAGAGCCTCTGCCGTCCCCTTCTTATCCTCCGCTCTGACATAATAACGGAGGGCATCATAATACTTCCCTTGCTCAAAGTAATAATCCGCCGCTGTTCTATACTGTGCATCATAGGAGATGGAGCCATCCTTCTCTGCTTCTCTCCGCAGGAATTCCAAAAACAGATGGTGATATCTGAAGGTATCGCTCCTTCTGCTGATAAACATATTTCCGCCGCACAGCTTATCAAGGATCTGTTCGCAGTCAGCATTCCCGGTCAGTTTTTCACATAGGCTGATATTGAATTCATCCACAACAGCGGTTTTAATCAGGAAGAGACGTAACTGCCCGTCAAATTTACTCCAAATCTGTTTCTCTATGTAATCGTCAAGAAGTCCTCTGTCCAACTTATGATCGGCAGTTATTCTGCCGCTTAAAGCCAGTGCACTGACTGCAATTGCCCATCCGTCGGTTTGTAAAAAGGCCTGCTCTGCCTCATCAGCTGTGATAAACTGACCGAAGCTGGAGAAGAAGCGCCGAATCTCATCACTCTTAAAGGCAAGCTCAGCTGCATCCAGGAAGGCAACTCTCTCGTTTTCCATCAGCGGCATGAAAAAGGAGGGTAGCTCCATGCGGCTTAAGAATACGACCGTAATCGATAGGGGCAATCTCTTGACGATATAAATCAGAGATTTCAATATTTCCTCATTGGTTATGAAATAAAAATCATCGAAAACCAGGGCATACTTTTTTGAATCAAAGGAGAAACGGGATAAGATGTCAATCGTGTACTCTACCGGGGAGTCATTGAATTCAGCTCCCATGGCAAGAGCCAACAGGCTTTCCTGCTGGGGCATGGCGGCAAAAAGGGCTGAGCAGAAAAAGCGATAGAATACCGCAGGGGTGTTGTCATAGGCATCAAGGCCAAGCCAGATCGGGATATAGTTATATTTCTGCATCCATAGCAGGGTAGATACGGTCTTCCCGCAGCCACCGGGAGCCTTCACATAGATACAATGATGCTTGGAAGCCTTCTCATAAAGTCTGAGCAGCTCCAAGCGCGGAGCACAAATCTCCGGCAGTTTAATCGGTATTAATTTATCGTTCTGTAAGGCACTGCTATACATAGACACACCTCCCTCATAAAAATAATAACATATCCTTCCTCCTGCTATCAAGAGAGTCAAAAGTCCATGTGTTAATATCTCCCATCCGGACATCGCATTCAGGGGATGAACGGGAAAAAGTCTCACATCAGCCCATACAGTCCTTTAAAAAATATTCTCAAAGCCTCACATCAATGTAGTTTTATCCAAGAACCATAGCCCTTAAAATGAGATCGTACGAATTCAACAAATCATTATGGAGGGCGCAGGAAAGGCCTGCGCAGAGTTGGAGGTTGCAATGAAGCAGCTGCTTGGCAAATGCTTTGATTTCTCGATCCGGGCCATCGAGCTGATCAGGTATCTGAACGAGGAGAATAAGCCTTTTCCGCTTTGTGAGCGGTTTCTTACATGTGCAACGGGTATCGGAATCTCTTTAAGATGTGGGCTTATGACCGATGAAGGCTCAGCCCGGACCATTACCGAAGCACTTACTGCCACGATTGAAGCGGAGTATCTGCTGGAGCTTATGGTGAAAACCGGATACCTACAGGAAAAGCAAAGTCAGCCCATCATTAACGACTGCCGTGCCCTGAAGGACGCAATCGCAAAGCATCATCAAATCACACAAGAGCTACAATTAAAATCAGAAAGTGAGGGTAAAGTATGAACCATTCCATTCAACCCCATAAGTCAAGTATAGGAGATCAGCCGGCTAACATTATGGCCTTAATCTCCTATCTCATCGGTTCCGTACTTGTATTTATTCCGGGAATCACGTATCTTGCCTGGCTGGCGCCGCTGGTCATCTTCTTCCTGGAGAAGGAGAGCCGTTTTGTCAAATTTCATGCCATGCAGGCCTTTGTACTGGATGCAACGGGCATTCTGCTCGGCCTGCTCCTTACTCTCCTATTCGGGGGATTATCCTTAAGAACCTTGGCCTTAATCGCAACCCTGGCAACCATGATCTCTCTGATCATCCTAGGGCTTGCCATATATGCGATGTTCAAGGCCTATCGTTATGTGGAATACAGCATTCCCTTGATTGGCAAGTTATCTGCCACCCTGACCGGCAAAATCAACCAATAGCCACTGTCTGTGACCATTCACAACAAGAAAATCAGAACTGAAATGAAGGAGGATTTTATGAAGAAAAGTATTTTGTATACCCTGATCATTGCTCTGGCGGTGATTACCTTAAGTGCATGCGGCAAGAAAAGCGATTCCGGTAAAAATGAGGACAGCTCTGTGAAGACTTCCTCCGGTACATCGAAAGCGAAGGAGAATGGAACAGCTGCAGACAAGGCTTCCAAGGAGGAAGCAGCAGCTTCGTCCACTGACAGTTCCTTCCCCGATCTGCCAACAGATCTGCTGCAAGGCGGTTGGCCAACCGAGCAGCTGCCCGAGGAGCTGATGGAATATACCGCCGGTACGGTAACAGCATCGGCAGAGGCTGACAATGTGATTACGATTAAGATAAAGGATACCAATCAATCCGACCTTTATGTCTATCTGGGCAGGCTGCAGAGCAAGGGCTGGCTTGTATCCTCGGACGACATGGAGGCTGAAGCATTGCTCGGCAGATATACGGTAACCTTCTCCCTTCAAGGTTCAGGATATCTTCAGATCGATGTTTATACCGCAGAGGCAGGTACCTGGCCTGAGGATGAGCTTCCTCCCGATCTGCTTCCTCCTGAGACCGGTACCCTGGTTTATAAGATTGATATATTAGAATCCTCAGACAATGCCTGGTACTTCAACTATACCTATGACGGTATTGATGAAGCTGAAGCAAGCTCTTATATGAATATGCTGCTTCAAAATGGCTGGTCAGGTGACGATTACATGGTCACAAAGACCCTTGAATGGAAGGGCAAAACATATGATGCAAGTGTGGAAATCTATGAAACTGTAAACTCCAGAACCACCTTTACCTGTAATTACTGGCTCGTGAACTAAGACCGAAGGGAGCCAGAGTGATGAAGAAAATCTTACTATTACTGCTGTTCATGCTCTTGCTTCTCTTCTCTGCCTCCTGCTCCGGCAAAACGGATCGTCCCCCTACTACTCCATCCTCCACGAAGGTGGAGGATGAGGAGGAGGCTGCTGATCTAATCCCCGTCCGGCCGGGCAGCAGCAGTTCTGCGGAAGAGGCTTCATCGGATGAGACCGGAGATAGGGCTAAGGACCAGTCTGCCGATCAGACTAAGGAGCAAGCTTCAGAGGATAATCAGACGAAAAGCAGCCTCTATCCTCCGAGTATTTTTGTCATCGAAGCTTCAGGAAGCTGGAGACAGGAGCTGGCACCGGGCTATTATGCCAACTATGAATGTGAATTTTACGCAGATAAGCTGGATGAGGCAGATAATCAATCGGCCTCGGGACAGTATACCGGTGTTTTCTGGATGAAGACTGAGCTGGAGGCAGATGACTATCTGAAGGAGCTGCTAAAGAATGTACCGATGGATATGCAGTTTGATGCCGGTGGAGAGGGTGTCTGTGATTTCTTCAATGTGCTATTGATGAATGGCTTTGAAAGAGATGCCGCCGGTGGGAATTATAGCATTCCTGACGGACAGGGTGGAGTCCTTACACCGGCTGGAGAGGTACTGGCTGCCAGAGGCAGCTTCCTCGCGGAAGCAACAGAGGCTTATCTGGAGGCAAAGGCCAGGGGTGTTGCTGGGGAGACCATCGAGCATAAGGATACCCGATCGGAAAGCACTGAAATTCATTTCATTCTCCACGTGGAGCCGGATCCTGAATACACAGCCCTCGAACGCAAGGTTACACTATATCTTAGCACCGATCAGGGGATGAGTGCGACCATAGATGGCATCCTGCACCGTATGCCTGGTTATTCAGAGGATCTGAAGGCCTATACAAGTCAGGGAAAGCGTGGGGAGCTTCTTGATAAGCATCTGAACAGATAAAGGAGGCGCTATATGAAAAGAGTAATTCCACTCTTCCTGTTCTTCACCCTTGTTATGGTGATCGCTACCGCCTGCAAGGCCGAAGGCTCCCATCAACCCGAGGTAAAAGAAAGTACTTCGGATAAGGCGGGTACTGCAGAGGAGAAGAAGGATAACACTGTGACTGAAGAAGTCAAGCAGGACCAGACTATACCTGCCAGTGAAGCTACAGAGAAAACTGAACTGCAGCCGGAGGGGCCGACTCCTGCAGCTGATTCTACTTCGGCAACGGAACCCAGTTCTGCAACAGTGGATTTAAGCTCGACAACGGAGCCGACTCCTGCATCAATAGATTCAGCTGCAACGGAACCTAGTCCTGCAATCGTGGATTCAAGCTCGGCTACAGAACCTAGCTCTGATTCTATCACAGGAAGCTGGTATTCCGGTGATATCTCAGGTACTTATCAATCCGATACAGGCTTATACGATGGTCTGACCGGGATGGGCTTGATCTATACCTTCCGGGAGGACCTCACCTTTACACAAGTGGTCGGCTTTGGCTCCTATTTCCTTACCCAAGGAAGCTATCGCCTGGAGGAGGGTGTGCTTACCCTAACAGACAGGATATCCCTGGAAAGCGCCGATGGCGGAGTGAGCTGGGGCAAGCAGGAGTCTTTGCCTGATACCTCCGCTTATTACGAGGTCGGAGCAGATGCTTCAGGAGCATATCTCCTGCTGGGGGAGGAGGGTGCCGGTCTGCCCCTTACTCCGGCTGTGAATGCAATGAAGCTGAAGACCATGAATGACACAGCCCTTCCATGAGACGAATTTACTTCGGCGGAATATTTACTGACGCAGCTTACTGATTCTAGGTTTTGTAACATGCTATTCTATCGCTCTATCGCATAAAAAAGGACTGCTTCCATACCGGAACAGTCCTTTTCATAATCAGAAATATTTCTTACTACCCCATAGGTTACTTTTCTTGAGATCGATATACTCATTATAAGCCCGCTCAAGTATCTGCTTCTCATTGGCGAACTTCAGCATATGATAAGCCTCGTGGTACTTGTAGTAACCGGAATCCATAAAATATTCTTCCCTTTGTGGTTTGCTGTAATAACTTTCAGACATCATTAGATACCAATGAACATCCTTTAATACTGTATTTTGAGGTGTGCTGAAGGAATATTGGCTTTTTCCGATATATTTTATGATGGAAGCACTCACTCCTGCTTCCTCCTTAACCTCTCGGATTGCCGTCTCCTTATATTCTTCTCCTTCTTCCACAGTTCCTTTTGGTAGCACCCACCCCTCATATTTGTTCTTGTAATTTTTATACAGTAATAAAATCTTCCCTCTGAATATAACTACACCACCACAGCTCGTTGCTTCTACCATCGCAATTCCTCCTGCTATTGGTGTGCCATCTTTAACTATCCTAAAGTATACATCAATATGCACAAGTTTTCAACTTGATTTTATTTACTTTTTACATATTACCTTAGAAAATAGGCATAATGTACCCCAAAAACAGTCTGAGTTATACCCTTCTCACTTATTAAAATATGCAGCAAAGATCTTACTTGCGATAGGGACAGCATATTCACTTCCTGTTCCCACACTTTCCACAATGATACTGACGACGATCTGCGGCTCCTCTGCCGGGGCAAATCCGATAAACCAGGCATGAGCAGGCTTACCACCATCCAGGTCCGCAGAACCCGTCTTTCCGGCTGCTTCAATCTTCAGCTGCTCCAACTCCTTGGCTGTACCTCCGGTAACAACACCTCTCATCAGCTCAGTCAGATAATCCGCTTCCA
>JAEZNB010000061.1 GCA_023441965.1 Bacillota bacterium
AGAAAAGGTAGCCTGTCACCAACGCTACGCCGGAATATATCATTGTAGTCATGTATCCTGCGCGTAGGATTTTTGCACCTTTGATGTCAAAGTACTCGGTTAAAAACACGATCGAAACGCCAACCACATTCACAGTCACGACGAGTGCGATGGCCAGCTTTAAAGAGTTCCAGATGTAATGCCCCATGCTCCCAGCCAAGAAAAAGCGTATGACTGCAAAAGGATCGGCTTGACCAGCGGCATTTTTGGCTGTAAAGATGCTAGTCAAGGTGTTCAAGCATGGAAGCACCATAAAGCCCATGAACAAGTACACAAAGAACGCAATCCCAAAGACCTTGAAGATGTGTTCGAGCTTCAGCCTGCCTTTTAAAATACCTTGCATCCTGCCACCCCCTCTATTCCAACACCTTCGGATAAGACATGATGTCTTTTTCGTTTATTGCGACTGTTACTTTTTCACCTGGCTCGTAGATGTTCATGGCATCGTTTTTCTCAATGGCCTTGATCACCTGTGAACCCAGGTTGATTGTGTATTTTATGTACAGTCCATAGAACTCGCGGCCTTCAATCACGCCATCAAAGCCTTGACCGTTATTCACGAGCACTCGTTCAAGGCGAACGTAGTTATTGTTGCTTTTGTCAAGACCGGAAAGTTTGCTGACCACTTCATCACAGAGGAGATTAATATCCCCAATAAAATTGCATACAAATTCTGTTTGCGATTGATTGTAAACCTCGGTTGGCGTTCCGATCTGTTCGATATAGCCATTGTTAAACACCGCAATGCGATCCGAAAGCGTCAGCGCCTCTTCCTGGTCGTGTGTGACATAGATCGTTGTGATGCCGAAATCTCGCTGCATTTTCTTGAGTTCGTTTCTCAGCTGTACCCGCAGCTTTGCATCCAAATTGGAAAGCGGCTCATCCATACATATAATCGTCGGGCTGTTTACCAGCGCACGTGCAATAGCCACACGCTGCTGTTGTCCGCCCGAAAGCTGTGAGACCGCCTTTTTCAGCTGTTCGTCACTCAAGTCCACCTTTTGGGCGATCGAACGCACTTTTGCGTCGATTTCTGTCTTTCTTTCCTTTTTAACCTTTAAGCCAAAGGCGATGTTATCAAAAACTGTCATCGTGGGAAATAGCGCATAGCTCTGAAACACGATGCCTATGTTTCGGTCCTCAATGGGCACATGGGTAATATCCCTGCCCTTGACGTGTACAGTTCCCTCCGCAGGCGCAACAAATCCTGTGATTGTCCGGAGCGTAGTCGTCTTTCCGCAGCCTGAAGGACCCAAGAAGGTAAAAAACTCACTCTCCTTCACGTGCACATTGATTTTTTTCAGAGCCGTGAAATCCCCAAACTTCACGACAATATCTTTCAAATCAATCATCGGCCATGCTCCATTCAAGACTTAATATTTGTATAACCTTACCGCGTGACTGCGGTGCTTGCACGAGTAGCTGCTATCGCAACTCTCATTAGAAGAAATAAACGTGATACTCCTCCCCATAGTCCAAAGGACGGCCATTGGCCGTCCTTTGGACGCCGGGGAAACTTTGAACAGCTTGATTTGTTTCGCTTACTTCGCCGCGGGTTGGGTCAGAGTTGCCCAGTCGAGGTTATCCCAGTCGGGTTCGGGATTCGGAGTGCCCATATCAGCCCAGTAGAAACCCAAGTTGGTCATGATGTTCGTCCATTCGCTGGAGTGTGCACCAACATAGGCGTAATACTTCATGTCGGTTCCACTCACCGTTTCCTGGGCGCAGTTCTTCAGCGTGTAAATCGCAGGAACCTCTTTGTACAGCGCGCTGGCAGCAACAGTGTTGCAGGGGTAGGAGTCGAATTCTTCGCCCCACGCAGCCTGCACTTCAGCAGATCCAAACCATTCTGCAAACGCCTTTACAGCTTCAGTTTCCTTATCGCTGCGTCCCTCGCGATTGAGGACACCAATGTACTCAGCAATATAGTAGGAACCATCCTTGATATCAACCAGCGCCCAGTTCTCGGGTTCCAGCGTGCCCAAAAGCGGCGTGGCGGAACCTTCGGCAGCGGCGTCAATCTGGCCATACAGCGAAGAAGAGTAGAACGTGGAAACCTGCACCGCGCCCTTGTTCAGAGGGTCAAAGCCGTAATTGTCGCCTGTGAAAATGCCGTTTGCGCAGTATTTCCAGAGGGTCTTCCAACCTTCAATAGAGATGCCGCCGGCAGGGCTGTTAGGATCCACAAAGGGAAAGAGCATCGCAGAGTTGATGTTAGCATTCGTCGTGCCGCCAACCTTGCCCTGACGATACCAAGTGTAGCCACTGTTCACGATGTCTGCCCAGTGGTCAAAAGCCAGTTTCTCCCCCTTGGTTCCCAGATCATCCGTACGGTAAAGCATCAGAATATTCTGGATGACCAGGCCATAAGCCTTGCCATCGTACTTGTACAAGCCCACTTCCTCGGCCCAGCTCGGCGTCCAGTCAGCCAGTACGAGATTCTCATACTTTCCTTCGATAACTTGGCTCCAACGGGTTTCGTTCAAACCAAAGAGGATGTCGCCATCCTTTTTCTCATTGGCAGCCTGGATAGCAGCCGTGTCGCCGGAGATAACGGTATTGTCATCCATGGAGATAGTGAAACCAGCATTTTTGGCTTCATTAATGAGCCAGGTAGCTCTCTCTGTAGAGTTGGAGTTAGAATAGATGCGGATCGTGTAACCAGAATAGTCCTCAGCGACAGCAGCAGGTACCAACGCCAAAACCAACATGAACGCCAGAATACATGAAAGGATCCTTTTCATTTTATTCCCTCCTATAATAAGGCTATTGACACCTTATTTATTATCCCTATTCTAGCAGAATGGAAGGGGATTGTAAATCACTTGGTTAATACAATCTTCATTGGTCCAGTGGCTTTTTGAGCCTAAATCGATGAATAGTAAACAGATCGGTGCAGACGCATTTACTAGAAAAGTGTCAATGGCGGTTGCTCTCATCCTTTTCCCCATGCCCTTAAAAAAGTCCTGGTGGAGAAACCGGCCCCCTTGCCACCAGATCGGAAGCCGTTATACCCTCCGGCACTATGGGAATTTGGGGCAAAAGACCCAGCATCCGGGCCAACTGTTTGGATGGGAGAGAGCGTACTCCCCTGCCATCCAGAACAATGCTCATGAATGCAAATAAACCCAAGGCCATTCAAGCCAACTTACCGATACCCCCGGTACAGCACAAAATCCTGCATTTCTCTTTTGAACCCGGCGGCATGCAGCGCCTGCGTTGCCTCCGGTGGATATTCTTTAATGGTGAGCCGGGACAGCGCTGGGAAGATCCGCCGGGCCGCGTAATCCTGAACAAAGAGCTTAAGCGCCTCGTCCAGCGCCGCAAAATCAAACACCCGAAGGGTTTTCCCCTGACGCTCTAATACTGCCACGGGAAGGCCTTTTTTGATTGCCACGGCGCTGCCAGGCAGGTTCATGAAGGCTCTGTCGAGAACATGGGCCAGGTATTTTCCAAATGCCTGCATAGGATCGGAGGCCGGTAACCAGACGGTTTCTTCCTCGGGCTGCTCCAATGCCTGCATGACCCCCAGAAAGTCGCTTTCACGAATAAACTGCATGCCGGACAGCCCCTCGATGAAATACCCCCGGCGCACGCGGCCGGTATATTCCCACAGCCGCAAATGCTTCACCGCTTCGTCCCATTGGAGGCCCTGGACTGTCTCACGGCAAAGCAGGATGCGTCGGTCGAAGGCGCGTGTCAATTGCAGCTCCATGGGAAGGGCCTTCAAAGGGCGTGCAATCTCCCACCGGCCGGAGGTGGCGGCCATGACCCTGGCGTTCACTCGCCGCCTGGCGGAGACCGGGGCGGTTTGCTCCCCGCTCAGCCATTGGCGGATAGGCACAAAGCTGTCCGCCCGCACCAGCCCTTTTTGGGAGAGGCGCAAAAGTACATCCTGCACGGACCCACTCGCAATGAGAGAGGACAGGCTGTGGGAAAAGCTGGCGCCTCTTTTCAAAAGAGCCTCGAAAACTGCCTGTTCTTCCCCATCAAGGGTCTCCCCCATCCGGGATACGTCCGCATCCCAATCGATGTCCTCATAGTGATGAAAGCAAAGCTCGCCCTCTGGCGTAATACACCAGAGCAGGCTGCCCTTTGCCAGCAGCGCGTCTAGAAGCTCCGGGCGGTAGCCGCTCACACGCAATGGCAGCAGCACGCTTTCCCACCAGGCGGGTGGGAAGGCCGCGCCGCATAAGGATGTTAGCGCCGCCTCCAACTGCTCACCGGATGGGGCTGGCGTGTAAACACGGCTTGCCAGCAGCGCCGCATAGCGCTCAGCCGGGAGTGTCTTGATCTGTTTGCGGCGCATGTTCACCGTTTCCCGGACAGCCCGATCAAACAGCTGCGCGTGATAAAAAAGACCTTTATGTTCCACAGCAGCGCCGCTTTGGGTAAGCGACGACAGCGCCTCCTGCGCCGCTTCCTCCGGGAAGCTGTAACGCTGGGTGATCTGGTCGATAGCCTGTGGGCCACGGTAGCGCAAAAGTCTGCGCAGAACATGGCCCCGGGCTTCCTTGTCGCCGCCCATCAGCGCAGCCATGTACTCCTCTTGATGCTCCGCCGCAATCCACAATCCCGGCTCGATGTAGTTTGCCTGGCCCTTAGCTTCCAGCATCTCCAGCCATTCGGGAGGGATATCGATCTCCCCCGGCGCAAGGTCCCCCTCGATCATCAGCAGCGAATGCAATTGTACCTCGTTTTCCGGAAGGCGCGTCCGCTCCGACACCCGCTGTAATTGCCCAGGTTCGGGCGAAAGGAGCTGCGCTTTTTCCAGTGCCTCCTCCACCGCCGCGTGAATGCCAGACGGGGTGGGGGCATAGTTGTACATCATGGACGCTTCCGTTTGGCGGCGTAATATCAGCGACATGGGCGAAGGAACTTCCTGGACCATTTCCACAACCCGGATGTGCCCCGAGCGGATGGCCATCAATATCTGCTGAACACCAGGAAGATCCCAGTAATCCTCCAGGCACTCGCGCTTTGTTTCCCGCACAAGGGGGTGGTGCTCGTCTTTTACCAGGGCGCTCAGCATTTCAGCGCTTCGCATTCGCTGCACCCATAGGGGCTGGCGCCCCGCGTTCTTAAGGCCCATCATCAACGCCCTTGCGGCATTGTAACGGAAGGCCATGTTATACAGCGGTGTTACTGGCAGCGCGGCTTGCAATATCGCCTCGGCTGATTCGGGAGAAACCGCGGTAAGAAGCTTTTTTGGCAGCGCCCTGTCTTCATACGGGAAGAGCAAAATGCCATCGTCATCGGCCACGAAATTAATATTCATGCCCATCTGCCGCTTGGCGACTTCCGCGCAGAGGATGGCCAGCGGCTCGTTCACGGGCCGGCCAAACACGGAATGGACCATCATCTGCGGGTTCCCTGCCTCGTCCCGGTAGTGCTCGATGAGGATCGTCCGGTCGTCCGGCAGGCTGCCAGTGGCGGCAATCTGCCGCTTGACGAACTCTCCTGCGCCCTGAGCCGCCGCATCATCCAACCCCAGGCGGCATAGCTCCGAAAACAAAGCTCCGGCTTCATTGGCGCGGACCAGCCTTCTGAAGATCTCACCATAGGCATAGCCCGTTTGCAGCCTTCGCCCTCTGATCTCCCCTTTCCAGAAGGGCGGGCGCGCTCCCTGCGGGCCAGTGGGTGCCACAGTCACCGTATCTTTTTGAATATTCACAATCTGCCAGGCAAAGGAGCCTAGTAGAAATTTGTCCCCGACCCGGGCTTCGAACACGAATTCCTCGTCCAGTTCCCCCAGCTTCACACCGCCTTGGGTTTTTGCGGTGTACAGACCCTTGTCGGGGATGGTGCCCCCGGCGGACACCGCCAGCATGCGGCTGTAAGAATCAGGCTCCACCTTGTCGTGGATGCGGTCGTATAGAACCCTTGGACGTACGGGGATGTCCCGGTCATGCTCGTAATCCCCGGCTAGCATTCGCAATACTTCCCGCACGTCCTCCAGGCTCACTTCCCGGAAGGGGTAGGCCCGGGACAGAATCTCCATGACGTCTTTCAGGTCATACCC
>JAEZNB010000092.1 GCA_023441965.1 Bacillota bacterium
GTGTCACATTGATTTCAACGTGACACTATCTCCGTCCCCTTGTCACAACACCGTCCTCTTGTCACATGCGTCCCCTTGTCACACACATGATCTGCTAGCATAATCCCATCAGATATATTTCTTGCTATCATTAAGAAGTGTTCGAAAGAAATTGTTATTCTTCCCCTTATTGCTAACAAATTGTAATTTAAAATCATAACAATCAAATATACCATTTGCTATAAAGACATCATTTTTCATAATTTCCTTATGATTATTCTTATACTTTTCTCTCATAACCAGTAATTCTAACAATTCGTCGTGGCAATATATCGTCAGCTTGTTCTCATGCCACAAAAAATCGTAAATATAATGTATCGTTCCAAAGGTCTTACATTCCCTATCTCTAAACTGCTCTACACCCAGATATTCATTGCTTTCCCAGTGTTCATCCAAGTATTCCAAAATAAACTGCTCCGTATCTATATGTAGCCTAAAGCTTATCCTTCTACGGTCATAATATATATCCTCCATCGTGATAGGGTCAGAAAAAGGGGAAGTCATATGCTCAAAGGTAATTGCCTCTGGCCTTAGCTCAACCGTAAGGCTGTCATTAAGCCGATACCTCAAACCACCTTCACGATATGTTCCCTCTGACAATCCCCGTAGGTCAAGCTTATCTCCATACGTTTCAAGTATATAATCTGCATATGAAAGACTTTTCGGATGATTTCGTCTTATACTCTTAATAAGCTTCCGCAGAGAATCCTGATATAAACTCTTATCTCGAAAATCTGCGTATAATTTGTCTTTTAAGAAACCTGGCAATGTAACATCTTCTAAAAGAATAGGAAGCACTTTCACTTTCTTATGATAGAATTCATCGCTTAGTGCCAGCTTTAATTCTCTGTTCACCCATTCAGACTGAAGCGAATGCTTTGAAAGAATTACACCCAAATACTCCATTTCTTCGATTGCGGTTTCAACCTTATATAATAAGGAATCACCTACCAGTATTTCAGCTTCATCTATCCAAACTCGAATTCCATCCTGCGCTAAATCGCCGCCTAATTTTCTGACAAATTCCTTATCTTTATGATTATGACTTAAGAAAATACTTGGTTTCATAAAACTCCTCGTTCCTATAATCCTGCCATGATCATGATAATGAGATAATTATGATCCCACAGGCTATTTTTATACATCGACTTTGAAATCAAGATTTATCTCACTGGCCGGCAGTCCTCGAATTCCCCAATTCTCCAGGCTTGGTTCAAGTAATATAATCATAATATCCTGCTTCATAATTCCCAAGGGCTCCAGCTTCTCAGCAATTGCCTGATACAGCTTCCGCTTCGCTTCCATGGACCGGCCTTGGAACATGGTTATCTCAATTAATGTGAATAATTCAGTCTTGTAAGGAGGTATCTCAAAATTTACTGCTTTATGCTCCTGCAGAAGCTGTATACGATCATCCTCCGGTATCTTAATCGCCTCAACCAAGGCTTCATGTACCGCTTCCAGCAGCCTTTTCTTATGCTCTTCCGTTCTTCCCTCTCTGATATCGATTTTTACTTTAGGCATACTGATCTCTCCCTTCCTTATAATATGAAATAACACTATCCTTCACCGTCAGGATTTTGAATCAAATTTAGCATAGCCACCAAAAATTGTCAATCAAATATGGATGGTGACAAGGGGACGTTTGTGACAGAGTGTGACAAGGGGACGTGTGACAAGGGGACGGAGATATTGTCACACCGTCCCTCTGTCACACCGTCCCTCTGTCACACAACTACTTCGTGTCATATCGGTCTTTTTGAGCAAAATACGTCATATCAGCATAACCTGCAAAGATTTTTCCCGAATGCCTGACCCCCTTAGGGATAAAGTATCGGTCTCCTTTGACGTACAGGCGCTTTTCTCCATCAATCACCAGCTCAATTTTGCCCTCTAGTACAATACCCCATTGGCTTTCATGTTCGTGCTCAGGTAAGTCTGCATCCTCAGAAAACTCCATAAAAATGATTTGATGATTCTCTGCCTGGGACAGGTAAGCCTTCACCCCTTTGATTGGAATATCCGCTTCCGGCAGATTCCTGATTGGTTCCGGGAACAATTTCTCACTCATATTTAACACTCCTTACCACTTATTCCTTCTGATGCATGAATTTCTAACATTTCTGTGACAGAGGGACGGAGATACTGTCACGTTGAAATCAATGTGACAGTATCTCCCGTCCCCTTGTCACACGTCTCCTTGTCACCACGTCACATTGTCACCCTGTCTCCCTTCACATCGAACCCGCTTCTTCCAGTTCCTTTATGATAATCTTCTTCATTTTCATCATTGCTTTCACTTGAGCATCTGTCTGGATTAACTCACCCATATTGTAGGGTACGATTTGCCAGGACAGCCCAAACTTATCCTTCGCCCAACCGCATTGCTCTGCTTCTTTGACATGGGATAGCTTATCCCAGTAATAATCAATCTCCTCCTGATCCTCACATTCTACAGTCATTGAGATGGCCTCGTTAAAGTGGTAATAGGGTCCTCCATCCAAGGCTAGGAACCTTTGACCATTTAAGATAAACTCAGCAGTTATAATTTTTCCGGACATCCCCTTAAAATGCTCGTCCAGTTGTTCATCCGGATATTTCACAAGCTTCAGAATTTCAGAATCAGGAAATATTTCTACATAATAATGTACAGCCTCTTCACAATTATTATCACCAAACCATAACGAGGGTACGATCTTTTTCACGCTTCCACCTACTCTTTCCGGTGACAGGGACAGTCACCCTTTTGAAGAATCTACGATTATTTACCATTTCATTATAACGCATATTCTTAATGCATGACAAGGGGTGATATGGGGGGTTGTGTGTGACAGGGGACGTGTGAGGTGTCAAGGGACGAGGTGACAAGGAGACAGGTGACAAGGGGACAGGGGACAAGGGGACAGGGGACAAGGGGACGGAGGTGCTGTCACCTGTCAATGTGACATCTCCTCCGTCCCCTTGTCATCACAATGTGTCAATAACTCCGTCCCTCTGTCACACGTCACAACGTGTCAATAACTCCGTCCCTCTGTCACACGTCCCTCTGTCACAGTCGCGATTGCCTTTTCCAAAATTTCAAAGCCTGCCTCCAGCTGTGCATCTGTCACGACCAGGGGGCAGAGGAAGCGGACAACATTATGGTAGGTTCCGGCACTTTCGATGATTAGCCCTTTAGCTGCGCATTCCTGTACCAGTCTGCTTACCAGCTCACCGGCAGGCTCCTGGGTTGCTTTATCGGTAACGAATTCAATTCCCAGCATAAGGCCGATTCCTCTTACATCTCCGACCACCTCATATTTCTCCTTCCATGAGCCGAACCTGGCAAAGCAGCGCTCTGATAGGAGTTTGGCCCGGTCTAAGAGCTGCTCCTTCTCTATTACCTCCAGAACCTTCAGTGCAGCAGCACAGGCGACCGCATTGCCACTGTAGGTACCTCCCAGAATCCCTGCAGGAATACCGTCAAAGATTTCGGCACTGGCTGTTACCGCAGAGAGGGGCATACCGCCGGCAATAGATTTGGCTGAGGTGATGATATCCGGAGCGCAGCCCTCCTCCTCCCAGTAATTTGAGACGAACAATCTACCGGATCTGCCAAAGCCACATTGTATCTCATCCGCAACAAGCAGAATCCCATAGTCGTCACATATTTTACGAACTGCCTTTACCCAGGTAAATGGAGCAGGCACGAAGCCTCCTTCTCCCAACACCGGCTCAACGATAATCGCAGCGATATGACTGGCTGGGGAGCATTCCTCAAATACCTTCTTCAGATCACTGATATAGAACCGGATTGCTTCCTCCTCCGTAAAGCCCTTGGGTCTCCGATACAGATACGGATATTCTGCCCGGTAGACTCCATCTGGGAAGGGTCCCATACCTATAGAATATGCTTTTTTTGATGTCATGGCCATGGCCAGGGTTGTTCTTCCATGAAAGGCGCCTGAGAAAACAATGATATTGGGCCGCTTGGTATAACCCTTGGCAACCTTAACCGCATTCTCCACAGCTTCGGCACCGCTATTAACCAGCATGGTCTTCCTTCTGCTGCCTCTGACAGGGACCAACTGATTTAGCTTCTCTGCCAGAGCAATATAGCCTTCATGGGTAACGATGTTCATCATGGTATGAAAGTAGCGGTCAGCCTGCTGCTTTACAGCCTCCACCAGCTCCGGCTTACTGTAACCCACATTCAGGACACCGACCCCTCCGACCCAGTCAAGAAAGATATTCCCGTCCACATCCTCCAGCATAGCCCCCTCACCGCGCTTGATCACACAGGGGTAGATAGAGCGGATGGCTGAGGGGATGGCCGCTTCTCTCCGCTTCAGGATCTCCTTCGCCTTGGGTCCCGGCAGGGTTTCCGTTATCATCTTAGGTAATGCATCTCTTAACATACGAATATCCTCTTTTCCTTATGAGCTCATACATGAAAATGAAAACTCATTAAATTATTCATATAAATAATCATAAATTGCCTGAATATCTGCTTGCTCTAAGCCGACATAGTTATTCGCCAGCAACCGACCCTGATGAAGAAGGACGGAAGCTGTGAACACCGCCGGCATCTCTCTGTTTGCCCCGTAGTCCTTCAGGGATTTTCCGGGAAGGATCCAACAGAAGAGGCTCCTTAACTCCTCATAGAGCTTCTCTTTCTTACAGACCATCAGCTCTGCCAGAATATCGTTTAGCTCCTTGATTGCACCATCAGGGTGAAGCAGGTTGTATCTCCATAAGACCCCCCATAGAATGGCGTAATTTGCTTCTCCATGGGGAATATGAAAGGCACCGCTTAAGGGATAGCTAAGGGCATGCACGGCAGCCACACCGGCGTTTCCGAAGGCGATTCCGGCATAGGCGCTTGCCAGCAGAAAATCCTTCAGAAGAGGGTATCTGGCTTCCTCCCCTTCTGCGGCAATCTGCTGAAAGCCCTTCAGTATCAGCTTTATCGCTTCAACAGAAAAGAGCCTGGTGAAAGCATTAGCTTTAGGCGAGAGATAGGCTTCCAGAGCATGCACAAAGGCATCAATGGAGCTGGCAGCAAAGCTCCGAAAGGGAAGGGTATGCAGCAGTTCCGGAATCAGGATGGCATAATCGGCAAAGAGTTCATCGGCTGCTAAACCCATTTTTGCTTGCTTCTGAAGCAGCTCCAATACAGAGATATTCGTTACCTCACTGCCGGTGCCGCAGGTGGTGGGTATGGCTATGTATTCCTTCTCCTTGACTAAGGCAGGCTTGCGCTCGAACAGCTCCTGAACCGGACTGATATTCTTAAGTACTAAAAGCTTTCCGACATCCAAAATGGAGCCTCCGCCTATGGCAATCACCCTGCGATAAGAGACCCCCTCCAGATCTTTAAGGACTGCTTCCACCATCTGATCCGTCGGTTCTCCGGAACCATACTTACGAAAATCAATAACAGTAGCCTCTCCGATATAACCCTGAAGGTAGCTCTCATAGGTTTCCCTTCGGGTCAGAATCAAGTCCTCCTTACCGATCTGAAAATCCCTGCAAAATTCTTCTGTATTCTCATAGAGCCTGATTGTTGTTTTTAATTGAAATTGTGTCATATGACCCCCCATACGATCTAATCTTATCGCCAATCGCACCTGCTGCTTACCTCTCATACCAGCCTACGATACCCGGCCGTAGATTTATGTTCACCTGCTTAATTTCCTGATACTCCTGGAGCCCATGAACACCCAGCTCTCTGCCGTAGCCACTCATCTTATAGCCACCCCAGGGGGCTTCATTATAGGTAGGATTATAGCAGTTGATCCAGGTAATACCGGCCCTGATTTCTTTGATGACCCGTAAGGCTCTGGCTCCATCCGCTGTAAATACTGCTCCTGCCAAACCATAGATGGTATCATTGGCCAGCTCTATGGCTTCCTCCTCGGTCTTGAAGGTCTGAATGGTAACCACCGGTCCGAAGACCTCTTCCTTTACAATCGTCATATCAGAGGTACAATGGTCAAAGATCGTAGGTCTGACATAGTAGCCCTTTGCACATTCTCCCTCTGTATAGCGGTATCCGCCACAGACACAGGTTGCTCCTTCTGCTTTGGCAGTCTCTATGTATCTCAATACTGTATTCATATGAGCCTCGGATACCAGGGGACCCATATCCGGATTATTTAAGCCGTTGGCCAGAGTCATGGCATTGGCCCGCTCTGCCAGTCTGGCAACAAATTTATCCTTGATGCTTTCCTCGATTATAATTCTGGAACCTGCGGAGCATACCTCCCCTTGATTAAAGAAGATACCGATCATCGCCCATTCCACTGCACCTTCAAAATCCGCATCTGCAAAGATGATATTCGGTGATTTGCCGCCCAGCTCCAAACCCACCTTCTTCAGATTTCCGACCGCAGCCTTGGCGATCTCCTGGCCAACCTCCGTACTTCCGGTAAAGGTCACCATATCTACGTCAGGACTTGCTGCAATTTCATGGCCCACCGTACTTCCGGCACCCATGACCAGATTAACGGTACCTTTGGGTAGTCCCACCTCGTCCATAATCTCAAAGAGAATGACCGTAGACAGCGGGGTATTGGTACTGGGCTTAAATACGATGCTGTTCCCGGCACTTAGGGCAGGAGCAATCTTCCAGACTGCCATCAGCAAGGGATAGTTCCAGGGGGTAATCTGACCGCATACTCCCACCGGCTCATGTATGGTATAGGAATGCATCTCTCCAAAGTTGGAATTCACATCATATACACCGCCATAAGGAGCCTTGATCAAGCCTGCGTAATATTTAAAGCAATGGATGGCATCATCCACATCCCCTTCCGCTTCTCTTAAGGGCTTACCATTATCCAGGGTATCTGTTCGGATCAGTTCCTCTCTTCTCTTCTCCATCAGCTCAGCTATCTTTAGAATGATATCCGACCGTTTCTGGGAATCCATTCTCCGCCAGGTACCGGTACCGTAGAAGGCCTCCTTGGCTGCAGCGATCGCAAGCCTTGCATCCTCCACTCCGCCTTCCGCCGTCTCTGCGATTACTTCTCCATTGGCAGGATTAATGATCTGCCTGGTTTTTCCCGAAAGGGCCGCAACCCATGCTCCATTGATATAGTTTTTCTTTATCTCCATATTCACACCTCCTATCGCTTCCATTCCACCTTGGCATCCGCTAAGGCTTCCTCCATCCTTGAGATAATCTGATCCATATCCTCAAGGGTGATCACCGCTGCCGGCTCAAAGCGGATACATTTTGCATTGACTAAGGTACCTGCTGTGAGAACCCGTCTGGCAAACATACCCTTCGCCACCGAGTAGCCCACCTCACTAGTTACAAATTCCACACCGATCATCAGACCGATTCCACGAACCTCTGTTATAACAGAGGGATATTTTTCTTTCAAACCCTTGAGCCCCGAAAGCAGATATTCTCCCTTGCTTGCACACTGACCCGGGATATCCTGCTCCAGCATATACTTGATCGTTGCAAGGGAAGCGGCACAGGCCAAGGGATTACCGCCAAAGGTCGGTGATCCGAGCAGCCAAGGATTATCGATCAAGGCCTGGGTCCACATATGGGGTCTGCAGATAATTCCCGTGATCGGCATGATTCCGCCACCGAAGGCTTTACCGAAGGTCATGATATCCGGAACCACCCCTTCTGCCTCGCAGCGGAACATCGTTCCGGTTCTGCCCATACCGGTCTGGATCTCATCGAAAATCAAGGCCACTCCGTATTCATCACAGATTTCCCTTACCTCCTGCAGATATCCCTCCGGAGGAATTATAATTCCCGCTTCTCCCTGAATAGGTTCCAGAATCACACCGGCTACCCTTTCTCCGACAGCCACCAAATTACGGATTGCTTTTCTGATGTCTGACGCATTCCCGTATTCCACGTGCTGCACCTGCTGAACCAAGGGCAGATAGGGTACACGATAGGTTCCCTTTCCTGCCATGGACACTGCCCCCATGGACTTCCCATGAAAGGCTCCGACAGTAGAGATGAACCAGCTCCCTCCATTGGCGATTCTGGCCAGCTTCAAGGCCATTTCCACTGCTTCCGCACCACCATTTGTAAAGAAGCATTTTTCCAGATTGCCGGGTGTTATTGCTGCCACTGCCTTTGCCAGATAACCTCTTAAGGGGTCTAATAGCTCCTGAGAATGGAGGGCCTGATGATCCAATTGCGCTTTCACCGTATCAAGGATCTCGGGATTTCTGTGACCACAGGTGTAGATACCAAAGCCGCCCAGACAATCAATAAATTCCTCTCCATATAGTCCAGAGCAGTAAGCCCCATAATCCTTCCACTCTACAACTGCTGCATTCGTAGATACAGACTTGCGGTATTTCAGCCATCCGGGGCTGACATAGGTGTCGAAGTTCTCCAGGGTCTCCTGGGTTAGCTCCTCCTTCTCCGCATCCGTCATCTCATCGCTGTGAATGAATCTGATTACCTTATTCAATTCCTTTAGTACCTGCTCTTTGTCTCTCATAATCATTACCTTGCCTTTCAGTGTTATCTGTATGAACAATTATTTGGTGAATTCAGCCCACATTTCGCTATATATATCTATTGTTTTTCCTATATTTTTCACATAATGGCCCTTTGCGATCATATCAGCCGGTATCATAATGGCCGGGTTATTCTTATAAGCCTCATCCATTAAGGCTGTGCCCGCAGTATTCGGATTCAAATAAGGAAATTCGCTTACGATCTCCTTATTCACCTCAGCCTTCAGAACATAGTCAATGAACTTATAAGCATTCTCTACATTCTTCGCCTCCTTCGTGATGCAGAGGTTATCGAAGAACAGATACATTCCTTCCTCCGGGTAGGCGACAGCCAGGTTCTCATTTTCTTCCAGGGCGATCGCCGCTTCCCCACTCCAGAACAGGCCTGCGGAGGTTTCCTCCGTAATCATCAGAGTCTTAGGTGAATCACTGTCAAGACTCTTGATATTCGGCTTAAGCGTTAAAAGCTTATTCTTGATTTCTCCCAACCTGCCTGCCTCGGTCTCATTCATATCGTAGCCCATACTAAGGGAGGTAATACCGATGATGGCTCTGAAATCATCCAAAACAACGATGGAGTTTTTATAATCCGTCTTGAAGAGCTCCTCATAGGTTGTAAAATCAGCACCCGCAGAGACCAGGTTTTTATTATAGATGATCAGGCCCGCACCACCCAGGTAAGGAGCAGAATGCCGATTGCCCGGATCGAAGCTGGGATTCAGATAAGCCGCATCAATATTCTTAAGATTGGGTAATTTCTTTAAGTCCAGCTCCAGCAATAGGCCCTGGGAGATCATATTCTCAACCATATAATCACTGGGGCAAACGATATCATAGGTGCCTGCCGTACTTCCGTTTACCTTTGCCAGCATCTCTTCATTGCTGGAGTAGGTCTGCATTTTCACATCGATTCCCGTCTCCTTTTCGAAACCGGTAATCACGGAGTCCGGCAGATATTCCGTCCACATAAACAGATTCAAGCTACCTTGATCATCACTCTTTTTTCCACAGCCGGTGAGGGAAAGGATGAAAACTGCCATCATAAATATTATCAACTCTTTTTTCCCCAGTACCTTAGATTTCTTCATAACCATATCCTCCTTTTATTTAATAAATTTCGTATCAGTTTAATCTGCCGGCGATCCGGCCTATAGAACACATTATGCTTTAAGCTCTTTGCCCCTTCTTCCCGGAATCTCTCTGTGTCAGAACTGCTGCCAGAATGGTGATGACCAGTACAATCGTTGATAAGGCATATACATCCGGCGTAACCCCTGTCTTCGTCAGCTCCATAATCTTTAAGGGGAAGGTATTGCTTCCCGGTCCTGTGGTAAAGAAGCTAATGATGATATCATCTATGGATAGGGTAAAGGATAAGAAGGCTCCTGCTATCACACCGGGAAGAATGATCGGCAGGGTCACCGTAAAGAAAGTCTTTATTCTTCCGGCGCCCAGATCCATCGCCGCTTCCTCCACAGATTTGTCGAAGCCTGCCAACCTTGCATTGACCGTGAATACAACAAAGGGAATGCAGAAGGTTGCATGGGCGATGATCAACGATACCAGTCCCATGGGTACCTGAGAGATGTTGAAAATGGCCAGTAAGGAAATACCAAGAACAATCTCAGGAATGACTACGGGGATATAAAGCAGCGTATCGATGATCCCCTTCCCCTTGAATTTGTATTTTGACATACCGTAGGATGCCATGGTTCCGATCACGGTAGCTATGATGGTACTTACCAGGCCCACAATCAGGGTATTCCCATAGGCCTGAAGCAATGCATCATTCGTAAAGAGCTTGCCATACCAGCTGACTGTAAAGCTTTCGAATTCAATATTTCTTTTTGAAGTATTGAAGGAGAACAATACCACAATCGCTATGGGCAGGTAGAGAAAGAGATAAATAAGCCCGTCGTAGAGCCTGCCAAGCCTTCTGATTTGACCTCTTCTTGCTTCTCTCATATCACATCACCCCCAGATCCTTCATATCTCCACCACAACGCTTATAGATGGATACCAGAATAATAATCAATGCAATCAGTAGGATGGAAAAGGCTGCACCAAGGGGCCAGTTATTCGCCGCCTTGAACTGTGCTTCGATCAGATTACCGATCAGCTGTGACTTGCCTCCCCCCATAATATCTGATACGAAGAAATATCCCAGAGAGGGTATAAACACCAGTATCGTACCGGAGAAGATACCGGGAGCGGTTAAGGGCAGGGTTACATGCAAAAAGGTTCTGCTGCTGTTTGCTCCAAGATCCTTCGAGGCCTCCAGTAAGCTAAAGTCCAATTTATCGATGGAAGCATAAAGCGGTAATGCCATATAGGGAAATAGGATGTATACCATACCAAGCAGAACCGCACCTCTGGTGTAGAGGATTTCCAAGGGCTGATCTATGAGGCTCAAGTTCATTAAAAGGGTATTTAACAGTCCGGTTTTGCCAAGAATGGTCTTCCAGCCATTCAGGCGGATCAGGGAATTGGTCCAGAAGGGAATCATAAGCAACAGCATCATAAGTGCTTTTTTCTTCTTCCCTGCCCTAGCCATATGATAAGCAAAGGGATAACCGAAGAGGATAGCGACTACGGTTGTCAGCAAGGCCAGTACAAAGGAATTCTTATAGATATCCAGATAGATCGGATTTAACAGCTCCTTATAATTGCTGAAGGTCAGCCTGTATACTACTCTGTAACCATCTGTAGACAAAAAGCTTAAGCACAGTACATAGACCAAAGGGACAGCCACTAAGAGGATCAGCCACAGGGTAACTGGGGTAACCGTCGTTAATAAGGGTATCGTCTTGTTTCGAAAGGAATGGCTTTTTCTCATTCACACCCCTCCTAAATTCACATTTTCAATCACGTTATAGATCACATGATCTCTGGATTTCATCACGACCGCATCCTCCAGGTTCCAATAAATATTCACCACTTCACCAACCCGAGGTATCTCATCTGCTGCAATTCTGCTAAGCTTGAGGGTTTGACCGTTACCGATCACGATATTGCTTTTTATGATATTACCTACATAGATCTGTTCCTTGACGATCCCCTGAATACTGAAGCCATCGATTTCATCCTTGGAAACCTTAAGCTTCTCCGGTCTCACACAGGCATATACCTTCTCTCCTTCTTCGAAGGTCATGGGTCCGTCCGGTCTGGCCATGGCTTCACCAACCTCCAGTCCTAAGGTGATTTCCCTACCATGCTGTTCCTTGACCGTGGCTTCAAAGATATTGGACTCTCCGATAAAGTCAGCTACAAATCTTGTCCTGGGTTTTTCATAAATTACCTTTGGCTTATCCAACTGGTCCAGATAACCCTGATTCAGGATGGCAATCCGGTCACTCATCGTCAGGGCCTCCTCCTGATCATGGGTCACATAAATAAAGGTGATTCCCAGCTTCTTCTGCAGGCTCTTCAGCTCCAGCTGCATTTCCTTTCGAAGCTTAAGATCAAGGGCTCCCAAAGGCTCATCCAGAAGAAGGACCTTGGGCCTGTTGATCAAGGCTCTGGCTATGGCAACTCTTTGCTTTTGTCCGCCGGATAACTGACTCGGGTATCGTTTGTCATAACCGTTCAGCTGTACCAGCTCCAGCATTTCCTGTACTCTGTGGGAGATCTCAGCTTTTGGAACCTTCTTCATCTTCAGCCCATAAGCAATGTTCTGAAAGATATTCAGGTGGGGAAATAAAGCATAGCTTTGGAACACGGTATTGACATTCCGTTCAAAGGGCTCCTTATTTTCAACATTTTCACCCTCCAGGAGGATCTGCCCGTCTGACACCTCCTCGAAGCCACCGATCATCCTTAGCAGGGTGGTCTTGCCACAGCCGGATGGACCAAGCATGGTCAGAAATTCTCCTTCATAAATCTTCAGATTGAAATCATGAACCACATGATTCTCTCCGTATTTCTTATTCACATTTACTATTTCAACAATCGCCTTCCGTTCCTCTATCATAATTATCACTCCTTCAGAGTTTGACAAAATAGAAAAACAGCAAAGCTGCTAACCGTAAAGTCAGCATCTTTGCTGTTGAGACAGCATCTTTGCTTTTCATTTTACCTTAATTAGATTGCATCATTACCTCTCTCGCCGGTTCGGATTCTCATTACATCCTCGACATTCTTAATGATCACCTTACCGTCCCCTACCTGACCGGATGCCACTTTATCCCGGACATCCAGCAGAATATCTTCCACCAGCTCATCCCTGACGATCACTTCAATCTTAATCTTCGGAATTAAATTTATCGTGGTCCGCAAGCCTTTAAACTCCACCGGAGAGGTATCACCGAGCTGAATACCGCAGCCCATGATACTCATCACTGACATACCGCCACAGCCATGCTTCTGCAAGATTTCTTTCACCACTTCAAGCTTCTCAGGTTTAATATACATGGTTATCTCTTTCATACGCTTCCTCCATTCTTATTCATAAATTCAATTCCTGACTTCAGCTATGCAAAGTCCGCAGGTGCCTGTTATCACAGATGCAGGTCCATGATATCAGAAAAGCGTTCAAGTGGATCCGATCCACCTAAACGCTCTTGTTTGTGTATAACCTATTTCGTTTTAATTTACTGGAAGTATATCAATTGTGCGTTATATTGTCAACCACTATTTTTACTTTTTTTAATTCCAGGTAAAAGTTACGATAAATTTAGCCAATTTGTCACTGTTATTGATATATTTATGCTGGGTGTCGGTCGGGAAACGGAGGGTATTCTCTTCCTCCACCTCATAGCTCTTCCCATCTACCTGAACAATCAGGGTTCCGGAGGTTACCGTAAGGTATTCGTAGGTATTGTCCCCATGTCCGTCGGAGGAATACTCTGAATGTGCTTCCAGAAGCATCAGATAGATCTCAAAGGTTCGGTCCTCCTCATAGGGAAAATACTCATAAGCCTTGAACTCCTCCCCCTCACTGCTGATGGAGGGCTTTAGATCCTCCTTTCTCATCAGGACCACATCATTTTTTGCTGCACTGATCAGTGAGTTGAAGGAAACTCTAAGCCCGCTCACAATCTTGCCAAGCGTCTCAACCGTTGGGATGGACACGCCCCGTTCAATCTGCCCCAGCATACTTTTACTGATTCCTGTCTGCTTCGCAACATCATCCAGGCTCATTTCTCTTAGGGTACGGATCCTCTTTAAATTACGGGCTACATTTTGTGTGATATATTCCATAGAAATCCTCCATGCTGCCTACGCCTATGAACCTAGGCTACAGCACAAATTTACCGTACAAAAATATGTGCGTTTTAACGCATTATATAACATATACATTTCTATGGTCAAGTGTTTTTTAGGAGCCCTTCTGCTTGCTAAATTCAGAAGCCAACCTGGTCAGTGCTCCCTCCTGTACCCGATAGCCGGTCCACTCATCCATCGCAACTGCTCCCATTTTTTTATAGAAGCCAATGGATGGCCGATTCCAATCCAGGCAAGACCATTCCAGTCTTCCATAGTTCCGCTCCACACACAAATTCGCAACAAAGGAGAGCAGGATTTTTCCGATTCCTTTTCCTCTCATTTCGGGCTTCACATATAGATCCTCCAAATAGATCCCAGGTCTCCCCAAAAATGTGGAAAAGTTGTGGAAGAAGAGGGCAAAGCCTACCGGTCTGCCATCATATTCACCGATCACAACCTCAGCCATCCTTCTCTCAAACAGGTATTCTGATAAAACATCCTCTGTAGCCACCACATCCTCCAGCATATTTTCATAGGCAGCCAATTCCTTGATGAACTCTACAACCAAAGAAGCATCCTTCGCCTTGGCGAATCTTAACTTGAAATCAGCTAAGTCAGTATCTATAAACATTTATACGCCTCCATTGTATCAATATTGACTTTTTGTCTATCAAAATCCTAATACATCGCCTGTATCTCTCATTCGCTTGTAAAAAGTCTTTTAACAGATAATAGTACTTCATACTTTTTGTCATAATAATAAGTCTTCGATGATTTATATTTTATCATAGAAGACCTATTCTCATCGAGTATTTATTTCCTGGTTCCGTAGTTTCCTCCTACTCCTAGGTCTCATACCGGAACATCTGCTTAAAATGCCTTCATCTGGATGCCCTCATCTGCCAGGGCTTTACGGATCAGCTTAACAAAGGCCAATGCTTTTGCTCCGTCTCCGTGCACACACACAGAATCCGCCTTAAGCTCGATTTCCTTCCCATGGATCGAGGTTACCCTTCCCTCTTTCACCATTTTGACTACCCGTCTGATTGCCTCATCTTCCTCCTCAATGACTGCACCCGGCTTACTTCTGGCTACCAGACTTCCGTCGTCTTCATAGGCACGGTCTGCAAATACCTCCTGCTTGAAGGGTATGCCCACTGCTTTTGCCGCCTTTTCCATCTGACTGTTGCTTAAGCCCAACAGAACGAGCTGGGGATTCACTGCAGCTATCCCCTCACAGATCGCACAGGATAAATCATAATCCTTCGCTGCCATATTGTAAAAGGCACCGTGGGGCTTCACATGATAGAGGGGAACACCAGCCGCTTTACAGAAGCCTTTCAAGGCACCGATCTGATAGATGGTATAGGTTTTGGCTTCCATGGGTGACAAGGACATATTTCTTCTGCCGAAACCAAGCAGATCCGGAAAGCCGGTATGGGCTCCCACATGCACCCCATGTGCCTTCGCCAGCAGAACGGTCTTCTCCATAATGACCGGATCGGAAGCATGATATCCACAAGCGATATTGGCCGATGATATAAAGGGAAGTACCTCCTCATCCATGCCAAGGGTATATCTGCCAAAGCTCTCTCCTAAATCGCAATTTAAATCAATCTGATACATATTGCCCTCCATCCTCATCTGCTTTATACAGCTGCTGTCCTCTTCTTCTCAACGACGAGAACAGGCTGACCCTCATTCTAGATTTTTAACTCCACATTCTTCACATCAGTGATAAACATATGACCGGGAGCATGGGTAATCGCAAAGGGAGGTTTGGAGGTCATCAGGGCTGCTTGGGGAGTTACTCCACAGGGCCAGAACACAGGCACTTCTCCCTCCTTGATGGTCACCTTATCTCCGAAATCAGGTTGATTGATCTTTTTGATCCCGATCGCCTCCGGACATCCGATATGAATCGGAGCGCCATGTACTCTGGGCATAGCGGCTGTTACCGCTACCGCTTTGGGAACATCTCTGTGGGGAATCGGTCTCATACTCACGACCATGTTCCCTGAGAAGCTTCCTGCCCTTACACAGGGTATATTGGTCAGATACATGGGTACATTACATTGTTCTTCTATATGTCTGACGGTGATGTTCGCTTCCAGCAGCTCCTCTTCAAAGGAAAAGCTGCAGCCGATTAAGAAGCTGACAAAATCAGGCCTCCAGAGGTTCACGATATCTGTATATTCCCCGGTCAGCTTCCCATGCTCGTATACTCTGTATTTGGGCAGATCCGTGGCTATATCTGCATCCTTCGCCATATATTTTACAGCTCTTTCACCGGCATCAAGGACCTCAAGGACCGGGCAGGCTTTGGGATTTCTCTGTGCAAACAGCAGAAAATCATAGGCCAGCTCCTTGGGCAGTATGACAAGGTTTGCCTGTGCATAGCCTCCGCACATTCCGGCTGTGGGGGAGCTAAGCGCTCCCTCTCTGATCAGACTCCTGACCTTTGAAGGACTCTCATTTCTATAATCCATGTTTCCTCCGATCAAATAATTCATAAAACTGTTATCGCAGAATACGCTGCAGCTTTCTCATCGCGTTCACACGCTGATGATAAAGCTTATGAGCTTTTTCTAAGGTAATCCTCTGAAAGAGTAAGGTATCCCCCGGCCTGCATTGGGCGATATAGGGAATGTCAGTGGATATGACCGTAGCTATCTTGGCATACCCGCCCGTCGTCTGGCGGTCTGACAGCATGACCATTGGCTGACCGTTGGAGGATATCTGGATAGAGCCTAAGGCAATTCCATCAGAGATAATGTCCGTGGTCCTTATACCTGCAATATCGGGGCCGGATAGCTTACAGGCCATCCGGTCGGAATCAGCAGTCAGTCGATAGGGGCTGCTTAGGAAGATCTTGATTCCCTCCTCAGTAAAATAATCCTCCTGAGGGCCCAGAATGACGTGAATGATCCTGGGCGAGACAATCGCTTCCATTTGCTTATAAACACGCTTCTCCATCTGATCCAGCCCGGCAGACGGGTTTAGGAATGCGATCTCATCCTTTGCCTTTAATGCCCTGCCGTTAAAACCACCGATCCCGCACTTAAGATTCGTGGATTTACTGCCAAAGCACTCTTTGATATGCAGCCCACCTGCAAAGGCAATATAGCTGCGACAGCCGGTAACTGCCAGTCCCAGAGACAGGACTTCTCCCGCTTTCACAGTCACTGCCCTGTTCATGGGAATGTCCCTATCCTTTAGCTTTGGGGCCATGAAGGCACCGGTAATCGCTATCACATTATCCCTGGTAAAATGAAGGGTGGGACCTGTGATGGTGCATTCCAGAACCGCCTCCCCCATTGCATTCCCGACCAGGATATTTGCCAGCTCCATGGACCGGGTATCGACTGCACCGGAGGGGGAAAGTCCGATTTCACCCAAGCCTGCTCTCCCATAATCCTGTACCGTAGTCAAAGCACCGGGAGCTATGATCTGAATACTCATATTTCTGACCCCTCCTTAAGATAGGTGGGTGCTTATGCTGCATTGATAGGTCCCACATTTCACCTGTTCCTCAATCTGTATATATTCCTCTTCCCCGATTGGCAGAAAACGAATCGTATCTCCCGCCTGATAAAAGGTGGGCTTCTCCCTTTCACTGTTATATAGCTGTAAGGGTGTTCTTCCGATCAGTCTCCACCCTCCCGGAGAAGCGATGGGATAAACTCCGGTCTGTTCTCCTCCTATACCGACAGACCCTGCCGGAATAGAGGTTCTCGGATTAGGCAGTCTGGGGGTAGAAAGCCTCGGGTCCATTCCCCCCAGGTAGGGAAAGCCCGGCAAAAAGCCCAACATATAGATCAAATAATCCCTACCGGAATGAAGCTCTATTACCTCTTCCTCCCTCATGCCCACATATGCTGCAACGTCAGCAAGATCCTCACCGTACCGGCCTCCATAGCACACGGGAATCTCAACAATTCGCCTGGGAGCCGTCTCCATACCCCCCTTGATTTCGGTGGCAGAACGGATATAGCTGCAGAGCTTTTTATAAGGCAGGATCAGGGGATCGTAATAGATCAGTAAGGACCGAAAGGTAGGAACCGTCTCTATGATACCCCTGATATTACTCTTCTTCAGGTTCTGATGGAGCAGTCTGACCCTGTCATTACAGGACCTACTGATCTCATTCCCAAACTCAGCTACCACAGCCAAATCTCCGGCCGGTAAAATGCGTAAATCGGGCATAGCAGCCTCCCTTCAGATACAAGCTAAAGTCCTTAATCCTTTGCCTGAAAATACCCTTTTTCCAGAACACCGTCAAACCAGTGCATATTTTTATCATACCTGATGGCATAGCCTGTACAGCGGCGCATGAGCTCAACGATATTCACAATTATTTTTGTATTAAAGCCATCAATTCCGGGAATCCGGGAACCGGTCATATCCACCATACCGCTTCTTGTCGCAACCCGCATCACTTCCATCTCCATCTCTCCGTCATGGAAGATATCCATATTCTTCTTCAGATACGCGATTGCTGCCATTAGGCCATAGCATCCCCAGTCGGATACCGTAGCCGTAATGATATGGTCCGCACCGGTAGCTGCCAGAATGCCCCCCATACAAGAGCACTTACATTGCTCCTCATCTGTGTAGGGGATATATTTTCTGATATGCTGAGCAATCGTACCCATACCGATTTCATTTCCCAGATCACCGATGGCAATATTGAGTACGCCCTTCTCTTTCAGCTTCTCAAATAAGATATCTGACTTTGCTTCCAGTTCAGATATGTTGACACCGGATGCGTTATGATATTCTCCGTATTTATTCGCTCCGGCTGCTTCAATGGCAATCACTGCCTTTGGCAGCCTGCGGGCGATCATCTCATCGGCCTGCTCCTTCGCCTTCTCCGCATCCTTCGTAAACGTGATCACTCCCATGGAGATAGGAAGCTCCGAAACCTGCTCCAGATCCGTATAACAGTGGAGACCGACTGCACCGGCACACTCCTTTACCGCCTCTAAGGTATCCTCGGGACAGATGATCACCGGCTTTGCATCAAAAGCCTGTACCAGAGAGCGGCATAACAGCATGGAGCTGACAATTCCATCTGTCTCAGGCGCTTTGTGGGGCAATAGGATGAAACCGGTAAGGATATACACAAAATCACCGGGCTTTATCGTCTCTGCCAGCTTCTTCGCGCAATGGGTGGTAAGCGGTTCACCGGTATAAGCTCTGCTTCCTGCATATAAAATGCGGCATACTCCATACCCTCTGGGATCCAAATTCATTAAATTGTCCAGATTTTCTCCAACATTATAGATAGACAATTCTTCCTTCGTCATGGGAAGTCAGCCCTCCTTCTGATTGGTGGCTTCTAAAAATTCCTCCATCAGAGCTTCCTGAAGCTTATGAAGCAGTTCCGGTGCCTTTCCTCCAACCTCCTGACCGTCAATCTCATAAGCAGACAGGCAGAAGTTACTGGATGAGCATACTATCACCGCGTCCGCTTCCATCATTTCCTTGACGGTGAAGGGAGTCTCATCCACCGGTATGCCAAGCCTCTTACACATCTTTATCAGATGCGCTCTTGCTATACCGGGCAGGATATAGTGATCTGTCGGATGGGTAATGAGCTTTCCATCCTTTATGATATTTACATTACTATGAGAGCACTCTGTTACGATATCGCCGCGATGAAATACTATCTCATCACAGCCTGCCAGCTCACCTTTCTGTGAAGCCATAACATTAGGCAGTAAATTCACTGTTTTTATATTGCAATGCAAAAATCTGGTATCCTCAACGGTTAAGAGCTTTAATCGTTTGGACGGATCCCCGATTTGTGAAGGTCTGATCATAATCCATAATTTTGCCGGTGCATCCGGGAATATATGCTTTCTGGCCCCAACACCTCTTGTCACCTGCCAGTAAACAAAATGTATCTCCCCATCCACCTTTCGAATCATTTCATTCAGAATAGCCTTCAATTCTTCCTTGGTGTGGGGAATGTTGATTTGAAGCAGTCCCGCACCGTTATAGAATCTATCGATGTGCTCCTCCAAATTGAAAATGACATGGTTCCTTGCACATGTGGCATCATAGACACCATCACCAAAATAATGTACTCTGTCATCAAATGGTATGGTCATATTCTCAATTAAATCAAACTTCCCATCATAGTATCCTAAGTTCTCCATCATATACACCTGACCCCTATTTCCCTATTCTTAATGTTACATAATTCTTAATCAATTCTACCGTGTTCTCATACCCAAGCTTACTAGTATTAATACATAAATCATAATTATCGGGATTTCTCCACTTCAAGCCCGTATGATAAGTATAATAATCACTTCTCCATTTATTGGTCTTGGTAATGTGCTTTATGGCTTCTCTTCTGGTACAGACCCGTCTCTCCATCTCATGTTCAATACAGGCCTCCGGATCCGCAGTAATAAATATGGAAATTGTGTTCTTTCTGTCGCGCAGAATATAGTCACCGCATCTGCCGATTACGATAAAGGACTCTTCCTCAGCCAGCTCCTTCAGTACTTTGGCCTGATAGTTAAACAGATTGATATCCGAGGTAAAATTATCGCATTCCGGAGGAATTAACTCCCCATTATAAACCCTTTTGTAGACACGGTATAAAATGGTATTCTTGACAGCCTCATCTGCATTATAAAACAAGGCTTCATTAATTCCGCTGTCTTCTGAGGCCAAACGTAAGAGCTGCTTATCGTACATATTAATATTGTACTCTTTTGCAAGCATTTTACAAATAGTAGTTGCTCCACTGCCGCAGGTTCTTGTAATTGCAAGTACAAACTTTTCCATAAAAATACCTCCAAACTGCTGCCACCCCCGTATTTGGGCACCAGCACAAAATAGCCGATTGAAAATAGAATCGCTTATTGACCCAGATATGCCTTACGGACTCTGTCATCTTCAAGCAGGTCTCTGGCATTTCCCTGGATGGTTATGTTGCCTGTTTCCAAAACATAAGCCCGATCTGCTAAACTAAGTGCCATCTTTGCATTTTGTTCCACCAACAGGATGGTAATTCCCATGTCATGGCAATATTTGATGATACTGAAGACCTCCTTCACCAGGATAGGGGAAAGTCCCATGGAAGGCTCATCCATCAGAAGAATTTTAGGATCTGCCATTAAGGCCCTGCCCATGGCAAGCATCTGCTGCTCACCGCCTGATAGGGTTCCTGCCAACTGCTTATATCTTTCCTTCAGTCTTGGAAATCGCTCAAATACCACTTGAAAGTTCTTCTCTAAAGCACTTTTTTTGACCTTCTTACAATAAGCACCCATCTCCAGATTTTCCATAACGGTCATATCCGGGAAGATGTGCCTGCCTTCGGGAACATGACCTATCCCATGGCCGATCAGTTTACTGGCATCCGTCGCCCGCAGATCAAGGTCATGATAGGTAATCGTTCCGCTGGTTGCCGCCTTAAGTCCGGTAATCGTATGAAGAATGGTTGTTTTACCGGCACCGTTTGCACCAATGAGGGAGACAATCTCACCATCGTTTACTTCTAAGCTGACTCCATGAATGGCATGAATAGCGCCATATGAAACATGAATATCTTTCACTGATAACATAAGCACTCTTCCTCCTATTCGTCTTCTTTTCCAAGATATGCTTCGATTACTCTTGGATTCTGTGCAATCTCTTCGGGTGTTCCGAATGCAATTGTCTCACCATAGTCAATTACCTGTATCTTCTCACAAATCTTCATCACCAAGCTCATATCATGTTCGATCAGAAGAACAGAGATATCAAATTTTTTACGGATGACATTGATAATTTCCAGCAGCTCTGCTGTTTCAGTAGGATTCATTCCCGCAGCCGGTTCATCCAATAATAAAAGCTTCATACCGGTTGCCAGTGCTCTTGCAATCTCCAGCTGTCTTTGCTGTCCGTAGGGAAGATTCTCAGCGACATAATCTGCTTTATCCTGAAGATTTACGACCTCCAGCAGTTCTCTTGCCCTTTGATCAATCTCCTTCTCTTCCTTCCAATAGCCCGGCAGACGGAAAATTGCGGAAGGGAGGGAATACTTCATATTCATATTCATGGCAACCTTTACATTTTCCAAAGCGGTCATTTTCTTAAAGAGACGGATATTCTGGAAGGTTCGTGCGATTCCTGCCTTTACGATCTGGTGGGTCTTCTTACCAACCATATTCTCGCCATTCAGGAAAAATGCTCCCTCCGTAGGCTTATATACACCGGTAAGTAAATTAAACACTGTTGTTTTACCGGCCCCGTTTGGTCCGATTAATCCGTACAGTTCGCTTTTACCGATTTCTATATTAAAATCGTTTACTGCCTTCAGTCCGCCAAAGGCTTTTCCCAGGTGTGTTACTTTTAATACGGGTTGTACTGCGCTCATGATTTACTTACCTCCTTTTTTGATTTTTTCCCAAAGAGCTTGGAAATCGTACCTGTTAAGGAGAATTCATATTTTCCGAAGATTCCGCCCGGTCTGAACATCATGACCAGTACCAATACGACAGAATAAGCCAGCATACGGTATTTCGCAAACTGTCTCATTGCTTCCGGTAATACAGACAGGAAGGTTGCACCGACAACAGAACCGGTCAGGGATCCTGTTCCGCCGATAATAACCTCTGTCAGGAATTCCGCAGAATACATGAAATTGAAGTTTGTCGGTATCATCGCTGTCATATAATGAGCATACATGGCACCACCCACACCTGCAAAGAAAGCAGAAATCGTAAAGGTCAAAACCTTATAAAAGGTTACATTTATTCCGCTGGCAGCAGCCGCAATATAATCTTCGCGAATCGCCATAACTGTTCGGCCATATCTGGAGCGGATATACATATACATAATAGCCACACAGATTACCATCACCCAGAAGCACCAATAAAAATCAGATAGCTTGGTGATACCGCTCATTGTCTTTCCACCGCCGGTAATCTCGAAGTTACAAAAGGCAACTCTGATGATTTCCGCAAAGGCTATGGTAACGATGGCCAGGTAATCACCCCGAAGCCTTAGGGCCGGTATTCCTACCAAAGCACCGGTAAGAGCAGAGGCAAGACCGCCAATCAGTAAGGCGATTACAAACATGATGATATTAGGAATCCCTTGATCTGCCAGCAGGTTCGTAACAATTGCCGAGGAGTAGGCTCCCACGGACATAAAACCTGCATGTCCCAAAGAAAACTCACCCATAAAGCCGGTCAAGAGGTTCAGGGATGCCACCATAATAATTGTATAACATGCTGTGGTAAAGATACCTTTGATATAATTGGTTCTTGTTCCCAATACCTCTGATTCGAAAAGCAGCATAAACAGCAGGAACAGTATACAAAGAGCAATGATATTGATCAAATAAGCCCACTTTTTCTCTTTTATCTTATTCATATTCCCACCTACACTTTCTCGCCAATGGTTTTTCCAAGAATACCGGATGGCTTCACAATCAGAACGATAATTAAGAGACTATATGTGATCGCTTCATACCAGCCCGGAGCAATATAAACCTTAACTAAAATCTCAATTAAACCAACCAGGATACCACCAATCATGGCACCCGGAATACTTCCGATACCGCCGATTACCGCAGCTATGAAGGCTTTCAGACCCATAATACTTCCCATATCAGTTGTAGCTCTTGGATAGGTACTGCAATACATCAGGGCCGCTACCGCCGCAAGTCCGGAGCCGATTGCAAAGGTAACAGTAATAATGGAATTCACTTTAATTCCCATGAGCGTAGCTGCCTGCTTATCCTGTGGAACCGCTCTCATCGCCTTACCTAATTTTGTTTTCTTAACAAAGATTTGCAGCCCAATCATAATGATCAGACCGATACCCAGGGTAAGTAAATATTTCACCTGTAAGGTAGCTCCCAGAAATTCCAGTGACTGCATCTTAAAGATCGGTTTAACGCTTTTGGGATTCGGGCCAAATACAACCATCGCCATATTCTCAAGGAATAGACTCATTGCTAGCGCTGTGATTAAGGCTGTCATAGCACCTGCCTTACGGACCGGCCGATACGCAATGACTTCAACGGCAACACCAACAATCGTACATATTGCGACAGCAATGAAGACAGCGATCCATGCAGGTGCTCCTGCTCTGATCATTAATGGTATTGTATAGAATAATGTATAAGCACCAACCATGATGAAATCGCCATGGGCAAAGTTGATCATTCGGATGATTCCATATACCATGGTATATCCAAGAGCAATTAATGCATAGATTGCACCCTGGTTCAAGCCATTTACTAAACTCTGAATAAATAACGACATGCAAACACCTATCTTTCCGATTTTTTTCATAACCAGCAAAGCAGATTATCTCGAATCATGCATCAGACTACGACACAGGAACTATTCCTGTGTCGTAGTCCTTTTGCATATTGTAATATGTAATTATATCAGCCTTACGGAGCCAGGGTCTTTAACCACTTCACCTGACCATTTTCATAGGTATTGATTACAACGCTCTTAATCGCATTACGGTTTTCATCAATGGTAAAGGTGCCGCCTACGCCTGTGAAGGTCATTCCGGTCATACCCTTTACTAAGGATGCCGTATCCGTACCGCCACCGATCTTCGCTGCCTCAACCAACATGTAAATCGCATCATAGTAAAGAGCTGCACATGCATTTAAGCTCTCTTTGCCATACTGACTGGTATATTTATCAACGAAATTCTTAACTGCCGGTGCAGTATCTTCCGATGAATAGTGATTCGTGAAGAAGCAATCCTTAAAATAGTCTTCCAGACCGGAGGTATCGGAGCCGTCCCATCCGTCGCCGCCCATGATTTTGCCGGTATAACCCGCATCTCTAACCTGCTGTACAAATAGCGGAACTGTATCAAGGAAGCAAGGATAGAATACGAAATCAGCGCCTGCAGCAACTACCTGTGAGGCCTGAGCTGTAAAGTCTGTATCCTTCGTTGTACATTCACCGATATAAGCAACCTCTATACCATAACCCTCAGCATTCTCTATGAAGGCATCCTTGAGTCCGTTGGAGTAGTCATCATCCTTCGCATAGATTACTGCTACCTTTGTAGCGCCCTGCTCTTTCGCAAACTGTGCTGCCATCTTACCCTGGTAAGGATCGATAAAGCAATCTCTGAAGATCGTAGGTCCAACTTCTGTTACCTTCTTGTTGGTAGCACCTGCAGCAAGCAGTAACATGTTCTGTTCCTTTGCAATTTCAGCCATAGGTAAGGTTACGGATGAGAAGAATGCTCCGACAACAGCTTCCGGAGATTTCGGCTCTAAGCTGTTGTAAGCGTTGACTGCCTGTTTGGAGTCACTGCCATCATCAACGATTGCAACAATCTTCACTTTGATGTTACCGCCACTGGCATTAATCTCTTCCTCTGCCATTTTAACAGCATTACTTGCCCCTTCTCCATAGATCGCGCTGCCACCGGTGAGAGAACATACCACACCGATATTTACAACGTTATCTTCTTTTCCCGAAGCTGCGGAGTCTCCTGCCGATGTCTTAGCAGTATCCTTAGTACCGGTGCTTTCTTCTTTGCCACCACAGCCCGTTAATAGGGAGCCGACCAGTACGGTGGCAAGTGCTAGTGATAATAATTTCTTTCTCATAACTTCTTCCTCCATGATTTTTTTAAATAAAAAAGGGTTTCAGCCCTTATCAATAACTACCCAAGCAGGATAGTCATTGATAATTGTTGAAACCCTTTCGTTCCATCTAATATTCTACTATTATATAAATGTATTATATAAGTCTAGAAAGCTGCTCTTAGATGCTGAACTATTTATTTATAAAGGGTATTATATTACGAAAAAGCAAATAATGCAACATAAATTTTTAGTAACATTGGGGGAGGTGACCGGTGAGATGGGGACGGGGTGACAAGGGGAGGTGACAGGAGCGAGGTGACAAGGGGACGGTGACAAGGGGACGGAGGTGCTGTCACATTTCATTGTGACATCTCCTCCGTCCCCTTGTCACCTCCGTCCCCTTGTCACCTCCCCTTGTCACCCCGTCCCCTTGTCACCATATCATCCTAACGACACCTTATAGATATCGATCAGATCTTCCTTGCTTGGTATGACCGCACAATTTATGATATTCTTTGCATTGAACGCAATGCTTGCGAAGGATTCAATTTCTTCGTCGCTTAAACTCTCTTTCTCACCTAATAGCTCCTCTAATTCTTTGGCGAACTGATCCACCGAGGTTAGGCTCATACTCGATAGGATTCTCTGAATCAACGTATCGTTTGACTTTTCTACAAACCTCATGAAATTCGCTAATAAGAGTCCATTTGCACGCCCGTGATCAATGTCACGGAAATAGGTAAGCGAATATCCCATGGAGTGAACTGCGGTGGTTCCTGTGTGAGCGATCACCATTCCTGCAAGTGTGGAGGCATATAATAAATCTCCTCTTTGTTCCGGTGATAAGGAACCTGCTTTCAATGCTTCTACATTTTGCATAAGGTAGCCGATACTCTCTTTCGCAAGAGCATCGGTAAGAATCGTCGCACGTTTCGATAGCATTCCCTCCACCGCATGGGACAGTGCATCAATCGCTGTATTAATCGTCACTGTTTTGCTTAAGGATTTCATATAGGTCGGATCACAATATGCTATGGTAGGGAACAGTACCGATGAAGCCATACTCGTTTTCGATTGTGCCTGATCATTGGTCAAAATCGCATACGGGGTGACCTCCGAGCCGGTTCCTGCGGTTGTTGGAATATGAACCATAGGTAATACTTTTTGCTCATACTGACCGGAGAATAAATTCTCTCTCGTTACCTCCTGTGCCGCCAACAGGGCAATTGCTTTTCCGGCATCCATAGGCGAACCTCCCCCAATGGAAATGATGAACTCTACTTGTTCCTTCTTTGCCAAAGCTGCTCCTTCATAGACACAGTCAATCGTCGGATTGCTCATAACCTGGTCATATACGACATAATCAATCCCCATACCGGTAAGTACCTGAATCACATCCTCTTGAGAACCGTTCGCTTTCGCAGAATTTTTCCCTGTAACCAGCATTGCCTTCTTCCCAAGACCCCTCATGCTTTCTTTTTGGTTGATCACACAACCAAGACCCATGATAACCTTAGTCGGCATATAGAAATTTACATTCATTTGTATTACCATACCTTTCTTAAACTGTAAAATTGAACCAAATCATCATAAAGCTTTCATTCCATTGCTCTAAAACATAATGAACCTAATAGCTCTTGTCAATGGCTGGTAGCGTATTATCCAACACATTAGCTCCCTACACACAATCCTCCAGAGGTGTATAGACAAGATTTTCAGGTCATATCTACATTCCGGTGACCCAGGGAATCGTGATGAAACCTGTTCCTTAATTTACCTTGTACCGCAATACGTTCCAGCTAAGCGGAGGTAATACGATCTGATCAGAAAGCTCAAGGCTCTTCGGAACAATACGATTGGGATTCTTAGGGCTATTCGTCGCCAGGGCCTGTACATCATACATTTGGATATGCTCCATAAGCTCTACATATTCAAACTGAAGCTGGCAATCAAGCTCAACATGTTCACGTACATCCAAATTTACAGCAAAGACAGTAACGATCCCTGCCTCCTCGTCATATACACCCGCAGTCTGAATATAGGGCTGCTCACCGTATCCATCTGTTTTCTTCATTGGGCTATCAAGTGCAGGACGAAGTGCCACACCATTTGCATAGGTTGCAGCCTGTTGGAAGGGATAGAAGGTTGTTTGCCTGAAGGCACAATCAGCATCTACTCCAACCACACTGCCTATTACTATGGACTGGCAAGCAATCTTTACACGGTCACATTTATTGATAAAGGTGATCAGAATACTGCCATACAATACTGCATCGATCATATTCATTCTGAAAGCAAGCCTATCGCCTTCCGGCTCGGTAAATTCTGTCCAGTCACATCCCTCTGCTTTGGCGGTATGACTGGGAAGGACCCCCCACTCATCAAAGCAAATATGGATGGACTTATCGGAGTATTTCAATCCCTTGACATAATCGGCCGCAGCGCATACGGTATCTATGAAAGAGGATAAGTCCTGAGAAATACAAGGAAGATCCTCCGGTGTAAACTGCGCCGGGAATGCGGTACCCTTCACGCTCTCCGGATCATAGCTGTAGTATCTATGCAGGGATAGATAATCAATCTTATCATAGCACTGCTCCAATACGACGCGATCCCATTCAGGGAAGGAAGGATGCGACTTGTCATTAGCACAGCTTCCGCAGGCTATGAGCTCAATGTCGGAATCAATGGCCCGCATCTGCTTCGCAGCCTCATATGCAATTCTACCATATTCATAAGCAGTCTTCTCACCGATCTGCCAGGTGCCGTCCATCTCATTGCCAAGGCACCACATCTTTATATGATGTGGCTTCTCGTAACCGTTTTCTTTACGCAGCTCACTGAAATATGTACCACCTTCCACATTTGTATATTCTATTTCATAGGAAGCCTCCTCAGGTGTGCCGGTACCAAGATTTACTGCCAGAATCGGATCGGAACCGACTTTCTTAACCCAGTCGGTATATTCATTTATACCCATGTGATTGTTCTCTACACGTTTCCAGGCCTTATCCATCCGAACCGGACGTTTCTCCTTGGGTCCGATTCCATCCATCCAGTTATAGTTTGATACGAAATTACCACCCGGATATCTTACTGCTGTCGATCTTAAATCCCTCATAAGCTCCATTACATCCTTGCGGAAGCCCTGCTCATCAGCAGTTGGGTGTTCCGGTTGATAGATATGACCGTATACGATATTTCCGATCGGCTCTATAAAGGTACTGAATAATCGCTTGTCAACTTTGGCTATGGTATAGTCCTTGTCCAGCTTTAATCTTGCCTTTTTCATCTAATTGATCCCCCTTCTATCAGCATGTCCATTTATTATGTTGAAGTATTCTTCTGATGCCTTCTAAGCAAAATAAATCTCCACCTATACTATATATGAAAAACAACCTATTAATCAATGTATTATCCTATGTACATCAGTTCATCAAGGAGGGATTGTTTACCACCCCAAGGAATAGGATGACCTCCTCCTTGGATACTACAAATAGGAACGGACGGTTCAGGTTGAATTCCACAACCTCCTCCGTCCCCGGTGCAGCCCCGAAATAGATCAAATTCGTAAAGGCCCCCGCTTCGATTCCTTTCTCATCAATGCCCACATGAGTCTCATGTACCACCTCAGAAAGATAGGCAGTCTCCGTATCCATGGCCTCAGAAAAATCGGCATCCTGCGCAAAAGCCGTGGTGATGCCCATATCTCTTAATATCTCTTTAAACGGAAAGCTGCTTCCGAAAGAGAACTTCGGAATATGAAAATTTATCTGTGCGCTTTTCTCTTCCTTGCTATACAAAGCCTCTTCCAGCAATTGCGGAGAATTCAGGAGATCATCCGGCTTCATGCCCTCATCCGGAAGGATAAACTGTACCTCCAAATAGCCTTTGGTATATAGCTTAGCAGATAAAAAGCCCTCCTCCTTCACATAGCTGTAAGGATTTATGGTCCGGTGCAGATATTCACAGGCGACTTCAGAATGATCGGTCAGATAGAAGGGCTCCGTCTCAATCTCCTCCTCTTGAAACAGATCCAACCACTCATCCTTAAGATAGATGGTACTGATGATGGAGAAGATCTGCTCCGGAGCTGTAGTTATATCCGGCTGCATCAATTTACCTGTGTTCTCATAGATCCACTGACTCATCAGCTCACCGGTTTCCTTGTCACTAAAATCCACCTCATAAAGAGAAGCATAGAATTGCTTTGCTGCTGTATCAAGGTATTCCTTCCTAAATCGGATATCCTTATCCAGCCACAGGGAGTCAGCTATGGTCAGCTTTGAGATAGCGTCGTATGTATATAACAGCTGAAAGAGCTTTTCGTTTTCAGTGGCAAGATAATCGATGTCCTTATCCTGAAGATAAAGGGTCTCCATGATTTCCTCCCTGGTAGCCCCCTTAGCTCCTGCGGCAGCCAAAGCCAAGGCCATTTGGATATTGATCGGAGATATCATCACATTCTCTTCCCGTCCGACTAAGGCTTTGGCAGACAGCTCCGCCGAAAATGCTTTCAACGAGGCAATATACTGCGGATCTATTGACATCCTCAATTCATACCGGGATATCATTTCATCTCTGACCGGAAAAACCGGTGCGGCCACTGCCTTATGAAAAACCTCGATGATATTTTCTTCCTGCTTGGGAAATACTTCATAGGATGGTTCATCCAATAAAGAATCCTCCTTCGACGGAGTAGGCGTTGGTGTAATCGGGGGGTTATAGTCTTGCTCCTTTATTTCCTTATCCGATGGCATGTTAACTGCATGCTCCGAACTGTCATCCTTATGCTTGCAGGCTGTGAGCTGAACCATCATTGCTATACATAGAATCAGAACAATCGCTTTCTTCATGAATTAACCTCCATTATTGTGACATGGGGACGTGTGACAGGGGGACGGAGTTATTGTCACATACGGTCACTTATCATCCTCATCCCAATTTATGTATCGAATAAATTCTCTGACTGCATTTTCTCTATTTGTGCCTAAGGTACTTAAAATGAAGTCAGTTTCAGTTATGCTATGCGTGTGACAGGGGGACGGAGTTATTGTCACATGGTGACAGGGGGACAGGTGACGCGGGACGGTTTTGCTGTCATGATCTTTGTATGATTCCCCTGCTAATCCCTGTCAATCTCTTAATCTGTCTTATCGATAAACCGTAATTCTTCTTCATGACTTTTAAGTACATATTTCTTTTTACCTTATCAAAATTTTGCAGTTCGGTAGCATTTTCAATATTACAAAGCTCCTTTATGAGTTTTTTTGCATCCAAATCGGTTGTTCTTTTCTCCTCTTGTATTTCCAGGCACTTATCATCCTCATCCCAATTTATGTATCGAATAAATTCTCTGACTGCATTTTCTCTATTTGTGCCAAAGGTACTTAAAATAAAGTCAGTTTCAGTTATGCTATATCCATTTACATAGTCCATATAATTAGTCCATTTATAATTATTAAGCCTGGTTACTATGCCTGCTTTAATCGGATTGCGAAAAATATATCTGGTAACAACCAATAAGTAGTCCATACTTTCTACCGGTTCGCTCCAAAAGCGATCCTGAAACAAATTCCCTATCCTTCCATATTTTCTATTATACCACAGTACATAGCTACTACATATCCTTTTCAAAATAATATCTAGTGGATCTTTTCCCTCCTGCAATAAAAGATGTATATGATTTCCCATTAAGCAATAAGCAAATATCTTATACTCACTTATCTCCTTAAATCTTATAATTGTCTGTATAAATCTATTGCTATCCTCATCATTTTCAAATATTGTCTGGCGATTTATACCGCGTAATACGATATGGTAAATTCCACTTTTGCTTTTTATCCTAGCTACTCTTGGCAAGATATCCCTCCTATTTATCATAATTATCTGTGACAGTTACTCCGTCCCCTGTCACCGTGTCAGTTACTCCGTCCCCCTGTCACACGTCCCCTTGTCACACGTCCCCTTGTCAC
>JAEZNB010000004.1 GCA_023441965.1 Bacillota bacterium
GCTTAAAGTCTGCAATTGCCTGCTCACGTGTCTTATTACCAGCGGTGTACTCACGTACCTGATTACGCCAGTTAGTGTTAATTGTCTCATCATACTGAGTCATATTGGTTCCTGATGCGAACTGACCTGCAGGAACAAATACGTCGAACATATTCTGTCCGCCTAAGAAATCAAGCTTACCATCGGACTTCTTCATAACAGTACCGGAAGCAACAGTATCCTTTGTGCCGCCAGGGCCATTCAGAGTACCGTTAGCCCATGCATACTGCAGACCAGCATCAGAGCTGTCAAGAGTGATCCACTCAATGATATCGCCTACAGTTGCCTTAAGCTTGGTATCCTTGTGACCGATAACCCATGTGCCACCCCAGAAGAATCCAACCGGAGGCTCACAGATTGCCCAGTCGCCATAGGTGCCTTCTCCGGGCTTCTCGCCGCCGGAGTTACCAGCCATAACATAGTTGATGAGCCATGCAGGACCGAAGAAACCGAATATCTTCTGAGTGCCTGCATCCTTCATATCAGCATACCAAGCATCCTGCCAGTCAACGGTATCATTGTAATAACCATTGTCACTCAGCTTCTTGGAGTAATCAAGGAATGCTTCACGGGAAGGATCGATATAGAGCTTGCCATCAACGATCCAGCCCTTTTCGGAAGCGCCTTCTACAGCATGCCACATATCGCCGTCACCGGAGATGATGCCATAGCCCTTAGCCTTTAAATCAGCTGCAGCTGCGAAGAACTTATCCCAACCGGGACCGATCTTATCTTTTACAGTAGCGGGATCATCTGTTCCCCAAGTATCCTTAGCTAAGGAACGGCGATAGATAAATGCGCCGCCGGTAGCCTGGTAACCAAGAGCAACCAGATTGCCATCGGGATTTGTTCCGATATCAACGGTGTACTGAGCGATGTCAGCTTCCTTTAACTTAGCAGCTACATCAATGCCAAGATCCTTATAGGATGCAGCAAATTTGTAAGCATCGCCCTGTGTATACTTGAGAACGAATGCAGACTCTGCAGTGTAGATGTCAGGAGCATCGGCGCTGGCAAGAGCTGCGTCAAGTGCGGGCTGATAAGCGCCATCGGTTGTAGCGATGATTGTTTCTTTGATTTCATAAGTAAACTCGGGATGAAGTTCCTTATACTTCTTGATCATGTCGGGAACTTCGTTGGTGAAGCTGAAAACGTTGAGAACCTTAACGCCCTCTTCGTCCTTTACTTCTGCTACGGGCTTGTCATCTGTCTTGGATGTGCCACTGCTCTGTTCAGTACCAGGCTTGTTAGCAGAATCGTCTTTCTTGTCGTCCTTCTTGCCGCATCCGGTTAATGCCAGTGACATTACGAATACGCAAGCAAGAACTAATGCAATGATACGTTTCATGTTATACCCTCCTCTAATATTTGTTATTCAAAAATAACATAATGATTATATCAATTTCTCCCAAGACAAGCTTCTCAAATATTGCTGTTTTCTTCTCAAATATTGCTATTTTGCCCATTTCTTTGTATAAGATGTATAAATTCTTCAATTTCTTAAACGATTAAATTGCCATTTTGCAAATATATGTTTGTTCATTTTTTCGGGTATATTAGTAATTTTCAATAATTACGCTGTTTTATCGCCCGGTAAATATAGTTCTAAAATATGGCGTAATTACAGGTCTGCAAGAGAAGATCTGGAACTCCTGCATCATGATCCGGTTCCATTATATGACATTGCACCCTTCATCCAAATCCGATAGCTGAGATAGAAAAACAGAACACCGATCAGAGGGGAAAGCCAAGTCAGCAGCGGTACCTGTTCAGGCCTTACAAAAATGAGACTGGGATAATAGGCAATAAAGGCAATGGGAATGATGAAGGTAAATACGAAGCGGAAGACCGGATGAAAAATCGTTACCGGATACTTCGCATAATCCTTGAATTTAAAGGCAGTTACCATAATATATCCCGATCTGACGACCCAGAAGCAGGTAGCGGCAGCCACATTCATCAGGGAGATCATGAACAGGGATGCCGTGAACAGGGCAACCAGCAGCTCAAGTAAGATCACGGCCGATATTCCCAGCTCCAGCTTATTCCAGGCATAAATCAGTGTACCCATGCCAAAGAGAAGCTGTCCTATTCCCTTGATATCAAAGACCTCCGACATATAATAAAAGAATAAATTGATCGGTCGGAAACAGTATTTGATAAAATCACCGGAATATACATAGTTACGCAAATTCCAATTATTGTCGAAAAAGCACTGTACCGGTGTCAGGGCAATCAGGGAAAATCCATATAGAAAGAGCATCTCATGATAAGACCAGCCCATTATGGTCGGAAATTTCCCGAATAAAATCCACAAACTGACGAAGGCTGATAGGTTGGTAAAGATCATCCCGAGGGTTGATATGATAAAATCTGTCCGGTAGCTTAACCTGCTCTTCAGATCCTGCGCCAGTATCTTCCTGTATATTCTGAAATAAAACCTGAGACTGTTTTTCTTCATGTGCTTACCCTCCCCTCTTTAGCCCCCATTGACTGTAATCTGCTTCAGGGACTTTTTCCAGAACAGCTCCGTGAGAATTGCCAGTACCACAACCCAGAAGAGCTGGATGCCCAGCATTTCCAACCGGCTCTGTATGGACAGCTCCTGCCGGATCAGCAGCCGCAGCGGAGTATGGTAAATTGCCTGGAAGGGCAGCATCATAACGATTTTCTCCAACGGCTCCGGGAAAAAATCTATGGGTATGGTTGCTCCCGATAAGAGCAATACAATTACTTCCTTCATGATATTGATTCCCCATACGGATTCTGTATACAGGCAGATGGTACCTATGAAAAATTCAATAAAAAAGTTAATCAGCAGGCCAAGGATCACGGCAGCTAAAAAGTAAATCAGATTGAAGCCCAAAGGGATTGCCCCTTTGGTCACGATATTCACGATGATTGCAGTTGGCAGAAAGGTCAGAAGAAAGGACATAATCAGGTTGCCTGAGTTACTGAAGAAGAGATACCGCCTGAACTTCATAGGCTTGATCAGACTAAGAATGATTGCTCCGGACTGAATATCCCGTCCCATGAGCCAGACCAGATACACCTCCATGAAATAAAAAAGGGCAGTGGCCAGCACCAGATAAATCATGGTATCCTCAAAGGTCATGCCGTTTATGACCTCCGAGGGCTGGGAGGCATAAATTGCCTTCCATAGATAATAGATGATCACCAGATAAACGAGATTCCCCAGGACCGTTACGAAGGTTCCCAGGCGAAACTGAAGGCTTTCTATCATGCCGGCCTTGGTCAGGGTTATGTATTTTCGAAGGTTCATTGTATCCCTCCCTCGTAGATCTTTCTGATAACACTCTCCGTAGAGATCTCTTCCAGCTTCAAATCATAAATCCTGTGATGCTCCTGTATGAAGTCTATCACCTTCATCAGAGCTATCTCCTCCTCATTCACCAGGACATCGATCCATTCCTGGTTTGCGGTGGCAGTCAGGGATTTAACATGAGGAAAGGCCTCCTTTAATAGGAGCTCCAGCTCTCCGGCATAGGCCGATACCTTATCCTCTGTCAGCTCCTCTGCCTCCCTGGCAAGTCTTACCTTAGCGGTTCGGTAGGCGCCGAAAAAGCTCCTTAAGTGTTCGATATCACTATCATAAAGAAGCGTTCCCTTATCGATGATGACGATTCGCCTGCACAAGGCATCTACATCCCCCATATCATGGGTTGTCAGAATGACAGTCGTCTGCTTCATCTGGTTCAGGGCTTGAATCAGCTTTCTGATTTTACTCTTCATGGACACATCCAGGCCGATGGTCGGCTCATCCAGAAATACAACACTCGGATTATGCAAAAAGGCCGCCAGAATATCGCTTAAGGTCCGCTGTCCCAGGGAAAGCTGGCGTACCGGCTTATGCAGAAGGCTTTCTATATCCACCAGGGAGGCATAAAGGTCCATCATGTCCTTATAGGCCTGGTCAGTCACCTGATAGATATCCTTCAGAATCTTAAAGGATTCGATGACCGGCAGCGCCCACCACAGCTGGGACCGCTGTCCAAAGACGACACCGATGTTCTGAGCATTCTGGGTTCTCTTCTTATAGGGTACCGCACCGTTGACCAGGATCTCTCCGTCCGTTGGTTCCAGAACCCCGGTCATCATCTTAATCGTGGTAGATTTACCGGCTCCGTTGGGCCCAAGGTAACCGACGATCTCCCCCTTGTCGATTTCCATGTTGATGTGATTTACGGCATGAATAATCTTATAGTCCCGGGAGAACAAATCCCTGAAGCTTCCTTTTAAGCCCTCCCTTCTGTTCAGTACCCTGAACTCCTTTGATACATCCTTCAGCACAATGATTTTCTCCATTTAGACCCAACCCTCCAACCTGATCTTCCTACATTCCTTAAGATATCTGATTCGCTCCCCGTGGATTATGTCTTACTTCCTAGTCTTCCTTTCTGTCCTCCCTGTGAAACTCCGAAAGCTCCTCCCCGAAATGATCACCGAGATAGTTACGGCCGCCGGGCTTCCGGTCCAGATAATCCCGGCGGATCTGGTCCCTGATACGGAACAGCTCCTCCTTCAGATCATTTGCAGATAACCTGACCGCCCCCTGTCCCAGGATAATCATCTGTTCCAGCGCATCCGAGGTAGCTACCGTCACATGATGCTTCCCGGCAATCTCATGGGTAACCTTCTCGATATACTCATCTGCGGTCTCCGCTTCCTTCGTATATACCACATGAATGTTATGATAATCCTGCACCTCTCCCATACTGCCCTTTACCTTATAGGCATCAAAAACCAGGATAAGGATACATCTTTTAAAGCCCTGGTAATTACAGAGGAGATCCATCAGCTTATGTCTGGCGGCATCCATATTCTCCTTGGCCAGCTCCTTCAGCTCCTCCCAGGAAAAGATAATATTATAACCGTCTACCAGCAGATATTCCTTGGCCGCATCCCTCTCCTCCGAGGATTTTGACTGCCCCATCAAAGCCTTTCCTGCCGGAGCCCTTCCATCCCCCGAAGTCTTTCCTGTCGGAGCCTTCCCTCCACCCGGAATTTTTCCTGACTGAGTATACTCATTCGAGGTTCTTCTCTCCTGAAGCTTCTCATCAGCAGGCGTCTTTCCCGTGAAAGTCTTATCATCCTTCAGTGTCTTGCCTGACGGGACTTTCTCATAACCCAGACTGCTTCCGTTAGGGTATGTTCTCTGCCGGATCGGTCCGAAGGTCCGGACGAAGATCTCCTCCAGCTCCTGATCTGCCTGCCAGGAATCCCTGTGGGCTTCACTCTTGTTGCCGGATATCGGGGCTCTCCCCTCTTCGGATTCCTTCACAGATCCGTCCGGTCTCTGACCTGCTCCGGCCGATCCGTCCGGTCCCAGACCGGTTCTGGCCGCTTCCTCCGCTTCTTCTTCCAGTTTAGGACCTTTATATCCGCTGTCCAAGTGCATATACTGCCGAACCTGATCCCAAGGAACCACGAAACCCGCTCCATAGGCGCAAAATACCGAGTCTGCCGGATTCTCCAAATCCCGCTCCCTGTCATAGCCAATACTGCCGATTACCTCCTCTTCATAATGACAGGGCAGATAGCCGATCATAGCACAATGCAATCTTCCCCTGCCACCGGTATAATCAGCCACCTCCCTATGATATCCGCTTAGCTTTGCAACAGGCGCCTGACCCGTCAGTACGGCTGTCTCATCGGTGATTTCAGGGGGCTGAAAGCTTCCGCTCATCCGGTTCAGATCCGTCATGGCCCGCCCCAAGGCATAGAGGGGAATTTCCAGTCTGAAGCTATAAAAGGGCTCCAGGAGTATGCTTCTGGCGCACATCAGGCCCTGCCTTACTGCCCGGTAGGTCGCCTGTCTGAAATCTCCGCCCTCTGTATGCTTCAGATGTGCCCTGCCGGCAATCAAGGTAATCCTCATATCGGTGATCGGTGATCCGGTGAGTACTCCCACATGCTCCTTCTCCGCCAGATGAGTCAAGATGGCCTGCTGATAAGAGCGGTCCAGCTCATCCTCACTGCAGCTGCTGGCAAATTCAAGCCCGCTGCCTGCTTCTAAGGGCTCCAACAGCAGATGTACCTCCGCATAGTGACGCAGGGGCTCAAAATGCCCCACTCCCTCCACGGGCTCCAGGATCGTCTCCTTGTAGACGATATTCCCCGGTCCGATATCCACCTTAACACCAAATCGCTCAAAGATAAGGCTTTTTATAACCTCTGTCTGTACCTCTCCCATCAGCTGGATATGGAGCTCCTTCAGCCGGTCCGACCAAAGGACGCGCAGCTGGGGATCCTCCTCCTCCAGTTGCCGAAGCTTGGATCGCATACTGTAAGCATCACAGCCCGGAGGCAAGAGAAGCTGACAGCTTTGTACCGCCTGCAGGAGGGGCATGTCGGATACTGCTTCCATCCCCAGCCCTTCTCCCGCATAGGTCTTTGTCAGACCGGTCACAGCGCAAATGGTGCCGGCAACCGCCTCATCCACTGCTTCATATCTTGCTCCTGAGTAGATTCTGATCTGATCCGCCTTCTCTACCCAAGCTTCTGTCTCCTGAAGACCATTCTTCTTACCGTTTCCGGGAGCCTTAATCTCTGGGTCTGCGGCTGATGTAAGGGTCTCCTCTTCTTTCTTATTGGAAAGCAGCTGCTTTACCTTCAGTCTGCCTCCTGTTATCTTCATATAGGTCAAACGGTTTCCCTGATCGTCTCTGCCGATTTTATAGACCTTAGCTCCAAACTGCTCCGGATAAGAGGGCTCCTTAGTATAGCTTTGTAATCCATCAAGAAAGGCATCTACCCCCTCAACTCTTAGGGCAGACCCAAAGAAGCAGGGAAATACCTTCCTCGCGGCAATCAGAGCCTTGATCTCCTCTATCATAACATTTCCGGATTCCAAATATTTCTCCAGTATAGCTTCATCACACATGGCAAGACCTTCCAGAAAGGTCTTGTCCTGCTGCTTCCTATCAAAATTAAAACAGTTCTCATTCAGCCGCTTTTTCAGCTCTCCCATCAGAGTTTCTCTGTCCGTCCCCTCCATATCCATCTTATTGATAAAGAGAAGGGTGGGAATTTTATATCGGGCAAGGAGCCCCCAGAGAGTCTCCGTATGTCCCTGAACGCCTTCACTGCCGCTGACCACCAGTATGGCATAGTCCAGGACCTGAAGCGTCCGTTCCATTTCAGCGGAAAAATCCACATGCCCCGGTGTATCCAGCAGGGTGACCTCCATATCCTGATAGGTAAAAACTGCTTGCTTTGAAAATATAGTAATACCTCTGGCCCGTTCCAGCTCATAGGTATCCAGGAAGGCATCCCTATGATCTACCCTGCCCAATTTTCTGATACTGCCGGTCAGGTAAAGCATACTTTCCGCCAGTGTTGTCTTTCCCGCATCTACATGGGCTAATATTCCGATTACCAGTTTTCTCATGCTACTTTCCGAACCACGCTTCCGTATAATAAGTTAGCGATCTTCCCCGCAGGTCATCCGAAGACCTTCCGGGTATCAATCCCTTCTGACTTATCATATAGGATATCCGGTGTGAATGCAAGCAGCGATCCCTGCAGACCTCTTACCGATACCTTCCTGCCTGGGCATTCCACATGGCGGCATATTTACCGTTCAGCTGCAGCAGCTCACGATGGGTTCCCGACTCAATGATGGAACCCTCCTCCAGCATATAGATACGGTCAGCATCCCTGGTCGTGGATAGTCTGTGAGAGATATAAATGACGGATTTCTCCCTGGCGATTTTATGCATCGCTTTATTCAGCTGATACTCTGCCACAGGGTCCATGGCACTGGAGGGCTCATCCAGAATAATCAGATCCGCATTCTTATAGAAGGCTCTGGCTATCGCCACCTTCTGGCTCTCGCCGCCGGAAAGGCTGACCCCGTTCTCCTCAAACTCTGCCGACAGGGGCGTATCAAGACCGTCCTTCAAGGATCGGAGCCGTTCTCCGAAGCCGCTCTCCTCCAAGGCTCCGATCACCTGCTCATCGTCATATTTCTTGCGGAGCCCTCTGATGTCTGTCATGGTTCCGCTCTCTTTCCCCTGATCGCAGCAATCCAACACCACGTTCTCCTTCAGGGTGACCGCATATAATTTATAGTCCTGAAAGACCGCCCCGATTTTTTCCCGGTAGGCTCCCAGGTCATAGGACTTAATATTCACATTATCGTACAGGATATCTCCCTCAACGGTGTCATACAGTCTCATGATCAGCTTGATCAGAGTGGTCTTACCGGCACCGTTATAGCCAACCAGAGCTATCTTCTCGTTCGGATGCACTGTCATACTGATATTATGCAGAATATTACCCTCTTTCTCTTGATAAGCAAAGGAAACATTCCGTAATTCCAGGGTTTTGGGCTCCTTAGGCAGCGGTAGGTTCTCCTCACTCTTGATCTTTGGCTCATAAGCCAGAAAGGTTCTGATCTTATCGATATATAGGCTGTTTTCCGATGCCATGGGGAAGAGCTCGGCCAACATGCTTATGGACCGCCTGCAACGGTTGACGGTATTGAAAAGAACTACCATGGTACTGTAGCTGATAGCCCGCTTTACCACTGCCCGGTATACAAGATAGATGGAGAAAAGTCCATCCGTGATGAAGTCCCTGGACAGATAATTTCTGAAAAAGCCTAAAAACCACAGCTTCTTTACATAATTCTTGCAGATGTCGTAGATCTCATCATTGGTCCGGTCAAAATCATCATACAGGATTTCCTTGACCGATGGATTCAACCTTACTTCCTTCGCATATTCATTCAGATAGAAGACCCGGTGATTATAGGCCCTTCTTCTCTCAATCGGGTTCACCAGCAGCTTGATCTTAAAGCTCAGCTTTTTCATCTTCTGAGCAGCCAGATACATCAGGACAAAGGATACAAGCACAAAGCCGGTTCCCAAGGCATCCTGGGTAAAGATAAAGCCTCCTGCCGTAATCGCTATGGTAAGAGCGGTAAAGAACTGGCTTACCATTTCCAGAAAACGATCCAGGCATTTTTCAGATTCGGAGACTGCCAGCACAAATTCATTATAATAGGACGGATCGTCATAGCAGGCCAGGTCCAGAGTCTTTGCCTTCTCATACAGCCGCTCCTTTAAGGCCTTATAAAGCTTCGGTCTCTGTCTTAGAGATACATGCTGATCATATATGGCCGAGAAGAAGACGGATACCTCGATACAGACCGCAATGATGACCAGATACAGCAAGGCATGGAGAAAGGGTCCCCCATTCTCCGCTGTTTGCAGTACATAACGAATTCCGATGGTGTGTTCAAAAAAGATGGAGATCTGAAGCTTCACTGCTTCTATGATAAAGAGACACATGAAAAAGGGTGTGGCACCAAAGCAAAGCTTTATCAGAAACCATTGGTTTGAAAGTACCTGTCGGAAGCTTTGTTTATTATTCTTATTATCACTCATAGAATCGCCTCCTTTTGCCCGGTCCGATCTGTAAAGATACTTCCCGCATACTCCTCCCGATAATCACTGTCGTCTGCATCCTCTTCAAGAGCCAGATAATTCTCTGCCTGCTTTTTATACATATCCGCATATGCTCCGCCACGCTTCATAAGCTCCTTGTGGGTTCCCTCCTCGATCAGCATCCCCTGCTCCAGCATAAAGACCATATCCGCATTCTGAACTGAGGATAGGCGGTGCGAGATAAAGATCATGGTTCTATCCAGACTGTCCTGCATGATGCTCTCAAAGAGCTCATATTCCGCAATCGGATCCAGGGCGCTGGAGGGCTCATCAAAGATTCGGATCGGAGCTTCACTCACAAAGGCTCTGGCAACAACGATTTTCTGATACTGACCTCCGGACAAAACGGCCCCCTCCTCGTCGAATTCTCTGGTCAGAACGGTATCCATTCCCTTGGGCAGGCTCATTACCTTGTCGTAGACTCCCGCCTTCATCAGGGCCTGCTTCACCATATCCTCATCCTCTGCCTTGGCCCTTCTCATCAAGACATTTTCCTTAACGCTCATCGCAAAGATCTTATAATCCTGGAAGGCAGCGGTAAAAAGACTCCGATAGGCCTGCAGATTGTATTCTCTGATATCCCTTCCATTGACAAGGATCGCTCCCTCTGTGGGATCATAAAAGCGGAAAAGCAGCTTGATGATCGTTGATTTTCCCGCCCCGTTATGTCCGACCAGAGCAACCTTACTGTTTCCTTTGATTCGGAAGGACAGATTACGGATAATCGGCTTCGTTTCATCGTAGCCAAAGCTGACATTGCGAAATTCAATGGAGCTGATCTCCCGCTCCGGCTGAAATCCGTCGTAATCCTCAGGTATCTTGGGAGTATACTCCATGAATTTTCGTATGTTCTCGATATAGAGGCTGTTCCTGTAGCTTTCGATCATGGAGGTGGAGAAGCCGATCAGAATCCAGGTGGTCGATACCATGAAGCTGCTTAAGACCGCATACTCTGACAGCCGCATACTTTTCGTAACGATTGTACGATAGGCTCCATAGAGTAAGACTCCCTCGAAGATAATCGTAAAAGTAAACATCTGACGGAACCAGTTGGCGAAGATCCCTTTCAGTGAGTACTTACGGACCGCATCTATCTTCCCCTGCACTGCTGCCCTATACTTCTGCATCATTAATTGGAACACCCTCGTCAGCCTTACCTCCTTCGCATAATCCGAAAGATGCACGACCCTGTTGATATACTCAGCCTTGCGGTTGAAGGGGGTCTGTTCCTCATACAGGCGATAAGTCAGCTTATTTAAGGCAGCTCCGAAGACGAAGTTTCCGATTATGGGAAAGATGACAAACAGCAAGGCATAGGGATCGATCTGATACATAATGATAAAGGCTGTAACTGCCGCTATGCCTCCAAACAGAATGGACCAGATATTATCATTGGTGGCATTCACCCTATCACTTGCGCCTTCCAGCGCCATGGTGTATTTATTATAGAACTCATTGTCCTCATAGCACCGGAGATCCGTATTCATGGCCTTGCGGTATAATCTCCGGTATAGACCCTTATAGATCACCGTATCTGTCAGAGGCCTGACCACATTATCATAATAATTGATATAGACGGACAGAGAACAGAATACGGCCATCGTAACCAATAGGAAGATCATGATCCGGGAAAAGCTCTGGTTCTTCTCGACAGCCTGAATAACAAAGCGGATAAAAAAGGCGCTGTAGAAGATCCATTCAAAATAAAACAGAAAGCGGTTCACTGCCGCATGGATGACCCTTGGCTTACTGATAGAAGCAAGGAGTTTAAGTATGTAGATATTGTTTTTGATGATCTTGTTCCGATCGGCTTTCTTGCTTTTTTTCTTCATTTTCTTTCCCCCATTCCCCCAAATGCCGAATGTATGTTTGCATATGTAAGGAATATAATACCACATGGATAAAATATTGACAATATAGAAAATTATCTATTTTATTACCGGGAATTTACAGTTTCTTTGACTACGTTTTTTCACGCTCATAGGGTTACAATGCTTACGATTTTAAGCGCTCTACGAGAAAAGGACGTATCACAGACTGACGATCCGTCAGATTGTAATACGTCCTTGAAGTCTCTTTTGATTTTTTTGATTATTGTACTTTAAAGTCACATAGGAAGCCTGCTTTCATACTTAAGGCCTTCAGAGGGCTGTAGTCTGTGACCGGATTGCCTGCCAGATACAGCTCCGTAAGCTTCGTAAGTCCCTTTAAGGGAGTAAGCTTCTTAATCCTGTTCTCCTTCAGATACAGCTTTTCCAGTGAGGTCAGACTGCTTAGGGCTTTCAGATCCGTGATCCGGTTCCCGTTGAGCGAGATCAGCTTTATATTCTTTAAGCCGGACAGGGGACTGATGCTGCTTATGGTATTTCTCTGAAGATAAAGCTCCTTCAGCTCGGTCAGACCACTAATGGCCTTCACCTCGGTGATTTTATTGTTATCCAGGGACAGTACCTTAAGCTTCTTTAAGTTCTTCACCGCATCTGCCTTACCGATACTGTTCTCCCCCAGCTCTAATACCTCCAAGAGCTTTAGCTTTGAAAGGGCTGTTATGTCACTGATCCGATTCTCCCTCAGATACAACTCTGTTAGCTTCGTCAGGGAGGCCAAGGGAGCCAGTGAGGCTGTAGTTAAAAGATTGCCGTTCAGGGACAGGACCTCCAGCTTTGTCAGCTTCTTCAAAGGAGCCAGGTCAGAGATCTGATTGCGTTGGAGATAAAGCACTCTTAGGTTCTTAAGGTTACTGAGCGATGCAATACTCTTTATTTCCAACTGTCCTGCATCCAGATACTCCAGATTTGACAGATGCTTTACATCTGTCAGGCTCTTCACTCCCTTGGGCAGCTTCAGCCGGTATATGCTTCGGACATCGAAGGCCGTAAGCTTACCGGTCGGCTTGCCCAGCTTCTCTCTGACAGCCTTCTCAACCGAGGTATCCGAGAAGCTGATGGTTTTACGGCTGTCCTCTGTCTCTTGACCAAAGGACTTCATTTTCGTAAGCAAGGTTGTCCAGCCGTCCAGATGATATTTTATCCCATTGGCATCTGTATAGTCCGGTACATTGGCAAGACTCCAGAGAGAGATGCCTCCCAGACCGTAATACCCGGCCAGGTCTACCTTCGCACCTATGCTCCTGCTGTCCTCGTACAGAATGATATTCCAGGACCGGTCCGAGGAGTGATAATACTGGATATAAGGGGTCTGCAGCTCCTGATTATAGCCATCGCTGATCATAAGTCCCTTGCCATCCTTATTGTCCACCCGGTCCTTAATCGATTGATAAAGAGGGGTCAGTCTCTTTTCCCTGCTTAAGCTGCCTCCCTCCAGACTCTTCCACTCTGCCGCACTCTTCACATCATACCGCCACTGGGCACTGTCAAAGGTGATCTGAAGCCAGACCTTCTTCAGCTCCTTGGAGTCTGAGGCCGCAGCTGCCATCTCATTCAGCGCTTGTCTGATCAGGCGGATGGGTGCCATGCTGTAGATCGGATCCAGGGCATTATAGCCTGTATATTGCTCTGCCTGCTTCTTCTGCAGCTTTCCGACCGGCTCATAATCGTGGGCCATCAGAATTACCCGGTCCGACAGCTTCAGGATGCCTTCATAATCAAAGCCATCATAATACAGGCCAGGATTTACTGCCGTATATAGCTTAAATGACAAAGGCTCCAGCTGTGCCTTCAGCTCTTCTAAGAAGCGGATATAATGTTCACTGATTGCCTTCCCTTCATGCAATAAGGGCTTTCCCTGCTGATCCGTATCGCGGAGCCCTTCAAAATCAATGACCACCCCTTGATAATAGATTCCCTTACCAGGCACAAGCTCTGTCTGCAGGTGGGTGAGGATCGCCTGGATCATTAGGGACCGCTGTTCCTGATAGGGTAAGAGGCGGACGGCATCACTGCCATCCATATAGATATTCAGCTGTATCGGCTTATTGCTCTTCCATGCATATTCTAGCGGCTGCCGGTAATTCTGCGGATAGTAAAAGCTTGCGTTACCGTTCTTGCCCTTCAGGGTATTTAAGACTCCCGGCTCCGATCCATCAAATCTGCTCCAGGCGAAGCTGATGGAGTCCACACTGTCTATGTACTCCTTCATTTTCTCCCCAAAGACAGCATTGGAGGGATAAAATGCATGCAGCTCTCCTGCATCACGCTCCGCAGAAGCTCTGATACTTGCATAAGAGCTTGGTTCCCTATCGGTATCGTTCCCTACGGCAGAGGCCATGACCTGGCCAGGTAAGCACAAGCAGAGCAGGACTCCCAGTATTGTGGCAATCCAGCCCCGAAAAGCAATCATCAGACCGCTGTTATTCCCTTCCGGCAATTTATTCATTCTCATTATTAATCCTTATATCTCTGTTCTCAACATAGTTGAGCATTCTGACTGTAGCCTTAATGGCAGATGAGGTCTGATCCGGATCCAAGCCTCTGGTCTTAAATTCACCGCCATTGTAACTCCATGTGACCACGGTCTCTACCAGGGCATTCGTTCTTCCGCCCGGGGGTATCGTTACCACATAATCGATCAGGGTGGGCAGGGTTTTACCCAGCTTGTCATAGATCTTTCCCAGCGCCTTCATGAAGGCATCATACTGACCATTTCCTTTGGAGGTTTCCTCATAGATTTCTCCATCGATCTCAATACTTAAGGTCGATACGGGATTCAGGTTAAGTGCATGGCAGATATAATAATTCCTTACCTTTATCTTCTCTTCTATATACTTACTGCCCAGAACATCGGATACGATATAGGGCAGGTCTTCCGCCGTAATATTCTCCTTCTTGTCTCCCAGCTCAACAATACGCTCCGTCACCTTAGCCAAGGCTTCCTTGTCCAGATATATACCCGTATCCTCCAGATTCTTCAGTATGCTGGCTTTTCCGGAGGTCTTTCCGAGCGCGTATTTACGAAGCCTGCCGAAACGTTCCGGCATCAGGTTATTAAAGTACAGATTACCCTTGTTATCACCATCCGCATGAACACCGCAGGTCTGTGTGAAGACACTGTCACCGATTACCGGCTTATTTGAGGGAATTCTGATTCCCGAGAAGGCCTCTACCATTCTGCTGACCCTCGTCAGCTCCGCTTCATTGATCGCAATTTCAGCCTGACTGTGATGATCCTTCAGTACAGCAACGATACTGGATAGGGTGGCATTGCCGGCCCGTTCCCCTAAGCCGTTCACCGTGGTATGTATTCCTGAGATACCTGCCTTGACTGCCATAAGGGTATTGGCAACCGCAAGGTCATAATCATTATGAGCATGATAATCAAAATGAAGTCCGGGATATTTCTGAAGAAGCTTACTTATGAATTCGTAGGTCAGGTCAGGATCCAGAACTCCAAGGGTATCCGGCAGCATAAAGCGTTTCACCTTCTCCTTCTTCAGCTCGTCAATCATCTGACAGACATATTCCGGTGAGTTCTTCATACCATTTGACCAGTCCTCCAGGTACAGATTTACGGTCAGACCCCTCTCTGCAGCATAGGCGATGGCTGCCTTGATATCACTGATATGCTCCTCGGGACTCTTCTTCAGCTGCTGGGTTACATGCGCCAAGGAGCCCTTACACAGAAGATTCATCACCTTGATTCCGGCTTCCGCAATCCAATCCACCGATTTTTTGCCATCCACAAAGCCCAGTACCTCCACTCTGTCCAGATAGCCTCTAGAGCCACACCAATCTGCTATCATCCTGGCGGCCTCCAGCTCACCCTTTGAGATTCTGGCTGAAGCAACCTCAATTCTGTCCACTGCAACCTCTTCGAGCAGAATCTTTGCCATCGTCAGCTTCTCATTATCCGTAAATGCTACTCCGGGTGTCTGTTCACCGTCTCTTAAGGTCGTATCCATGATTTCGACTCTCATACCATTCTCATTCCTTTCACAGCGTGCTGTAATATGCTCTCAGGCCCTTCCTTACGATTACCGTCCTGACCAAACGATCCATCCTTATGTATAACAAAAAACTCCCGCCCATATGCAGGGCGAAAGTCTGACTCTTGAAAGTCTTGCTACTATTATATTGAACTTGAATTTCTTTGTAAAGTAAAAATATAAAATTGCACTTATTTGTATACATATTATCGTATAATTATTAACGATATGGGAATTATTCCTGTTTATTTCTATATTATTACACATATGCAAAATATTATTAATAATTTTATTCAGGGAATAAATTCCTCTATTGACATAATTTATATAAAAATGTATAGTGAAAATATAAAAATTTATATATCGGGAGGTATTTTCTTTATGAAAAAGGTAGTAACACTTGTATTAGCTTTATCTCTTATCGTTTTTGGAAGTGCTATGGCAGCTTCCGCAGCTGAAATTGCTCTTAAGACAGACGGCCTTGGCCGCGGCGCAGGAGATCCCACAGTAGTAGAAAACGCTGACGGTTCTCTCACCTCTGCATCCTCCAACATTTCCTTCATCCTTCCTGAAACCGTAAAGGCCGGCGAGACAATTACTGTACATATTGCCGGATCAAGTGCCGACAATTTCAGAGTATGGCTGATTGATACCAATGAGACAACAAACTCCAATTTGTATGTAATGGCTGATAATGGCTTCACAAGCGGCGAATTCCATGAGACCTTCGATTTAACCGCTACTGCTGATTCCACCGAGCTCTTCTTCAAGGGTGCTTCCTGGAATACTCCGATCAACAACTTAACTCTTACTGAAGTATCTATTACCGGCGGAGCCTTTGGTGATGATGCTGACTTCCATGATGATGCTGAAGAGGAAGCTGTAGCAGAAGAAGAAGTTGCTGAAGAAGAGGCTGCAGCTGTTGAAGAAGCGGAAGTAGCTGAAGTAACCGTAGCTCCGAAGACCGGCGAGACCTCCTATGCTGTAGTTTATATCGCACTGATGGGCTTAGCAGCAGTTGGCTTTGCAGTATCCAAGAAGAAGGTTGTTAAGGAATAATCCTCAACCCGATCTCTTATGAAAGTATCAATTCTATTCCTCCCGGAGGAGCAAAGGCTCCCCCGGGAGGCTTTTTATGCCTTTCTCTCGATGAGTAACCCCTCCTTCACTCTTCGTCTTAAGCGGACGGCCAGAAATGTCACCACAAGCTCGGTCAGGCCGAAGGAAAGCCATACACCGGTCATCGCCCAGTAAGAGCCCAGTACTACTACAGCAGGGGTAATGATAAGGAAGCCTCTTGAGATGGAAATAACGAAGGCGGCTCTGACAGCTTCCGTTGCGCTCAAGTAGGTAGCAACTACAATATTGACTCCCGCAAAGAAGAAGCCAAGGAAATAAATCTGTAAGCCCTGCTTGGCCAGACTGGCGATGACCGGATCACTTCCGCTGTTGAAGACTTCAAGTATCTGTTCCCCGGTAATCAGAACTGCCAGATAGATCAGTAAAGCGATAATCACTGAAGCCAGTAAGGCGTATCTTCTTACCTTTCTTAGGAAGTCAAATCTTTGCAGACCATAATATTTGCTGATCAGAGGCTGAGTACCTTGTGCAAGTCCGGTAAATACAGCCATAACCACCAAGGCCAGATTGGCTACTATGCCATAAGCGGCAAGCCCTGTGTTACCCTCCAGACCCAGTATGACCAAATTAAAGGTGATCAGAACCACTGCGGAGGAAAGCTCATTAATCAGTGCTGATGCGCCCAAACGACAGAGATCGGGCAATAAGGACCATTTACATGGATGCTTTAGCAATGCCAGCCTACGCTCTCTTCTCTTGGTAAAATGAAGGAGCAGGATACCGATACTGATTATCGGTGCCAGCCCTGTGGCAAAGGCTGCTCCAAACATGCCCATATGAAGCGGAAACATGAAGATATAGTCCAGGAGAATATTGGCCAGGCTCCCTACCAGCATGGCAACCATGGACAGCCTGGGATTATGATCGTTACGTACAAAGGCAAGCAGGATATTATTGAGAATAAAAAAGGGCGCAAATCCTAAAATCGTAGTCAGATACGTTCTCGTCAGGGGCAGGGTTACAGAATCTGCCCCCAGGGCCAGGGCCAACAGGTTTGAACCGAACAGACCAAGCAGAAGGAATAGCAGTCCTGTCAGTATACCGATCCTTAGGGCCGTCGAGAATACGACATTGGCTTCGCGGTCCTTCCTCTGTGATAGGAGAATATTGAATCTTGATGCTCCACCGATCCCAAGCATCAGACCGACACCATGAAGTATACTATATACGGATATGGACAGGTTAAGAGCTGCAATTCCCCCTGTCCCTAAGGCTTTAGAGATAAAAAAGGTATCGGCCAGAATGTAACAGGATACTCCGACCATGCCTAATATATTTATACTGATATACTTCATAAAACGAGCAACAAGTGATTTCTCCATCTATCTCCATCCTCTCCGGTCTCTTCATGAACAAAAAAATGTTCTGCAACATTCCTTCCAAGACCTAACGGAATGCTGTAGAACACCTGATCAGCTTTACCCGGTGGCAAAGCTGGGGTATGTACCTATAAAACAAGTATGATTATAGTATAGGAGCTCCTTTCTGTCAAGGCTATGCTGCTTCCTTAGAATAAGCTTCCTCTATGCTACGATAAGCTCTGCTTATGACAAATATAATCAGTATTCGTTTTACTATTTTCATGATATTTGGTATAATATTGCTGGCAGTTTTTACTTATACTAAGCAAGGTATCTTAGGATATTCCTTCTTAAAGAAGCTGTTAACTTATGATATAGGGAGTGTTATCAAATGGAAAGAATGGTCGGTACTATTGCAAGAGGAGTTCGTGCTCCTATTATACGTCAGGGAGATAATATCGTTGATATCGTTGTAAACAGCGTTCTGGATGCTGCGAAAGCAGAGAGCTTTGAGCTGAATGATAAAGACGTTGTCGCTGTTACGGAGGCTGTTGTGGCCAGAGCCCAGGGAAATTATGCTACCGTTGATCAGATTGCCACAGACATCCGTCAGAAATTCGGTCAGGGTACGCTCGGAGTTATCTTTCCCATCTTAAGCAGAAACCGTTTTTCGATCTGTCTGAAGGGAATCGCTAAGGGTGTTAAGAAGATTGTACTGATGCTAAGCTATCCCTCCGATGAGGTTGGAAATCACCTGGTTGATCTGGACCTGCTGGATGAGAAGGGAGTGAATCCCTGGACCGATGTCCTAACAGAAAGCATGTACCGCACTCTGTTCGGATATCATAAGCATACCTTCACCGGTGTGGATTATATTGAGTATTATAAGGATCTGATTACACAGGAGGGCTGTGAGGTTGAGCTTCTTCTGGCAAATGACTGTCGTGCTATTTTGAAATACACCAAGAACGTTCTCTGCTGTGATATACATACAAGAGAGCGAACCAAAAGACTGTTAAAGTCCGCCGGTGCGGATAGAGTTCTGGGACTGGATGAGATCCTAAACTCCTCTGTAGATGGCAGTGGCTATAACGAGAGCTTCGGTCTTCTCGGCAGCAATAAGGCAACCGAGCAATCTGTGAAGCTATTCCCCAGGGACTGCCAACCGGTAGTGGATCAGATACAGCTGGGGCTGATCAAACGAACCGGGAAGCAGATTGAGGTAATGGTTTATGGCGACGGTGCCTTCAAGGATCCGGTCGGCAAGATCTGGGAGCTGGCTGATCCGGTTGTCGCTCCTGCCTTTACAGAGGGTCTGAATGGTCAGCCCAATGAAATTAAACTGAAGTATCTGGCTGACAATAACTTTTCTGACCTAAAGGGTGAAGCATTGAAGGAGGCCATATCCGATTATATCCGCAACAAAGAGAGCGATCTGGTAGGGAATATGCTTTCCCAGGGAACCACCCCCCGTCGTCTGACCGACCTGATCGGGTCCCTGTGCGACCTGACCTCAGGCAGTGGCGATAAGGGTACTCCGATCGTGCTGGTACAGGGCTATTTCGATAACTATACGAAGTAAGGAACACACTACACAGTGAAAGATGCTGTTTCACAAGAGCTATGAAATACAAGAGGCCCCTATATGTTCCCCTCACACACTGGTTCCTGGACAGATCTCAATTATGTGTGCCAGCTTCGGACGCTTACGTCCACATCTGGGCACAACATAATTATCAATCTGTTCAGCAAACAGTGTATAATGGAAACATATAAGGGCTTCTTGAATTACACCGGTTATTTTGAAACAGCATCTTTCACTTGTATGCTTTTTATACCCTTAGGGATCCGCGGAAGCCCCTGGCACCATAGTAGGATTCGGCTCCGTTATGATAGATGAAGACGCGGCTGTAGCGGCAATCACCGAAGATTGCTCCGCCCAGCTTTCTGACCTCGGAAGGGGTCTTCAGCCAACTGGACGTCTTCAGATCGAAGCTTCCCAGCTTCTGCAATTCACGGTACTGCTCTTCAGATAGGAGCTCTATTCCCATGGCCGCTGCCATATCCGTCGCGCTTGTCGCAGGCTTATGTTCCTTCCGGGACTCCCAGGCTTCGTGGTCGTAGCATATGCTCCTCCGCCCCTTCGGAGTCTCCGGGGAACAATCATAAAAGATATATTCACCGGTCACATTATCATAAGCGACAACATCCGGTTCTCCTCCGGTCTCTTCCATCTCATAAAGGGACCACAGCTTGTCCGCATTTGCCTCCAGTCTTGCCTGAACCTTGGGCCATTCCAGATCCATATGGCGCTTTTTATTCTTCTCAAAGCGGCCTTGTAACAGCTTTAACAGCTCTTCTCTCTGTTTTATCTCCAGCTTCCTGCTTTTGTTTTCCATATGAGATCCTCCTTGTATTAATATCAATTTCTTCGTTGTCCAATACCTATGTTTCACTATATTCATAGGCCAAAGCATCTTCCTTCACCGGATGGCTTCATTCTGATGCCTTATATTACTCTATTTACACCTTTCTTAATATCTTCTCCATCGCTTTCCCTTTCGCCAACTCATCAATCAGCTTATCCAAATATCTGAGCTTCCTCATTAATTCATCTTCTATTTCTTCAATCCGATAGCCACATATCACTCCTTTAATGAGGGAAGCATTCGGGTTTAGCTGTGGTGCCTGCTGAAAGAAGGTTTCCATATCTACCTCCTTCTGGATTTGCTGCTGTAGTGTAACCTCATCATATCCGGTCAGCCAGAAAATGATGGTATCTACCTCCTCCTTGGTCCTTCCCTTTCTCTCCGCTTTTTCGATATAGAGCGGATAGACACTTGAAAAAGGCATTTTATATACACGAGTATTCTGCATCATATTCTCCTCCTTATTTGCTTCATGTTCTCTATTTCGGATCAACTCTAATGTATCTATTGACCCCCCTTAATCGTTTTCTATGTTCTGCTGTCATATCCCCTCGTATATTTCATTTCTAATCATAGAAGCCGGCAGCCGATCACTGAAAAAGGTTTCCGGTGTCGGAGCATCCGATATCTACAGGATGCTCCGACACCGGAAACCTTATGTAACATCAACACGATCACTTCTGGTTTACTTCATCGTCAGCAGCGATTATTCCGAATATTTTACGATTAGGCTCTTGTCTAAGATCTGGAAGGTAAAGGATTCCTTAATGTAAAATACAACTTCCTTCTTGGTATGCTCCTGATAGCCCAGAGAGAAATCTTCTCCCAGGATCAGGCTGAGGTTCTCATTATCATGAGGGATCAATAATGCTCCCTGCAATACCTCGGAGGGATATATCTTACCACCGATCATGTCTTCAATCACTTTCTTCAATGAGGTCTGGCAAGGTAAGGACATGATTCTTGTGTAAAGCTTGGTGGATACTAAGAGATCCAATTTACCGCTTACATAGGTCTGTCTTAGTTTCAGGATGCCCTCTGCGATACATCTTCTGATTCCGGCTTCGTCTGTTCCGAAGGGAAGCTCTTCCGAGACCGCCTTCGTTAAGCCACTGATGCCATAATCTGAAAGCCCCTCATAAATGGCCCTTTCTTCAAAGAGAGCAGCCTTCTTCACTGCTGCCTCCAGATTGGTAAAGTCTATACTCTTATCACCACGCAGGGCATTGTCCAATTCCCAACGGTTCAGGCTAAATTCTATTCTGGTTTCAAGGAGCGGAGTCACCTGATAGCCGGCATAAGCCACATCATCCTTATATTGTATCTCCCCTAATTTACCATGGTTATAAGCAACATAGCCGGAGCCCTTCTCTGACGAGACATTGACTGCCTTTCTGGCAGTTAAGGTGGATAAAAAGACCTCTCTGGCTCTCTCATCTATCTGATTCCATACGCTTTGATTGATTGGAGCTAATTCTCTATACATATAACCGTCCTTTCTGTTCCTAGTGTTATTTTCAACAGCTACATCCTTCTTCCGGAAGCTTTATTTCTTCATACCTCCGATATTCAGTCCTTTGGAGCTTGCTCCTTTCTCAGAGCCTCCGTCAGCTTCACCCTCTTCTACGGACAACAGACTTCCTGATGTGAACAGATAGGTCCTAAGCTCCTTATCCCATCCGTCCATATTTCTCCGTAACCATTCCAGGGTCATACAAGCATGTTCAATTTCCTCATCCCGATTATGCGCGAATACTTCCTTTAATTCTGTATCATCCGTTACATCCACACGCTGTTGGTAGTACATAACCGCTTCAATCTCTTCCATCATTGTCTTAATAGCCCGGCTGATGTTCTTCGTCTTGCCGGATAAGCTTTCTTCTGATTCCGTCCAATGACCTGCCATAACGAACCTCCTATGATTTTTATACCAAATGCGAACCTAAGTTACTTTTGAATCTGCAATTTTTATTGATATTAGTAATTATTATTATAATTCTATTTCCTCATCTTGTCAATAAAACAAAGGCAAAAAAGTTAAAAAAGACCAGCATAGGAGAAGCCGCCAAGCATTACCGGCGGCTTCGTCTACATACACATATTAAGGGCATTGTTCATTAATTTGTAGGTATCTGATGTCCATATTGTACCGGGCCTATGGGATTACTGTCGTTAATATCCCCTATGGATTTCATTTCGACCGGTTGTGGCTGAAGCCCGGTTGAGGTATCATCATAGGTGGCCCTAATTCTGCACCAAAGATGTACTCTGATGGAGGGGACTTTAGGTCTGTAATAAGCTTTAGCGAAATTCCCGCCTTCTCCGCTTCCGAAACCAGCTCGCTTTTCATTTCCTTAACCTGTATCGTGAATTTGCAGAAGATAATCAACTACCTTCTGCAAATATTCCTCTATGCTCCATATTTATTTGCTTGTGCGGATATCGATCTCAAGTAAGATGGGAGTGTGATCCTGTCTGGGTCCGGAATCGATCATTTCTGATTTAATCACTTTCTCTGCCAGACGATCACTCACAAGCCAGTAATCAATTCTCCAACCGGAGTTATTGATTTTACTCGTTCTGACCCGCTGACCCCACCAGGTATAGACCCCTGTCACATCTCCGTGCAGATAGCGAAAGGTATCGGTAAAGCCCTTCGCCAACAGATTGCTGAAGCCAAGCCTCTCCTCGTCCGTAAAGCCGGGAGAATTATGGTTTGTATTGGGATGAGCCAAATCTATCTCCTTATGGGCCACATTAAAATCTCCGGTTGCTATGACCGGCTTCTCCTGATCCAGACCGGAAAGATATTCGGCATATTTGATGTCCCAAAGCTGCCGGTCTGCCAAACGGTTCAGACCATCTCCTGCATTCGGCGTATAGACCTGGGTTAAGTAGAACCGTTCAAATTCCAATGTAATGATGCGGCCCTCCGCATCCATGGTACCGGGTGCTCCAATCACTGGATAAGTAACAGTCGGTGCCAAATCCGTCTTATATAGAAACATGGTACCTGCATAACCCTTGCGGGCCGGTTCTACCGAGCAGTTCCAAACAAGCTCATAGTCCGGAAACTTGTCCTTCAAAATCTCCATATGCTTCTTGGTAGGGCCGTCACAGGATAGCTTGGTTTCCTGGATGGCAATCACCTCCGGCTTATGTCCGGCAATTGTATTTAAAACATTTTGTGATAAAATGGCTCGATCCGATTCACCGATTAAAGCGGCATTCAATGAATCAATATTCCATGAGATCAGCTTCACGCTTCTACCTCCCATTCTAAAGTAATCTTATATGGTTTCCTTCCACAGGATTCGTCTTTAAATAAAATTAAACAACATGATGCTACAAAAAATGTATCTGATATAACCATAGCTTATCAAGTATCTTTTGTAAACAGGAAAAACAGCAGTCATGAGGGGCATTTTTTCCTAATCCCGCTCCACTGCTCCGGTATAAAGCTGATGATATCTTCCGCCCATGGCCAGCAGCTCTTCATGGGTACCCTGCTCGACGATCTCCCCTTGCTCCAGCACGATGATCCGGTTGGAATTTCGGACGGTAGACAGCCGATGGGCGATGACAAAGGTCGTTCTGTTCTTCATCAGCCGGTCCATCCCATGCTCAATGTGCTTTTCTGTCCTTGTATCAACAGAACTGGTAGCCTCATCGAGAATCAGAATCGGTGCCTTTGAGATCGCTGCCCGCGCGATATTTAAGAGCTGGCGCTCACCCTGACTAAGATTGGAGCCATCCCCATCCAGGACCGTATCATATCCGTCAGATAATCTCTCGATAAAGGAATGGGCACTGGCTATCTTCGCCGCAGTAACCACCTCTTCATCACTGGCATCAAGTCGCCCGTAGCGGATATTCTCCCGGACTGTGCCGGAAAACAGATGGGTATCCTGAAGTACCATGGCAATATTGCTTCTCAGAGAAGCCTTCCGGATCCTCTTGATATCGGTCCCATCGATCGATATCTCTCCCTCTTCTATGTCGTAGAACCTGTTGATCAGGTTCGTTATGGTTGTTTTTCCAGCCCCGGTGGAACCCACAAAGGCTATCTTCTGACCGGGCTTTACCGTTACATCGATATGCTTCAATATGGTCTTATCGGGAACATATCCGAAGGTCACATCCTTCAGTACCACTTCCCCCTTGATCGGCTGAGCTCCTTCCACCGGATTCGCTTCGGCACAGATCTCAATGGCCTCCGCCGGGTCAGCTGCTTCTGCCGCTTCATCCATGACCTCAAACACTCTTTCTGCTCCAGCCAAGGCTGCGAAGATGGTATTCATCTGGTGGGACAGTTCATTGATCGGCCTGGAAAACTGTCTGGAATAGCTGGTAAATATGGTGAGGCCTCCGATATCGAAGTTCTTCGTCAGACAGAGGATGCCTCCGACTGTTGCAGATAAGGCATAACTGATCTGGCTTAAATTGCCCATGACAGGCCCCATGATACCTCCAAAGAATTGTGCCTTCCTTTGCTTCTTCCGTAGGTCATCGCTTAGGAATTCGAATTCCCCCATGATCGTTTCTTCGTGGCAGAATACCTTGATTACCTTCTGACCGCTGACCGTCTCCTCAATATATCCATTGACTGCTCCCAGTGCCTGCTGCTGTCCTTTATAATATTTCCTGCTGAGCTTACCAAGGGTGCCTGCCATATAGACCAGAAAGGGTACTGTCACTACGATGACAATGGCCAAAATCCAGTTGGTAACAAACATCAGGATCAGGGTACCGATCAGGGTAAGAACACCGGAAAACACCTGGGACAGAGTATTGTTCAGCATCTCACCAACCGAGTCAAGATCATTGGTAAAACGGCTCATGAGGTCTCCATGGGTATGGGTATCATGGTATTTGACCGGCAGCTTCTGAAGCTTACCGAACAATTCTTCTCTGATCCTGACCAAGGCATTCTGGGACACTCCGATCATGATCTTCTGCTGCAGGTAAGAGCATATGACACCGATAAAATAGATCACTGCCATAAGGAGAAGGCCACTAACGAGCTTCCCCAGCTTCTCCTCCACAGACATGTTCTCTGCCACCAGATGATTGATGACAGGCCGTAGGATATAGCTGCCGCCCAAGCTGGCCAGAGTAGTGCCCAGTACACAGGCAAATACGAAGAGGACCTTTCGCTTATCCCGTCCGAGATAAGCCAGCAGCCGGTTGATGGTCACAGCAGTGTTCTTCGGCTTGCCGCCACCCATACCACCCGGACCTCCTATGCCACCCGGCCTTCTTCCGCCGGGACCCGGACCGGGTATCTTTATTCCTCCCGGACCGCCGGGAGTATTTCCCGGCTTACCACCGTATCTGCGTAATAGGATTTCTTTTCTTTCTTCACTGATCTGTCTCATTATGCTGTCACCTTCTTATCCATCTGTGAGTAATAAATCTCTGAATATGCTTCACAGTGTTCCATCAATTCCGCATGATTCCCCACACCGACAATCCTTCCGTCATCCAGGACAACAATCTTATCCGCCTCAATCACAGAGGAAATCCTCTGAGCTATGATAAGCTTCGTCGTACCTTGTAATTCATGATTGAAGCTTTCTCTGATTCTTGCCTCCGTTGCGGTATCAACCGCACTGGTACTGTCATCCAGAATCAGAATCTTGGGCTTCTTTAATAGGGTTCTGGCTATGCTCAGCCTTTGCTTCTGTCCGCCGGAGACATTGACACCACCCTGCCCCAGCTCTGTCTCATACCCTTCCTGAAAGGAAGTGATAAAGCCATGGGCCTGGGCATTTTCCGCACACTGATAAATGGTCTCTTCCTCGGCATCCTCATCACCCCATTTGAGGTTTTCCATGATCGTACCGGAGAAGAGCACATTTTTCTGCAGCACGATACCGACTCCATTACGAAGGTTCTTCAGAGAGTAGTCCTTCACATTCACATCATCTACCAGAACCTCTCCCCGGTCCACATCATATAATCTGGGAATCAGCTGCACCAGGCTTGATTTGCCACAACCTGTGGAACCGATGATACCGACGGTCTCACCGGGATTTAGAACCAGATTGATCTTCTCCAGAACCCATTTCTCGTTGTTCTTGTAGTATTTAAAGTAAACATCCCGAAATTCGATCTTCCCGTACTGAACCGTAGCATCCTTATGCCTTGCCTCATCATCCGTGAGATCGATTTCTGTACAAAGAACCTCATTGATACGTTTTGCAGAGGCCAGAGCTCTGGAGCTGTTCAGAATTATCATGGAAACCATCATCAGTGACATAAGGATCTGGACGACATAATTTACAAAGGCCGTCAACACACCGGTGGTCATGCTGCCTGCAAGAATCTGATTTCCGCCAAACCATACCACGGCTAAGGTTGTGATATTCATAGCCAGGGTCATCACCGGCATTGTGAAGATAACAACCTTCATGGCCTTGATGGTGCTTTCCTTCAGGTCTGTATTGGCTTTCTTAAACTTATCTTCTTCAAACTCCTCTCTGACGAAGGATTTTACCACCCTGATATTCGTTAGATTCTCCTGGGTGGCTGTATTCAGTGCATCCAGCTTCTTCTGCATGGCAGCGAACCGCGGAAAGGCGATTTTCATAATCAGATAGATGGCTAGGGATAACAAGGGAATCACGCACAGGATCACCATGGCCAGCTTGGGATTTAAAACAAAGGCCATGATCAGAGCCCCGATCAGCATGCCGGGCGCCCTTAAGGCTAACCTAAGCATCATCTGAAGCATGTTCTGTACCTGGGTGATATCATTCGTTAACCGTGTGATCAGTGAACCGGTATGATAACGATCGATATTGGTAAAAGAGAACTTCTGGATCTGATTGAAGAGCTCCTTCCTTAAATCATTGGCAAATCCCGAGGATGCCTTTATGGCATAATAAGCTCCTCCGACACCCCCTGCCATCATACAGAGGGCAGTGAGGATCATCGTGATACCCATCCCTATGATATAAGGTATGTCTTTGCCTCCGTTGATGCCCTGATCTATGATATTGCTTAATAAATACGGCATCACCACTTCGCCGATGACCTCAACGATCATCAGAATCGGCCCTATGATAAAGGCAGACAAATAAGGTTTTATATATTTCCAATAACGTTTCATATGCATTAGGTCCTTTCCTTGTTCGACTTTATAGCAGCTTCCATCCTGACCATATTGGTATCCAGCTTCTGCAGCAGCTCAGACAGGGTTGCCTTCTCTTCCTCCGTAAAACCTTCAAACACCTTTTGATCCGTTGCGTCAAAAATCTGCCTGCTCTGCTCTACCACCCTGTTTCCCTTCTCGGTTATGGTGATCTGATTGAGCCGGTTATCCCCTTCATCCATTATTTTATTGATGTAGCCTCCCTTTTCCAGCTTCTTCAAGGATACTGCAATCGTTGCCGGAGAGATGCCCATGGAGCATGCGATCTCCTTCTGGGAAGCATTCCGGTTATGGGAGATTTCCATGAGTAAACGATGCTGGGCCTGGTAGACCCCGGTCTCATCCAGAAAATACTGCATAATCTTTCTATGCTTCATCGCAAAGCCGATCAGCTGAAGAACAATTTTCTTATTTGTGATAGTAGGATTATCCATATGTGATTACTCACCGCCTTTGTACTATTATTAGCTTGTAAATTGTTACCCTGTTAATCATTAGCTAGTTAACGTTTTAGTATTATAGCACTTCGTCAGAGGAAATGTCAATGATGGAATTAATGTGAACAGCGGGTCAGCCAACACATAACCGTGTATGGGAGACCCGCTGTCCAAATAAGTATCACTATTTATGGAAGATTGATCTAACCGTGTTAATCGAAGTATTTCTTCGCTACTTCATTATAAATCGGAAGCAGATTTATTAATGGCTCGTCATCATAATAGGTATCCAGATCTGCTTGCTCCAGCTTACCCTCTTTCTCCTTAGTCTTAACTTTATCGGTAGGCAGGGCATAGATCCCCTGGTAATCACCAACTGTCGAATATCCTCCCATCATTTCCTCATGTCTTAGGAAGAAAAGATATTCCCCGCCTTTGATCGCCGGCTTAACCGAAGAAGAATTGACCAATTGCTTCTTTCCGTCAGATTTGGTCCATAGGTAATACTCCTGTAGCAGAACCAGCTTATCTCCCACTTTCACATCACCCTGATATACTTCGGTTACTTCTATTTCCCTTTTGGTATAGCCGTAAGTTGGCAGCTCCTTTTTTAAAACAGAGTCATATATCGTATCCACTTCCTGACCAAGCGTATCCTTCACGACGGCTCTGACAATGAGTGTGGCCTGATCCTCAACCTGATTGAGGTTATTATAGTATGTTCTGTCTGAAGCAGGACGTACCAGCTCAGCATCAGCCGGGATATCGGAATCGGATGCGGCCTCCTTTTTACATGCTGCCAGTAAGAACAAGAATAGCAGACAATTGATGATAAGAACTAATTTCTTCATTTTCAGCACCTCTCTTCTATATTTACTGGCCCCACTTTGCAGTTAGATTTTGTCTGTCAATCGTGCTTACCGTGGCTGATACATAACCGGTAGGGGCTCCTGATTGCATGACGGAACCGTATTGCAAATTGGGATGATTCAGAAGGAATACATGACCGATTTCGTGTCTTATTGTCTTTCCTAAGTAAGCTTGACTGGGTACATTCGGATTGTCAAAGGCACTTGGATTAGAATTGATCCGAATCGAGCACCGATAAATGGATGTTGAATTCGTAGCATAACTACTGTCGATCAGATCTCCGCTTTGCGTATAAAAAAAGGTTTCACCGGGATGATTATAGGACATAGCTCCTGCTCCAATGATAAAAAAGCCTGTGGGAGGAGAAGCCGGATACACGGCGACCTGTGATACACTCGCATTATAGTTTCCGTTCCAATCAAATGCTGCAGTAATAAATGGACTTGAACCATAGACTGATACGGCAGAATAATCCACATAAAACTTCAGGCCGGTGGTAGGCTTGACAGGTGCTGAACTTACGTAGTTGCCGGATCCGTAATCTGCCGCAGAGAAAATAGTGAATATCAAGAGGAGCATTACGAGCATCAGCATCACATATCTTCTTTTTCTCATATTTACATCAACCCTCCTTGTAGTTTTTTGGTATGTCAATAATCTAAGTTTTATTATTGACGGCTTACTTTATACCTGACTTACTCTCCTTCGTTTATTACTTCCCACTCTCCAACTACTTCTTTCGTAAGAACAATCATTCTTTTCGCTTTGTCAGACATGGTAACATAAGGATACCGAAAGGAGTTTATCATAATGATAAACCCCTTTCAGTATCCACGATTCACTTGAAATAGAGGTTGAGCCAAATGTTAAAGCTCAGTATGTAGCTTGCATCATTAAAAAAATATCAGTAGAGACCGGTTACCGAGCTGCTTACTGTCTCCGTTACACCATTTCTTGTTACATCAGCCGTAACGCTTAAGCGATAGGTATATCCTGAAGCCACAGCATCTGTTCCATAAAATAAAAGTGAATTGCTGCTTGAACTCTTACTCCATGCATTTTCTAAAACCCAGCCGGATGAAATCATCCTTTCCAGCCTGAAGTTGGCTGATATCCTTGTGGTCCCTGACAGAGCTCTGATCTGACCGGAACAACAAGCATCTCCATTATCAAAGTAGAGATCTAGTGTGATATCATTTACATTCGCCCACTGCGGTGTTATGATCTCACCACCTATGATACCCCGGCTTGCAGCAGACAGCATTTGTGCATGAACTATAGGACTTTGAGTCAGAAACAGTATTCCAACGATTAACAAAGCCCCCAGTATTTTTCTTTTCATCGGAATCACATCCTTTCAGCATTCGTAAGACTTAAGCGCCTTCATTTAATAAACGTTTGAAAGAACATTTTCCTACGGGAATTTTCAAATTTTTTAATTTATTGATTGAGCGATCTGAATTAATTCAGTAACCGGCAGCTTACTCCATAGATAGAAGGTATATCCCTCCATACTCCAGATCACTCCATTATCAAACTCAGGATTTGTTGCCTCTGCGATATGGGCCTCATGCCCGCGTATCGTCTGGATTTCGATACGGTGGTTTTCATTATCGACAGATATGGTGGTATTGTTATCAGTCGGTCTGTAGGATAGAACGATTATGTTGCCCTGAGCATCCACATATTCCATATTTGTTGTCCGGCCAAGCCTGGTAACAGAATCCTTATCATACCCCTTCGGCAGATACCTGGGCTCCCATTCTTTTGGCTCGTCCGTATCGGAGGACTCACTCTGAAAGACAAAGGAGGTGAATTTATCGTACCATTCTACAATTGTCTTATGAACAGCCGCCCTGACTTCAGGATAACAGAGCAGTATTCCAAAAACTATATTCGAGATAATAAGTACGACCGCTGCCGCCCGTTTGCCATAATATACTGCTTTCCTGAGCAGCTCCTTTCGTTTATCACGAGTCAGCAGCCTTTTCATTCTCAATTCAAAATCTGTTGAAATCGTTATAATCTCAAGCAACCTCTCCCTTGGCGGAATGGAATCGATCTCTTCATTATAATCATCGATAACGGCCTGGCGAAACAAGGCTTCAAATACGGATAGCTCCATCTGCTTCATATTGATTTTCCATCATCCTTTTTCTTCTTATTTTTCTGGTCTGATAGCTCAAGCTCAACGAGTTTTCTTACTTTTTCTTTGGCTCTGATGATTCTTACATCGACGTTCTTTGGCGTCATGCCTAACCTCACTCCGATTTCCTTATAGGACATTCCTAAGGCATATTTCATGATCAGTACCTGTCTGCTGATTTCATCTATCTCTGCCATATGTCTGCGGATGGCAGAGTATTCCGAGGATATGACAGCCTGATCTTCTACCGGCTTATCCTTCGATTCAAGATATATTTCCAGCTCATCAATGGAAATATCCGCATAGGGCTTTTCCTTTCTTAATAGGTCAATGCATTTGTTCCTCACAATAATAACGGCTGAGAAGCGAAAATCCCTACTGTCCAAAGAAAAATATTTCTCCTTGTTTTTTATGATAGAAATAAAAGCATTATGTACAGCATCTTCTGCCATTGCCTGATTATAACCGGTGACCTTCAAGGCATACATAAGGAGGGCATGCTTGTGTTCTTCATAGATATCTGCCATCCTCTTACGTTCCTGTTCTGTTCCGAGCATGCTAATGTATAGAGCTAACATATTCTGCTGCCTCCTTGATTTTATCCTCTGTAGTTCCTGCATTTATAATCCATAATATGGAATTCCCATGGATTTGTCAAGTAAGCCCTGTATTTGACGAAACTCCCCCTACTTATACTGTATCCATGCTGGGTCCGACCTCAAGGACTTCACTACCTGATGTAAGCCCTGCATATGCGATCGGATCCGCGAAAAGCTCTTCGCAATAGCGGGGCCTCCACCTGTCAAATTGCTCCGGTACTTGCTCAAAAATCGTTTTGAAATCCATAACACACCTCCGCTCTATATAATCCTGGCTTAGATAAGCTCAACGGTTATTTTGTTTATGGTAATAATTTCATACTCTGTCAAAGTTATATAAAATCTGCATGTGCTGGCTGAATAGTAAATCTGTATCACAAAAAAAGGTACATAGAAAAGCAATCTATGTACCTTGAATCCTATATTCAGTTACCTATGAATCCTCCCATGACCGGCTATCTGGGAGCTATGGGCATATAGAGATCCATACCGCCGGTGTGCTCAAACTCATCATTGAAGTGTAAATGCTCCTCCAGCCACTGATGCTCTGCTGCTTTGTATTTACTCTCTTTCAGCCATTTGCTGAATCTTTGCCAGGTATCATATATCCCCGAGCCATCCCCTCCGGCAATCAAGTTTTTCACTCCACATACGGCATAAAGCCCGCCCTGGAAGGTCTTCGTCTTGACCAGACTGTCATTGACGACCACATCATCGCCTATGGTAACCATAACCTCATAACCATACTCAGCCTGATCAGGACTGCTGGGACTGGGGTTATTGAAGCCGAAGATACGCAACCTATCCTTTTCAAAATGCAAACCGCTTCTCTTTAACCAGTCACTCATAACTGTAAATGCACCGGTTTCAGGCTCTAACCCATAATAGCAGTAGTAAGCAACTCTGCAGGGCTTAATTTCCTTTAATACTTTAATGTCAGGATACTTCTCAAGAAGCTCCGGATCTTGGATATCATAATATTTTTCCATAATATTCACCCTTTCAAAAAGATAATTGAGCTTGTTTTTTCTGAACGCACTCGGAGGGAATCCTGTGATACGTTTGAAGGCTCTTGTAAATGCTTCATTGCTTTCAAAGCCATAATTGAGCGCTATGTCCAGAATACTATCTTCAGATTCCTGTATCTCCTTCGCCGCGCAGCTTATTCTCCTTTGACGGATATATTCCTTCACTGCATAGCCGGTTAAGGCAAAGAACATGCGGTAGTAGTTTGAACAGGACATAAAGGCTTCCTGGGCCGCTTTCTCAATATCAATATTACTTTTCAACGAGCCTTCAATGTAGTCAATGGATTTCTGAATACGTTCGTAATAGTTCATCCGGAGTACTCCTTAGCATCTTAAGATGATTGAATTATATCATATCCGGTTCCGGTCTTCTTGATTTTTTCTCTAAAGATAAAACAGCAAAGGTTCTTATAACCATAAAGAAGCCACCTTAAGCCGGCAAGGCTTTGGTGGCTTATTCTTACTTACTCGCTTCTGCTTCCTTCGAGTCTGAAATATCTTTTACCATCTGAATGAAGAGTTGGACCAGAGAAGGATCAAACTGGCTTCCGGCTTTAGATTCAAGCTCCTGTAAAGCCTCTTCCGTAGGCATGGCCGGCCTATCCTGCTGCTGATGAGTCATGAGATCAAAGGCATTCAGAATGGATATGATACGTGACACGAGGGGAATCTCCTCACCCTTAAGACCCTGCGGATATCCTTGGCCATTCCACCATTCATGATGATAAAGAATGATATCGGCGAGATGGGCAAACTCTCCGGATGCTTGGGCAATCCGATAACCGATTTCTACATGCTTTCTCATGTTAAGCCCTTCCTCTTCATAAGGCAGGGTGCCATCTGACATCATATCCTTTGATATACCTATTTTCCCTACATCATGAAGGGTTGCCGCCCGTGAAAGTATCTCCTGGTCTTCCGCTGATAAATCAAGAACCTTGGCAAACTCTATCGCAAGCCTTTTTACTCTAGCCATGTGCTCCTTCATATCATCATCATTTGCCTGCAATACCTTTTCCAGGGTTGCAGCGATTGCTCCTTTGACCTTCCTGCTTTCGATCAGCTTATCCTGATACATCAATTCTTCCGCTTCCTTGAATACCGCTGACAGGCAACTTTTATCATCCGTCATTGTTGCTACTCCCAAGGATAAGCTTAACAGCAGGTCCGTCCCCTGAAAGCTCTTACAGGCTGCGCTGATCTTATCACCAATACCTTTCGCTGTTTCTTTGTCCGTATTGGGGAGAATAACAGTAAACTCATCACCGCCCCATCTCGCGATAATATCTTTTTCGCGACAAGCTTGTTGAATAATGAGTGCCATCTTTTTCAGTCTGTTATCACCTTCATGATGACCGAATACATCGTTAATATACTTCAACCCGTTCATGTCCCCGACGATCAAGGAAATGGGCAGGTACTCTTTCTTACCCTCTATCTCATGAAGCTTACTGTCAAAGTAGGTTTTATTGAACAAGCCGGTCAAACCGTCATGGAAGGTGAGATAGGTAATGTAGTCCAGTCCTTCCCGGATCGCATCATTCTGTACCTTAAAATAGAGCTGAATCAGACCGATGGCGTTTAGCAGCAGAATCAATTGTGAAACGACATAGGGACCCATATGGGGCATCTTCATAATATATGAGAAAAACAAAGTATTGATCACCCATGCGATATTCAATAAACCTAACACCAGAATGAGCCTTCCGTACCGTTTGGCCATTCTGATCATTGTGATTCCTAAGAAGGTGAACAAAGCAAATATCGCAGTATACATGATAAGGATCATATGTACAGGCGGCAGATCCAGCATTCCTATTACAATAAATATGAGAAGCCATGCTATTCCGATCCCTATAAAATGTACTGCTTTTACTTTGACTTTCAGGAATATAAGAGTCCCCAATACAATCAGGAGGTTTGCATAGAAAAAGGAAATAAGGCTTAGTAAGAAAACCACTTTATTCTGTTTCAATAATTCTGTGCCAAACGCCTCAAGAGAATAGTCTAATGCAATAATCAACCAGCCGACAAACCACATCAGCAAAAAATTTCTGCGTTCAAAGGTAAAAATATAGCCATATAACATCAGTAGTACTGCTATAGACCCTAGCGACCCAATCATTAATAAGGTAGATGTTTCCATATTCTCTCCTGTAATTTTAATTGCTTCTTTGGTATAAGTAAGTGTATGCTTCTTCTAAAAATAGCTATTTTATTACAGCTATATCTATTACTATAGCAGAAAAAGATAAAATTGTAATCCTATTTTTTCTATTTTAGTTAAATTATCTTAATTAATTCCATAATTATTAAATACTTAGAAAATATACCAACCCATTTTTATTGCGTTAAGCACCGTGAGAAATTTTATAAAACTTATATGACCGGCGCTGTACGGACAAAAAATAAGGCCCCATCAAATATAGTGGTAGCCTTATTTCGGACTGTTATATAATGTTCAAACTGCTCTCAGTTTACGAGTCCTGCCTCACTCCGTTTCGCCAGAAACTCTTCGTAATAATCCGTATAATTACAGATATCTGTATCATCAATCGTATAAAAGAAGTCCTGCTTCCCTACAATCACATGAAAGGATACAATTGAGAAAAAAGAATAGTTATCTTTGATCAGTAAGGTATCAACCAGCTGACCATCAAAATAAAACCAGATCCATTCTGATTCACCCGGAGCAATCCTGACTGATTCCACCTTACTTCCATCTTCTGTGACCAGGGTTGCTTTCATGCCATCATAGGGATCTTCTATTATATCCACAGGAGGGAAGAGATAGCAGTCCTTTGAATTAATAATCATTTCCTCCTTTTCATTGTTCGTTACCTCAAAGCCGAGTACAGGGGTATCATTGTTATTCATTGGACCCTGCTCTATAAAAACGGTAAAATCAGCTCCCGGTAAATCGGATTGATATACATTCCAGCTTGGATGAGATTTATAATCCAGTCGGTTTGCCTTCGAATACAACATATGTAATTTTAGTAATAATTGATCGACTTTCTTTGTGTATTGCTTAATCGCTTTGGAATCATCCCTTGGAATGAGCTCCACCTCTGAACTAAGCTGTTGAAACTCTTGATATAACAGCTCTTCTTCTGCGAGATACTTCTTGGCCATGACAAGGTCTGAACCGGAAAAGTCCGGGCCGCCCGCAAGCGAGGGGCACATACTCAATACCACATACTGCGTTATTTCATTACAGAGTGCAAGACGGAAAAGCAGCTCATAATATTCCTCAGTTCCGAAATGATCAGTGATAAATGTCTTCACATTATCAAGGCTGTTCAATGTTTTTTCAGTTGGTAACACCTTTGTGTCATTGACTTTTACCAAAAGCTCATTGTATTTATCCAAAACATCCTCTATAAAAAGGCAATGCGAGTACTTCATGATGGAGGACGGAGACCATAGGGCATTCAAAATATTTCTTACAGGATTCTTATATTCAATGCTTATACCATAAACATAGGGAAATCGAGTGCTTATGGAGAAATTATCATCAACCCGCAATAATTCCCGGAAATCCTCTTCCGTAATGCCGGCCTGCATCAACTCATTCACTGTGATATGGACTCCATCAATCTGCGGTTCAAAGCCCTCCCGATTGGGATACTGCCAAAGAAGCGGTCTGTATTCATATTTCACTCCTGTATTCTTGCCGATATGCTCAAAGGTATCACCCCGAATGAGTCTTATCATTATTTCCATTCTATTGTTCATAGCATATTGCATTTCAGTAATGGTGTCTCTGGATAAGCCTACCATTAAGTCGAGCTGATCTGCCAGCTTATCTTGGGCTCTTCGTACCTCTGCCATATAACCGGATAGAACCACTACCCTTTGCGGTTCACAGTATTTACTCCAGTAAGTTTCACCTGATACCTTCCTATAAGCCCGAAGCTTTAAATAATAGGCTTTTCCCTCTTTATAGTTTTTTAATTGAAAGCTGGTTTTACTTCCTTCTTTTATCGTCTTAATGGCAGAATACTTGCCATTCTCTTCTTCTGTGAGATAGAGCTTATATCCATCTGCACCCTTTACCGTGCCAATCGTGACATTAATGATGCCAATTTTTTCCGACGAAACCGTAAGGGACGGAGTATTCAGAGAAATGGTCACTGAAGCAGCGGATGTAGTTTGTGTGCTCTTTGAGGTACTCGCCAGGGCATAGGATGAACCTATTATTAGGCAAAAAATAATAATCAGTAATAGAATAAGCATTTTTCTTATTTGTCTTTTCATACAAGCACCACCTTAATCTTATGTAAATATAACCATTACAATTATAGCATAAAATGCTATTTTTGCAATGGTTATACTTATTACCATTTCTCCAGTTTATATAATCCGTGCCGGTTACAGTAATAATAAATCGTCTTTGTTCCGGCGATTTTGAACCGCGCTTCGGCATTTCCCTCCGGATACATCTTCACGAGAGTTACTCTATCGTAAGTCAGCGCGGCTATAAAGGAAATATAGTGTTCCCTGGTCATATCATGGCTTAGAGCAACATAGTATTCATCCTCCACCTTTTCAACGTGAGGGCTGTGCTCGCTGTCCGCAGCTTCAGCCTCCAGCGGGGGCAAAGTGATTCCGCAACAGCTCACTACACTCTCTCCCGTCGCGGTCATAATATTACCGCAGACAGGACAGACATAAAATCTGCTCTTTAGCATTTGAAACGAACGGTTGTTATTTGTGATATTTTCACCGGACAGGAGTTCAATCGTTGATATCCCAAGGGCAGAAGCTAAGGGCTCAAGCAGCGTAATATCTGGATATCCTTTTCCGGTTTCCCACTTGGAGATTGCTTTATCGCTTACGTGCAAGCAGCCCGCCAGCTCCGCCTGTGTCATTTTCTTCTTCTCGCGCAGTTTCTTGATTACTGATCCTGTAATATATTGCTTCATTCTATCATCTCCTTATGCAGAAGTATGAACGATACCCAGCGCAGGTGCAACCTACGAATCGTAGAGTATTCACATGGTGTGACAG
>JAEZNB010000074.1 GCA_023441965.1 Bacillota bacterium
TGTCTGTAGGATCATTATAATACACTTTTTCTTAAAAATACATACTTCAAACACTTATAAAGTGGCATTTACTCTTCACAGTGGAATTTAACTTTTCACTGGAATTTAACTTTTCACTCAACGAATAGTAATTAATAGTAATTAATGTTAATTATTACTAAAGATTTTATGCTAATCGCTCAATACTTAATAACTTTCCGAGCCATGTGGCCTATGAACTGAGGTACCCATGAGCTTCCCATGCAGCTTAAATTCCGGACATAAAAAGTGCCGTACAATCAAGTACGGCACCTATTTACTCTTATTCTATTAACTTACCTTCATCATTCCATCCGCCACGGCATCAGTCCTTAAGGTATCTGACATATCGTAAGGGCTTACGGTAATACATATTGGAGATCTTGATACCATCTCTCTTATTACTTGCATGGATGATCTTATCGTTGCCGATATAGATGGCCACATGGTTTATGCCGGAGCCGTTACCATAGAATACCAGGTCACCGACCTTAAGTTCATTTCTTGATACTCTGGTTCCGCTGGCACCCTGACTGCCGGAGGTACGAGGAATGTAATAACCAAACTTCGCATAAATCTGCTGGGTAAAGCCGGAACAATCAACACCCTTACCAAGAGTAGTTCCACCCCATACATAACGTCCGCCCAGGTATTCCTTCGCCTTGTTGACTAAGTTAACGCGTAAGGAGGATACACCGGAACCATACTGCAGCTCTGTCATGGAGCTGGCCTTAGGTAAGGTATAAGCTAAGGTTACAAAATTCTTACATACATAACCAACAGTTCCGCCTTCGCTATCGGAGTCGAGGCTTACCTTGACCCACTTATCATACTCTTCCCCATATCGCAATACCAGAGGATCGAGTACCAGTAATTCTTCCCCTTTTGCAATGGAATCAATAATATTATCTTCTTTTGTTGTGGGAGCACTTCTTACGTTTAAAGATTCTGAATTGGAAATCGCAACCGGAGTGGCTAATTTCACTGCGAGCTGAGTTGCCTCATCGCCAAGGATTAAAAATTCTGTCTTAACATAACCGACAACACCGTTGGAAGAAATCTTGGTCCAACCACTGCCGTTATCCGGCTCAAGAATATCACAGCCGCCGTTTTTCGGAAGCTTACCGACGATCTTTTCATTCAGCCCCGGGCCCTTGCGGATATTGAGATTATCTTCCACATTAGCTATACCGATATTATTAAAACCGGGAATGGGGATTTCATCTGTTGAGAAGGTAGATATGGTTGCCGTATCCGAACTTGTCTGTGTTATACCGGGAAGTTCTTTATCATATATGAAGCCTGCCACTGCCTCTTCCATAGCCATTGCTGACATTGGAGTTGATGCAAGCATAATCGCTCCTGTTATACAAAGCAAGGAAATTTTGAAACGCTTATTTACCATGAAATGATCCTCCAATTTCGCTTGTTTTATCACACGAAGTATCAGCAATTGAGTTATGTATCCGGTAAGTAAAGTAATTATTACGTAAATATTAAATATGTTACGTGTGTATTATAGCAAACCCCGGCATTTTTGTCAACTCTATGTCATACATATTTTACTTTTTCGTTAATATGGTTAAATTATGGCAAAATAAAGCTACCTTGACCAAATTTCATGGTACAGGGCAGCTTATTGTTAAGAATATATTAAATAATAATGCAGATCAGTCCGCCATTGCTGTCATTGATGATTTTCTGCATGGTCTCCTGCAGCTTTAGCTGGCTGTCGTCGGTAAGCTTGTTGATTTTACTGTTGATTCCGTCATCCACCAGCTGCCGGACGGATTTTCCGAAGATATTTGTCTCCCAGATACCCTCAGGATTTTCACTGGCATTCTCGTGGATATAGTGAATCAGATCCTTTGCCTGATCCTCAGAACCGACGATCGGGGCTACCTCTGTCAGAATATCTGCCTTGATCATATGTATGGACGGAGCGCTTGCCTTAATCTTTACGCCGTACTTACTTCCGTGCTTCATGATCTCAGGCTCCTCGATCCTGATCTCCTCCTTCACAGGAGATACGATGCCATAACCCTTTCCCTTGACCTGGTTAACCGCATAGGAAACCTTCTCAAATTCGGACTTCTTCGCAGCCAAATCCCTTAAGGTAGAGATCAGCTGATATTCGCCGGTGATCGGAACTCCGATCAGATCACTTAAGATCTGGTAATAATAGGCATCGTCAAATTCCACATTGACATCCACACTGCCATTCTGCATATCCACGTTGTCAATCTTGAAGCGTTTGACATATTTGCTGTCTGTCTCAAAAGTCTGGGTCCTGGCATCCTTGACCTGGGTGATCTGATCAAACAGTTCCTTTACTGAAGCAATCAAGTCAACCTTCAGCCAATGGTCAGCCGGCAGCATCTCTGCCCATTTCGGCATAAAGAAATCTACTTCCGTAACGGGGAATACATTCAGGATGTTCTCCATGATCTTATTCACGTCATCCTTCTTCAGCTGTTCGCAGTTGACCGGCAACACTGACACATCATACCTGTCAGAGATTTCTTCTGCGATTCTTAAGGTTTCATTGGAATATGGCTTGCTGGTATTCAGGAGAACGATGAAGGGTTTGCCTAACTGCTTTAATTCCACAATGGTCCTCTCTTCGGGAGCCATATAATTTTGTCTCGGCAGATCTCCGAAGCTACCGTCAGTAGTAATAACGATGCCAATGGTAGAATGATCATTGATTACCTTCCTGGTTCCGAGCTCCGCAGCCTGGGTGAAGGGAATTTCATTCTCGAACCAGGGGGTTCTGACCATCCGTTCATGGTCATTCTCGGTATGTCCGGAGGCTCCGTCCACCATATAACCGACACAGTCAATTAAGCGGATCTTCACCTTGGTATTATCGTCCAGGGCGATCTCAGCAGCCTCCTTGGGAATGAACTTGGGCTCGGTAGTCATGATGGTCTTGCCTGCCGCAGCCTGGGGCAACTCATCCACTGCTCGTTCTCTGCTATGGACATCTGCAATATTGGGTATTACCAAAAGATCCATGAATCTCTTGATAAAGGTAGACTTTCCTGTTCTGACCGGCCCTACCACACCTATGTATATTTCACCGCCTGTCCTAGCCTGAATATCATTATAAACATCATATTGCCCTAACATATGTCAACCTCCTTATGGTTATAGTTAAAGATATGCAGGGCTGTTTCATTCTATGATACGGGATAGTAACTTGTTCACTGTGAATTTTTGCTTCTTCTTTCCTGCTCTTTCGCTTCAGACATCCACATATTTTGATGCCTGAGCCTTCCACATTTCAGCGTATTTTCCTCTTCTGATCAGCAGGTCCTTATGGCTTCCCTCCTCAATGATCCTGCCCTGCTCCAGCATTATAATACGGTCTGCATTGCGGGTGGTTGAGAGCCGATGGGAAATAAAGACGACGGACTTTTGCTCTGCTGCCTGCAGCATGGCTTCATTCAGCTGGTATTCGGCGATCGGATCCAGAGCTGAAGAGGGTTCGTCCAAGATCACCAGCTGGGCATCCTTATAGAAGGCCCTGGCGATGGCAAGCTTCTGGCTTTCCCCGCCGGACAGGTCGATACCGCTCTCCTCGAATTCTGTGGTCAGCTCAGTAGACAGTTCATTCGGAAGCTGTTCCAGACGATCTCCGAAGCCGCTGTAATGTAAGGCCTTTCTTACCTCCGGCTCATGCAGCTTCTGAAGCAGTTTCTCTTCATGGTCCAGAACCACATTATTCCGGATATCGGTGGCAAAGATCTTAAAGTCCTGAAAGATCGTACCGATTCTCTCCCGGTATTCTCTGACATTATACTTACGGATATTGATCCCATCGTAAACAATCTCACCTTCCGCCGGGTCATAGAGCCTCATGATCAGCTTAATCAGGGTTGTCTTGCCGGCGCCGTTATAACCTACCAGGGCGACCTTCTCCTCAGGATGAATCGTCAGATTTATATCCTGCAGAATATAACCGTCCTGACTGTAGCCGAAGGACACATGCCTTAATTCAAGAAGCTTGGGCTCCTTGGGTAGGGGCAGATTCTCTTCGCTTGTAATCTTCTGCTCAATATTCAGGAAGTTACGGATCTTCTCTATATACAGACTATTCTCCGAAACCTTGGGAAAGACACGGGAAATGGTCCGTAGGCTGTTCCTTACTCTACCCGCCATGTGCCAAAGCACAACCACACTGCTGTAGGAGATGGTATGGAGGACTGAGGCCTGGTACACCAGGTAGGAAATAAAGAGGACATCACTGATAAAATCATTGGCCAGATAGTCATTGCAGAACCACAGGACAGACCGCTTCCTGGAATTCTTCTTCTCAATCTCCCGTATCTGCCGGTTCGACGCATCAAATTCCTCGTACAGTCTTTCCGTGATGTCAGGGCTTAAACGGACTTCCTTGGCATATTCGTTCAGGTAGAATACCCTGTGTACATAGGACCTTTTCCGCTCCAGGGGATTTCTCTCCAGACGGATCTGATAACTCAGCTTGTTGATGACCTGCGAAATGAAAAAGGTCAGTATAAAGGATGCCAGGATAAAGTAGAAGGCGGCCGCATCGATCGTCAGGATAAAGAGACCGCTGGTAATCAGTATGGTAATGCCCCGGAACAAGGCTTCAATAATCTGATGGGTTCTGTTGATGGACTCCTGGGCCTCCGAGATGGAGAATACGAACTCATTGTAGTAGTCCGGATTATCATAGCATTCCAGATCCAGATCCTTCACCTTATCATAGAGCATTCCCTTCAGCTGCTTCTCGATTTTTGGCAGACCCTTCTGGGATACCAGGTTCTGGTAGATGCCGCTGAACAGAAAGGATATGGCCCAGGCTGCAAATACGACCAGAAGAAAACGCAAGACCGAGGAAAAGGGCTTCTGAAACTCTGCTGCCTCAAGGACATACTGAATCCCGTAGCCATGCTCCAAAAATTCCAGGCCCTGCTGCTTCACCTGTTCAAAGATCATAAAGGCCATGAAGAAAGGGGCTGTCCGGAAGGAAAGACTGACCAGGAACCAGTTATTTGATAAAATCTTCTTGGGACTCTGACGCATCTTATCTTTATTCTTATTCTGCTTACTCATGCCGTCACCTCCTGCAGATCTTCCACAGCCAGATAGTTCTTCGCCTGCTTATTGAACATATCGGCATAGGAGCCATCCAGACTCATCAGCTCCTTATGGCTGCCCCGTTCTATGATTTCTCCATGCTCCAGCATGTAGATCATATCCGCATTCCGCACGGAGGATAGCCTGTGGGAGATAAAGATCATGGTCTTATCCTTACTGTTTCTTAACATACTGTCGTAAAGCTCATATTCCGCTATGGGGTCCAGGGCACTGGAGGGTTCGTCAAAGACCTTGATCGGGGCATCCTTGGCGAAGGCTCTGGCAGCAACCAGCTTCTGATATTCACCGCCGGATAAAATCGCCCCATCCTCTTCAAATTCCTTGGTCAGGATGGTATCCGCCTGCTTGGGCAGGGACATGACCTTGTCATATACTCCGGCATTTTTTAAAGCTTCCAGGATAACCTCATCATCCTCTGCAGTGACCTTACGCATCATGACATTTTCCTTGATGGAAAAGGCCAGGATCTTATAATCCTGGAAGGCTGCGGCAAAGAGCTGTCTATAAGCCTTCAGCTGATACTCCTTAATATTTCTTCCGTTCAGCAGAATCTCCCCCTCCGTCGGATCGTAGAGACGGAATAAGAGTTTAATGATCGTGGTTTTACCGGCTCCGTTATGACCAACCAAGGCAACATTGGATTTGCCCTTTATGAGAAAGGATAAGTTCTTTACGGTGTAATCGCTGTCTTCCTTATATTTGAAGCTGACATTCCGAAACTCGATGGACGCGATCTCTTTCTCCGGAAGGATGCCGTCATAATCCTCCGGCAGCTTCTCTTCATATTCCAAGAAGGTCCTAAGATTTTCTACGAACATGCCCTGTTTAACGCTTTCCATAATATGCTGGGCAAACTGAATGAGCAGCCAGGTGGCCGCCACCATGGCACTGGATAATACGGCCAGGTCTGCCAGAGCCATGGTCTTAGATACAATGGTTCGGAAGGCTCCGTATAAAAGCAGACCCTCAAAGATGAGTGTAAAAGTGAAGTAATTTCTGAACCAAAGAGGCAGGTTGATCTTGAAAACATACTTCTCTGCCACATCAAAGATTCCGTTCAGGGCATCGGTGTATTTCTGCTTCAGCAGGTTATAGACCTTGGAAAGACGCATTTCCTTGGCATAATCCTGCAGGTACATCACACGATTGATATAATCGATCTTTCTGCGATAAGGAACCAGGGCCTGATCCCTCTGAAAGATATACTTATTCATGAAATATCCGAATACAAAGGTGCCGATGATCGGTAAAAACACGAATAGCAGAGCAAGCTTATCGATGGAATACATGGTGGTGAAGACGGTAATGGCCGCCGCTCCTCCAAACAGAATCCCGAAAAGATTGCTGACGACATTAAAGAGCTTCTCTTCCGCCTTATCAATCGCCAAAGTATACTTATTATAGAAGTCACTGTCCTCAAAGCACTTCAGCTCCACATTCATCGCCTTCCGGTACAGCATCCGGTATAGCTTCTGATAAACAGTGACAGAGGCAGTCGGCCGGAAGTTCCCCTCCAGATATGCATAGTAAGCAGAATAGACAGAAAAGACAGCACCGGTAATCAGGATAAAGGTCATGATTTCCGAAAAGCTCTTCTCATGCTCTATGGCACTGATCAGATAGCGGATGAAAAACAGACTGTAAAAGATCCAGACAAAATAACCGGTCTGGGATAAGGCCGTATGTATCACCGCACTCTTTTTGATCCTCCAAAATAGCTTTACTGCATATAAGTTGTTTTGAACTGCTCTTATTTTCTTAATATCCTTCTGTTCCATCTTTCTCCCCCCGGAATGTATGTTTGAAAAGAAATATAACCAAGATATTACCATATCATGCTAATTAATGTAAAGGGTAATAATTATTTTTAATTATTTCCTTCTGTCAGATCAGATACAGGCTGAGCACCTCCGTTCGGTCATCTGAAATAAGGTATTCCCTTGTTATTTCCATATGATACCATAAACAGAACATATGTTCAAGGATTAAATTAAAAAATATTGAAGATTCTCAAAGGAGGGGGGATGCTTAGAACAATAAAACAGAAATGAAACGAGCTTCAAGAATCCATGAAATCAGACATGAAAACAGACTTGAAATAGAGACATGAAATAAAGGAAATGAAGGCATGAAAAAGGTGACCCAAGTGTAAGTCTAAGGTCACCCGAAACATTTCATATCATTCATGCCGCACTGCTTCTATGGCTACTCTGAAGCTTAATCCCACTCCAGAGTCTTATATTCTATCCTCTTATCCCTGCTGTAGAGATCAGCCAAGGCCTCTCCCGGTGTCTTACCCTCGAACAGTACCATATTGATCTGCTCAACAATCGGCATCTCCACATTGTACTTCTGTGCCAGGTGAAGGGCTGCCTTCGCAGTATTGACCCCTTCCACTACCTGATTGACCTCCTTCATGGTCTCTTCCATGGTCAAGCCCTGCCCCATCAGATAACCGGCCTTCCGGTTACGGCTGTGCTGACTGGTACAGGTAACGAAGAGATCTCCCATGCCGGACAGACCTGAGAAGGTCTCTGCCTTACCGCCCATTGTCACACCGAGACGGCTGATTTCCGCCATGCCTCTGGTCATCAGGGCAGCCTTGGTATTATCACCGAGACCTAAGCCGTCAATCACACCGGCAGCCAGGGCGATGACATTCTTTAAGGAAGCGCCCAGCTCAATACCGATGATATCCGGACTGGTATAAACACGGAATACCTCATTCATGAAGACATCCTGGATAAATCTTGCTGTTTCCTTGGAGGAAGCACCGACTACAATTGTTGTAGGTATCTGACGGCTAACCTCCTCTGCATGGCTGGGGCCGGAAAGTACTGCGATATCGGCCTGGGGTATCTCATCCTTCAACACATCGGATAAGGTCATCAGGGTAGAATCCTCTAAGCCCTTGGATACATTTACCAGAATCTGACCTTCGCGGATAAAGGGACTGGCTTCGTGAGCTGTCACCCTGATGTAAGGAGAAGCAACTGCCATTACCAGCAGCTCCCGATCCGTACAAGCCTCCTTTAGGTCAAGCGTAATCTTAATGTTCTTTGGAAGCCTGGCACCGGGCAGATTTTTCAGTTCGTCCCTGTTCTCCTCCAAGGCTTTTGCTTCCTTCTCCAGCTTTGTCCAAATGGTAACGTCATGCCCATTATCGGATAACAGAATTGCCAGGGCACAGCCCCAGGTTCCTGCTCCTAATACACTCACCTTACTCATAAGGCACCTCCTTTGTTATCGTTACTAGGATAACTATTTATTGTCTATTTTAACCCTTTGTCCCAATTTATTCTCAGTTCCGTTCAATAAACGCCTGATGTTGGATCTATGCTTGATAAATGCCAATGCCATGAAAATCAGAGCTACAATCAGCATATGTAATTCCTTCGGATTAAAAGCATACACCCAGACAGGAAATAATACTGCCAGGAGAAGGGAACCGACGGATACATATCTGGTCAGGGCTACTGATGTGATAAATATGGCCAAACCCACGGGAATAATCCAGGGGTCAAATGCTATCATCACACCGGAGGTGGCCGCTATGCCCTTGCCACCCTTAAATTTCAGCCATACGGGATAATTATGGCCCAGTACTACGCCTAAGCCTGCATATAAGGTCAGCAGCTGAACATAGGGCTCGTCCTTGAAGAAAAGATAGCGTATCAGCAGAATCGGAATAATCGCCTTAAGCATATCCCCCAGCAGGGTAATGATGCCGGCTTTCGCTCCTAAGGTTCGCAGGGCATTGGTCGTACCGGAGTTTCCGCTGCCGTAATTGCGGATATCAACCTTCTTCCTCTTTCCGATGATATAGCCGGTAGAAAAACAGCCAAAGAGATAACCAAGCCCCAGACAAAGGATAATATGAAGAATCATGATTCGTTCTCCTTTCGCTCCCTGATAATAAACTTTAATGAGGTTCCGGAAAAGCCAAAGGCCTCCCTGATCTTATTTTCAATGTAGCGGGTATAGGAAAAATGCATGAGCTCCTTACTGTTGACAAAGATGACAAAGGTGGGCGGTTTTACAGAAACCTGAGTGATATAATATAGCTTCAGGCGCTTACCCTTATCGGAGGGAGGCTGCTGAAGAGCTACTGCTTCCGCCATGATCTCATTCAGAACGCCGGTGGCGATACGCATGCTCTGATTCAGAATGACCACTTCGACAATTTCAAAGAGCTTGTGCATCCTCTGCCCTGTTTCTGCCGAGATGAAGAGAATCTCCGCATAGGGCATGAAGGACAGAATCTCCCGGATATCCTTGGTATATTCATTTACCGTTTTGTTGTTCTTCTCAATCAGATCCCATTTGTTAACGGCAATCACGATACCCTTGCCCCGTTCATGGGCAATTCCTGCGATCTTGGCATCCTGCTCGGTTACGCCCTCCGTCGCGTCGATGACCAGAACCACCACATCCGCCCTTTCCACGGCAGTCACGGTACGGATGATGCTGAAACGCTCCAGCTCCTCCTTGATCTTGCTCTTTCTTCTTAAGCCGGCAGTATCGATCAGAATATATTCCTTACCGTTACGGCGGATCGGGGTATCTACCGCATCCCTGGTGGTTCCTGCAATATTGGATACGATAACCCGGTTCTCGCCCAAGAGCTTATTGATGATGGAGGATTTACCGACGTTCGGCTTTCCTACGATGGCGATCCGCGGGCGTTCATCCTCTGCTTCTTCCGTGTTTCCTGATTTAAAGTGCTTTACCACCTCATCCAGCAGCTCTCCGAAGCCCAGCTTGGAGGAGGCGGAGATGGGAAAGGGTTCACCGATACCGAGGTTATAAAATTCATATACATCCGGCATCAGCTTATCGAACTGATCCACCTTGTTCACTGCCAGAACCACAGGCTTTCCGCTTCTGCGCAGCATGTCTGCTACCTTGGAATCCGAATCCACCAGACCCTGGCGTACATCTGTCAGAAAGATGATAACATCTGCTGTTTCGATTGCTATGACTGCCTGCTGTCGCATATAGGACAGCATCTCGTCCTTACTGTCTGGCTCGATGCCTCCGGTATCAATCATGGTAAATTGTGTATTCAGCCAAGTGACATCGGCATAAATGCGGTCTCTGGTAACACCCGGATAATCCTTGACGATGGAGATTCGTTCTCCTGCCAGGGCATTGAAGAGGGTGGATTTTCCCACATTCGGTCTGCCAACAATGGCTACTATAGGTCTGCTCATATTTTTCTCTACCTTTATCTATTTTTGGTATCAATTATTGATTGAATGAAAGAGTTTCCATCTGATTGTACAATACGTATCCTGCTTTGTAAAGTCTTTTCCATATGCTCCACGGTTACGTCATCCAAAAGGACGGTTTCCCCATTCCGAAGCAGAACATCGGGAATCAGCAGCTCTTCTCCCAAAGGAAGGCCCTTCAGCTGGGCTATGATATCCCCTCCTGTGATCAGGCCTGCCACGGTGATATTCTCCCCGAAGAAATCATTTCGGATGGTATACAGCGTCACCTGAACATGCGGATATTTGCTCCTTACCTCCTTCAGCAGCTCTTCCATATAGGGAGCGGCCAGAACTCCGGTCACCATCGAGAGGTCCCTGCTCCGGTCATCCCCCTGTAGTTTTTGCATAGCCTCTTCAAATTCATCCCGGAAGGACCGAAGCATGCCAACACCATTCTCCAGCTGAGGATAACCCTCATAGCTTTCTCCATCGGGAATCGGAAGTCCTGCACTGATGTACCATTCATCTCCGGCATAGATCAGGCGGGTCTGATAATGCTTCAAAAAGATCGTCTGCCAGCGGTGGATCGTTTCCAGAACCTGAAGGGCATCCTCTCTTGTGAACTTCTCCAGCTTAGCCAGTCCTTCCCGGTACTTGGTCAGGCCGACCGGAACGACGGAAACGCTTTGCAGCTCCGGCAGAAAGGCACTTAAGTCATGGATGGTTTTCTCCAGCTCCTCTCCATCGTTCCAGCCCTTGCACAGAACGATCTGTCCGTTCATCGTAATACCGCCCTCCTTCAGCCGCTTCATCTTCTCCAGGGCACTTCCTGCAAAACGGTTATGGAGCATACGGCAGCGGAGCTCTTCATTGGTCGTATGGACGGAAATATTGATGGGGGATAATTTGTAGAAAAGGATCCGTTCTATGTCCTCATCACTCATATTGGTCAGAGTGATATAGTTCCCCTGCAGGAAGGATAGTCTTGCGTCATCATCCTTAAAATACAGGGTTTCCCTCATTCCCGGAGGCATCTGGTCAATGAAGCAGAAGATGCATTTATTCCGGCAGGACCGGTAGGAATCCATTAAGCCTTCCTCAAAGACGATTCCCAGATCATCCTCATACTCCTTCTCAATCTCCAGCTCCCACTCTTCGCCATCCGGCTTTCTGATCAGCAGGGTCAGATCTTCCTCCTTGATCAGATAATGGTAATCGAAGACATCCTTTATCTCGTTTCCATTGATGGAGATCAGCTCATCTCCCGGAGCCAGCTCCAGCTCCTCCGCTATGCTGCCTGCCTCGATCTCCTTAATAATGTGTGCTTTTTTCTTCATATCAATACACCGTTTCTCTCCAGCTGCCCCATGGGGCAGCTTTTATCTCAAATACCGGATTTTCTCCGTCTTTAAATATTATCAGGTCAACTTAATCTCCGGATTTCTCCATCAAAGGATCTTATCCGGATAACTCTATCACCGGTCCTTCTCCGCATAAGGACACTTTCAGAGCACTTAATCATTCTTCCTTTAAGGCTAAGAAAGCAGCCAGACTTCCTCTTTTTCCACCGGTCCTCCTGTGGGAGAACAAGAGGTCACTGTTACAGGCGGTACAGACTCCGGATACATGGATCTGATGCTCCTTCAGTCCGGCTTCCATCAAAATCTCACGGTTAGCCTCCCATAAGTCCAGCTGATAGCTTCCGCTATCATTCTTCGTCAGGATTTTATTCCTATTATAACCATTCCCAGCAAATGCATCCCGAAAAGCTTCTGCAACCTCCTCGCTTACCTCATAGCAGCTGCCGCAGATGGAAGGACCGATGACAGCCAGCAGCTGCTCCGGCTCACATCCAAAATGCTTCCGCATTTCCTCCACCGTATTTCTGCCGATCTTAGCAACGGTTCCTCTCCAGCCGGAATGGGTCAGACCGATGGCCCTCTTTTTCGGATCCACAAAAAACAGAGGTACGCAATCCGCATATTTTGTCACCAGAGTAACACCGGGCCGGTCTGTGATCAGACCATCAATCTCACTATAATCCTTTGGAAGATACAGCCCTTTTCCGCGATCTGCCTCCGTAACAAGACGAATGTTGGTCTTATGGACCTGCTGGGAGATAACAATTGAATGAGGATCTATACCGATCTCGGCTGCTATCCTTTCAAAATTCATTCTTACCTTCTCCGGATCGTCCTCATATCCGGCGGCCTGATTGCCCAGATTCATCGACTCGAAGATACCTTCGCTTACTCCACCGAGCCTGGTTGAGAAGCCGTGGCAGATATAGGGGAGCTCGGATAAGACAGGGAAGGTGATATAGGGTACCCTGCGGTTAAAGTCAATCACTGCATGCTTACTGTTTTGAAAATGCATTCTTGAATCCTTCCTATTGATGATAGATCGGCAAATGATATGCTATTTTGATAACATCTATTCATTCAACCTCGATTTTATATATCTATTATAATCATCTATAATTAACAGCTATTGATACAACATCTATAGATACCTCATCATTTCTTATAACAGTAACGAAATACCATAGAACTATTATATCATGTTACGATATACTATGACACTAGATACCGTCAAAGGCATTCTTGATGAGAGAGATCTCATGATCCAGAATTACCACAACATCAAAACGGCAAGGAGTATCCGTAGGGAGCCCATGAAGCAGCATATAATACTGGGCTGTCCGAATGATCCTTGTCATTTTTCTGGTATTTACTGCTTCAGCAGGAAAGCCATGATCGATGCCGGAACGGTATTTTACCTCGATGAAGCAGAGATATTCTTGATCCCAGCCGATCAGGTCGACCTCTCCTGTTCTGCATCGGAAATTACGGACTTGGATACGATATCCCTTTCCGGTCAGAAAATCAGCAGCCTTCTGTTCAAATCTGCTGCCTATCGCTCTTTTATTCAAGCTTATCCCTCTCATATCCATTCAGCTTCGCCTTGATCCGGTCCATCCGGTCCACAAAAACCAGGATTTCCGCCACCACATCATAGAGCTCGGGAGGGATACTCTCTCCCAGCTCCAGCTTAGAGAGGCTTTCCGCCAGCTTCTCATCCTTATGGATGGGGATATCTGCCTGCTTCGCTCTCTCAAGGATCTTATCGGCAAGATGGCCTTTACCGCTGGCGATGACAACGGGTGCTTCCTTGTCCGGCTCGTAGGACAGGGCAACTGCGGTCTTTTTTATATTGTTCTTCTTCTCTTCCTCCATCGGCCGACCTCCTAAGCAGTAAGCTCATATTACATTTTCTTCAGTTTATTGTCTATATACTTGTTCAGATAGGAGAAGCTGCCTGTCTCCAGGGCAAGGAGGCATAGAACGATTACCACAAAATAAAATTGCTCCCTGTTCATATCCCTGGCTAAGAAATAAACGACGGCTACCAGAATGAATTCTATGATTCCCATGAGGAATAAGTACCTGCCACCGATCTGATTGGCAAACTGCCAGGTCTCTTCATTCTTAGTGGAATAGCTGCTTCTCCAGCCGGATTTTTTGCCATTCAGATCCGGAGTCTGCTTCCAGAACAGATAACCCATAACAGCATAGGTAATCGGAATAATATATGAAAATAGATAAACGATCGAGAGCATCTTATCCTCCTTTAATAAAATCAAGTTTCCTTATATCATAAAGTATTCCTTATACAAAATTCTTCACGAAGCTTCTTCTGTGAATCGGAGTAAGTCCCAGCTCCTTAATCGCTTCGATATGCCTAGTCGACCCGTAGCCCTTATTCTCTGCAAAATCATAACCGGGAAAAACCTTATCATAAGCCACCATCAGCCTGTCCCTGGTCACCTTGGCAAGGATGCTGGCGGCCGCAATGGAGATGCTCTTTGCATCTCCCTTTATGATCGGGACCTGCTTTATGTCTACTCCCGGTATCGTAACCGCATCATTTAATAATAGATCGGGCTTTATGCTCAGGTTCTGTATAGCCTTATGCATGGCTTCATAAGTGGCCTGCAGAATATTAATCTCGTCAATCCTGGGAGGAGGAACACTGCCAATACCAAATGCAAGGGCCTTCTCAATGATCAGATCGTAGAGCTCCTCCCGCTTCTTCTCGGAAAGCTGCTTGGAATCATTGATATAGAGAATATCACAGTCCTTGGGAAGAATGACTGCACAAGCGATCACCGGACCGGCTAAAGGACCTCTGCCCACCTCATCGATGCCGCATATGTAAGTATAGTCTTGATATTTCTTCTCATATTGCTTCATGGCTTCCGTACGAAGAAGCTCTTTGCGGTGAGCCTCCAGCTTGGACTGATACTGGTTGCAGATGGTAACGACACCGCTTCTGTCATCTTCTCCATATTTCTTAATCAGGAGTGGCAGCTCGGACAGGCCGGCCTGCATGAACTTCAGCTTGATTTCTGAAATCTTCTCCCCATTGCTTCTTCCATCCGATGGCTGTCTATGAAGACCCTCTTCCCTGTTATGATCTATGGAGGACATGGCTGCTGCTTTTGGTTCAAGGTCCTCCTGATCTCTATGTTGGATCAGGCTCTCTTCGGCCCCTTCTCTTACTATCTTCCAATCTCCTGTAGAACCCTTCTGTCCGGGAGAAAATGAATCCCTGTTTTCCATGTGTGCCTCCTGTTAACATAATAATCTTAAGTTAATGCAAATACCGAGCTACAAATAGGCCTTACTCCCTTTCAGGGTACTCCAAGGAGATCGTTCCCAGCCTTAAGCTTCTGAAGTCATCCAGTAAGAGTAAGGCAGCTCGGTCATAATCAGCCTCTCCACCCTTCACCAGACAGCCCCGCTTGATGGCGAGCTGCTCCAGAATCAGTGAAGCCTCAGATAACTGCTCCAGCTTCTCCATGGGTTCTAGTCCATAGCGTTCCACCAGAGCTTTCGGATTAGAGTTACTTAAAAAACGGATCAGCTCCAAGGACAGCTCAGTCGTATTCAGAATCGTATCGTTGATGGACCCGATCATCGCAAGCCTTAAGCCAACCGCCTGATCTTCGAATTTCGGCCATAGGATTCCCGGAGTATCCAGCAGTTCGATATGATTGCTGAGCCGGATCCACTGCTTACCCTTGGTAACACCGGGCTTATTTCCTGTCTTGGCGCTGGCTCTGCCGACGAAGCTGTTGATAAAGGTGGACTTGCCTACATTGGGTATTCCCACCACCATAGCCCTGACAGGCCGGTTTAATATGCCCCTTTTCCAGTCCCTTTCAAGCTTGGCCTCACAGGCCTGAAACACCACATCCTTCACCTGTTTCACACCGTTTCCATTCTTGGAGTTGACCAGAGCGACAAAATAGCCCTTGCTTTCATAATAGGACTTCCAGGCTCCGGTGGCTACAGGATCGGCCATATCGTATTTATTCAGTAAGATGACTCTGGATTTTCCCTTGGCCAGCTGATCGACATCCGGATTCTTGCTGGAGTAGGGAATTCTTGCATCCACCAGCTCAATTATAACATCAATTAATTTTATATTCTCCTGCATCATACGCTTTGCTTTCGCCATATGACCGGGATACCATTGTACATTCATAGACTTTTCCACTTTCTTGTTATTTCTGCTATATGCTTCTGCTTAAGCTTCAGATCTACTCTTCTGCTTTTTTCTCTTGCTTCTTCAGATTGAGCTTGTTTATAAAGTTAAAGGGGGAGAGCCGGAGAAAGGCTTTGCCGATCATCTCATCCCTGGTGATGTTTCCAATACTGGCAAAGCGGCTATCCTCACTGTTATTGCGATTGTCTCCGAGAACGAAGTATTCATTCTCATCCAAAGTCACCGGTTCTGTAGCAAGACCGTAATTTGCCATAGGCTCAGCATTCACGATATCCTCTACGATTTCACCATTAATCAGAATATTCCCATCCTTAAGCTGTACCGTCTCACCCGGCAGACCGATGATTCTTTTGATGTTATAGTAGCTGTGCTCTCTGCCGCTTTGCTTGAATACGATGACATCAAAGCGTTTGGGTTCCGATATACGGTAAGTGAATTTATCAATGATGATCGGATCCTGATTGGACAGGGTATTCTCCATGGAGATCCCGATGACATTCGTCTTCTCCAGTGCATAGTATATGATGAAATAGGCCAGAAAAATCACTGCTGCAATCTGAGCGATCCAAATAAAAACATCGATCAGGATCTTTAAGACCACCGGTTTTTTACTCTCTTTATCAAAATCAAAATCCATGGGTATAACGTCTCCTTTGTCCGATAGATACCTTGTCTTTCCTATCTATGAGATTGGCTTTATCAAATTTCATTATAGCTTAGTTAAAGTCAATATACAACCAGGAAGAATAAAAAGACCTGCTGCACGTTGAATGAAAAACTTAATTCCATTTTATAGTAATTAGAGTGGAGTTTACTCTTTCATAAATTCCACTTCTCCTTTACAATGAGATTGGTTTCCCAATCCGCAGT
>JAEZNB010000086.1 GCA_023441965.1 Bacillota bacterium
GCGGTGCCACCGGGAGTGGTAGCAGGAGTACCTGTAGTGCCTCTGGGAGCGGAGCCGGGAGCGGTGCCAACGGGAGCGGTAGAGGGAGTACCGGTAGTGCCTCTGGGAGCGGAGCCGGGAGCAGTACCACCGGGAGCGGTAGAGGGAGTACCGGTAGAGCCTCTGGGAGTGGAGCCGGGAACAGTGCCACCGGGAGTGGTAGAGGGAGTACCTGTAGTGCCTCTGGGAGCGGAGCCGGGAGCAGTGCCACCGGGAGTGGTAGTGGGAGTCCCGTTAGCACCTCTGGGAGCGGAGCCGGGAGCAGTACCACCGGGAGAAGTGAGAGGAGGAGTTACCGGGGTCGCAGGAGTGGTTCTGGGAGTGGCAGTGCCGGGAGTAGTGGTTCTTCCGCTGCCGGCAGGCATAGCGGTGGAGGTGCCCGGAGTCGGACGATTTATGTTAGGGCTTCCTGCCCGGTTTTCCGGAGCTGTGATGCCGCCTGGGCTGGTCATAGGTCTGGCGGATGTACCGGTATTTGGCGCAGTCCTGTTTATCTGGGAGTTTTTCACCGTTTGACGATAGGAATTGGACATATTGGTGTAATGTTGCATCTGAGTGCTCCTATAAAACTTTTTGTTACCAATATATGCAATCCGGAGGCTAATGTGATATACTGATACTTCCATGAATGGAATCGTAGACCGCAGTTCATTATAATTGGATAAAATTAATAATTATTTTATTGTACTATTTACAAAAAAAATATACAATAGAGGATGGTAAATAGTAGTTCCAAGGAATAGGAAGCGTTATTGCATTGGATGATTCGACGACCGACAGGACAGTGAAGGAAGATAGCATGGATCAGAAGATTATACAGGCATTTGAGGATACCTTAAGCAAGCAATTTACCGGTGCAGTCATCAGTAATTCTTCGGATAAGGAACGGGCCGCTAAGGTAAAGCTGCGACCGGTACTGCTAAAGGGAGAACTGCTTATTCAGGTATCAGAATATAGAGGGGATAAGGTATTCCACAGCAATCACACGAAGCAAGAGCTGATGCTTAAGCTGCCGGAGTGGTTTGAGGGTTTATTCCGGCAGGCAGAGTTGAATACCCGGTCGGACCGGGTGACGATTCTGGTCAGTAAGAAGGGCAAGGCTACCGTAAATGTGAAAAAAGTGACCCCCATGGCATCGGATCCGAATACTACCGGTGAACAGCAGGATTCCGAGAATGTGCAGGAGCTGTACAGCCATAACAAGAAGAAGAACTATATCCTGGAGGAAGGAAGTGCGCTTCCCTTTCTCGTAGACCTGGGCGTTATGACGCAGGAGGGTAAGCTTCTTAAGGCCAAATCGGATAAGTTCCGCCAGATCAACCGCTTTCTTGAATTTATCGAGGACATTCTGCCCCATTTGGATCGGGACAGGGAATTGACCATACTGGATTTTGGCTGCGGGAAGTCCTATCTTACCTTTGCCATGTACTATTATTTAAAGGTAATGAAGGGCTACCGGATCAATGTCGTAGGTTTGGACCTGAAAAAGGATGTAATCGAACACTGTAATCGCCTGAGCCGGAAGTACGGATACGACAAGCTGATCTTTCTGCAGGGAGATATCGCATCCTATGAGGGAGTGGATCGGGTTGACATGGTTGTAACGCTCCATGCCTGCGATACCGCAACAGATTATGCCTTATATAAGGCGATTACCTGGGGAGCCAAGGTGATTCTGTCCGTACCCTGCTGTCAGCATGAGCTGAATGGACAGCTTCGTAATGAGCTGCTGCAGCCGGTTCTGAAATACGGAATCATCAAGGAAAGGATGGCGGCATTGATTACGGATGCCTTACGGGCAGAGCTATTAGAGTCAATGGGCTACCGGGTCCAGCTGCTGGAGTTCATTGATATGGAACACACACCGAAGAACCTCCTGATTCGTGCTGTCAGACGGCAGGAGCATGGAAGAAATACGGAGCAGCAGAAGGAGAAGCTTAGGGCCTGTATGGGTTTTCTTGGGGTAACGCCAAGTCTGGAGGGGCTCATTCATAACATAAAGTCAGAAGAAGGGAATTAAGGTGCTGAAGCAGGTATATCGCATACTTATTTTAATAGGAGTATTTATCGCCTCTCTCTACTATTTCAGCAGGGATATCAAGGAGGTCGTATTTGATATTGATAATACGACAATCATGGAGGAGGCGACCTTTCCGCTGGTAACCGTAAGAGTAGGGGATGAGGTAATCAATCGCAGTCATGGTTACAGCAGCAACCTGGATGCCAACAGAATTCGGGAGGGAATCATTTCCTTAGGGGAGGATAAATCCTTTGAGGTAATCATTAACGAAGAGGCATATCATATCAAGAAGCTGAATTTTGAGCTTCGGGACTTTGAAAGAAATGAGCTGATCGAAACAGACTCAGTCAGCGTTTTTGAAGAGGCCGGGGACCAAAAGATTGCTAAGATCAAGCTCAAGGCTGAATTGGATTCGGGCAGAGAGTATGCAGTGAAGCTGTCCTTAGTTACCAGTGAGAGCAAAAAAATCTATTATTACCAGAGGATCCGGCAGCAGAAGGACGTGTACCTTAAGGAAAAGCTTGATTTTATTATGAGCTTTCATAATGCCACCATGGATAAGGACAATGCCGGATGGATCGTAGACAGACTCGAGCCGGACAGAAAGCAGGATAATACGAGCCTGGCCAAGGTGGATATCCATTCCAGCTTTGATCTGATTACCTGGGGAGAGCTGAAACCGGAGCTGATGACAGAGGTTGTGCCGACGGTTGTAGAGATCAGTCCCAATCTGGCTTCCGTCGCATTGGAATATATCATCCGGGCAGAGCTTGCCGGAGCTCCGGAGCTTTTTGAGGTAAAGGAATATTACCGGATTCAATATGCCAATAACAAGATTTATCTGTTGAATTACGAGCGGAGCATGGAGGCTCTCTTTGATCCGGCCAGAGCCAGTGTTGTTAAGAACCAGCTGAAGCTGGGAATCACATCGGATACTGAGGTGTCCTTCCTTGCCAGCCCTGATAAGAAGAAGCTGGCCTTTGTCAGAAACAGAGAGCTATGGTTCTATGATCTGGAGGAGAATAAGCTGATTCGGGTATTTTCCTTCCGCCAGGAGCAAACGGATTATATCAGAGATCTTTATAATCAACATGATGTCCGGATTTTGAATATGGATGCGGAGGGAAATCTTCATTTTCTTGTATACGGTTATATGAACCGGGGACAGTATGAGGGAAAGGTCGGCATCGTGCTCTACCGCTTTGTAAGGGCAGAGAACCGGATTGAGGAAAGGGTCTATATTCCCTTGGAGGAACCCTACCAGATTGTAAAGGAACAAATGGGAGACTTGGCTTATGTCAGCTCTCTGGAAGTGTTCTATTTTCATATTTATCAGAATATATACGCCTATAATCTGATTACAGGACAGATCGAGATACTGGCAGAGGGAATCAAGGCAGACCAGGTGGTCTTCCTGCCGGAGAAATCCTATGCTGCCTGGCAGGGCAGTCCGGACCCCAGACAGTCCAAGGTCATTAAGATTATGGAGCTGGAGACCGGAGAGCTGCAAGGGATTAATGCCATCACAGGATATAACATCCTGCTCTTGGACATGATAGATTCTAACCTGATTTATGGTTTGGCAGTGGAGGCGGATATCACGACCATGGTGGATGGCAGACCCATGGTGCCGATGAATTCCTTGGAGATTGTGAACTTTGACCGGAAGGTTCTGAAGCGCTATAGTAAGCCGGGCTATTATGTAACAGAGATAGCGGTTAAGGATAATATCATAGAACTAAAAAATGTCATAAGGAGTATCGCGGATCAGGAAGTAGTCTTCCTTGAGGCACCTTTGGATTACATTATGAATCAAGTCAAGGATGATAAGCAGCTGGTGGAGGTAATCACCAGAGTTACGGAGGAAGCCCTGACCGAGAAATATCTGACGCTTCCCGAAGGCTTTACCATGACCGCTGTTCCGGCGAAGGAGGTTACCGTGAATACGGTAATCACACAGGACCCCACGGTCAGACTGCAGCTGCAGGAGCCGGCGGAGCCCCTATACTATACTTATGTGGCAGGAGAGCTTACCACAGTCAGCCCCGGTGCGGCTGAGGCGATTGCACTGGCCAATGACAGGGCGGGAGTAGTACTGAACAGCAGGAAGCAGCTGGTCTGGGAGAGATTCGCAAAGCCTTCCAAGATGGCAATACAGGGCTTTGATCAGCTGAAGGTCGACAAAACGGAAGATAGCTTAAGCAGCTGTATCCGATTACTTCTTACACATGCAGGGAAGGATCCGGGAGCTATCGGGGTTACCGTAAGCTCGGTGCATGAGGTGTTATACGCAACTATGGAGAAGACACCGCTGATCTTAAACGGCTGCACCCTGGAGGAGGTATTATACTTTGTAGCCAAGGGCAGACCGGTTCTGGCTATGACCGATCACAGGAATGCGATCTTAATCTATGGCTATGACGGCTTTAATATCAATGTAGTCGATCCAACGATGGGAAAGGTACGAAAGATTGGCTTACAGGATAGCAGAGAGCTATTCGAAGGGGCGGGAAATATCTTTATTTCCTACCTGGAATGAGGAGTATAATAGTTTACTATTAAAATAATACAAACATGATAAGGAGACATGAATATGGATGAGAGAATTAAGAAGTTAGCCGAAAATCTGGTGAATTACTCGATGAAAGTAAAGAAGGGCGATAAGGTATATGTACATTACATCGGAATGTCTACCCAGGACTTGGCCAGACAGCTGGTGAAAGAGATATACAAGGTTGGAGGAGTTCCTTTTGTACATTATACCGATCCGGTATTATTAAGAGAGGTGCTTCTGGGTTGCAGTGAGGAGCAGATGTCCTTATCCGCGAAAATCGATGCGGCAGAAATGGCTCAGATGGATTGTTATGTTGCAGTTCGCGGCTCTGATAATGTATCCGAGAATGCAGATGTTGTTGCAGAGAAGATGAAAATCTATGAGACCTATTATCAGACACCGGTGCATCATGATATCCGAGTGAAGAAGACCAGATGGGTAGTTCTGCGTTACCCCAATGCTTCCATGGCACAGCTGGCCAACATGAGCCAGGAAAGCTTTGCAGATTTCTATTTCAACGTATGTAACCTGGACTATGCAAAGATGGGAAAAGCCATGCTCAATCTGAAGGCTTTGATGGAACGTACGGACAAGGTCAGAATCGTGGGTCCCGGTACGGACTTAAGCTTCTCCATCAAGAATATTCCCGCCATTCCCTGTGATGGCGAACGGAACATTCCGGACGGCGAGGTATATACCGCACCTGTCAGAGACAGCGTCAATGGTACCCTGACCTACAATACACCTGCCGTATTCCAGGGCTTTACCTTTGAGAATATTTCCTTCCGTTTTGAGAATGGTAAGATAGTGGAAGCAACCGCCAATGATACGGCAAGAATTAATCATGTATTGGATACGGATGAAGGAGCACGGTATATCGGGGAGTTTGCCATCGGTGTTAATCCCTATATCCTGAAGCCGATGAAGGATACCTTATTCGATGAGAAAATCATGGGCTCCTTCCACTTTACACCGGGTAACTGCTATGAAGAGGAAGCGCCGAACGGTAACCATTCTGCCATCCATTGGGA
>JAEZNB010000009.1 GCA_023441965.1 Bacillota bacterium
CCTTTATGTTCCCCACATACACTGGTTCCTGGACAGATCTCAAGGACTCCAGACAGGCATGGGGTCTGGGACTCCAGTACTCAGATATTGCAACAGTTGTTTATTACCTTCGATCATTTTTAGACCTTCTTTCATTGTCCAATCAGTTTTTCGCAAGACTCCAGCGGTAATAGGTGTTATAGTGGGTCAGAACCTTGCTGCTCCACTCCATCAGCCAGATAAAATAACACTCCGGCCGTGCTTCCCGGTCCTGCTGCAGGTAATCCCACATGATAGAGTTATATAGGATATCCCGAGTCTCTTTATCAAAATAGGTTAGCATTTCCTGCTTCGTCTTGATGAATTTATGGGTATTCAGATATACCATTTGCTGCATGATGAAGAATGCTTTCTTATAGGAATTCTTAAGCTTCTCGACACTTACCTTCAGATTCTCACTATAAAGATACCGGTGACAGACAGCATGATAAATGATGGAGGCCTCCAAGCGGATGGCATCTCTGATCTCTTCATCCGTCGGCTTCCTGACGATACGACTTAATTCTCCATAAATGGCCTCACTATCATAGAAGAGCTGGAAGAGATCCAGCTTGGGCCAGGACTCCAGCTCAGCCTTACCACAGAGGAAGCCACAGGCCTTCTTGCTATCTTCCAAGGAATGAATGATATCCCGATAGCTTTTCAGATCACATGCAGCTAAGGAATCCAGTACAACGATCACATCCACATCGCTCTCTTCTGTTGCCTCTCCCCGGGAATAGCTGCCCTGCAAGCCCACAAAAAGTAACCTTTCTGCAAATTCAGTCTTCAGCTTATTCGTTAGTAAATCCAGCCAATGATATACGTCGAAGCTCATGATACATTCTCCTTTTCTGGTAGGTTATCAAATAGGTTAGATGCGTACAGTCTTTCCCTGTGCCATAGTAGCTTGGTCCCTTATATCATATAACAAATTTCCTTAACATTCCAGATGCATTTTTATTATACTTGTTTATCTGCATGGCCAAAAACCTAAGAATAAACTGGAAATAAACTGGAACTCCACCAATCGATGTATTATAATGGACTCTTTTTTTGTTGGTGAATCCAAATATATACTAAAAACACCATCTTTACATCGAACATAAGTTCTGTTATAATGTAATCAGGGGTGAACATATGTATGGATAAAATCATTTTTCATATTGATGTGAATTCGGCTTTCCTTAGCTGGGAAGCCGTTTATCGACTGCACATCCTTGGAGAGAAGACGGATCTGCGGGAGATACCTTCTGCTGTGGGCGGAGATGTGAAGAAGCGACACGGCATCATCCTTGCCCGGTCTTTGCCGGCGAAGAAGTATGGTGTGAGGACCGGGGATACGATTGCCGATGCGCTGAAGCTTTGTCCGAATCTGGTGACGGTTCCGCCCCATTACGACCTCTATGATACCAGCTCGAAGGCCTTCGTAGAGATTCTGAAGGAGTTTTCTCCTGTCGTAGAGCAGTATTCCGTCGATGAAGCCTACTGTGACATGACCGGGACTGTGGGACTCTATGGTTCGGCAGTGGTAGCTGCGAATCTGATGAAGGACAGGATCTGTAATGAGCTGGGCTTTACTGTGAATATCGGGATTTCCTCCAATAAGCTGCTGGCGAAGATGGCCTCGGACTTCAAGAAGCCGAATCTGGTCCATACCCTGTTCCCGGAGGAGGTGGAGCAGAAGCTCTGGAAGCTGCCTGTCGGGGAGCTCTTCTATGTGGGCCATGCGACGAAGAGGAAGCTGCAGGCCCTGGGCATTCACACCATCGGAGAACTGGCGAAGACGGATCTGGATATCCTTAGAGCACATTTTAAGAAATTTGGAGAAGTCATCTATGCCTTTGCAAATGGAGTGGACGTATCGGTGGTTTCCGAGGAGGTCCCTGCCAATAAGGGCTACGGTAACTCGACGACGATTGCCTTTGATGTGGACCAGGCGGAGGTAGCCAAGATGATTCTGCTATCCCTGTCCGAGACCGTATGCACCAGACTCCGGGCAGATGGCGTGATGGCTACGGTGGTTGCGGTCAGCATCGTGGACTTTGAGTTCAATCATGCTTCACATCAGATGACCCTATTCTCGGCGACGAATACTACCAATGAGGTCCATAAGGCGGCCTGCCGCCTGTTCGATGAGCTGTGGGACGGAACACCGATCCGGCACCTGGGGGTTCATACGAGTAAGGTGGTCAGCGGGAATTTAGCAAGGCAGCTGAACCTCTTTGATATGAACCGTTATGAGAAGCTCTCTAAGCTGGATGCGGTTGTGGATGTGGTAAGGGAACGATTCGGGGATGATGCGATCATGCGGGCGATTTTCCTGGATAACAAGATCTATCATATGGCCGGCGGAATCTCGCCGGAGAAGCGTAAACCATTTTATAAAGAAGGGATTAAGTAATGAGTCATATGCCGGTAGATGTGGTTGCAACATTTAATGTACAGGGTAAGATCAAGCCGAATTATATCCGGCTTGAGGATGAGGCTCATGCTCTGCAGACCTATAAGATTGAAAGCATCCTGTACAGCAGGGAAGAGAAGTACGCGGGGATTCCAGTACTCCTCTTCTGCTGTAATATTTTACGAAATGATTGCATGCAAATGATAAAGATCAAATATCATATCAAAACACATCAATGGGTACTGGTAAAGGAAGAAACGCCAAGGGATGAGGCTGCGGAGAAGGCCTCGGCTATGGCAGTGTTCCTTGATCAAGCTTAAGCATTCAGGGCAGTGATCCAAAAGCAGATCGCTGTGATGACGGAGAGTGGAGTGGCAGTATACCGTTCCTTCTTACTCCTGGAAAATGCATTTAATATGGAATTCAGTGATAAGTATATTGCAAAGAAATAACAGATACTACGGGTTACCTTCATGGAGAAGAGATTGGGAAGTACCTCTCCGGTCTGTAGAATAATCATAATGGCAAATAGCTGTATCAGGACTGAAAATGCACAGGCTACTCTTTGCTTCGGCGGCACGATTTTATACTTACCGCCAAAGGCAAATTCGCCTAAGGGAAGTCCGAGAGCTATGAGTATGTAGAGTAAAGCTGCCAGGCCAAAGGTTATGGCTCCTATTATTGAAATCATACGTATCCTCCTGGTAATTATAGTGATGAAATGAGTGACCAAAGCGCAGTAGCTACCAATCCCCAAGGATGACAAGGGGAAGGACTGGGCTCTGCCGTATTTGCCATTTACTGTAACACAGGATAAAAAGTATGTCAATATTTATCAATAGAAGGATGTGGATATAGCTGGCTGACCTATACCTCATCCTGATTCTTATCTTAGTAGCGGGAAGTACCGTTTGCTATCTATGTCAGGGAAGGATCTGCTGTGCATACCCCTAAGACTGACAGACCATCTCGGCCTCTGCCATCCGCTTGACACTGGCCTTATAGTATTCCTCATCTATCTCGATTCCGATGAAGCGGCGGTTCAGCTGTCTGGCAGCGACACCGGTGGATGCGACCCCCATAAAGAGATCCAGGACGATATCCTTCTCATGACTGGCAAGCTGGATGATATGCTTTAGGACAGTCAGAGGCTTCTGGGTCGGATGCTTGGGGGATTTCAGCCTTTCATAGCCCATACAGATGGGGCTCTCCACGAAGTTATGCATCTCACACTGCTTTGAGAAATTCCAGGTATGCCCCCTGTTCCAGATACAGATGATAAGCTCGCAGCTGTTTAAGAAGGAGGATTTTCGGATGTTCGGAACCGGGTTTGTCTTATGCCAGACCATGAACTGGAAGGTATCAAACTCGCTGTCAAAGACCTCATGCCATTTTCCCAGCATATTGTAGCTGGTAAAGATAAAGATATTGCCGGTGGGAGAGAGGATTCTCTTAAACTCCTGCAGGAAGTCGGCCGGATCCAACTCTGTTAGATCCCATTTGGCAACATTATTGTTGATCTCGCTTCTCCACTCGAATTTCATGTTACCGGTGGAGTATTTGGCTACGTTATAGGGAGGGTCGGTCAGAATCAGGTTGATGCTCTTGTCGGGGATATCCTTCAGCTTCACCATGCAGTCACCGTGGAGCAGCAGATAAGTATCTAGGGAACTCACATCAATCATCAGGGAACTCCTCTCTTTCAGGGGTCGGGGGATACGACTTATACGAAAGATCTATATTACTACGTGGAATATTATACCATGACAAAATGTAACTTCCAATGAAAATCGGAATTTTTTTATATTTATTAACAAAAGCTGGGCAATATATAAGGCTCCCTTATAGGACCGAAGGAAAGGGTCATATAAGGGAGCCTTTTGAAGGGGAAATATATGAAAATATTCTATTACGGAAGCTACTGATACTTCTTCTCCAGAGCAGCCAAGAGGGACTTGTAGTGCTCCTGCAGGCCCTTCTCCCGGGCGGTCTTCTCGAAGCTTTCCGTCTTCTCGTTCACCTGTGCGATAATCTCTGCGGACAGCTGCCGTCTTGCAAAGCTGTAGACAACAGAGTCCTCCTTATCAATATGCCGTTTCAGCAGGTGGGTATAGCCGATGGCATTGGCGATGACATCCAGCTTACTTTCCTCATCCCCTCCCCGGACCCGGTCCAGGGCGGCCTTCAGCTCCTGAATGTATAGTCTGCCCAGATCATGCTCCACCAGCATCCCGTGGGTGATCAGCTTATTTCCCAGGGGACCGAGATGGTCCACCATCTCGTTGAACAGAAGCTTCTCTTCCTTGCCGTGGTGATGGGCATCGGCATAATTGCGGATGAAGTCGATCATCCGGTCAAAATCCTCATAGCTAGGCGCTTCTCCCTGAAATACCCGGAAGCAGGCCTTGCGGACTACTGTGAGCATCCGCAGGATATATTGGTGTTCCTCCATCATAAGCTGGATACTGTCCATCCTTATTCCTCCTTCTATACTTTATCTGTTTGCCTTCAGACGGAAGGTCTTCTCATCCGGTGACTCGAAGGTAAAGCCGCAGGCTTCTGCCAGTCCGCGGATCCAGTCCTCCCGCAGTTCATAATACAGACTGATGTCTCCGCCGACCTCTTCCCAGTAATCCGAATGTACGCAGACACTTCTTGTCCAGGTCAGCTCGGACTCCTCCTGGCTTAAGATACGGTTTGCATGGTCACAGGGCATGCCGTCCAGAAGGTGATCGGTAATCACCTTGAACAGCTGGGGTGCGTTCTGTACCTGACCCTGCAGGGTTTTGCCCACCTGTAAGCCCTGCTTGTGAAGCAGCGCCTTCAGTCTATCCTTGAGGGAGCTGTCCTGACGGATCAGCCCGGTGACGGAGTAAGCGTATTTATACTCCACCTGGGCTACCCTTTCCTGAAGCCAGCCATGGATATTGCCATGGTCAATCATTTCCTCCAGGGGCTTGTTGGGAATGGGGCCATAGAGGGCTTCACATTCCTCCTCAAGGGTAAGACCGGTTTCTGAGCCGAGGGCGTAAAGCTCATCGACGATGCTTTGCTGCAGCTGTATTTTATGATATAGCCAATAGTGGATGGGTCCTAAAAATGCACTCATAGTAGTATTCCTTTCTGCAAGTATTTCATGCGGGATCAGTGGCCCGAAGCCGGCACTTTATCGTAAGATGCCGGCTTCGGAGGAGTAATCTATTAAGAAGAAGTGGGGGGCATAGTAAAATGGGTTTCCCTAAAGGGTTATACGGTGAGGATCTCCTCTTGACCCAGGAAGAGCTTAATGTCGTCTTCCACCGTACCGATGCCTGCGATACCGAAGCTCTCAACCAGCACCTTAGCCACATTCGGGGAAAGGAAAGCGGGCAAGGTGGGTCCTAAGTGGATGTTCTTCACACCTAAGTAGAGGAGGGCAAGAAGAACGATAACTGCTTTCTGCTCATACCAAGCGATATTAAAGGCAATCGGAAGCTCATTGATATCCTGTAATTCGAATACCTCCTTCAGCTTCAGGGCGATCAGAGCCAGGGAGTAGGAGTCATTACACTGTCCGGCATCCAGTACCCTGGGAATACCGTTGATATCTCCGAGGTTCAGCTTGTTGTACTTATATTTTGCACAGCCTGCGGTCAAGATTACGGTGTCCTTCGGAAGAGCCTGAGCAAATTCGGTATAGTAGCTTCTGGACTTCTGACGTCCGTCACAGCCTGCCATGACGAAGAATTTGCGGATGGCACCGGATTTTACTGCATCTACCACCTGATCTGCCAGGGCCAGAACCTGGTTGTGGGCAAAGCCGCCGATGATTTCACCCTTCTCCAGCTCCTTGGGAGGTTCACAGGTCTTCGCCAGCTCGATGAGCTTGGAGAAGTCCTTATGACCGTTCTCATCCCTCTCGATGTGTACGCAGCCGGAGATTCCGGTAGCACCGGTTGTGAATAATCTGTCCTTATAGGTGTGGGCAGGAGGAACGACACAGTTGGTAGTCATCAGGATCGGTCCGTTGAAGCTCTCGAACTCCTCCTTCTGCTTCCACCAGGCATTACCGTAGTTCCCTACGAAGTGGCTGTATTTCTTGAAAGCGGGATAGTAGTGAGCCGGAAGCATCTCGGAGTGAGTATACACATCTATGCCGGTACCCTCTGTCTGCTCCAGCAGCTGTTCCAGATCCCTTAAGTCATGACCGGAGATTAAGATGCCGGGTCTTGTGCCTACGCCGATGTTTACCTTGGTAATCTCGGGATTGCCGTAGGTTCCGGTATTGGCGGAGTCAAGGAGGGCCATACCGTCTACGCCGAATTTACCTGTCTCTAAGGTGAGGGCAATCAGGTCATTTACACTTAAGGTGTCGTCTAAGGTAGCTGCCAGTGCTCTCTGCATGAAGGCGCTGACCTCGGCGTTATCATAATCCAGTTCATTTGCATGCTTCATGTAAGCTGCCAGACCCTTTAAGCCGTATGTGATCAGCTCGCGAAGGCTTCTGATATCCTCATCCTTGGTGGTCAGAATACCTACGGTCAGAGATTTCTGATCCAGCTCGGTTCTGGTTGCCGCATCCCAGAGGGCTGCTTCGGGAAGGGAGGCACGGTCTGTTACTTTATTTAATAATCCATTCTTCAGATTCAGAGTTTCAAATACTCTCTTATAGAAGATCTCATCATCAAAGTTGGCATTGGTAATGGTCGTGAATAAATTTATCGTAATGTAGTGGTCAACCATAGGGGAGATTTCTGTTCCCTGCTTTCTTAAGGCTGTGGTAACCGCACTAAGACCCTTCGTTACATAGATTAATAAATCCTGCATTCTGGATAAGTCCGGTGACTTGCCGCAGACACCGAAGTAGGTACAGCCGGTGCAGCCTGAGGTCTCCTGGCATTGATAGCAAAACATCTTTTTTTCCATTTCCATTGTATACGCTCCTTTATTTATGTGATTTATTTTCGTTGACTTCGTCTGAACAAGGAGAGTATAATACGGTCAGGATAAGAAAAGTGTAGCTGTGGCTACATTTATATAAAATTTTTCAAAACTTACTTTTTGGGTTGCAAGTGTAAGCTTTATTGCAAGTTGTAAGCAGGGGTTCCGGAAACAGAGCTATGCTTAGCAATATGAATATAGAATTATAGAAAGGTTCGGATAGGAGGGTCTATGGAGAAGTATTTACCCGTGCTTAAGAAATGTGCTTTATTTCGCAATCTGGAGGAAAGGAATCTGGGGTCCCTGTTAAAATGCCTGGGTGCTCAGGTCAGGAGCTTTGCAGCGGAGGAATACATCTTCTTTGCAGGGGATGAGATTAATTATGTCGGTATCGTGGCTTCCGGGGTAATAGAAATTCTGAAGGAGAGTCTGGCGGGGAATAAGCACATCGTGGCCTTCCTCGGTCCCTCCGATCTGTTTGCTGAGGGAATCGTATGTACTGCCAGCCGGGTATCTCCGGTTACGGTTCAGGCAAATGAAGCCTCCGAAGTCCTGATGATTCCCTATGAGCGAATCATAAAAACCTGCGGGAGCAGCTGCAGCTTCCACTTCGGATTGATTCAGAATATGATGCTGGTCCTCGGGGAGAAGAATGTGAATCTGAACCGCAAGCTGGAGCTGCTGACCTTAAAGGGAATGAGAGAGAAGCTCGCAAGCTTCCTTATGAATGAAGCCAGGATGAGACGCGGCAATACCTTCCAGATCATGCTCAATCGGACGGAGCTGGCGGATTATCTGAACGTATCCCGGACCTCCATGACCAGGGAGCTGGCGAGGATGAAGGAAGAAGGGCTGATTGATTTCTATGGCAGCAGCTTTAAGCTTCTGGATAAGGAAGGCCTGGCCCGCTGCCTGGAATAATCCAGATAAAGGAAGTACTTATAGGATTACGGGAAGCTTATGTAGAAGCGTTACCTCAGAAGGAGACACATGGCAGCGGTAAGCCAATATCTCAACGCCTGCCTCAAAAGCAGCCTTCACCTTCTCTGCAAAGGCAGGATCGGTGACTGTATTGGGGCTGAAGCCCTCTGCCTTCTCGGTCTGGACCACAAAGAGCAGGGCGGCACGGCAGCCATTCTGTACCGCATGGATCAGCTCGTCGATATGCTTCCTTCCCCGCTCAGTGGGTGCATCGGGGAAGTAGCTCCAGCCCTCCCGTTCAAGGGTGACTCCCTTTACTTCCACATAACACACCGAGGCTTCGGTCCCTGCAGACGGAGACTTCTCCTGCTTCATCAGCCGGAGGTCAAAGCGGCTGTTCTGATAGGTAACCTCCCGCTGAAGCTCTGAATACCCGGCCAGTTCTGCTACCACCTCATTTACGATGGCTTCCTGGGCCAGTAGATTCGGAAGCTGGGAATCGATCGATACCCAGTGATTTTCCTTCATCACCATCCGAAGCTCATACCGGGTCTTTCGCTTGTCATCCTTATGGTAGGAGAGCATTACCTTGACTCCGGGAAGGAGCAGCTCCTTTAAGCGTCCTGTATTCGGCACATGGCAGATCACCTCTGTGCCGGATAAATCAATATATGCGATAAAGCGGTTTGGCCTTCTTAGGAAGGTGCCATAGTAGACATCATAATGTAATTTCATTGGGTTTCCTTTCCGTCTCAGCTGCTTTGGAGTTGCTTGTGAAGCTTCGGGATAATTTATTGATAAAGGAGCTGGTACACCTGTTAAAGAAGCGGTAGTGCCTTAACTAAATAACAGCCAGTCTTTAAATCAGGTAAATTCGTCTTATATTTTAGCATATCTTTATGGGAAAAGCATGATTTCATTTGAAATTCTTACTGCCGGATGGTATAGTGATTATGCTTGGATAATAATGGGGACAAAGATTGACAAATGACAGGAACTTAGTGCAGATAATGAAATGGAGGACTACTATGAAAACGGATATCAGAAAATATTTGATAAGAGCAGCGATTATTATACCCTTCCTGCTGGGAGTGGTGTATATCTATTATAGAACACCGAAGATGGTCAGAGTGGAATATGATGGGATCTATTATCAGCTGGGTAACCCGGACATGGAAGAGGTGCTTCCGGTAATATTTGACGGCTATCTTACCAGAGGCTTGGGGCTGGAGGATTCCTTTCAGGGTACAATTATCATCGGAGAAGATACGCTGCAGGATGTCAACATCAGGCTTCCCAAGGGAGGGCCGAGTGTGATCTTTTACTATGATAAGGCGGCAGGGGATTACGTTTCCTATGGGACGATATATACCAAGGATATCAAGAAGAGCTTTACGATCAATGTCTATCAATATGATAAGGAGTCAGACACTGACAGCTGGTCCAGTGCGAATGGATATATGATCTCGGCTCCGGCCCAGGACCGCAGAGAAGCCCTGGAGCTGTCCAATCAGCTTATGAAGGCGGACCTGATAAAGGAGCTGCAGTAGGTTGAAGGTAGCGGTGCAGAGGTCCATTTAAGAAAGTCAAGCCAGGCTTTATTTGCATTGACCCTATCTCGGCTGGAGACACAAGCAAGAGATGAGCTGATTCGGTCTGCGGTAAGGATCAGCTTAGGGCGGTGATTAGGCGGAAGACCTGGTAAGCCGCAGAAACCATATTAGCTCGCGCTGTTTCATGCTCCATGGCTTCCTCAAGGGACATCGGAAGTCTTAGGATACTAAAATAAGCATCGATGCCCTTTTCATGGCATTGTTTGGCATCCCCGGTGGTTCCGCCTGCGAAGGCGATCACCTTCCGGCCATACTTCTTCGCCAAACCGGCAACTCCGACCGGAGCCTTGCCCATGGCTGTCTGGAAATCCAGCTTCCCTTCCCCGGTTATAACAAAGTCAGCATCCTTTATATCCTCTTCCAGTTGAATCTCCTTCAGAATGATACTGATACCGGACTCCAGCTCTGCCCTAAGAAAGGTCACGAAGGCATAGCCTAAGCCACCGGCTGCACCGGCTCCCGGAAGGGCAGCAGTCGCTTGACCGGTAAGTCTTTCTACTGTAGCTGCATATCTTCTTAAGCCCTCGTCCAAGAGCGCAATCATTTCAGGGCTGGCACCCTTCTGGGAACCGAAGACATGAGCGGCACCCAGCGGACCATAAAGGGGATTATTCACATCACAGGCAATCCGAAAAGTGCATTCCTTCAGCTCGGGAAGAGCACCCTCGGTACTTAATCCTGCGATTTTTACAAGCTCCCGTCCCTCCGGACCGACCGGTTTCCCTTCAGAATCATAGAACTCAAAGCCCAGCGCCTTCAGCATACCGATTCCACCGTCATTGGTACAGCTTCCGCCGATCCCGATGATAAAGTCCCGGCAGCCTCTGCCGATGGCATCCCTGATCATCTCTCCGACGCCGTAGGTGGAGGTGTTCAGAGGATTTAAGAGCTCCTTTGGCACAAGCTTAAGACCGGCCGCTTCAGCCATCTCCATCACCGCAGTTTTACCATTCTTAAGAAGTCCATAGGAGCAGGTCACTCTATCAGCCAGAGGGCCTGTAACACGGATCTCCAGCTTCTCACCGCCCATACCGGACAGGAGGGCCTCAACGGTCCCTTCTCCACCATCGGCCAGGGGCCTTACGATAACATCAGCATCGCAGGCCTTCAGGATCCCTTCCCTGGCTGCCATTCCTGCCTCCATCGAGGTCAAGCTTCCCTTAAAGGAATCAATCGCTATCACTACCTTCATACCACTTCACCGCCTGATTATTTTAAATACATTATAGCACTTTTCCAGAAAACATAGTATTCCACTCTTGTAAATATAAAGTATAAATGGTAACATTCATATATATTTTATTGCGTGTAAGGCAACCGCTACCCATAAGAAGTGCATAATCTATGAAGGAAAGGTGACCAAACTATGTTCTGTACGAAATGTGGCAATCAATTAGAAGCATCGGCGAAATTCTGTAACAAATGCGGTGCACCGACGAATCAAATACAAGAGGAAGCACTACCGGCGCAACCAGTAAGGCAGGAGCCGATCATCCGGCAGACTGCACCGCAGGGAGCAGTACCTCCGCAGCCTGTGCAGCAGGAGCCGATCATCCGGCAGCCTGCACCGCAAGTGGCAGTACCTCCGCAACCTGTGCAGCAGGAGCCGATATTCCAGCAGCCTGCACCGCAAGTGGCAGTACCTCCGCAGTATAGCCAGATGATGCAGGCGCCCTATCCCCAGACGCCGATTCAACCGGCACCGGCTCCGACGAAGAAAAGCAAGAAAGGCATTGTGATTGCCGGCATCTGTGCAGCGGTCCTTGTGATTGGCGGTGGCGTGGCAGGGTATTTTCTTTATCAGAATAATATTAAGAAGCAGTCCGAGCATGTAATCGCTTATTTTGACGATGGAGACTATGATAAGTCACTTGAACTCTATGAAAAGTACAATGGTAAGCAGAAGGCTTTTGATCAGAAGGTAGAGGAAGAGCTGATCAAGAAGGCAGAGCTGATTAAGGAAGAGTATCTATCCGAAAATCTGGAGCGTATCCCAGCTAAGGAACAGCTCCTTCTGCTTGAGGATTATGATATTGATGGATTAACAGCTGCTGCGGATAAAACAGCGAAATTTATAGATATGATAAGTCTGTCGAGAAGATATTATGATGAAGGCAAGGAGTTATTCGACCAGGGTGATTACACTACGGCAATTCTGAAGTTCAATTCTGTCCTAAAAGACGACCCGAAGTATTATGATTTGGCCCAGAAGGAGATTGTGAAAGCGCAACTAGAGGAAAAGAAGCAGGAGGAAGAAAGGCTAAACAATGTCAGGAGCCAGGCAGTCTATGATGCAGAGTATTATGCAAGCTATTATGATTATACTTCCGCTATCGCAGTGATCGAGCAGGGACTGAAGGAGCTCCCCGGTGACCAGGCTCTGACGGATCTGCTGGCAGCCTATATATTACAGCATGAAATGACGATGAAGGTGCCGAGTATATCCTCTGTGCGCTATGATAATACATATACCGAGCAGGACAGGGACATCATGACGGTGGCGCTTGAGCTTCCCTTCCTGGAAGGAGATAATCCGGCCTATGCTTCCATAAACGATGTATTTGAGCAGGTAAGGCTTGAAGCGATTGCTTATGCTGAGGATATGGTAAATGACATAAGAGAATATACCATGGATGAGTACTTTATAGCGAATTCTATTGACCTGGGTTATTCTGTTAAGTATAACCAAAACGGAGTTCTGTGCATCATGCTGGAGGGTTATGAATATACCGGCGGAGCTCATGGATACCCGATCAGGCAGGTGGGGTCCTTTGATTTGGCTACCGGTGCGCAGCTGGGGCTCGGAGACCTGATCGCTACGGATATATATACCTTTGCCTCTGAAGTCACAGCAGAGTTTAGCAGAATGTACTATGAAGGTGAGACCTACTATTGGGAGGATGCTCAGCAGATCGTTGAGGATGCGGCCTATAGCTTCGATATGAACTATTACATCACAGAGAAGGAGATCGTCATCTTCTTCTTCCCCTACGAGCTTGCCAGCTATGCAGACGGATTTGTGGAAATCGTTATTCCTTATGAGGGTAATGAATGGATGTTTACGTTCTTACAATGACCTCACCCATAGTTAATATGTATATTTGAATAGGGCAAGGGACTTGAATATGATTATTCAGGTCCTTTTTGCCGTATAGGGGGTGAAGTTAATATAGAAATTTGTATTTTGTAATATTATGTTATATAATGTAAGCGGCTGATAGTTTATGCTTAATTCAATGTTTCATACTTTTATACTTAAACAGTGTGAGGAGAGCTTATGAACCGTATATGTAAAGATATATTTAAAGCGATACATGAAGGTAAATGGCTTAGTATAGAATATTTAAACAAGGATGAAGCCATAACAAAATATTGGATAGGAATAAAAAACATTGATCTGGCAAATAAACAGCTTATTGTAGAAGGGTTACATTTAACGAAATATACCTTATGTGAATTACGGATTTTTATCGAATCAATCCGGTCTTCTTCTATCATTGAAGGGTCTTATTGTGAGATTAATATTACCCTAATTAATGATATAAAAATTAATCCTATCAAATATCAGTCTATTTTCACAAATGTAGCAAATCTGAAAATACTGAATTACCTGGTTGATTGTAATCGTTTAGATGCCATTCCATATAAATGTGAGTATTCTTTAATAAAGCGTCTGGACAGGGATTGTGTAAAGAGCGGTAATTACACATTAAGTGATGAGCAGTTCAAAGAAATTGTAAACAACTTTCAATATAAAGCAGCAAAAGATAAGAAAGAGAAAAGCATAAAGATGCTTTGTATGAATGTGCTAAGTATATATACCAAGAATGGTCTGTATGTTTTAGCATATAAAAAACTGAATTTGGATGTATCAGCAAGGAGATTTCGTCCTGATGATACAATAACAATATGCTGGGAATATACGATTGATGGAAATAAGCAAAGCATCCGTCAATTTCTTGATGCGGACGAATATTATCTGCTCAATGATTTTGAGAAGAATCAAGAAATAATAAAGGATAGTATAACAAAAAATAATCCGCAGATTAACGGTGTGGACGATATACCATACCTAATCGCTATGGGTATGGATAACCTTGTGGATTTAGATAACGAATATGAAGCTATCGTAAATATGTATGACAGTGGAGAGATTACCTACCCAATTAAAGCCTTTTTTGGCGACTTTATTAAACAGCCTGACAGGAGAAAAGAATACCCTATTGTATTGATGAACAAGAAAGTAAATATTGATCAGCTTTTGGCAATGCATAAGGCACTAAAAAACCCAATTGCATATATTCAGGGCCCTCCGGGAACAGGGAAGACTACCACCATAATTAATACAATATTGACGGCTTTCTTTAATGAGAGGTCAGTATTGTTTACCTCATATAATAATCATCCTATCGACGGTGTATTTGCATCGTTTTTGGATATGAAGTATAAAGATAAGGTTATTCCTTTTCCCGTGGTTCGTCTTGGGAATAATGAAAAGGTTTTAGAGTGTCTCGACTATATTAAGGATATTTATGATCGAACCAAAGGGCTCAATATATATGATAAGATGCTTGAAAAAAATAAAGGAGAGAAGATTGAACGGACAAGGAAACTAACTGCCTTATTAAAAAAGCATGAAATGATTCTTGATTTAAGGGAGCGTAAAGAAACCATCGAGAAATTATTGAGCTTCTATAAGCAGTTGACCTTTCAGGTTGATCTTCAGGGAAGACAACTTCAGGAGATAAATAATAAGCTTAATGAAATTGGAGAAGTAACGGACCAGGAAGCGATCCAATTACTTGGAAATGATGAAGAGGAGTTTAGAAAATATCTTTTTTACACTTCTGCAAAATATATAAAAAGATTAGCGGAACCAAGAAATGCAGACCTTTTAAATATTCTAGACATAGAAGATAAGGAGGAGAAGCTTAGATGCTTCAACAAATACCTCAGTAACAGTGAAAATATGAAGAAGTTTCTGCGAATCTTTCCTGTAGTTATGACTACATGTATATCTGCCCATAAACTAGGTACACCTGAGCAGTATTTTGATATGGTTATCATAGATGAAGCAAGTCAATGTAATTTAGCTATTTCCCTGATACCTATTATTCGCGGTGAAAACTTGATGCTTGTTGGGGACCCGCAGCAGTTGAATCCTGTTATTGTATTGGATCCAAGGAATAATGAGTTATTAAAACAAAAATATTCAGTATCAGGTGAGTATGATTATATTGCTAATTCAATATATAAAACATATTTAGCATGTGATGCAGTAAGTGATGAGGTTCTTCTAAGTTATCATTACCGTTGTCATAAAAAAATAATTGGGTTTAACAATAAAAAATACTATAACGATAAGCTAAACATAATGACAACAAGCACAGTGGAAAAGCCATTAATTTTTGTAGATGTAGAGGATAATAAAACCTACTACAAAAATACAGCTCCCATTGAGGCAGAGAAGGTTATTGATTATGTTAAGTTCAATAAAGATAAGAAAATAGGCATTGTGACTCCGTTTGTAAATCAGAAGAATTATATTAATGATTTGCTTAAAGAAAACGGATTAGACAATGCTACCTGTGGCACGGTACATTCCTTTCAAGGAGACGAGAAGGATGTAATCCTATTCTCCCTAGCAATTACGGAACAGACTGGTCAAGGAACATATGACTGGCTAAAAAATAATAAAGAGCTAATAAATGTGGCAACCTCAAGGGCAAAAGATCAGTTAATCATTTTATCAAGCAGGAAAAACTTAGAAAGATTACATAAATCTGATTCTGAAGATGATATATATGAACTTGTGGAATATGCCAGAACTAATGGGTTATCTAAGGTTACCGGTAAAGCAGTAAATTCGAGGGCCTTGGGTGTAAAGCCTTACAGCACTGAAACAGAAGATGCGTTTATGACCTGTTTAAGCTTTGCCTTGGATAATGTAATCTATAATAATCGAAAGTGTATTGTCCATAAGGAAGTTCCGATCGCGCATATTTTTCATAATAATAAGACTTATAGTACATTATTCTATTCGGGGAGATTTGATTTTGTTGTATATGAGAAGGTTTATGGAAATAAAGAGATACCCATTCTTGCTATAGAACTGGATGGTAAAGAGCATTTTGAAGATGAGGTTGTTAAAGAACGCGATAAGAAAAAGGGGGAGATCTGTAAAAAGAATGGTTTTGAGCTGATAAGAATTGAGAACTCATATGCAAGGCGTTACAACTATATCAAGGATATTTTGATCAACTATTTCAAGAAGAATTAATAACCTAAATACTTAAGTGATATTATAAAGGATACCGATCCTTTCCGACAAAGTATGTATATTATCTTCAAAGAATGAATTTTTTAGCGAAATATCGTCATAACGTCCATAGACAGGATAGCAATTATAAGGTAATATGAAACAGAATTTGATAGGGACAGGTTGAGTTGACATGTGGATTCTGTTGGTATTACTGTATGGTATCTTGAAAGGTATCAGAGAAGTCATTAAGAAGAAAGCGCTCCGTAGCAATACGGTGATGGAGGTTCTGGTTTTATATACAGCCTTAGCATTTATCATGGTTTTGCCTGATTATAAAAATGCGATGGGTGTGAACCCATCACTTTTATTTTGGATAGCGGTAAAATCCTTTGTGATATTTTTGGCTTGGATATTCAGCTTTAAAGCAATAAATAAAATGCCGATCAGCATCTACGGGGTATTGGATCTATCCCGGGTTCTGTTCGCCACCTTGCTGGGCGTTGCAGTATTGAAGGAAGTGTTATCCTTACCGCAACTTGCCGGACTTGCCCTGGTCTGCCTGGGGTTGGTTATGCTAAATCAAAGGAGAAAGCACGCATCCTTTAAGGCTGAAAAGGTGGAGACCGGCTATGTTGTAATCGCCATAGCATCCTGTATGCTGAATGCATTATCCGGTCTGATGGATAAGCTCCTGATGAAAAGTGTGACCAGTTCACAGCTGCAATTTTGGTATATGCTTTTCCTGCTCTTGTTTTACGTGATCTACATCTTCGTCACAAAAACTAAGATCCGATGGGTACATACCTTGAGAAACGGCTGGATATGGAGCTTAAGCTTCTTGTTTATCATAGCCGACAGGGCCTTGTTTATAGCGAACGGCATGGATGGCAGCAGGATTACCGTCATGACCTTAATTAAGCAGTCAGGCTGTTTGGTTACCATTCTGGCGGGCAAGTTTATCTTTAAGGAGAAAAACATCGGTTATAAGCTGATCTGTGCCGGAGTGATCCTAATCGGTATTATGATCGGGCTGATATAGAGGCGGGGGCTACCTGTGAACCCCAAGTCTCATTCTCTGCATAGATAGTAAAGAGTCTTTTATCGCTTCATAATATTCCTCAATTCCATATGCGCGGAGAACTTCACGATCGAATGCGATCCGATCGGCTTCAGACAGTTCTCTTTCCGTGGAATATACCTCCCGTTGCAACAGCGCATCAAAGGTTCTCAAAATGATATCCCGCTGTTCGGTATTCACCCTACCCGGGTTCAGCATAAATGCATTTCTTAAGGTGGTGCTGCTGATATCCAAGGCACCAAGACCGCGACCGAAGCCGACTGCCTCTACATAGAACATTCCCAGCACCGAGTTAAGCAGGGCGTGATAAAGCTCCAGATCAGGGTAAGCGGCGGTAGCCCTCAATCCGATCAGCCGTTGATTGATAAAGCTGGGTTCTTCGAACCTGACGAAGAATAATCTCCGATCAGGATTCATCGTTGTTACGATATCTGCAACACTGGTATCATTCATCTCATACCAATGCATATTCGCCTTGGCCAGTACCTCAGGCAAGGGTCTTCCGGTCTGATTTACCCCATTCTGAAAGCGTTCAATCCACGCTAAGGCACCAAGATGATTTAAGTTCCGCAGTTCATCCAGGCTTCTTGAACAGCAGAAAGCATCATTGTCAGCCTCGGCATACAGGGAATTCACATTTCTTGAATTCTTAAGCACCTGTCTGATATAGCAGGGCTCTATGCCATGTCCGGCAGCAGGATAGAACATGGTATCCCATCCTCTCCGTTCACCGCGTACAACTTCAAACACCTCGGATATCGGAATCAGTCTGTCTCTTATAGACAGCAGCCAGGATATATCATGGAACAGCGCAGACAAGGAAACATTCATCGCACATAGGGATGCGATTTCTGCATGGGTATAAGCCATCCTTTTTATGACCTGCGGATCCAGCTGACGATTGAGCAGGGAGGAGTTCACGAGCACATCTACATCGGCTTCGTTCTCCTTCAGCTCTGACAGACTCTTTTGCCAGGAACAGAAGGAGATGGATTCCTCTTGCGGCGGAGCCCCGACAGGCATTCTCTTCGTAAGGATGGAGATCACTGTGACAACCTTGGCATTCTCAAACCATCTGGCAGAATTGCTGATATGAAGCTGCTCAAGCCTGTAATAAAAGCTTAGGGCATGAAAGAAGTCCCGGCCTGCTTTTGTCCCCAGCCAGGAATTTGACGTAATGATTCCCACACGACCGTCGGTATCCAGAATTCTGTGCAAGGCGAAGAGGATAAAGGAGTAGTAATCGTTTCTGTTGCTTAAGGTAATGCCGGTTGCTTCCTGAACACTGTCCTGAATGCTTCTGATATACTGCCAGTCTGTGTCGGATATTTTCTCAAAGGGAACAAAGGGCAGATTAGAGGTGATGGTCTGAAACCTGGGCATGGTAAATTGCAGAGGTTCGCCGGTGACAGGATTGGTCACCTGGATGAGGTCACCTACATTTATCGTAAATACATTGCTTTGGAATATCCTGCTTGGGATATTGATGGTATCAATATCGGTCATACTGATGTTGGCGATCTGTAAGGGGAAGGAGAACTTATCCGCTGCCCAGGTGGTTTCTACGGCCTGTGAGACACTATCCAGCTGGACCTTTTTATGCTTCAGAATCGCTTTAGGGATGGACCCCGTTCCACAGCAGGGATCGATCGCCTGACCGGTCCAATCATGGGTTGTCAGGCGGACAAGAATATCTGCTAAGATATCCGGGGTTGTGAATTGTCCCCGGACCTCCCGCTGTGATACCGCAACGGTACGCTCCAATATGGTCTGCAGTGCGGCTTGCTCAATCCGGCTAACACCATTGCTGGTGAGAAAGATGTTTAGGTCCATGAGGTCATGCCAGGTCTCTGCCGGGAGCAGGTCATCATGCTCCAAGCTACTAAATATATTATAGAAATCGCATTCTGCTGTGATTCTTTCAAAAACAGCATTTGCCTCTGCAACCGATGCTTCGAAGGTAAGGTTGTCAACCTCCATTGCAGCATTATGGCTATGCTTGATCAGATGGGCGAAGATGATCCGGTTTGCCCAGTGAAGCAAAACCACTTTTGCATAGGCACGGAACATATTGGTCTCATCCGAAACAAACTCTGCCTGAATGTCATTCCACCAAACAGAGAGATAGGCCCCTATGACGGCATTCCTTGCACAAGTCCGCCTCATCTCTTCGCTCACAAGCATTTTATTCCGCTCAATGATCGTCGCAAGGATGGAATCAGAAACAATGGCACCGATTTCGGCGCCACGTATCTCTCCTGTCACCAGATATTCATTTATCTCCAGTAAAATGCTTTCTACCACAGGCAACCATTCCTGCTTGTATCTCTCCACATCCTCACGGGTCCGGATATGATTGGTCTCATTCCACTGCTTCACCAGCTCAAAATCGCCATTTACCCTTCTTACATAAAGCACACCCGCATTGAAATTCCAGAGAAAGCAGCTGTTTAATCCTAAGGAAACGGCCTTTCTTTGGGCATCAGCTATAAATGCAGTGTCTGTTATGGGGGTATCCGGCAGCTTCAGCTCCCAACCCTGTAAAATCCTGGTCTGGTTCTCGTCTCCAAATAAAAGCAGGTCAGGAAACATACTTACATGCCCGGTGGATATGGTAGCTTCACCGCCAGCCCGGGCAATTCTTATATTCAGGTTCTGAAGCCTGATATTGATATCGGAAATCAAGGATATGGCCCAACTGCGTTCATTTCTCCTGACAATGGTAGGCATTTGCTCATTACCTCTCTTCAAATTCTTGAATTAAGTTCGTTCTGATGATTTTCTGCCGGGTTTTCTTATCTAAGCAGTTCCAGGCCGAAAGCAGTCTGCTTTTCGCCACTTCGATATAATTTATCTTATCCTTTTTAAACAGGGCAACATCTTCGTTCTTTTCAATACCGATAAAGTTACGGCCCTCCATTAAGGCTGCTACCAGAAAGGATCCGCTGCCAAAGGTATTATCCAGAACGATGTCTCCCGGTTTGGTATAGGTCTTTACGAAATATCGGCCCAGTTCGATGGGCTTTTGCGTAGGGTGTACTACCTCGCCCTCGCTCTCCGCTGTCTTCACATATATAATATCAATCGGGTATCGCTCTCCGTCACTTGCTACATGAACAGGCTGAAAATCACCATAGGAGCCACTTAGCTGGTTTTTGCGTACCCCTTTGTCGTAGGGCTCGCCCTCCGTCATCTGCGGGTTATAGGTAGGCTGCTTCTTATAGAATACGCATACATCTTCGTGCTTTCTAAGAGGCTGTTTCTTCGCATTTAAGAAGTTGGTAGGTTTAGACTTCTCCCAGACCCATTTATATTTAAATAGTTTAGGCTGGCTCAAGATCAGTTTGGCGGTAAATAAGCCCTGAGAGGTCAATACGATCGCACCGTTTGGTTTTATGATCCGCTTATACTGTTCCCACAGCAGATCCAGGGGAATATAGCTATCCCATTGATTCTGCGTCATGCCATAGGGCAAATCACACAATATCATATCGATTGACTCGTTTGGTATGCGCTGCATGCATTTCAAACAATCTTCTTCAAAGAGCTGATTTACCATAGAGTAAACCGGTGCATTCTGATCTATCATCGCTTGGCCTCATTTCTTATCGTTTCATTGGTTTTGTCGTCAGGATTGCTTGATGAAAACTCATATCGCTACAATGAATATATTATAGCAGATAAACAACAGGTTAACAATAAATAGGAAATCAAAATATGGTTGATCAAATATGGTTCACAATGCTTCCGGTAGTCAGTTAACCGTCATAAATCGACATAATTTTAGCAATTTGGTATAATTATGACACTTTTATTATATTCTACAAAAGAGAAAAGGGGGGTTATGCTATGCTAAAGAGGAGAAAGAGGGTCATTGGTTCTATTCTTATCACAGCAATGATTTTATCGTCCATATTCCCGGTGAGAGCGAGTGCTTCAGATTATTTAACCAGTGACGGCTTCTATTGGGCTAAGAATGCCGATTACGCAACGGTATCGATCCTACAATATTTAGGTAATGGTGGCAATGTAGAGATACCCAGTACAATAAACGGTTTACCGGTTGTGCAGCTTCTTAATTTTGCATTCTATGACTGCGACACGCTAACCGGCATAACAATTCCAAGCACGGTTAGTTACATTGGGGAAGGGGTCTTTCAAGATTGTTCAAAGCTTGCAATAGTAACGATGCATGAGGGTGTGAGATGGATTGCCCCCGATGCGTTCTATGCCTGTTCAAAGCTCACAAGCATAACCCTTCCGAACAGTGTTACAAGGGTTGGAGATGCTGCTTTTTACGGTTGTACAAGTCTGAAAAGTGCGATTCTTTCTGACAATATGGAGGATATTCCGCCTCAGATGTTTCGGGGATGTACAAGTTTAACGAGTATAACAATCCCTGGCAGTGTTACACGTATTTCTGATAATGCTTTTGAGAACTGTGTGAAGCTGTCAACCTTAACTATTTCAAAGGGTGTAAAAATCATTGATGAAAGTGCATTCAGCGAATGCAAAAGTTTAAAAAGCTTAGACCTTCCTAACAGTATAGTCAGTATTGGAACCGCTGCCTTTTCAGGCTGCGACAGTCTTACGAGTCTAACCATTCCAAGCAGTGTGGAACATCTCGGTGGTATGGCGTTCTTTGAGTGCGACAGTCTCAAAAGTGTCACACTACCGGGCAGTATTACCTGCGTTGCGGGTTCGTTATTTTCCGGTTGTGACAATCTTACCAGCGTTAAAATGTCAAAGGGCATTACATCAATAGGAAATCGCGCTTTTGAAGGATGTACGAGTCTTACCGATGTTACGATTCCTTCTACAGTAACCGGTATCGGTTTTTTTGCCTTCAGAGAAGCAAAATGGCTGGATGACTTTAAAGGTGACTATTTGATTGTGAACGGGTATTTATTGAGATATAAAGGCTCCGAATCAAAAATAACCATTCCTAAGGGTGTTACCCACATAGCAGAGAATGCATTTGAAAGGTGCTGGAATCTTACACAGGTAACCATTCCGGAGGGTGTTACTTATATCGGAAGTGAAGCCTTCTTCTATTGCAGAAACCTGAAGAAGATTACAATACCGAAAAGTGTAAAGATCATTGGAGCAGCGGCATTTAACAGCTGTGAAAGTCTTACGGAGATTACGCTTCCAAACAGTATCAAATTGATTGATATGAGTTTGTTTTATGAATGCTACAGCCTGGAAAGCGTCACCATTCCAAAGAGCGTTCAAATGATTGATTCGAGTGCATTTTACAAATGCAGAAGCCTTACAAAGGTAACGATGCCAAAGGGTGTTATCATTAAGGAATCTACCTTTGAAAATACACCATGGTTCGATAGTAAAGGTGAGCTGGTCATTGTGGATAATGTTCTGATGACCTATAAGGGTTACCCCACGAGCATAAAGATTCCGAAGGGCGTAACCGCCATAGCTGATTATGCCTTTCAAAATTGTCAGGATCTTGTAAGTATAACCATTCCGGACAGTGTAACAAGCATTGGTGATAATGCCTTTGTAGGCTGCACCAGTCTGAATAAGATAGTTATTCCAAACAGCGTAACTCACATTGGTGAGAAAGCATTTAAGGGCTGCTATGGGTTAGAAAGTGTAACTCTATCTAACAAGGTGAAGACTATCGGGGACTATACGTTTGCCGGCTGTGGGAATCTTGACGTAATTAGTATTCCGAATGGTGTAACGGAGATAGGGAGGGGGACCTTTCAGGAGTGTGCTATTCTAAGTATGACCATTCCCAATGGCGTGACCAGAATTGGTGCCGGTGCCTTTGAAGGCTGCACTCTGTTGAAAAGTGTAACCATTCCGGGCAGTGTGAAGAGTATGGGAGATAAAATCTTCTACGAGTGCGAACGTCTCACCAGTGCAACGCTTGGACACGGAGTGACAAGCATTTCGAATGAGATGTTTACCTATTGCTCGAAGCTTTCCAGTGTGACAATTCCAAGCAGTGTAACCTCAATCGGAAATTATGCCTTTGAAGGTTGCGAGAAACTGGCAAATGTCATAGTTCCAAACAGTGTAACGCATATTGGGGAGTATGCATTCTATGGTACGGGATGGGTAGAAAATTATTCAGGAGAATTCCTGATTGTGAATAATGAGCTGCTTGCCTATAAAGGTTATGCTAACAACGTAACAATACCGGATGGGATTACAAAAATATCGTCCGGCGCATTCTATAACAATGATCGGCTTCAAAATGTAAGCATACCAAGCAGTGTTATAACAATCGGTACCGATGCATTTGCAAGCTGTAACTCTCTTGAGAACATAAATATACCGGACAGTGTAGTCAATATAGGCAGTGGAGCATTTAATGAAACAGTATTTATTACTAATCAGAAGCATTATGATGAAAATGGATTCTTCATTTGGAAAAACACCTTACTGTTGTATGATGCTTCCTCACCGATTGTAAACATTCCAAAGGGGGTCACTAGAATTTCGGCCGGTGCATTTACCGGTAACAGTTACATTACGTCAGTAACAATTCCGGACACTGTAACAAGAATTGACGATAATGCGTTTGCCGCATGCAGAAGTCTTACAAGTATTGTGATTCCGGACAGTGTGACCAGCATAGGTAATGGTGCGTTTGATTCTTGCCGAAATCTGATCAGTGTTACCCTTCCTAAGGGCTTAAAAAGTATTGGGAATTCTGTGTTTATGCATTGCCATTCGCTGCGAAATGTAAACATTCCAAAAGGTATCACAAGTATTGGAGAATATGCCTTCTATTTCTGTAACCTTTTAAGCTTGACCCTTCCGGACAGTGTCACAAGCATAGGGGATTCTGCTTTTGATGGCAACTCGGACCTGGTAAATGCCTATATTCCGGGAAGTGTTACGAAGATCGGGGAAGGCGTGTTTGGTCCTAATCACTCTTTAACCATATATGGGAAAGCGAAATCTGCTGCCGAAAAGGTCTTTCTAAAAGAGGGTCATCAGTTTGTGGAGATGGAGAAGAAGTAATAAACTCAACCGACAAGACATTAAATGACCGGACAGCGAAGGGATTGGTTTTGCCTCTGATGGAAAGGAAGGCGAGATATGAATTTGATACAGTTGATGAAATCCTACGACAACCACCCCCAGGGCACAATTAAGTTAGTCCGACACACAAGAGAAAAGGGTTTGGATCTGGAGCAATTATATAAGAAGGGGTTACTGAATGCTTATCAGCGCGTACAGGGTAAGCCTGTATTTGACACCTGTGATTACATCATGATTTTTATTGCAACAGAAAATGATAAATGTGTTTTTGTTGGGATGTATAAGGTTGCAGATAAAACAACTGTAGCAGCGATTAGAAGAACCCAGTGCTTGCCTGATTTGGGTATAGAAGACTTTTATCGGGATGATTACTATTACTATGATTTACAAGAGATAGATTTCATGTCAGACCTAAGGGACCGACTGGTTATTAGTTGGGGAAATACAGGTATAGCATGGCATCAGTACTTAGTGGAAAAAGAAGTGGTTGAAATATTACCTGTAGGATATATGAAAGAATTTGCCGGATTTGATGACCTTATTCTTTCATTTGCAGACCTTAGAACCATCATTGACAATAAAGATGCAAACCGTGAGTGGCATCGCCAGCTTTCATCCGTTGCAGGAGTGTATTTGATACTTGATACAGTATCAGGCTCACAATACATAGGAAGTGCTTACGGAAAAGAGGGTATTCTAGGGCGTTGGACAACATATGCCAGGACGCATCACGGTGGTAATCAGCAGCTGATTACTCTCTTAGAACAATATCCTGACCGATACAATTATTTTCAGTATTCAATCCTGAAAGTATTACCAACGGCCTTGGTTAAGGATGATGTATTGAAATATGAAACGCTATATAAACAGAAGCTGGGCACAAGAGCTTTTGGGTTAAATTCGAATTAGGAATGTGTTTAATGTAATCTATACTTTACTAAAAATGAGGTTCATAACCTTTGTTATGAGCCTCATTTTTTAGTGCAGTTGAGGGGACTTGAACCCCTACCCAGTTAACCCGGACTAGAACCTGAATCTAGCGCGTATGCCAATTCCGCCACAACTGCTTATTCACTTTGTACCTCCCGGACTTAATGCTTTCCTTGAGGGACGAATTTGATTATAGCATAGAAATTTTCTAAATTCAATACAAAATTTTAATTGGATTCATTTTCTTTTTGCATCGATATTTGATGCTCGGTCAGGAGAAGGATTGCATCCTCTGACTGCATCATATATATTTTGGCAGAAAATATAAAATAATATTGACATCAATCAATCCACGTATTAAAATTACTAACGTATTCCTCGATAGCTCAATGGTAGAGCACGCGGCTGTTAACCGCGGGGTTGTAGGTTCGAGCCCTACTCGGGGAGTTTTTTTATTGCCTTTTTCGAATAATCCGCATTACTTCTGGCAAGTATAGGCTTGAGGTGAATAAATATGGCGATTCTGTGGAAAGAAAACGGAAGCTTTGAGGAAAGTGGCAAGGAACGGGGGGAATCCCTATGGGTCCAAAAGCAATACAGATATAACAGGAATTCAGATGGCAGCTATAAGGAGAGGACGGTTCGACCCCCATTAACCGAAGATATCAATGTAGAGGTTGCTGTAATTGGGGCAGGGCTGGCAGGTGTTCTGACAGCATATCTCCTGCAAAAGCAGGGGATCCAGACAGTGGTGCTGGAATGTAAGGAAGCAGGCAGCGGAATGACGAGGAATACGACCGCTAAGATAACCTCCCAGCATGGGCTGATCTACAGGAAGCTCCTGACCTATAAGGGAGAACAGCGGGCTTGGGAATATGCGATGGCGAACCAGCAGGCAATCGAGAAATATGAGGAAATCATCAACGAGCTTCAGATAGATTGTGATTATGAAATCCTCCCGAATTACGTCTATACTTTAGACGATGAATACAAGATCAAACAGGAAGTTGAGGCGGCGCAGAGGCTGGGACTTCCGGCTTCCTTTACCAAGGAGACGACACTACCCTTCCGGGTGAAGGCAGCAATCCGATTTGACCACCAGGCACAGTTCCATCCACTCAAATTCCTTGATGCAGTGACGGATAAACTGAACCTATATGAAAATACCAGAGTAACAGAAATCCATAAGGATGGTTTGATTAAGACCGATCAGGGCAGTGTGAAGGCAAAGAAGGTGATCATTGCGACCCATTATCCCTTCATCAATGTTCCGGGCTACTATTTCTTTCGGATGCATCAGGAGCGCTTTTATCTAAGTGCCCTTGAAGCAGGAGAAACGGCATCGAAAACTCGCTTGGATGGTATGTATCTGGATGCCGATCCGGACGGCTTTTCTCTTCGGAATTATAAGGACCTGCTGATCTTTGGAGGAGTCACTCACCGTACGGGGGAGTATCAGCCTAAGGATGCTTATGGTATTATAGAGAAGCATGTCAAGGAATATTACCCGGGGGCCAGGCTTCTGTATACCTGGTCCAATCAGGACTGTATGACACCGGATTCAATTCCGTATATCGGTACCTATTCCTTGCAGACGCCGAACATCTATGTGGCAACCGGCTTTAATAAATGGGGTATGACCGGCTCCATGGTATCTGCCATGATTATCAGTGAAATGATTGCCGGAAGGAATCATGACTACCAGAAGGTATATAATCCTCGCAGACTAATGCTGTCCGGCAGCAGGGCATTTCTAAAGGATGCCGCAATCATCACAATCAGCCTCCTGTCAGAGTACCTAAAGATTCCTCACGACAGGCTGAAGGATATCGAGAAGGGGAAGGCCGGTGTGGTCCGCTATGACGGACAGAGGGTCGGAGTATACCGGGATCAGGAGGATAAATACTATTTTGTATCAACGAAGTGCCCGCACTTAGGCTGTAAGCTGGAGTGGAATCAGAATGAGATGACCTGGGATTGTCCCTGTCACGGCTCACGGTTTGATTATCGCGGTAACCTGATTAATAATCCCGCCATGAGGGATACCTTTGACGCCTGCATCAGGAAGAGGAAATAAGGTGGAGAAGCTTTATCAGAGCTTGATTTTCCGGAAGGAGCCATATCAATCTGGCAGTAAGGAAGACTATATTTTGCACAGCAAAAATACGAAAAAAGTGTTGCATTTACCCTACGGGGATGATATAATCTCTATTGTTCGCTACTGATAGCGAGCAATAATATGCAGTCGTGGCGGAATTGGCATACGCGCTAGACTAAGGATCTAGTCCGGGTTTCTGGGTAGGGGTTCAAGTCCCCTCGACTGCAGTTGAAAAAAGAGAATCAAACTTTCGGGTTTGGTTCTTTTTTTGCGTTCTGAGATCGAACGCAAAACCGGAAACATTGCTCTGAGTCTCGATTTCATTGAGCTTTTTTGAATTGGGCGTATATAGGCAAGTATGGGTAAGGATTGATGATGAGAAATGGATTTTTAATATTTACGGTGCTTCTATGTCACCTCATGTCACCTGAGGGTTTGGGGAAAATCATCGATTCTAGTTTTTATATATGTTAGAAGATGTGAGAGCTTTTCTAGAAAATATACGCAAATTTATAATTAATAATCTGATTTTTGTTGTATTTTGGAAAAAGTAATGTTATATTTTTACTAGGTATTAATTTATTTATAATTCAATTTATAGAATGTAACTAATGGGAGGAGTAACTATGTATAAGTATTTTTTGGGAGCTTTACGTCCACAACAGAACACTGATAACTTCTTTGTAAAACCCCAATTTGAAATAATTGATGGGCATTTACGGAGTGTTGAAAATCGCAGAGATGAATTCCCTAATAGTGGTACTATTTTTTTGAATACGACACGATCAACCGGTAGCGGAGATGAGTATAGAGATCGATTATTCAAGTTTAGAATTGACTTTCAACAACCTAAATATAAAAGTCCTACATTTGAACCCTCATATGAAAACAGTTGCGCCTATACAATGCAATACGAGGACATAGATCAACTTAAAAATGATGAAATCGTAGAGATTATTCCATGTGAAATACCGATTGAAAAGGTTATTGCAGAACAAGCAAATAGAACATTTAAAATTGATCATTGCCCAAGTAAAAACATTTTACTGTATATAGGGGAATATTGTTATGGACCATTAGTTTGTATAAATAAAGGCAAGAGTGAAACTAATGAATTATATACGGTTAATATTTTTAGTGAATCAAACTGCATTAATCGTTACAAGAGAAGTGATTTAGAGACAATAATAAATGAAGGCTATTTTTCATTGTTCCAACAGAACAAGTTATGGTTTATATACAAGCTTGAAACTTTAATGGAAAGAGCTTATATAGATCAAGTGGATTTTATTGATGATTCCTCATTGTTAAAAATATTTGAAAGGATGTTAAATGAATCAAATACAATAAACGAAATTAAAGCGTATAGTCACGATTTTTTTGAGCAAATACAAAGAATTTCTAATAGTTTCCATGATATCGATACTACGATGAAATATAGCAGAGTTGATCGAATTGTGCAAATGATCAAATCTACGGATCGTATTAGCGAGTACCTTACAAAGGTAACATATCAATTTTTTACAGATAATGAAAAGGCTGAGGAATTTAAAACTCAGTTTTTAATTGATCATCCTGAATATTTTGAAACAATCGCTAAAAAAGATAGCAAATATACGGAGCAACTTGAACTCTTAGTACATGAACTAGCAATTAAGGAAAGTGAGATAACTCAAAAACGAGAGGCTCTTGACAATTTACAAAAAAAATTAGAACAAAATGAAATATTGTTCAAGCAGCTCACGGAAGATGTTATGAATAGCAAAAAAAAGGAACTGTATGAATTAGAGAAGGAAATAAATAATAAAAATGTTGAAATATCAGGATTGGATTATACTGAAAAGAGATTGAGAACAACAATTTCTACCGCACAGGAAAACCTAGATTCAATAAATAGAGATATTGATACTAAAATATGTGAATGGATTCAAAAGAACAGAGAAAACGAGATAGTTGATTTGCTGTTTAGAGAAATGAATATGCCTTTGGATAAACCGATGGCTCTAAAAGTATATAGTCAAAATGATCTGATGGAAACGAAAAACGCACAGGACTTGGTTCTTTTTCTTTCAAGTTTTTTTAAGGAAGCAGGTCGAAATGTATCAATTGATGATATCTATAATTATTTAATCAGTATTACGCAGAACTTTATTACGGTTTTTGCAGGCGAACCAGGGTCAGGGAAAACATCATTATGCAAACTATTAGCAAAGGGTTTAGGATTATATACGAATAGGTTCGCGGAAATCAGTGTTGAAAGAGGATGGACTTCATCAAAGGATTTAATTGGATATTATAATCCAATAACTAAGCACATTGAAAAAACTCAACCGGCTTTTTCCAGTTGTCTAGAAATAATGAACGAAGAGGTTGAGTCCAATATTAATCCGATTCCATACATAGCATTGCTTGATGAAGCAAATTTAAGCCCAATAGAGTATTATTGGTCGAACTTTAACCATTTTAATGATGATAGAAATGATAAGAAAATTGACTATGGAAACGGGCATAGTGTAAAGATTGGCTCTGGTTTGAGGTTTTTAGCAACAATTAATTATGATCATACTACTGAGGTCTTGTCACCTAGATTTTTAGATCGAGCATGGGTAATACTAATGGAATCAATAAGCTTGGGAGACATAATTGAGATAATTAACGCAGATGAAAATAAGGTGAAAAACAACCAGAGAATTATTGATTTGGCAACTCTTGAGAATTATTTTGGTGATACAAGTGGAAAAGAAGTCTCTCAACTAACAAAAAAACGCCTTATGCTTATTCTTGAAACATTCAGAGATATTGGAGGGCATGTTCTTAGTAATCGGAGTGTAAAGGCAATTGTTAATTATTGTTCTGTTGCAGAAATGTATATGAGTAAAGAAAGTGCGCTGGATTATGCTGTTTCTCAAAAGCTTTTACCACTAATAAACGGTAATGATGAGAAGTACCAGGGTTTTTTAGAGGAATTGCAGAAAATTTGCAGAGACAATCAATTGGATAGGTGTTGTAAGATAATTAACAATATTCTTCGTAAATCGGATCATTTGTTTTATAATTATTTTAATGCATAACGGAGATCTATATGGATAAATTAACTATGATTTCTATTACCGGAGAAAAAATTGTGGTATCTTTATTTAATGATTTACCGAGTTATGACAAGATGGACAAGGACGCTCTCATATTTGAGAACAAAGCTTACTGTTTATCCTGTAATGATCTAGGTGATGTATTAAATGTTGAAATGTCGATTGGTGATTATGTTCTTCCGAACCTTCAAAGTCGTGATATTGACTGCTACCAAACAACAATGGACATTCATTTTAGTGGGTGTTTTGATTTGTGCTATATTACTATAACAGTAACTGAAATTGACGGTAAGGAGTATCAAAAATATACTCCTTACATCTGTGTTGCAACCACAAAAGAAACCAGTGATAGGATATTCGAAATGCTGCATGAAATTGAAGATAACATGCCTGAATTTCTTGATATTTGTTTTAGCAAAAGTATGCTTCGGTCAGATGTTGTAAGAAGTAAGAGAATGAGTATTTGGAATATGATAAGTTTACTTATAATGATTGAAAAAGTATTTACTCAGAATTTATCGATGTTTCGTAATGCAGCCAAATCATGTGTCGAGATCATTGATCGAGTAGAAGATATTAATAAAGCTCAAAAATTGACTCATGAAAGTTTAAAATGGATTACACAGTCTCCAAACGCACTATCTCGGACGTATGTTAAGAACGGCATAATGCTACATGGTAAACGCTATATGTTAGATAAGGTTAAAACAGAAGTAAAAAAAACCTCATACAATGTATACGAAAATCTAATAATAACTGGGTTTTTAAAGGGAATAGTAGAACTACTTGCTGCTAAAAGATTAGAAATAAGAGAAAAAATAGAATTGATGTCATTAGTTCCAGAAAATGTATTGTGTAAAATTCCAAACAATTATGATTTGACTCACAGATGTGTAGCGGTTTTTTATAAAGGAATATTAAGTAAGTTAGATGATCATCATAGTTCTATTAAGAACTTATATCACACATATCACCGAGTTTTAAACTGTGAAGATTGTTTGGTTTTCGTTAAGCCACCGATGACAAATACTTTTAAACAGATTAAATTTTATAGACAGTGCTATATTGCTATTGCTAAATGGTTCGATAGTGGCGATTATAATTTGAATAATATGGATTATGTCTTCAAGTTGAAGACTCTATCAAGAATTTATGAATACTACTGTCTGTTAAAGTTACAACGGGCGATACAAGACAATGGGTATACTTTAAATATGAGTTATAAATGTTTATATATGGACAAAGAAGAGGCAGATCAAAATGAATTGCAGATAAATAATATTTATTCTTATAGTAATAATGTAGTAAAACTTCGTCTCTTCTACGAACCTTATATAAAAGACACTAACAATATGGAAGAAATTGAATTGTATAGTACTGGATATAATTTCAATAAGGGTACCTGTGTTAGCAGTTACTGGACCCCTGATTTTCTGTTTGAAATAGACAACGGGAGTAGAAAGTACTATTACATTTTCGATGCAAAATTTTCAACCCTAATTAATATTAAAGTAAAGTATTTGAAGGATCTGCTTTTGAAGTATCAATGTGCTATGGCATCGACTAAGGGTAGTGATTTAACATTGATTGGTATATGTGCGCTTTTTCCTAGCGTTGAGTCTCGGATTTACAACTTTAAGAAGAATAGTAATACAATACCTAAGCCTATTCCGTTAGTAAATGCCTGTTCTACAGACTCAAGACAAGGAGATAGAGAAACTCTTAAAAAATATATTGAAGATATAATATTATTGGTAAGCAAAGAAAACACATGAAGTATATTACTCATTGTTATGCTCAGTAAGAAAAACATAAGGATTTACATTAATATTAATCTATGAAGCTGATAATTATGTATATCAACTCTCCTTTACCCTATTATCAATTTTAGCTAATCAAATTTTCTGAATATCAGACCCTTTACACGCATTTACAGGTATATGTACGTTCCATCATACATATATCCGGCTTTAATAGCATCCTCCGGAGTGCTATAGCCTAATTTGTTTGCCCTTTCATAATCTGATTCATGTCCAATCCAGCTCTCTTTAATCTGAGACATTCGGAAATCGAATTCCTGCTGTTTTTTCTTTGTTGCATTAATTGCTTCGGGATGACCATTGAAAAGCATAAATGCAAAGATTACAATAGCTACCAGTGCAAAAGCTGGGGCAAAAACAGTTTGAATGAGCGACACAAGTACAATTTGAGCCGGTGTTTTTATCGTTAGATTTCGATACACCAACACTGCAACCGGAATTAAAGTATACGTCAAATCACTCGCCTAGGCTAAATATATTTTTTGTGGCATACTTTAAAAAATGCAAAAAACTATTAGTTTTTTAAAGGAGGCCATTTACCATGGATCAAATAACTCACACTGTGCGTC
>JAEZNB010000099.1 GCA_023441965.1 Bacillota bacterium
GGACGTTAAGATACGGAAGATGCTAAGGTACAAAGGAGCTTGATGCACAGAAGAACTAGGGTGTATAGGACGTTAAGATACGGAAGATGCTAAGGTACAAAGGAGCTTGATGCACAGAAGAGACTAGGGTACAAAGGACGTTAAGATACAAAAGATGCTATGGTGCAAATACCTTGATACAAGGAAGAGACAAGAGTACAGAGACCTGAAGATACGGAAGACATTAGAGTACTTAGAATCCTGATACAAAGTTATACTGAGGAACAAAGGAAATAGATGAGTATCTACGAAGGAAAGCTCTAAACACATACGATAAGATAGTACAAGTAAGGGAGCTGTTACCCGGGGTGGGAAACCTGGGGTGGCAGCTCCTTTTATGTGTTAGGTTTAGCAGTAGTTTTTATCCGAGGCCTTTACCTGCTTAAGCAGGAAGCGATAACGGTTTTGCACCGCATTCAGCTCATAGATACAGCTGTCTATCAGATCCGGATCAACCACATTCTCAAAGTTAGAGTAAGCGGCCTCCAGAGCAATCTTTGTCTTATTTATTTCGTTAATCAGAAGATCATAGGTGGTCGGACGCTTGTGTTTCTTTCTGGAGAACAATGACATGAATAGCACCTACCTTTGCTTACTTTTGCTATAGTATAGTCATTTTCTTTGCCATTTATTCTATTTACTAGAATAAATTGGATAAGTATGTATATAAATATAGTAGGTTGTAGGCTAGACAAAGCCTGTTTGGATCATGGATGTGCCTGTGTTTGTTTCCTGGCTTTGGGCAGGTACAGGGAGGTAGAGATGGAAAAAATCATATTGGCAGGGATCATAATCGTCTGTATCAGCTTCATAGCCTTCTGCCTGATCAGACGCAGACCGGAGCTGTTAATAGACTTTGCTCTTCGTGCCTGTGTCGGTACCGCAGGGGTATGTGTGCTGGACCTTGCGCTGAAAAGCCAGGGTTACCACTTTACGGTCGGAGTGAATCCGATTACCATCCTATCGAATGGACTGCTTGGTTTACCGGGCTTTATTCTGCTCTATGGGATATCCATATATTATACCTTCCGTTAATTGTGCATAATGTCTGAGGTTTTCTTTGTTTATAAGGAAAAGCAACAAAGATTAAGGCTGTCATATGGATGATATTGACAGCTGTTTTTTCTTATAGTAAGATGAAGCTGCAAATCAAATCCGGAGCTTCCGGTCTGATGGACTTTCTTATGATCTAAGCTATTCTTAAGTCAAATCTATATATTACATTGTATTCTTGATACCTTTTACCCACGTATATGATATGTCTAATCTTAAGGATAGGCTAACTGATATCTGAAGTATAGCAGGAGCTATATCAGATATCCCCGGTTGATTGGCTGCTATCCTTGGTGTCCCTTCTGTTTTATCTTAGCTTATAACAGAGATCACCGATTTTATGCTTAGGACTTCTCTTATATCTTTTACCTATCTTTCTTTCCCAGTTACGGTTATCACATAATATTACAGACCTCCTTCTAAGATGTTCAGCCCATATACGGAATAACCTATGCTTCCAGGGCAGGAGGTCTTCTTAATCAATATATTCTGAAGGCACAGGAGGGTTCCGTTTTGATCAAACGAATGGCAATTTATGATACTGAAGTGGCTTATGCAAACCGGCTAATGGATTATATGAAGAAGGTCTTAAACGACTTCGAGCTTCTTCTGTTCACCAGATGGGAGAGCTTGGAAGGCTTTTTGAAGGACCATGAGGTGGAGCTGCTACTCCTGGGGGAAGGAGTCAGGGAGGAGCAGCCTTTAGAGAATATCCGCTATACCCTACGGCTGTCAGGTACAAAAGTATCAGGTTACAAGGAGTACCCGCAGACCGTCTATAAGTATCAGTCTGCCAAGGAAGTAATTAATGAGCTACTGGCCTGCTATATGAAAGCACAGGGGCTGAAAGGACCGGGACGGGAGCTTGAGATGAAGATGATCTCTGTATATGCTCCGAAAGGAGGGTATGGGGAGGCTTCTTATGCCTGGCTTCTGGCGCATTATCTTGCCGATAAGCAGAAGGTTCTGTATCTGTCTCTTGAACAGCTGCCGGTTCTGATGGATCCGATCTTGGCAGGTGAGGATCAGGCTCTTTCCGAGTTCATTTATTATCTGAAGGAAAAGCATGACCAGCTGATCTTAAAGCTGAACGGGCTGCTGAAATACTCAGGCAAGCTTGCCTGTTTAAGTGGACTTGCTCACGGGCTGGACCTGCTTTCTCTCGGTAAGGAGGACGCTGTCAGGCTGATAGAGGAGCTAAAGACCAATACGGATTATGAGGCGATCATTATTTATCATGGGATTTACACTGAGTTTTCCATAGAGCTGATGAGCAGGAGCCAGGAATGCCATGTTCTATATCATGGAAATAGCTACTCTAAAGCCGCACTGCGGGAGTGGGACAGGCAGATGGAATTCCTAAAGCTGGATACCGGAACTGAACGATATCAGCGGGTGCTTCTGCCGGAGGATTCTTATAGGGAAGGGACAGGCAGCGACAACAGGGAAGGACTTAAGGACAGTGCCCTGAGTCAGCTGGTGAAGCAGCAGGCAGGCTTGTTATAAGAAGGAGGAGGTCAGATCAGATGGGATGGATAAAGGAGAAGCTCCAGCAGGAGGTGCTGGACAATATAGACTTAACTGCAGAAATTACAGATGAAGAGCTACTGAATACCATTGATCGGATTCTTGTTCAGAAAAGCAAGGAGGATTATATCAGTGTACAGGAGAAGAGAAGGATGCGGCGAGAAATATTCAACTCCATTCGGAGGCTGGATATTCTGCAGGATCTGGTGGAGGACAGTAGCATAACAGAGATTATGGTAAATGGACCGGGATATATCTTCATAGAACAGAAGGGTAAGCTTTATCCCTACGAACGCTCCTTTGAATCACAGAAGAAGCTGGAGGATGTGGTACAGCAAATCGTATCGCACTCCAACCGGATTGTTAACGAAGCAAACCCAATCGTTGACGCCAGATTGGCAGACGGCTCCAGAGTCAATGTCGTACTTCCCCCTGTAGCTATGGATGGGCCGGTAATTACCATCAGAAAATTTCCCGACAATCCGATTACGGTCGAGGAGCTGATCCGGCTTGGCTCCATTACGGAGGAAGCGGCACTCTTTCTGAAAGCACTGGTAGTTGCAGGCTACAATATCTTTATCAGCGGAGGAACCGGCTCTGGGAAAACCACCTTCCTGAACGTTCTCTCCAACTATATACCCAGCGGAGAACGGATCATTACCATTGAAGATTCGGCTGAGCTGCAGCTTCGTAACATACCCAACCTGGTACGGCTGGAGGTAAGAAATGCCAATACGGAGGGAAATAACCGCATAACGATTCGGGATCTGATTAAGACCTCCTTAAGAATGCGCCCAGATAGGCGCACTATAATAAATAGATTAAATTCGCAAAAAGAGCTCATCGCCATCCCAGGTACATTCACTAAATAGATCAGCTAAGAACTTAGCCTTATCATTATATTCGAGATTATTAAAAACCTTTAAATAATTAATGATGCGCTCTTGCAAAATATCCACATCTTCATCGATTTTTTTGCTGTCACGCTCAATTAATCTTAGCTCTCTTAATTCGTAGTTAAGCCCGGATATCTGCTTGTCTAGCTTCTCAATTTCAGCAATAATATACTTAGACGCGGTGGATCCAAGGGCATCTTGTAAGGCGGATGCTAGATTACTTATTTTCTTCTCAACAGAGTTTATCTCTTTTATGACAGTGGATTGGTTTCGTACAGGAGACGCGGGTCGTTCTTTATGCAATAGTGTCCGGAGCTTATCTTTATTTACAGTTAACTCTTGCAACAGTTCTAAAAGAGCATCATCCAGCTTACTTACATCCACTGAGTTCATGTCACAATACATAACCCCTCTCCGATTGCGATTTTGGCAGTAATAATAGTCATATACTCTGTTATATGTCTTGTCTATCTTATGCTGTACTCTCATGGTGTACCCGCACTTACATTTCAATATACCTTTAAGTAGACCTATGTTGTACTTCCGAGTTTTGTCTATGATGTTTTTGCCAAACCGGTTCTGTACCGAAAGCCATGTATCAGACGATATGATTGGCATGTGTAGTCCAACAGTAACAATCCATTTGTCTGTCGTGTTCACCATATGAGTTTTTTTTCGTCCGCCGGTAGTACGTCCATAAACCATAACGCCGTGGGTCCCATCAAATTTATTACGATCCACTGCCATGGTGCATCCCTTATTTTCAAAATAATCATATACTTCCGGAGTTGCTGTCACGTAATGCGGATTACGCAAGATCTGATGTAGCTGAGTGCTTGAAAAGTATTTTCCATTAATGCTTTTAATGCCGTTATTTTTAAAGTGCGTTTCCAACCCATTTAAGGAGTATCCATCCAGGAATGTGTTGAATATTTTTTTGAGCAATGGGAGATCTTCCGGATTTTCAACTATTGTTGTATGCTTTTTCCCGTTTACAACAATACGCTCTCTTCTAAAGCCCAGAGGTGGGTTCCCTCCGGCCCATTTACCTGACTTAGCTAACTCAGTCAGGTTATCCTTTACTCGTTCTGCAGTTGTTTCGCGCTCCATCTGAGCAAATACAGAGCAGATATACATCATAGCCCTGCCCAAAGGAGTGGAGGTATCAATCTGCTCTTTGACAGAGACAAACGATACATTATGCTGCTGGAGGATCTCAAAAGTTTTCGAAAAATCCAAAACATTTCTGCTGATACGATCGATTTTGTAACAGACCAAGGCATCTATTTTTTTATTGTGGATATCATTCATCAGTTGGGTATAACCGGGGCGATTAGTGTTTGCTCCGGTATATCCTTCGTCCTCATATTCTATTATAGAGGTAACAGTGTAGTTATTTTTAGCATACTCTCTACAGATGGCAGCCTGATTTGCAGTGCTGTCCGACTTGTCAGAGTATATGGATTTCCTTGTGTAGATTCCAATATTCATGATACCTCCTAAATTAATTTCATTACACCGAGATATGGCTCGAAGTAAATTAAGTAGTTATTGTGCCTGACACATAGGCCATACTTATTGCGATAGCTTTCAATTGCCTGTCTTAAAAAATCTTCAGTTAACTGAAGATAGTCGGCAATTTCATATAGGTTTATACACCCAGCATTATATGCCTCAATGATTCCATCAAGCCCTACCTGCATATCATACGCCACCATTCTGGCTCTGCGTTCCTGCTTGCGGTTAGCAATGCTTTTCTGATCTAATATGTCTCCGTAACTTGTAAGGTGATGCCCGATTTCTTCAGATAATACACAGCCCTTTTCGGCATATGTAAGCGTCTTCTCAATAGCAATACACCCGTCAACATATAGACCTTTTAATCCGCTCACTGCGCTTAGATCAGATTCGACTATAACAAGATCACCGTATAGCGTCTGCAGTTCTTCATAAGTCAAATAATCGCCCTCTTACAATATAATGTAACAATTTTACACTACAGACAGGACAGGCTATGCCTATTTTTTATTTTTTCTTGCAGCCAATAAAAGCTGCTTGTATTCTTCTATCTTTCTTAGCTCTTCTTCTGTCCAGTTTTCGTTATTCTCTTTATGAGCAGCAATTGTCTCTGGATTAAACCCTGCCTTTTCAGCAATCCCTATATAATCAATTCCTGTTAAAGCCTTTGAATAGGCATTTAATCTTATGACCTGATTAGACCATCCCATTAAATACTCTGGGCTACAATTAAATATATCAGCCAGTTCCGCTATGGTCTCATGTTTTATGTTTTTAATCTCACCACTCTCATATCTTTGAACAGTTGCTTCTTTGACTCCGAGTTTGTCAGCGACTTGTAAAAGGGTCAATCCAGATGCAATCCTTCTTTCTTTTATCCTATCGTTTAATACAGCCATAATAAGGCTCCTTTCATATATTTTACAAATTTTACTATATCACTAACTTACGCACAATGCAACATTTATTTTGTATTAAATTAAAAAACTTACGCATAGCGTATTGACACATACAAGATATGGTGCTAATATGAACTTACGCAACAAGTAAGTTTATGAAAGGAGATGCGAGATGGCTAGTATTTATAAAACAGACACAAAGGCTATCAAGAAGATGATGATCGAAAAAGAAATAGACACCATTATTGAGCTATCCGAAAAGACCGGCATTAGCAGAAACACGCTTTCAAAGGTTCTCAGTGGCGAAAGTCAACCTTCGTCTGAGGTTATGGATAAGCTTGTTTCGGTACTGGGAATTGAACCGGAAAAGGCAGGTGCTATTTTTTTTAGCCTCAACTTACGTACTATGTAAGATTACCTTAGGGAGGGATTAAGATGGTAGCTAAAAATGGCATTAAGATTCGGGTCGAGTATACGGACACATGGGAGGAAAAATTGGCGGAGGCGTTATATAACCTCCATCTACGACTTAAGGATAAGAAAGAAGGTGAATCATGAGAAAGCAATTACAACAGTTGGCAGCAATTATCACCCTTGTCATCTGTATCGCAGCATGGATCCTGCTGACCGGCGCCATGTTTGCGGACCTGATCAACCTGGGGCAGTACATATTATGGATGGCAGTCACCGGAGTGATATTGTTTACGGATGCGGGATGGGTCAGCAGGCATTTTGTCGGCGGACGATGGGTGTAGGGAGGAGGGATGACATTGGGTATCCAAATTGTAATACCTGTAGATAAAAGCAGGATATCAGCGCTTAAGGGAGATCTGTACAAGTTGATCATATCGGCACAGGACGTATCGGGCCACAGCACATTTGAGCAGCTGCGTAAGGCTAAAGAATCGCTGGATATAGCCAAAGGTTTGCATATGGCCTTGAGCTCTTTGGAGCTGATTGATGATTTCGCGGCCACAGCTGACGATCTGGACCGCATCGAGCGCAAGCACATGGGCATCTTAGAGGACAAGCGCCGGCGCGATTACCCGCGCTGGAAGCATTAAAGGAAGGAGGGAAAGTAGTATGGCAGGCAAATGGAAAGTGACTTCACAATACATCGGAGATAAAAAGATGTATGCGGCCTACCGGCTCGTGGATGTGAATGAGATTGACCACTCCGGAAACAGGGAGTATGCCGGAGGATATGTCGAAAACAGAGAAGCGGTCCAGGTCGTGGTAGATCAACTTAATAAAGAGGAGGGAAAGTAGTATGGCAGGCAGAATTAAGCACATGGAACGCAGCCACAGGAGCTATGGCAAGGGTTATTCGGAGTTTCGCCGGTTCGTAGCAACGTCAATGTGGCGAAACGCGATGAAGCCTACTCAGGAGAAGAAAGCTTCAATTCTGGAACGCTTCGCAAGACTGTTTAAGCATCAGGACAGATAGGAGGGACAGGCCTATGGCAAGAGAAAAGCGTTGCATCATTTGTCACCGGAAATGGAACATCAGCCTGTATCAGCAGATACCCATTAGTGGATATGAATGTCCATGGTGTAAAAGTAAAAGAAAACGAGCCCTTACCGAGTGCAAGTCGGTCCGGGCCCAGAGAAAAATATCTTAAGGTGATTGTATCACCAATGACTAAGGAGGTCAATTAAATTATGGCAAAAGGAATTGTAAGAAAGATTGATGAACTCGGGAGAATTTGCATTCCCATGGAATATCGTAAGGCATTTGGGGTCACGCCCAGAGAGAACGCACCTGCAGTTATGCATCTGAAAGGCAACGTACTGCGTGTTGAGCTTAAGCCGGATAAGGCTATAGGCTTAACAAGATTTTTGGACGAGCTGGGAAGGCTCACTCTTCCGATAGAGATCCGCAGGTCACTAGGTTTCGATGAGTGTCAGGAAGTTGATATGTACATAGAGAGCAATGAGATCTGTTTCCGGAAGGCGGTAGATGGCTGCATCATTTGTGGATCAACTGATCAGCTGCTTGAGGTTGAAGGCATATATATCTGCCGGAGCTGCGGTCTTAAGATCGTGGACAAGGTTATGGAGGCATAGCGCATGGCATATTACCGGACTTGCCCTGAGTGTGGGGCGCATTTAGATCCAGGGGAAGCCTGTTCGGATTGCGAGGTATCAGATGAAACTACAAGAGAAGTTCAACTTGAAGGGGATGAAGTTCAACCGGCTTACAGTAATTGAGAGCGCGGGAAAATCAAAAGACAGACAACTTCTTTGGGAATGTCAATGTGATTGCGGAAACATAGTAATCGTTGCTGGCACATGCCTAAGGACAGAAAGTGTTAAGAGCTGCGGTTGTCTGAAACGTGATAACGGTAAGATATTCTTCAAAGATATTACAGGAATGAGATCGGGCAAGCTGGTTGCAATTCATCCGACTTCAAAGAGATCAAGCGGTAAAGTCGTATGGGAATGTCGATGTGATTGCGGAAACATTGTTTATATTCAGAGCACTCATATTATCAATGGTCATTCAAAGAGCTGTGGCTGCTATTCAAGCGAAAAGACCACGTCAATGAATACCACTCATGGCCTCACTAATTCAAGGCTTTATAGGATCTGGTGCAGTATGAAAACCAGGTGCAGTAATCCTAATTCCAAAACCTATGAGTATTATGGCGGCAGAGGCATTGCTGTATGTGATGAATGGAACGGTGATTTTACGAAGTTTTATAATTGGGCTGTTAATAATGGGTATACCGATGACCTTACTCTTGATAGAAAGAATGGTGACTTAGGATACTCACCAGATAATTGCCGTTGGGCTACATGGCACGAACAAAGATTAAATCAAAGGAGGTAATACAGATCATGAGAATGAAACTGATAAGAATACACATCCAGAACTTCAAAGGGTGTAAGGACCGGAGCATTGACTTCGGCAACAGAACAGCTATAAAGGGCCAGAATGGATCTGGGAAGACAACGATCGCAGATGCGGTTATGTGGGTGCTGTTCGGCAAGGATAGCTCCGGAGCTTCCAGCTTCGATATCCGTCCCAAGGATGCAATGGGTATCGATGTTGATTTTGTTGATATCCAAGTCGAGACTGTGTGGGACGTTGACGGTAGAGAGTTAACCATCGTTAAAACCCAGAGGCAAAACTGGGTGAAGAAGCGCGGATCCGAGGAGAAGACCTTCGAGGGCAATGTTAACCTTTATGAAGTCAATACTATCCCGAAGGCAGAAAAGGAATTTAAGGCATACATAGAAGCACTGGTACCGGAGGAAGTTTTTAAGTTCGTAAGTAATACCAATGCATTCATGGCTCAGAAGCCAATCGACCGCAGGAAGACTCTGTTTAAGCTGGTATCTGATATGACAGATGCTGATGTTTTGGCAACCGATCCAAAGTTCCAATCGCTGGCTGATCAACTGGCACAATTCACTTCTGAGGAGATCCTGAGCAGGGATAAAAAAGCTCTTCTCGAGAATAAGAAGAAACTCGACGAAATTCCGGCCAGAATCGATGAAGTATCGAAAACCATAGTAGAGCAGGATTATTCGTTAGCCGAAGTACAGCTCCAGGATCTCCGTGAGAAGCTGCAGCAAATCGAAAACGAGCCAATGGATGCATCAGGTTATGAAGATGTCAACCGGCTTAAGGCCGAGATTGCTAAGTACAAGGGTGAGCTGCAGGAGATTGAGCGGGAAGCGAATACCGGTATAGTGAAAGCCCGGAAAGATATCCAATGCAAGATCATTGATATTGATCAGGAGCTTAACAGGCTCATCAACCAGGCTTCCTCCGATGAAAGACAGCTTGAAAATATTAAGAACATTATTACGGGCAAGGAAGAACAGCTCAGGAAGCTGGGAGTTGATTACTCAACCGAGAAAGCCAAAGAAATGGCAGAGGGCGTGAGTATTTGCCCTGTATGTAAACAGGAATATCCGGAAAGCATGAAAGAGGATATGAAGGCTGCATTCGAAACTGAGAAGGAGAGGAAGCTAAGAGAAATCAATCTTTCTGGAAAGAGTGTATCTGATGCAATCAAGGCCTACAAGGCGCAGATAATCGAATTAGAGAGCAGAATATCTGCCAACGAGGATAGTATAGATATTCTCAGAAAAAATAAGACCAATCTTCAGACTGAACTTGAAACACTTCCGGTATCCGCTGATCTATCATCCAATGATAGGTATCAGGCAACTCATAATTCCCTGATTAATGCCGAGGGCAATCTCGATATAGCTCTTAACATGACCAAAGATGCCGATGCCAGAATTCAGGCTCATAACGAGCGCAAGAGAGCTATCCAGTCGGAAATCGACGTGGTAAACCGAATCCTTGCCGGTAAGCAGACCGTAGCCAATTCTAGGGCCAGAGTTGAGGAATTGAAGGAAGAGCAGCGCCGGTTATCCCAGGCGATCGCCAATACCGAGAAGGAGATCTATCTTCTTGAAGAATTCAATAAGGCGAAGGTTAACCTTCTCTCTGATAAGATCAATGCTCATTTCAAGGTGGTACGCTGGAAACTGTTCGAGCGCCAGATCAATGGCGGATACAACCCGATCTGCGAGCCGTTGATTAATGGACAAGCATATAGCAGCGCCCTTAACTCCGGACACAAGATACTGGCAGAGCTCGATATCATTCAGGCCCTACAGCGGATTTATGATGTATCGGTACCGGTATTCCTGGACAATGCGGAGCGAATCAATGACTTCAATATCCCGGATATGGATTGTCAGCTGATCACCTTATCTGTAACCGAAGACCCTGTTTTGAAAGTGGAGGTAATGTAATATGGCAGAACAAACAGCAGTAGTAAAAATCGGAATTACTCAGCCAGGGGTTGAGTATGTGACCAATCAATTAGTGCAGGAGGAAAAGAAGGGGCTTAAGTTTCCGGCAAATTACAGCCTGCAGAACGCAATGAATTCAGCTTATCTCATGTTGAAAGAGGCCGAAACCAAAGACGGACAACCCTTATTGTCTGTATGCACACAGGAAAGTGTTGTACTCTCGCTAACTCAAATGGCAACGCAGGGGCTTAATCCCGTAAAGAAACAATGCTATTTTGTAGCTTACGGGAATAAGTGCAAGTTGGTACCATCATATTTCGGCACTCTTGCCATCCTTAACCGGGTGAAAAACCTTAAGAGGCAGCCAATCGCTAATGTGGTTCGGCAGGGTGATGTTTTTGAGTATGGATATAACGAGGATATGGATCTTGTGATTTATAAGCATGAGACCAAAATAGAAAATCTCGACAATCAAATCCTGGCTGCCTATGCAATCATCGAGACAGACAAGGAAAGAGTGATTGAGATCATGAGTCGAAACCAATTGGAAAATGCATGGTCACAAGGTCAATCATGGAAGGCTGCCAAAAAGGGAAACTATGAATCAGCTACTCACGCCAAGTTTTCTGAGGAAATGGCAAAGAAGACTGTATTAAACCGCGCAAGTAAAAAACTTATTAATGCTACTGATGACAGCTCGATCATGGGAGATCAGTTCATTGAGGCGTTTAATGAGACCAGTGATAATGATGCAATCGATGTTACTCAGGCAAGCGTGCAGCATCAGATAGCAACCAATGCCAATACTGAGGAATTTGTAGCTCCGGTGGAAGAAGTCCAGGGGGAGGTTATTGATACTCCTAAACAGCCGGAACCTGAGAAAAAAGCTCAGAAGGCGCAGCAGACCAAACCTCCGGTACAGGCTCCCGACATTCCGGACTGGATGAATCAGGGGTGATCGAATGCAACTTAGATGCTTAGGCAGTAGTTCCGCTGGTAACTGCTACCTCTTGGAGAATGAAACGGAATGCCTGGTCCTTGAGGCCGGGCTTCCCCTTACAAAAATTAAGGAAGCGTTGGGCTTCAATGTTTTAAAGATTGTTGGCGCCCTGATCACTCATGAACATGGAGACCATGCAAAATTTATCAAAAATTATGATGTCGCAGGGATTAGGTGTGGTATGTCTGAGGGGACTATAAATGCGTTTAGCTACAAGACGATGTGCGACGTGCTAAAGGTGGGATATTGGTATTGCTTCGGCAATTTTACTGTTACTCCTTTCATGGTCGTACATGATGCTGCAGAGCCATTCGGATACATCATCCGTCATCAGGAAATAGGTACCTTACTATTTGCTTCTGATACAGAGTACATAAAGCATAATTTTAGGAAGCTGCAGCTTAATCACATCATGATTGAGTGTAATTACTCGCAGAAGATCATTGATGGTAGAGTGCATCAGGGAGATACAGTCAAAGGCCTCAGAGACAGAGTTCTGCAATCTCATATGGAGTTGGAAACCTGTAAGAGCTTCATTGAGGCGAATAAGACAGTGAGCCTTGATACAGTTACCCTTCTTCATTTATCCGACGGCAATTCAAATGCTAAGCAATTCCAGAGCGAGATACAAGCCATTGTTGGTCCTAGTGTTAAGGTTATGGTTGCTGATAAAGGGACAATCGTGGACCTTAACATCATACCATTTTAACAGCGCACTTCCGGTATAACATATCACAAATGGAGCCGGATTGATTACCTTCTTATCTTGACCCGGGTGGTTTCATAGGCCGTCCCGGGAGAAAGGAGCAATAGATTGACTATCATAGAAGATACCAGGCAACAGGCCGACAAGCATAAGGTTGAGAACTCTCAGCTGCTCAGTTTAGGAGTGAAGATCCTAAGAAGTAAACTTCCGGTCGGAGACTATGCCAATATTCAGAATTTATCAGTAGTTATAGACAGTAAAAAGGACCTACAGGAATGTGTAGGCAACATCTGTGGAAAAGAACATGCCCGCTTCAGAAGAGAATGCCAGCTCGCACAGGACAACGGCATTAAGTTGATCATCCTGGTGGAGCATGGTTGGGGAGTTAAGAGCATTGATGATGTAGCTCTCTGGAGAAACCCGAGACTAGATGCTTTCGAGCGCAAGGTTAAGTCCATGCAGCGGAGATGCATATCAACTGCAGGCATGAGACCGCCTACAAGTGGAGAGATACTGGCTAAGGCCATGAGGACCATGCAGGAGAAGTATGGAGTGGAATTCCGGTTCTGTAGCCGGGGTGATGCAGGGAAGAAGATCGTTGAGATCTTGGGTGGTGTTTTGAGCGTATGAGGAGCTACCGCCAAAGGATTGCAGTACAAAAGCAGCCTACAAAGCCAAAGGAGAAACAGGAGCAACCCAAGGAACCGGCAAAAAAACGTTATCCCGAGGTTAAAGCCTATCTCCAGAAGGCTATCCGGATGCACCAGGAAATACTGAAAGACTTTGAACCGCTATCAGATGAATGGGCGCTGTGCCAGAGCGATTTATTCAGATACAAGACAGATTATGAGCTACTCGAAAGAGGTACATACGAAGATCGTAAGGGGGTAATTGATAAATATGGCTGACGAGGCTATTAAGCAATTTACAAAGCAGGAATTTAATACTGAAGCCCCCTACAAGCTTCTCTTTGAGTTGCGAAACAACCGGTTTAAGTATAACCAGGTGTTTACCGCCTTAAAGGAAAATGCTCAAAGCGTCGGATTCAAAGACTTCGGACGGATGCTAAAGGCTTATGCGGAGGAGCAGGCTGGTCGAGGAGTAATCATTGATAACGTTACTCAATTTGAAGATCAGGAGATTGAGTTAAAAACCGGTGAGTGGCTAGCGGATGATTTCGGGGTTACAAGGCATAATGAACGTAACGGAGAGGATATTGCCTGTGTGCACCCTATCATGCCGGTGGAGTGTCTTACGAATATCGATACCGGCATCGAGAAACTCCGGATTGCCTTTAGGAAGGGTAAGAACTGGCGCAATGAGATTTATGAGCGCCGGATCATAGCCAGTGCTAACAACATCCTGGAATTGGCTAACAACGGAGTAGCGGTCACTTCGGAGAGCGCTAAATATCTGGTTCGATACCTGCATGACGTGGAAAATCTCAATTATGATATTCTACCAAAGCATAATTCCGTAGGTAGGTTAGGGTGGACCAATGCCGGTGATTTCTCTCCGTATGTGGATGACCTGATCTTCGACGGGTCCAATAATTTTCGAAATATCTATGATTCCGTAAGACCCGAAGGCAGCTTTGATAAATGGCTTGAGGTTGCGAAGGCAGTGCGTACAACTGATTCACCAGCGCGGATTATACTGGCTGCGAGTTTTGCGAGTGTGCTGCTTAAGATCCTGGGCAAGCTCAATTTCATGGTCCATCTTTGGGGCGGTACCGAAGCCGGTAAGACTGTTTCTTTAATGCTGGCAGCCTCTGTATGGGCTAATCCAGCGGAGGATGGATACATACAGACCTTTAATGGTACTCAGGTAGCTATTGAGCTCCTGGAGGGTTTTACGAACTCCATGCCGCTTATTCTGGATGAGTTTCAGCTTGTTAAAGATAAAAAGATGTTTGAGCAGATTGTCTACATGATCTGTGAGGGCATAGGGCGCTTAAGAGGTAAAAAAACCGGAGGACTACAGGATACTCCCATTTGGAAAAACTGCACATTGACATCCGGAGAGTCGCCGATCACAAATGCTTCCACTGGCGGAGGAGCTGTCAACCGTATCATCGAAATTGAGTGTAAAGACAAGCTATTTACGGATGCACCAGCTGTGGCTGACGCGATCCGGAAGAATTACGGTCATGCCGGGCAGATGTTTATATTGCTTCTGAGCCAAAAGGGCAATAAGGAAGAGGCAGAGCGACTGTATAAAGAATTTTACAATGCCTTAGGTACCGATTCTACCGAAAAGCAGACCATGGCTGCCGCAATCATCCTTACAGCTGATGCGTTAGCTACGAAATGGATCTTTTGCGATGAAAGGGCCCTGCAGGTCGAGGATATTGAGAAATATCTGCATAGCAAAGAGTCGGTAGATGTAAACCTAAGAGCTTATGAATATCTCCGGGATACGATAGCGGCTAATCGGTATAAATTCGTGCTTAATGGAGTAGCCCCGACTTATGAGTGCTGGGGTAGCATATCGGGTGGCAAAACTAATCTACTTAAGACAGTGTTCGAGAAAATATGTAATGAGGGCGGCTTTGACTCCAAAGCACTCGCATCCTGGATGAAGCAAAGAGGATACACAGAGACAGCAGTTGATAGACCATTTAAGAGCGCCAGCATCAACGGATCAAAACTATGGTGCGTCTGCCTTAAGGAACCGGAATCGGTTACTGAATTTGAACCGGTCCAACAGAGAATACCGTTCGACGAGCCAGAAGCAGACAGCGCCTATTGGAATTACCTGACAAGAGAATCGTCTAACAGTAACCGTGAGTAACCGTTCAGAGTGCGAATAACGGTTACCGCTCAAACCCAGTAAAATCAAGGCTTTGAGGGTTATGGTAACCGTAAAACCATGGTAACCGTAAAATTTTATTACTTTATATAAATAATAAAAATAAAAACCACCTTCTATCGCACGCGTAAAAATTACGGTTACTACGGTTACCGTGCCAGTTTTGTTAGGAAAATCAAGGCTTTAGCGGTAGCCAAGCCAACGGTTACCGTACGGTTACCACGGTTACCGCATAGGAGGGTTTATGACAGAAAAGAGGATACCCTCTCATGAAGAGGTCAGACAGATATTCAACGACACATACAATGTATTTTATAAAAAGTGGAAAGACATATCCTCCCCAGAGCAATGGGTACCGCTAATGCAGGATATGCGTGAGATAGATCGGAAATATAACTGCGACCTGTGCCGGCAGATACTGATCGAGCTGGTGAAGGTCATTGAGGATGAGTTTAAAAGGAGGGATACAAGTGAGTAATTTACATTTAGTAAAAAGTGAATACAGCCTTAGCGAGATAAAAGAGGCTATCAAGGATAATATCAACAAGACGACACAGAGTTTTATTGCTATCGGATATTATCTAAAGTATGTAAGGGATAATAGACTATACCTTGATGATGGATACATGAGTATATGGGAATTTGCAAGTGAGGAGTTTAATTTTAGCCAATCATGGGCTAGTAGATGTATGGCTGTTAACGATAAGTTTAGCATCAATGGAAACTCTCCTGTTCTACAGGAACAGTTTGCAGGGTATAAGAAGGGACTTTTGGCTGAAATGCTTTATTTGTCTGATGAACAAATAGCTAAAACAAATCCTGTAACTACACGTGTTCAAATTAGAGACATGAGAACCGAGCGCATTGACTACTGCGAAGCCGATGTTGATAAAGAGCTGGAGCGGAGGATAACCAAGCTCGAAGCCTTACAGGATGATGACTTCATTGAAGACTTAAGAAAAAGAGCTCAGATTAAGGTTGATGCCGTTGCACTTCTGAAAGAGAATATCACTGCAGACAAACAACCGAGATACTGTCCACACTGCCATCTACCGATAGAGGAGGATTAGTATGGGTGAGGAATATCTTGAGAACAGCGGAGCCGATTGGAATACATATAATCCCGGAAGTCACAAGGACATCAAGATTGTAATCCGGAATAACATTAACTCAGTATGCGCCAATTATGTAGCGATCGGATATTACCTGAACGTAGTCAACGACCGGAAGCTTTATGAAGAGGACGGGTATTCCGGGATCGGGGAGTATGCAGCTGCTGAGTATGGAATCCAGGAAGATAAATGTTCTTACCTCAGGAAGATCGCGAAAAGGTTTTGTATTCCCAACTCACCGGCATTACTTCCGGAGTATAGGGATTTCAAAGTCGAGAAGCTTCGAGCAATGGTATATCTGACTGATGAGCAGTTGGAGAAGGTGACGATTACTACGACCAGAGCCGAGATCAGAGAGATGAGAAATCCGGAACCCGAAAAAGTTGAGCCGGCGCAAGTCGAAGCGGAACCGGATGAGCCTTATTGGAAGAAAAGCATCATTCAATATCCGAAGCGAGACGAGTATATTGAGCAGCTGGCTCTATATTTTCTCAGATGTTTTTTTAACTGGTTTGAAGCAGATTATTTCAACCGAGTTTTGCACGTTGAACACTCTGAGAAGGAGATGAAAAAGAAGTTCACGCAACCAAGTAATACCTGGTATGTAAAGATGCCGGATGGAGAGCTTTATCACTTCAATCTTTTCGATGATATCATCCAGGTTTATAGTCCATCAGAATGTCTAGGTTACATAGAATGGTTTTACTTATGCGCTGCTGTCCAGCGGAAATACAATACAGTTGCATATGAGCGTAGCAACCAACAGCCTGAAACCATGAACGATCAGCCAGAAACTGTGGATAGTGAGCCGGAAACCGTGAACGATGTGGATGTAACTGTTATCAAAACCTCGGAATCTGTTATCGAAGAGCCTGAAAATGATATCGAAGAGCCTTGCGGTGAATGCAGATGGGGTGATATATCTCCCAATCAGGTATCAGGAGGTGGAGAGTTACCATGCATTAAGTGTTTTTGGGCCACGGCATCAGAAACAGATGAAGATAAATTTGAACCTTTGGATAAATCTGAACCAGTTGAAACCGTAGAAGCTGATATCATCCAAGCCGAATATGCCACAGATGACAGCGGAAAAGAAGCTGGTATCAAGGAAGTAATCAGATGCGCTCCTACTCGAAACGAGGATGATCCTAACTGCCCTGCCGGGATGGGCCCGAAACGTGGGGGATGTACACGAACATTTGCCGATGAGAGTTTTGACGAAGCACGAGACATCTGTAAATGGTGTTGGGATGCATATTTGAGACGGTTAATTGATGCAGATAGGAATATTAAAGAGCCTGTCGAAAATGAACCTGTTAAGCCGGAGCAGCCGGAACTGCCAACCCTTCGGAATAACGATCAGCGGAAAGAATGGGCCGAGAATTACAAGGCATGGGGCGAGTGGTATTACGACGAGCATATTGACGTCCACTACTACAAATATGATTTTCCAAATGGCGACAGGCTTGCGGTTGAAGAATACCGGGATAGAGAGTATTACTGGGCAGTAGGCAAGAGAGACGAAGCTCACTATCATCTGCTACAGAAGAAAAAGCAAGCTTACGGCGGGACAAAGACCTTTGAGCAGAAGTATATGCATCAGACTTCGAGCATGACTGAAATTGTTGAGTATCTGAAAGACATTCAGAAGAAAGGAGCCTGATCATGGAATACGATAAGAAGCTCATCGATAAGGCCAAACATTCCCGGTGTAAGATCTGTCAGGAATACATATCCGAAGCCGAGGCCGAGGGTCAGGAGTTCCAAGCTTCGAAAACCAACCGGGGGGGTACTGCTTCGTACATACCCGGTGTTGGGGGGGAAGGAATTTAAGGAGGGGAAATAAATGAAGAACACTTTAGGCGATTTAAACAATCACCTATTTGCGCAGCTTGAAAGGCTTAATGATGAGGACCTGAAGGGCGAAGCTCTACAAGAGGAGATCGGCAGGGCTAAGGCTATTAATGATGTGGCTTCCCGAATCATATCGAATGCTTCGGTTGTGCTTCAGGCGAAGAAGCTTGCTGATGATCACATGAATGCTGAATTAAAGCTACCTAAGATGTTGGAGGGTTAGATATGCCATGGAAGTATTCAGATGAAATTGTTAAGTTTGTAGCTACTAATGTCAAAGGAAAGAGACCGGCGGAGCTTACAGAGATGGTAAATGCTAAGTTTGGTACCATGTTCACGGAATCCAAAATGAGGGCATTTATGAAAAATCACAAATTCAGAAATGAAATGCCTAGGAGGGTGAAAGAAGATAGGTTTTCTTATCCCAAAGAAATCAGGGATTTTATTCATCAGAATTATATTGGCACTGGTCATCAGGATATGGCCGATATGGTGAATAAGGGATTTGGAACAAATTACACCAAAGATCAGATTAAAGGCTGCTACGCCAGATACAAACTTAATAGCGGGTTGACAGGTCACTATGTAAAAGGTCAGAAGCCCTGGAATAAAGGCAAGCCTAAATCATGGATCGGCGGTGAAGAAACCCAATTCCGAAAAGGTAATATTCCGGCCAACCGGGTCCCAATCGGTACAGAGAGGGTTGACTCAAAGGATGGATATATCTATGTGAAGATCCAGGATGGACACCTTAATAATAACTGGAAGCAAAAGCATGTACTCATCTGGGAGCAGTATAACGGCCCGGTACCTGATGGACATGTCATCATCTTTGGAGACGGTAATAAGCGTAATTTTGATCCAGATAACCTTATCCTGGTATCACGGGCCCAGCTGGTGAGGCTCAATCAACTCAATCTGATCCAGACTGATGCGGAGTTGACCCGGACCGGGATAATTATTGCTGATATAGTATCAAAGGCCAGTCAGAGGAGGAGAAAGCAATTAGGCCAGAGCTGATATTAACCAATATACCACAGCCGTTTTTCTACATCAAAATGTAACGGAACGTGTTCTCCAGCAATTATACAGTGAAACACCATAAGCCCGTGAACCTCAAAACTGGATAAAATCTGATCGACTTTATACTTTTTACCATCCCGGCATAGCCAGAGGGGTTTTACATCTTTGATTGTATTGAATACGGCTATTACGGACACTTCATCAGACATTTGATCACCTCGAGGATATTATAACAGGAATTGAAACTGTAGTAAATTAAAGATTTATATCACAAAAGATGAATGCACATTGACAATTAAATATTGATAGTTTTGGTGATAATTATTTAAATAAAGGCGGTGAAAAAAATAAAGCATTACATGACAAAAAAAGACAATTATGATATAATCATAGAAAAGTTTATGGAGGAGTCTATGATTTCGAAATTGTCATATGATAAATGGGAAGTACCTAAATATTCTAAATCAGAAATCAATAGTGCAGGAAAAATCATTGCAAATGGTTGTGCTAATATTAAAGAGATAGAAGACGCAATAAATGTTTTAAACAATTGGAGAGCATCACATGCCTATCCGCTACATGTTATAGCTAGTAATCTTAGATCGAGCAACCCAAATGCAATCGTTGTTCAAAGATTGAAACGATTAGATTCTATTATTGGAAAATTAGACAGATTTTCTGATATGAGTTTATATAGAATGCAGGATCTAGGTGGTTGTAGAGTTATTATGGATTCGATAGATGATGTTTATGCTTCATTAAATAGATATAAAAATTCGCGCATTCGGCATGAATTAAAGCGAGAGTATGATTATATACAAGAACCTAAACAATCAGGATACAGAAGTTATCACATGGTATACCAATTCCATAGCGATAAAAAAGACACTTATAACAAAAATATGTTAATAGAAATTCAATTTAGAACAAAGTTACAACATATATGGGCAACTGCGGTTGAAATGATGGGACTTTATACTCAAGATAATTTAAAATCAAGTCAAGGCAATGAAGAAGTACTAAGGTTTTTTACATTAGTATCGTCGGTATTTGCAAAAATGGAAAAAATGCCGACATGTCCCAATACATCTGATTTATACAATGAATTGGTTGATGAAATTAAGATAATTGATAAGAAAAATAATATTACATCATGTCTTAGTGCAATAAACGTAGCTATTAAACATGTAAACTCTACGATGAAAGATAAAAAATATCAGTATTACATTCTGTTGTTAAATTACGGGAAAATGACATTGAGAGTAATACCATTTGATGCAAATAAAATTGAATTGGCCACTAAGATATATAATGACATCGAGAGTAAAAAGAAAGTAGATAAAACCATAGATGTAGTTCTTGTATCTGCCAGTTCATTCGATGCATTGAGGATTGCATATCCTAATTACTTCGTAGATATTAGTGAATTTGTCGATATGATGAGAAGAATATTAGCATAAACAGTAGATATATTAATCAAAACTATCAATATTTATTGGTAGTTTTTTTGTTGCTTAAAACTGAAAATTTTCTCAAGAAGGGAGGAACCCACAATGAATAAATACGACCGTTGCAATCGCTGTCCGGATGAAGATACCGCAGTATGCGACACCTGCAGAGAGCCGGAACCCATGGAGCTGACATATACCTTCGTTATCCGTGATGGCATTTGCAGTATAGAAGGATTACATAGTGATCTGGACCGGATAGTGGAGTCTCTAGGCTTCGGGTTAGTAAAGAGCACCCTGGAGAGTCCGGAGGAAATATGTGAGCATGATTTTGAGGAAGGAGCTGATCCGGATGCCGGTATGGGTGAATAATCTGACGTGGTTTTTACTTGGAGTATGGGCCGGAGTGTTTGGACTTGCTGTAGCATTGTGTATGTGGATTAAGAAGGGAGAGAAAGAGGATGAACAGTAAGGAATTATTGGAGCAGGCAGATCAGAGAATCGCTGAGGCAGAGAGTATTAAACTAGCGAAACAGAATATCGTTGACTTGGAACGATTACTGAATATATCTGAAAACGAATCATATGAATTGAGGTATTGCGGAGAGTATGATCTTCCCCTGGAACAAAGTCTTGATGTTGATGACTATAAGGACTTAATGGGAATAGTTAGAGGTGCATTTAGAGTATATTTATCAATGCGGAAGGTAAAGCTGGAGCAGCTGCTTGGCATCCAGCCGGTACCGGAAATACCTCCGATGCCAAAGAGCGTAATGCTCACGATGGGTGATAAACCTCTTTTCCAGAGAATGATTACACCTGACAGTCCGGAAGTTATTATTCCTGAAATAGAGCCTGTAGATGTAATGAAAGCTGCAGTCAGTGAAGCCCTGCATATAATCGATCCGGTAGATGACAAACTGGCCGGCATCCTGCAGGAGGAGGCTCAGAAGATTGAGTATAAGTCAGTCGAGAATGAAGGATCCCTGGGAAAGTATCCGCCAAATAAAAAGCAGCCAAGGCTATCTGACAATCTCTTCGAGGAAATCAAAAAGATGTATGTCGATGAGGGCAAGACCAATAAGGAGATCGCCGAAGTCTACAAGGTTAAGCCGAGTGATGTAAGTAATTTCGTTGCCAAGCACAAGCTAAACCGCAGGAGTTATGATAAGTCCATCGGTGGCAAACCGAACCCTCTGAAACAGCCTGATGAAACGGAGCATCCCTGAGACGGTACCTACAAAGGAAGACGTACATGAGGTAAAATGTTCCGTATGTGGCAAGCTGATCAGATTTACCGGAGCAATGACGAGAGTGAATTACACATATCAACTGTTCCATAAGGGCAAGCGGAAATACTACTGCGGATATCAGCACCTGCAGGCCGGAAAGATGAGGGGTGATTGATACGACAGAGAAAGAACTGAACCAGCTCCATTACATCAATAAAGAGATCGAGGTCCTCAAGGAACAGCTGGATGAGCTGAAATCCAGGAGCGTGATCAAAGGTCAGGAGATCACCGGCATGCCATTTGTAACCGGGACATCGGATAAGACTGCCTGCATTGCCATAGCGATCCGGGAAGTGGAAGAGCTTTATGAGATTAAGCTCCGGGAATTGTATCTGGTTCGAGGGAGAATTGAGAGGTACATAAACACGATTGAGGATGCAGAGCTTCGGCTGATTGTGAGACTTAGATGCATAAACAATATGCGCTGGGAGGATATCGGGGCAGAAATGAGCATGGACCGAAGGACAGCATCAAGAAAATATTATAAATTTATCCGGGAAAATAAAGTTGCCCACAATGCCCGCGAGAATAGTTTATAATGGTTTACATGGAAGGTTGTCAAGAGACGACCTCCTGCCGGTCGCTAGGTGTCACAGCCTGGTGGCCGGTTTCCCCGTAAGGGGGATAGGAACGTAGCTCAACGGCAGAGCATCTAACTGGCACGCTGACAGTGATGTAGGGTTCAATTCCCTGCCGTTCCACTCCCTCCTCCCCCGAGGGACTTTATACTCCCCCATACATTGAAAGGCATTCTGCATGATCGGCAGGGTGCCTTTTTGGTATTGCAGAATTCTGTAATATGGTGTATAATTATGGAAAATGAGGGTAAAGGGGGAAACCAATATGTATACTAAGGATGATTACGTACATGATTTATATATAAAAGAACATGGTAGTGGAATGGAACAAGCAGAGGCTGCATTTAGATGTAGGCTCTACGAAGCAGGAAAAGATCCTTCTTATGAGTTGTCTGATTATGCAATTAATGAAAGGAAAAAGAAGAACGAGAAAATGCAGGGAAAGTTTGCAATACCATTAATAGTATCTATATTAATAGCTATTATTTCGGCGCTTAATATGTCAACCACAGGTTTCGTTGTTGGGGCACTTGGGATTGCTATTAGCCTTTTCTTTGGACGCTACATTTAATTATTAGGCATCCTTCGGGGTGCTTTCCCATTTATACACCAATTGATATCTAGTAATTATCCGGTTATAATGTAATAATCAAATTATGACTGGAGAATAATGATGGATGATTTTTTAGTTGGTATCGCACAAGATATCGCATCTGGGTTGATATTGGCAGCTATTCTGTTTTTAATTAAAAAACTGAACGACTTGATAAAAAAAATCATGCAAATGAAATATAAAACTTTAATAAGAGCCTTAGGGCTCTTTTTTCATACTAAACAAACACGATTGAGAGGTGGGATGCGTGGCAAGAGCACCGGATGAAAGATACAATGAAGCTTTAAAACTCTTCCGATCTGGAAAGAAATTAATTGAAATAGCTAATCAATTAAATCTTCCGGAAGGTACGGTCCGCCGGTGGAAGAGTACACATAAATGGGATAGCGAGCGCTCGGATAAAAAAGCGAACGTTCGGAAAAGAAAAAAAGGTGGTCAACCCGGTAATAAGAACGCAGTTGGTAATGAGGGTGGCGCTGCTCCGCTCAGAAACGATAATGCCGTGAAGCATGGCTTATTTGAAAAGTATCTCCCTCAGGAAACGCTCGACATCGTTAAGAATATGTCTCTGAATCCGCTGGATATTCTCTGGGATCAGATACAGATAGCATATGCTGCTATTATAAGGGCTCAGCAGATCTCTTATGTGAAGAATTGTAACGATATGACGAAAGAAGTATCAATGGACAGCATGGAAGCTACAGCATACAATATCCAATATGCCTGGGATAAACAAGCCAACTTTATGAAAGCGCAGGCACGTGCCCAGGGTGAATTAAGGTCCATGATAAAGCAATATGATGAAATGCTACATAAGAACTGGGATCTTGCTACAGAGGAGCAGAAAGCACGTATTGAGGTAATGAAAGCTAAAGCCAATATCGGAGGTAATGAGCCTACAGAAGATGACGGATTTATCGAAGCCTTATCTGGAAAGGTTGATGAGATATGGCAGGAAGAATAATCAAGGCTGTATTCAATTTTAAACCTTTCTCGAATAAGCAGCTTAAGGTTCTTACCTGGTGGCTTCCGAAATCACCGGTACATGACAAAGATGGCATTGTCGCTGATGGAGCAATCCGATCAGGCAAGACATTATCAATGTCGCTCTCATATGTGATCTGGGCCATGACTACATTCACCGGACAAAACTTCGGTATGTGTGGTAAGACAATCGGCTCCTTCAGGAGAAATGTATTATTCTGGTTAAAACTGATGCTTCGATCCCGGGGATACGGAGTTGCTGATCATAGGGCTGATAATCTGCTGGTAGTGTCCAGAGGGGATATAACAAATTACTTTTATATATTTGGTGGTAAAGACGAGCGGTCGCAGGATCTGATACAAGGTATCACCCTGGCAGGCTGCTTTTTTGATGAAGTCGCACTGATGCCGGAATCCTTTGTTAACCAGGCAACCGGTCGATGTTCAGTTGACGGATCAAAGTTCTGGTTTAACTGTAACCCGGACGGGCCTTATCACTGGTTTAAGGTCAACTGGATAGATAAGATCGCAGAGAAGAATTTGCTTTATCTGCATTTCACCATGGATGACAACCTGAGCCTATCCGAGAAGATAAAAGCCAGGTACCGAGCGATGTATTCTGGAGTGTTCTATCAGCGGTATATCCTTGGATTATGGGTGGTAGCTGAGGGAATTATCTATGATATGTTTGACCGGACGAAGCATGTAATTGATAAACTGATAGACCTTATCACAGATACATACTATGTCAGCATCGACTATGGTACCCAGAATGCTACGGTATTCCTTCTCTGGTGTAAAAACCGTCAAGGCAAATGGGTCTGCATTAAAGAATATTACTATTCTGGCCGTGATGAGAGTGAACAGAAAACTGACTCAGAATATGCGGATGACCTGCAGAGTTTTCTGGGCGGCATTAAGCCAAAGGCTGTTATAGTGGATCCGAGTGCAGCCTCATTTATCGCGGAGCTGCGGAAGCGTGGATATCACATCCGGAAGGCGAGGAATGTTGTACTGGATGGTATCCGTTTTGTCGCAACATTGCTTAATCAGGAATTGATCGCATTCTCGGAAGAGTGTAAAAACACTATCTTGGAATTCAATAGTTATATCTGGGATGCCAAGGCTTGCGAACGAGGTGAAGATAAGCCGATTAAACAGCATGATCATGCGATGGATGCAGTAAGGTACTTCTGCTATACGATAATATTCAAAGGCAACAGTATATCAGTATTTAAGTGAGGTGAGGACTATGGAATTTAGAAATGATGTTAACATATTAACAACCCCGGAGCTGATCAAGATATACATCGATGAGTTTGAGCGATCTGAAGAGCGCCAGCTGATGATCAAGGGTGAGAATTATTACAAGGTTAAGAACGACATTCTCAATCGGAAAATGTACAGATATGAGAACGAGCGGCCGGTTGAAGATGAAACTAAGGCTAATCATAAGCTGGCACACGGCTTCATGCATGAGTTTGTCGAGGATAAGGTTAACTATCTTCTGTCAAAGCCTCTTACCATGGAATGCAAGGATGAGACTTATCTCAAGGCCGTCCAGGACACTCTGGGTAAGAGATATCAGCATAGACTGGTACAGCTTGGTACGGAATGCAGCAACAAGGGTATTGCCTGGGCGTATGAGTACATAGATGCCAATGGCGATAAAAAGATCATGAGAATCCCTTCCGAACAGTGCATCCCTCTCTGGGTTGATAATGATCATGAAGAGCTGCAGGCCATGATCCGGTATTACCAGATCGAATCATACGAGGGTAAGGAAAAGAAGTATGTCACCAAGATCGAATATCATACTCCGGACGGTGTCGAGTATTACGAGAAGACCAAGGACGGTGAAGTTATCCTGGATGCAGAGAAGTATCTGGACGCTCCGGATGATGGCAGTAATTTGCTTCCGCACTTCACAATCAACAATGATCCGGGATCCTGGGAACGTGTCCCCTTTGTACCCTGGAAGAATAATGACTTTGAGCTGCCTGATCTGCAGTTTATCAAGACCATTATTGATGACTATGATCTGACGCGATCTGATGTATCTAACCTTCTGACAGATATTAAAGATATCATCTTCGCATTGAGAGGTTATGGCGGTGAAAGCTTAAGCGAGTTCATGCGTGAGCTGGCATATTACAAGGCCGTTAAGCTGGATGCAGATGAGAATGCCGGGGTGGATAAGATTGAGCATACCATCAATATCGATGCGGCTGAGAAGCACTTCCAGCAGCTTCTGAAGGACATTTACCGATTCGGCCAGGCGGTCGATAAGGGACAGGATGACATAGGCAACAGCCCTTCCGGAATTGCTTTGAAATTTCTTTATTCCGGTTTAGACCTTAAGTGTAATGCACTGGAGGACAACTTCAAATGGAGCTTTGAACAGCAGTTGTATTTCGTGAATAAGTATCTGGAGATTACCAGGAAGGGAACTCCGTCCGACAAGGAGATCTCCATCATATTCAACCGCGATATTGCTATTAATGAATCACAGGCAATTACAGATTGTCAAAACAGTATGGGCGTTATCAGTCAGCAGACTATAATTGAAAACCACCCATGGACTAAGGATTATGAGACCGAAAAGGTAAGGCTTGATGAAGAGGCAATGTCGGACGAGGTTCCTATGCTGGGTGAAGATTAGGAGGAGGAGGACGAGGAAGAATGATTGCTATGACCTGTAATAAAAAAGGTTATCCGGAATTCAGGGAAGAATGCAACAAATGCCCGATGATGGTTGAATGTGTAATCAATGGAAAATCTGTTGCGGTTGGAATGCTTGAATGTCCTTCGGTCAATGTGACTGTAAACATTAACGGAGCTTCTGACGGTGTTTCGATCGATAAAATAATAGATCGAATCAATAAAAACCTTAAGATTACGTTTGGTGGTGATTAACCTTGAGCAAAGCTAATAAGCCATATTGGCAGGATCGCCAGGAGAAGAAGTATTTAGCCGGAGAGAAGAAGGTCAATCAGTATTATAAGGACCTTGAGAAGTCTTTCGAACAGGCCAAGAGAGAAATCCAGTCTACGATCAATGACTTCTACTGGCGGTATGCCGAGGAAAATCAATTATCCTATGCCAGTGCTCAGTTGAAGTTATCTCAGACGGAGATCGGGGAGTTACAGGACTTTATCGATAAGGTCAAGGCGAATATGGGTAAATACAATCAGGAGCTCAATAACACGAGTATCCGGGCAAGGATTACCCGATATCAGGCACTTGAGAAACAGATTGATGCCCAGCTCCAGCAGCTGTATGCAATTGAGTATCAGTATAAGGGCGAGGAGCTGCTGAAAGAAGTTTACTCTGATGCGTATTACAGGACATGGTTTAATATCGATCGGTATCACGGATTCCATCAGGAGTTTGCACAGATCAGTGCCAAGACCGTGGATGAGCTGATTAGATACCCTTTCAGCGGAGCTGATTTCTCCACCCGGCTCTGGAAGCAAAAAGCTCATATGCTTCAGAGGTTAAATGAAAGCATTACAACCATGCTGATCCAGGGCCGGAACCCAAAGACATTGGCCGGCGAGATGGCCAAAACTTTTGGTACCAAAGAATACGAAGCATATCGGTTACTACATACAGAGGGATCCTTCATCATGGAACAAGGGGCCTTAGAAGCCTACAGGGAGGATGGGGTTGAAAAGTATCAGATACTTGCAACCCTGGACCATAAGACATCTGATATCTGCAGGGAAGAGGACGGGGAGATATACGACATTGATAAGGCGATAACCGGGAAAAACTATCCTCCTTATCATCCGTTCTGCAGAACGACAACGGTCCCATATTATGATGATGCCGATAAGGGAACAAGGGTTGCACGTGACCCCGTAACCGGTAAGAATTACGATGTACCTGCCGATATGTCATATGAGCAATGGTATGATAAGTACATAAAAGACAATCCGGAAGCGTTGCTCGAGGAAACTAAGTGGAAGAATCGGCACAATGATAAAAAGCAGTATGAGAGGTACAAAGAAGTACTGGGCAAGGATATAGGAGTAAATTCTCTTGATAATTTCCAGAATTTGAAGTATAATGATACTGCGAAGTGGCAGGATAAACAATATGCGTATAGGATACAGAATATCAGAAATAAAATACGCTCTGATGCCCAGATTAAAACGATAGATATAGGTCAGCAAAATAAGCATATTGTTGGAAGTAATGAGTATAAGCAGTATGTTGAGAAGCTTGCGAAAGTGCTGCAATATGGACCAAGCCGCCTTGAGGTATCCATAGAGCAGGCACAGGAATTAGTTAATAAGCATCACGGAACCGGAAGAATTGATTTGAAAAAAGGCAAGTGGAATAATGAAGAGGTTATCCTAAATAACGATATGATAGTAGGCACCGTTGTAAACAATGTTAATGGGACAGAGGCAAAAACAACAGTATTTAAGATTAAATACGGTAAGAAAGGAACACATATTGTTCCTGACTATCCAAGTAAGAAAGAAGGGAAGAAATGAAACCAGGAGGAGTAAGGAGCTTATCTGAATATGTATATAAAACAATTCGGGTAAAAACAAAGGACGGAAGAACTCTTGAAGGCGATTGTGTTAGCTTCACGGATGAAGTAGGTAGCGATTCAGGGTTTGAAGAAATAACCATCGATTACGAAACCCATGGTGAAGTAGTTGATGAAAGCGAGATTGAAGAAATAACAGTTCTATCATAAATACCATCTATCATAACGGAAGGTGGTATTTTTATACCTTAAATCTAGCACTTACTCCGGTATGTGCTTTTCTTATGCAGATTAAGGAGGTGAACCAAACTTGAAACGCAAACACTATAACAGCGAGAAAGGTTAGGTGATCCGACTATCTCCCTCATGACCGGGGTTAAGGTCTTATTTTTATGCCGAAAGGAATGATGTTATGGGAATACAAAATATCGTTAATATGATTGAAGCGCTAAAGGCTGAGGAATACGGAGTTTTTGGCTCCACTAAAACAAATGACAAGGATATGCTGTTAGTACAACATTCTGAATTTTTTGGTTTTCAGCGTGCGTGCGACAGGATTGTTCATGAGTTAAAACACAATTTAAAGTAACTAAGTCGTAGCAATACGGCTTTTTATTATGCCGCCATTTTGGTATTGTTGGGCGTTAACTAATAAGACATCACCGGACACGACCGGGTAAAAAGTGTAGATGAAAGGAAGGAAAGTTATGAAAAAAGAAGATTTAATCGCAATGGGTTTAACAGATGAGCAGGCCGACAAGGTCCTTGGAGCATATACCGAAGAGATGAAAGGATTTATCCCGAAGGCGCGTTTCGATGAGGTAAACGATGCCAAGAAGGACCTGGAGCAGCAGATCAAGGACAGAGATACCCAGTTGACCGAACTTAATAAAAAAGTGAAGGGCAATGAGGACCTCGAAAAGACTATTAAAGATCTGCAGGAGGCCAATAAGGCCACTAAGGATACCTATGAGGCTAAGATCAAGGAAATGCAGATCGAGTCTGCTATCCGTGAAAAGCTGACTGATACGAAGTATCCGGATCTCTTGATCACGAAGTTTGATAAGTCAAAGATTGTTGTCGCAGCTGACGGTACCATATCCGGTATTGATGAACAGCTGACGGGCCTTAAGGAGCAGTACAAAGATTTGTTTACTGTTGAGGTAAAGGGCAATCCCCCTTACAACAAGGACAAGTCCCATTCTGGGATTAAGAACCCTTGGAGTAAGGAGCACTTCAACCTGACTGAGCAGGGAAAATTACTCAGAGAGAACCCCGAGCTTGCTAAGCAGTATATGGCAAGCAAATAACAATTAATCAAATTTGAGAAAGGAAGGTATTTAATATGCCCGATGTAAACAAGACAAGAATTACGGATGTAATCGTCCCCGAAGTATTTAACCCTTATGTAATTCAGAGAACCGCGGAGCTTTCCGCATTATCCCAGGCAGGTATTATCAGCAACAACCCTGAACTCGACAGACTTGCAACTGCAGGCGGTAGACTTATCAACATGCCATTCTGGGAAGACCTTGATGGTGATGACGAGGTATTGTCTGATGGCGAAGCATTAACCCCCGGCAAGATCACAGCTGGTAAGGATATCGCAGTCCTTTATATGAGAGGCAAGGCATGGTCCGTAAACGACCTCGCAAAGGCTCTTTCCGGTGATGATCCCATGGCTGCTATCGGCGACCTGGTAGCTGCATACTGGGCAAGACGTAGACAGGCTCTTTTATTCTCCACTTTAAAGGGCGTGTTTGCAGCTGCTTCCATGGCAGGTAATTTGCACGATATTTCCGGAGCAACTGGCAATTCCGGAGCCGATGCTCTTATTGCAGGAACTACATTCCTCGATGCAGCTCAGAAGATGGGCGATGCAAAGGGAAAGCTTACCGCTGTAGGTATGCACTCTGCAGTTGCAACCTATCTCGCTAAGAAGGACTTGATTGAGTACAAGCCTGATAGCGAAGGAAATCCTACTATCAAGTATTTCCTTGGCAAGAGAGTTATTGAGGACGATGGATGCCCGTTTGATACCTCTACCAAGATTTGCACTACTTACCTGTTTGGTGAGGGCGCAATCGGCTTAGGTAATGGCGCTGCTCCGGTACCCACTGAGATGGATCGTGACAGCCTTGCCGGAGATGATATCCTCATCAACAGACAGCACTTCCTGTTACACCCTCGTGGTGTTAAGTGGACTGATGCGAGCGTAGAGGGTGACAGCCCTACCAATGCAGAGGCTGAAACTGCTGCAAACTGGCAGAGAGTTTACGAGAATAAGAATATCAGGATCGTTTGCTTCAAACACAAAATCGTGTAAGGAGGGTACATAGATGAGAGCTATTGATAAGTTTAAGAGTCATACATATGTGCCTAACCATTTTTATGATTACCTGAAGCTTTTTGAGGACGCGGCTGGGGGTGACATCGATCTTGTCATCCTCCCGGCTATGACCGGAGCTGGAGGGGATGAAGCAGCCCTTAAACCTACGGTCTCCACAGCCAATGATGGTTATGCTTTTGACGTTACCTTAAAGGTAATGAATAAGGCGAAAACCAAGGTCATGGAATGGTATAACGGAACCATGGAAGTTAAGGTTGATATCACTACTTCGGCCGGCACTATTACTGTTGATGATGGCGACGCAGGCGCAGCGGGAGTGGATGCAACCAAAAATATGACCTTCGAGAACGGTGTTTGCGTCTTCAAGTTAACTTTAGGTGGAACCTGGGCTGAGAACGACACCATCAAGGTGACCGTAGATGACAGCAATGTCGGGATCCTTGGATATACCGTTGAGAAGAATGCTCACTTCCTGGTCAAGGTTGCTGCTGATCCTTCAGAAGGCTAAGAATGTGAGGTGTCATTATGAGTGTAACAGGATTTCAGAGGCGGCGAAGGACGATTGCTGCTATGAGAGCTCCTGCAGAGGTAAACATTAAGGCAGAGCCTACAAAGCCTCTTATCGAGTTTACCAATAAGGAGCTCAAAACCATGCTCGATGAAAAGGGTATCGCATATGATACCAGGGCAAATAAGGATACATTGATAAAATTACTAGAGGGCGCTGAGTAATCAGCCCCTCTTTTTAGAAGGGAGCTGATATCAGTGTCAAAAGAAGAAATGTTGGCCAAGGTTAAGGATAACCTTAACCTCGAAGACGACACGAAGGACCTGATGATCTCTGACGTGATCCAGGACGTAATGAATTACTGTAATCGCGCTGACCTCCCGGAAGCCATGGAGCCATTTATCCGGAAGAAAGTCAAGGGTATCATAACCTATGAAGCAGAGAATGGCACCAGCTCCGTGTTTGATGTGAAGTCCGTTAAAGAAGGTGACACTTCCATAACCTACAATGTTGACGAGGTCTCCAGAGAAACTGTGTACGGCTTATCCAAAGAGGATATAAAGCGCCTACAGGAATTCAGGAGGTTGCGTCGATGATAGCTCTTCAGAGGTTGTGGAAAGATACCATGGATATCTACCGATATGAGGAATACGAGGAGAACAATGTTACCAAGAGCGGCGAGGTCCTTAAGCACTCCAATATTAAATGCCACTATAGCAAGGGTAATTTGACTGATACGGGCACGGATGGAGTTCCGACACTGGTTAACTCGTCTACACTGTTTTGTGCCCTAGAAACCGATTTAAAGGAGGGCGACAAAGTCATTGTTACTCAACGCAATGGCAGGCAGGTCACTCTCAAGGTCGGTGAGGGCTTTCCATACTCCGGGCATCAAGAATTCAAAGTGAAACGGGATGATACGGTATGAATAATAACCAGAGAGCCAACCAGATCGCAATCAAGCAGTTCCGGAAGGAGCTGTCGGCAATGCTGGATGATATCCGGGATATTGACATCAAATGTCTTAATCGGGCAGTCAATGAAGGCGTAGCCGATGCAAAGCGGAACACTCCTGTCGATACAGGGTTTATGCGCCGCTCTTGGCGATCAGCTCCGGCAGTGAAGTCAGTCGCCGGTGGAGTCACTAAGTCGATGATCAACACAGCCGATTATTCCTCATATGTCAATGACGGACATAGACTGGTTAATGGAGCCGGTGAAACCGTTGGATGGGTCAATGGCCAGTTTATGCTTGAGAAAGCCATTAATAAGACGGACAAGGCACTTGAGAGGGAATTCAAGAAAGAGGTAGAAAGGGTGAACAGAGAACATGATAAATGATATCCAGTTAGCAGTCGTTGCGAAGCTTAAGGAACTATTCCCGGATAGTGTGAGGAAAATTCGCAGATACATTGATGATATCCCTCAGAAGTTTGAAAAGCCGGCATTTGTCCTGTTCGAAGTTGACCAGGATTACTCCAAGCGGCTTAACGTGAAATATAAAGGCCGGATTACATTTGACCTAGCTTTCTTCTCTGATAAGGCATCTCAGGAGATTAAATCCGACTGCTTAGCCATCCAGGAGGAGCTGCTTAGAGGCTTTGATTACTTCGGAGCATTTAAGGCCTTAAATAAGAATGCTCGAGTTACTGATAACGTGCTGCACATGACATTCGACGTCAACTATTCAGAGATGAAGGTTGATACCGGGACACATATGCAGGATCATAAAATCAATTTAAAGAAAGAAGGGTGAAGACATGGCAGGAACATGGACGTCACAAAATAAAGTCCTCCCTGGCGCATATCTCAATTTCCGTACGAACTCCCCGCTCTCAATCACACCGGGAGATAGGGGCATTGTTGTTATACTCCAGGAAATGAGTAAAGGCACCGCAGGGGAGATGTATACCATTACCGCTACAGATGCCAGTGAATGGCCTTCCGGTGTAACAGCTGCTGATAAGTTTCTCGCGGGTGAGGCACTTAAGGGTGCAAAGACGGTTATAGTCTACAACCTGGGGTCAACTGCACATGATGCGGATGATCTTGATGATGCGCTTGAAGCATTAGAGACAGTGGAATTCAACGTGCTTTGCTATCCTTATGATACGGCACTTAACCATGCAACAATTAAGACCTGGGTGGATGCAATGAGAAGCGATGAAGGTGTAAGCATCCAGGCTGTTCTTCCGGACTATGCAGGGGACGATGAAGCAATCATCAATGTGGCCCAGGCGGTTAAGCTTGCAGACGGTACCGAGTTGACCAACGCACAGACCTGTGCATGGGTAGCAGGTATCACAGCTGGAGCCGCTGTCAACCAGTCCAATACCGGACGGAAATATATAGGTGCAATTGATATCGTACCTCGAATGACTAAATCCGCAATGGAAGCAGCAATCACAGCCGGCAAGTTCATCTTCAAGGTTGGTACAGCCCAGAATGTAACAGCGGTGTACGATATCAACAGCCTGACTACTACATCGGCAACAAAGGGCGCTGCATTTAAGAAGAATCGTGTGATTCGTACTCTTGATGGCATCAATAGCGATATTACGGAGATCTTCGAGAGCAATTATGTTGGAAAGATCAATAATAGCGAAGATGGCAGGTCGCTTCTCAGAGCAACCCTCATTGAGTATTTCAATGAGCTGCAGAGACTGAATGCGATCCAGAACTTCGTAGCCGAGGATGTAACGGTATCAGCCGGAACAGATTCCGATGCAGTTGTGATTGATTGCTACATTCAGCCGGTTGACAGCATCGAGAAGATATATATTACTGTTAATCTGGTGTAAGGAAAGGAGGAAAAATAACCTATGGGTGATACTTTTACAAGATTAAGTGATACTGTAGCCTCCAGCGAAGGCAAGGTTTTTATCACAATTAACGGGCAGAATAGAGATCTGTTCGAAGTGCAGAGCTGTAAGGCACAGATTGATCTGATCGTACAGGAGCGCAGGATACTGGGCAATCGTATGACACAGCATAAGGTCGTAGGTGCAACTGGAACCGGGTCCGCTACTCTGTATTTCATGAACAGTCAGCAACTCAAGAATACAATCGAGTACATCAAGAGTGGCAAGTTTGCGAACAACAAATTACAGATGTGGAACGAAGATCCGCAGTCAACGATCGGTAGGCAGGAAGTAGTCTTATCGAACGTGATCTTCAAAACTATTCTTGCGGCAGCCGTAGATGAATCAGACGATCCTATTTCCTTTGATAGCGACTTCACTTTCGATGGAATCGAGAATCTGAAATCTTTTGCACTGCCGGAGAACTACAGATGACAACAGACAAGGGAGGCTTACACAGCTCCCTTATTATTTTAAGGAGGATTATTCATGAGTTCATTAAATGCATTCCTGAATCCCATTCAGGTGGAAAATAAAGAAGTAATCGTATCAAACCGCTTCCAGGAAGATGGTAAGCCTGTACCGTTTATAATCAGGCCGGTCACCCAGGAAGAGAACAAGCAGCTGATCAAGAAGTATTCCAGGAGGGACAAGAAGGGAGTAGAGAGCTTTGACCGGGCTGAATACGTATCCGAGCTGACGGCCAGCGCGGTTGTATTCCCCGATCTTACTAATGCAGAGCTGCAGAAGGCTTACGGAGTACTCGGGGCCTCTTCCCTTCTCCAGAAAATGCTTTATGTAGGTGAGTATGCGACTCTCGCACAGGAAGTCCAGGAGTTATCCGGACTGGATCAGGATATCAATGAGAACATTGAAGAAGCAAAAAACTCATAAGGCAGGGTGATCCGGAGGCGAATCTGTGTCACTTTGCCCTTCAGAAGCTGCATAAGTTCCCTCACGAAATTCTTGACCTGCAGGACAGGGAAAAAGCCTTTGTGTACGCAAGCATACAGCTACGTATTGAGGACGAGAAGAGGGAAGCATCTAAAATCAAATCAGCAAGGAAAGGAGGCGGACGAAAGTAATGGCAACCTTGAAAGCAATGTTTAAGCTGTTTGATGGGTACTCCCGGACAGCCGATGCTATTGAGTTGAAAACAAAAAAAGCCACAGATAAAATACTTGAAGCCAGTGGAGCTACGGATAAGCTTAACAAGAAACTGGAACAGACCGGGGCAAGCGCTGATAAAGGGAGTAGTGGCCTTGGCAAGTATTTAAGTATTGCAGCTATAGTTGCAGGGGCTATCAAGGGCATGAATATCGCTGATGAATACATGAATACTTCTGCCAGGCTTGATTTGATCAATGACGGGCTCCAAACGCAGGCGCAGCTCCAGGAGAAGATATTTGCATCAGCAAAAAGAGCAAAGGGCTCCTATACTGATATGGCAAATGCAATATCGAAGATGGGTCTTCTGGCGGGCGATGCATTCGGGTCCAATAATGAATTAATAGCTTTCACCGAGCTGGTACAGAAAAGCTTCAAAGTAGGAGGCGCCAGTCAGAGCGAGCAATCCTCCGCTTTGCTCCAGCTTACGCAAGCCATGAGCGCGGGCAAGCTCCAGGGCGATGAGTTTAGATCTATCATGGAAAATGCTCCGATGATTGCTGATGCGATTGCTAAATACACAGGCAAGTCAAAGGGTGATCTCAAAGAACTGTCTGCGGATGGGTTGATTACTTCAGACATCATAAAAAATGCGATGTTTATGGCGGCCGACGATATCAATGCCAAGTTTACTACCATGCCGACGACTTTTGCTGACATCTGGAACTCCATAAAGAATGGCGGGCTGCGGGCATTCGGACCGATTATCAGGGTTGTAAATAAACTGATTAATTCGCAGGGCTTCCAGGCCGTTGTAGACGGGATCGTAATAGGCATAAATCTTATATCGCTTGCCGTTGAAACTGCGATTGACTTTATTACGGCCAATTGGCCGTTAATACAATCACTTTTGATGGCTACCGGCATATACCTTGCCGCAACCTTAGGTCCGCGGTTTGTAATGGCGGGCATTCTTGGCCTTAAATCAGGTCTTATGGCTGCTGCAGGGTGGATGGCTGCTCATGCACCAATGATGATGATAATTAGTGTTCTTGCTCTGATCCTGTACGGATTGATGCAGGCCGGCGTAACCTTTGAGGACGTGTTCGGATTCATTGGCGGGGTAGTCGGAGTAGCAGTAGCAGGCATCTGGAATCTGTTTATAGGCCTGTTCGATCTGATACTTGGAGTCGTCAATTATCTGGTTAACCCATTTATCAACTTTGCTAATTTCATAGGAAATGTGTTCACAAATCCAATATCATCAATCATTTACCTGTTCCAGGGCATGGCTGATGGTGTGCTTGCTATTCTTGAAAAGATTGCATCTGCACTGGACTTTGTTTTTGGGTCAAAGATGGCAGATTCAGTTGCAGGATGGCGCTCTGGCCTGAAAGACATGACTGATGCAGCGGTTGCTAAATACGCACCAAATGAAAATTACCAGAAGGTAATGGACAGCTTAGATTTGAGCGCTTCCGATTTTGGTCTGGAGCGAATGGATTATAGCGAAAGCTGGAGCGCTGGAGAGAAAGTAGGCAAGGATGTCTTTGGTAAATTAGAAGGGGCTCTGAAAAAGCTTACAGAATTCCAGACTGGTGACGATGCCGGCACGGAATACAATCCAACAGTCATTGAAGGGCTCGGAGAAGGTGGTAAGGTAAAGGTCGATATGTCCGATGAAGATCTGAAATACCTTCGGGATATTGCTGAGAGAGACTATATCAATAAGTTCAGTACAGCTACTTTGGCGCCACAAATAAGCTTTTCTTTTGGAGATATACATGAGGAGGCTGACGCCGAAAAGATAAAGGGGCGAATCGAGTATATCATGCGCGAGGAAATCGCCATGGCTGCGGAAGGGAGCTATTAAGTATGAGTAATTATGCCATTTTCTTTGATTACAATAATAAGACTTACAGGCTCCCTGTAAACCCGGAAGAAATTGAGACAAGCAAGGTCCAAGCCATTGAGAAATATGAGGTGTTAAAACTGGGGCAGATTGCAGTTCCTGCTCACATGGAGCTTGCTGAATATGCTTTTGAGGTTGAGCTGCCTAAGGAGCCCTATCACTATGTTGAGACGTCCGGTGGATTTAAAAAGCCGGATTATTATCTGAACAGGTTCCGACAGTGGAGAGAAAAGCTGGTTCCGGTCCGTTTTATTGCCAGCAATGGTATCGATGATGATATTAACTCGTTGGTATTAATAGAAGAGCTTAAAACTGTCGAGAGGGCGGGCGAAGAGGGGGATAAGTATGTAAGCTTCAAGCTTCTGGAGTACAGGAGCTTTGGTAAAAAAATTGCCACTACTGCAAGAATAACATCCTTATCGGCAACAACCAAGAAGGCTTCCAGCAATGATAACAACCCTAATAATACGGGGTATCATATTGTACAGGCAGGAGACAGTCTTTGGAGTATTGCAAAGCGGTATTACGGAGACGGATCCAAGTGCAATATCATCTATAATGCCAATAAGGATAAGATAAAGAATCCAGGATTAATCAACGTCGGGTGGAAGCTTAAGATACCGGTCAAAGAAGAGTTCTCGAAGTATTCAGCTCCTCTTCCCAAAACAGTCAAAGAAGAGCCGGCTATCAAGAAATTCTCGATGCCATTCGAGGAGACCGTAGCTGGTTTCGGAGCGGGACGGTGATGGTATGGAGTTTCTTATCGAATCGAATGGCAAGATTTACGAGATCAGCGAGATAACCAAGTCTGTTTCATGGACGGACAGGCTTAATGATGGATGCAGTAAGCTGGAATTTAAGCTTTGTGACGACGGGTTAAAGATCAACAACGGCGGAGCGGCCCGATTAGTCCAGGGCGACATCAAGCTTTACGGACAGATTTATAAGCATGGTCATAATAGAAGAGGGGAAGTCTCTGTGACTGTGTACGATCAGCTTCGGAGAGCAAAAGCCAAGGATACAATAGTGTGTAAAAACGATACAACAACATCCCTGGTTCGTAAGATGTGTAATTACTTCGGTATGAACGCAGGTACGTTAATCAATACGGGATATACGCTCCCGGTGAGCATCCAGGATGATAAGACTTGGTTAGATATCATTTATGGAGCCATAGGGGAAACACTGATCAACAAAGCAAAATGGTACTCACTCCGGGACGAATATGGTAAAGTGGCACTCCGGGACCTGGATGATCTGACGCTCGATCTTGTCCTTGGTGATGAAAGCCTTTGCTATGATTATGAGTACGAAAAATCCATAAATGAAGACTTTTACAATGTTATTAAGCTTGCTATGGATAATGAGACAACCGGAAAAAGAGAGGTTTACATAGCCAAGGATAGTGCATCCATCAAGACGTATGGCTTATTGCAGTATTTTGAGGTCCTCGATAAGAACGGTAATCCATCCAAAGCAAAAACTAAGGCTGACACACTCCTGCGTCTTTATAACCGGGAAACAGAGACACTTACACTAAAATGCCTTGGTGATACACGGGTGAGAGCTGGAAGCAGCTTCTATGGCAGAATAGAGGACATAGAACTAAATAAAAAGTTGATCGTGCGATCGGTGACACATAACCTATTGCCAGTTCACACGATGGTCATGGAGGTGATGCTATGATAAATGAGATTAAGCAGATAGTCCAGAATTATTTGAACAATGCTAAGCTGTGCGGTCTCATGGTTGGGACGGTAACAGATGATAGCATCCGGATTAGCGACAAGCTTTCAATACCTATGGAGCTGATTGTCGGTAATCTAAAATCTTCCGTAACTGCCGGCCAGAAGGTAAGGTTATTGCGTAACCATGGTGGTCAGCAATTTTATATCCTGGAGGTGATTGCGGAATGAGTATATTGACAACTGACTTAGAAGTCACAGAAGAAGTCGGGACCACGAAGACCTATAAACTATCAGATGATAAAATACAGGGGTCCGTAGACGGATCGGATGCTTTGGAACAAGCTATATACAAGATGCTTAACACGGAACAGTATGAGCATTCGATATATAGCTTTTCTTATGGCATTGAGACGGATAGTCTGATCGGGCAGGATCCTGTTTATGTTCGGATTGAGCTTAAGCGCCGGATCACGGAATGTCTGCTCCAGGATGAGCGTATCACCGGGGTTGATAATTTTGATTTTACAGTATCCGGAGATAATGTGCTATGTACATTCGATGTAGGAAGTATTTATGGGGATCTCGCAATTATGAAGGAGGTGAATATCTGATGTGGGAGGATATGACTTATGAAAGTATTTTAGCTGATATGCTCAGTAGAGTAACCTCTGACGTGGATAAGCGCGAAGGGTCTGTTATCTATGATGCTCTGGCCCCATGCGCTCTCCAACTAGCCCAATCATATTTCTACATGGATGCATACCTTGATCTGGTTTTCGGTGATACGGCGATCGGAGCACACCTTGATAGAATAGTTGCAGACAGCGGGTTAGCAAGAAAACCCGCCACTTATGCAGAAAGAAAAGTTATAACCACAGGACCGGTAGATATCGGTACAAGATGGGGCCTTGACGATACCAGTTATGAGATAACTGAATTGATATCAGGCAATACATATAGGGCTCGCTGTGAGCAGATCGGGGCTATAGGTAACCAATATTCCGGGACTCTTGAGAACATTGATAATGTGTCCGGGGTGACTGCAACCCTGACAGACATTATCGCATCCGGAGAAGACATTGAAACAGATGAAAACCTCCGAGCAAGATATTATTCGCGGATCAGGTCCGCCGGAACCAGTGGCAATATATATAATTATCGGAACTGGGCCCTGGAAGTACCAGGTTGCGGTGATGCCAAAGTGTTCCCGCTCTGGGACGGCCCTGGGACGGTTAAGGTCTTAGTAATCGACGAAGATATGGCTATAGACCCTGCTTTGCCTGATGCGGTTGCTGCCCATATTGAGTCGGTACGGCCGATCGGAGCCACGGTGACCGTGGAAAGCCCTACCGGATTAACGATTGATGTTGAGGCTGATGTACTGCTCGATGGTTCAAGATTACTTGCGGATGTACAGAATTCCTTCTCGGCAACTCTTTCTGCGTACTTGAATGAAATTGCATTTGAAACATATTCCGTTAGTTATGCAAAGGTGGGCAGCCTGTTGTTATCAACAGATGGGGTCCAGGATTATAGTGGACTGCTGATTAACTCTGGGACCGCTAATATCACTATTGCCCCTGATGAAATGGCTGTTTCCGGATTGGTAACCCTGACGGAGGTGAGCTGATGGACTTAATGGATCTGCTTCCTGGCTATTACCGTGGTAATCAGACTATGGAGGAGCTGCAGGAAATATTATCAGCGGACATAAATGCTCTGGTTGCTCGTTTTAGTGACACAATTGATCAGTGTTTTGTAAATACCGCCACCAGTCTGATTAGTAGGCATGAGAGGATCTATGGCATCCAGGTTGATGTAAGCAAGCCAGACGAATTCCGACGGGAGAGAATCCGGGCGAAGATCAGGGGCGCCGGAACGGTCACAAAACAGATGATCATCGATACTGCGGCTGCGTACTCCGGCGGAGAGGTCGAGGTTATAGAGTCCCCAGAGACGCACAGCTTTATCATTAGATTTGTTGGGACCCTTGGCGTTCCAGCGAACATGGCAGACCTTATCTTGACAATCGAAGAAATCAAGCCGGCGCATCTTATCTATACTTTTGAGTACACATATCGGAGGTGGAGCGAGGTTGCGCATTACCTGTGGAGCAGTGTGACAGGTAAGACCTGGCACCAATTAGCAACGGAATAGGAGATGAGAATATGTTAAGCACGACTAACTATGGGCTGCAGAAGCCGGAGCCCCTGATCGATAATGTGAATATTGATGTGATCAATGGAAATATGGACCTGGTAGACAAAGGGCTTGTTATCTACCTTGGAACAACATCCGGATCCTCCAATGCTTATACGATTGCATCAGAGGATATCAAGGCGCTTTCTGATGGGTTGGCTATAAGCGTCAAGATTCACGCAGCATCCACAGCAGCAAGCACCCTGAATATAAATGGCTGGGGCGCTAAGGCGATTAGGAAGGCCGGGGGAACTAACGTGACCAACTTAAAAGTTGGTATTTATACGATGCGGTATGACGGATCGTCTTTTATATTACAGGGTGAGGGAGCTACCGGCAATGCCGCTGCATCTGACCTCCTCCTGGGCAAAACAGCAACTACAGATGCAGGTGATATCACCGGCACAATGCCTGATATCGGACCGGTGACTGCTGAGACAGTGAATTTGACATCCCAGGGCCAGGAATACACCATAGCCTATGGGAAACATTCTGGGTTGAGAAAAATCAAAGCGTTATTATCAGGATTGGTTGAGAGCGTGATTAAAGCTGGAGCTACAGTAGGTGGCATTGCAGGCACCTTCACAGCAGATGCTACTGCAACAGCCAGTAAATTGACATTAGGGGAGACTGCTTATGTAAATGGTGCAAAGATTACCGGCAACATCCCAATAGCTCCACAATATCCAAATGAAAATAATGCTTCACAATTTGATGTATATAGTGCCCCTCCCAATCCATTGAATGGTAATCATAACGTATTTCTTATGGCTCCTAGAGGTTACTATGAAAACGGAACATGGTTAGGTTATAATGAGCCTAATTTAAAGGCCGTCAACATAAAAGCGGGAGTTGAGATAGGTGGCAATGCGAAAATCACGGGTACTTATACTGCTGATGCCAATGCTACCAATAATGACATCCTTGCTACTAAGACGGCTTACGTCAATGGTGCAAAGATTACCGGCAACATTCCCGTCATGTCCACTGAACCAAGGGCAGCAGCAGAGGTATTCGGGCACACCACCTCGAAAAGGATATACCTCAAGACTCCTGCAGGGTATTTTGATGGTGGTAGTAATTCAATGGTATATGCAGAAGACAACAATTGGTTAGCTGCAAACATCAAAAAAGATGTATCAGTTTTTGGCCTTATAGGCACTCATGAAGGCACTAAGTATGCATCTGGTTCAGCCTCTATATTAAGTACTGATACATCCCCGCATGCATTTTATAATGTGAGCGGTGCCTCTGCTAGTGGAACTATTAAGTATATTGCCATTCCAAAATCATCAATCAGCTTTACTCCATCAGCAATATTAGTCAGAGGACAGGCCAATAATACCAGCTTAACAATAATGAGACCTAATGGAATAGTTAGCAATGGCTCAAACATATGGCATGCAGTAGTCCTTAACGGATTAGATTTAAGCGTTCCGAGTGGCAATACTACTCTATGCTATGGTTCTGGTGGTTTATCAGACGGATCTAATTATTATATTCCTGTGTCCAGTGCTTTTACAGGCTCGTCATGGGAAGCCTTTGGACAATAAGAAAGGAGAAATTTTATGCAGTATCTTGTGGTATACGATAGCGCAACAGGGAATCTTGTTACAGGTACAATGGCGGGTGGATATGTAAAACCAACCGGAACCATTAAATACCTTGAAACTGACATTCCGGAAGGAAGGTATCCTGTCAGAGTTGATGTTTCTGAAACCCCGCATACAGTGGTACTTAGTGAGGCGCCCAGGGATCTGGTTGCTGAAAAGATTGCTGAAATTGAGAACAGACAAGGCGCAAATGACAGTTTAAATTTAATGGTGCTTGAAGCTATGGCAGATCTCTATGAAACTGTCCTGCCGTTTTTGCCACCGATGTGAAGGAGATATCTTATGGAGAGGATTTATTATTTACTTGTGAAAAACGGAGCGAGGACAATTAACCAGGTACCGGTCCATCTGCGAAACGCAGTGCAGGCATTGCTGGACGCAGATATGGGACAGTGAAGCATTAATCACATATTTATAAGTAATGAGTTTGATAACAAATTTTTAGAGAGGAGGAGATTATATGGTAGATATATATGTTACACTTATCGTGCTAAAGCGAAGGACCATTGATCAGGTTCCCGCTCACTTAAAGGCGGCTGTTCTCGCTGATCTCAATGCCATAGGACTGGATGGCTATGGAAATCCGCTGTAGCCTGCAAATCCATACATAATCCAATGAGCCGCAGAGGCTCTTTTATTTTACAGAAAGGATGGAAGCCATGAAATGAGTGAAAACACCTTTGAAAGAGAAGTATTAGACCGATTAATAAAAATCGAGGCAAAACTGGATAACTACGAGAAACTCAAAGAGCAGGTGTACGATAACCAGCGCTGCATTATTAAGTTATACGAAAAGCAGGAGCAACAGCAGCAGCAAATAGACGAGCTGCGCGATCACAATAAGTGGCTCGCAAGAGCTGTTGCTGGGGTTTGTATAACAGCTGTTATCGGTCTTGTGGTCGTATTAATCAAGGCAGGAGCCGGGTTATAAGAAAGGAATGGTGAGAAAATGGACTACAACAGCATATTAATGACCATCGTTACGTCGGTAGTAATACCGGCGATTATTATTTTAGGGAAAGCTGTTTATAAGGCAATTGAGGAAAATGTCAAAGACAAGCGTCTGCAGAAGTATCTCCTGATTGCTATGGATTGTGTATCCGATGCAGTCGCTGATATTGCCCAGACTGTAGTTGACCGCATCAAGGATGATGAGTGGGATAAATATGCAAAAAAGGCAGCATTTGAAGCTGCCAAAGAAAAAGCCCTGCAGCACTTAGGTATTACCGGTAAGACACTCCTTGAGGAAGCTCTGGGGGATTTCGAAGGCTGGATCAATAGCAAGATTGAAGCTGAGGTTAAGAGACTGGCGGTGAGATCATGATCAGAATAGGACATGCCTCAATCGACGAAAACGGCAAGATCGCCGGAGGGAAAGTTGGCGATCAGACTGGAAAAGAGATCTGTACCAGGGGATGGTATGACAAGGGTTGGAACGTATACCTGGAATGTACCGATCAGGCCCTGGCCGACAAAGCGGCTGCCTTCGTAGAAGAGATCTGTGCCAATGATAACTTTGGCTATGACCAGTCCCAGAGACTTACCGGTTACAATGCAATCGTTGCTAATGGTAGCAAAGTCAAGGGTGCTAAGGGAGAGTTTGACTGCAGCTCTCTGGTGTCAAGCTGTTATAGTCTGGCCGGTCTCCCCGTATCGCCGGCCAACACCACCAGATCACTACGTGAGAGTTTTTTAGCAACCGGTAAGTTTAAGGTTTACACGGATGCAGAACATCTGACCAGCGATACATACGCAAAGCGTGGCAGTCTATACCTAAAGGAGGGCAGTCATGTAGTTATGGCCTTGGAGGACGGCTCAAACAGCAAAAACCCCCATAAGGAGCCCCTGCTTACAATTAAGCTCGGTTCCAAGGGCGAGGGAGTAAAGTGGGTACAATGGGAGCTTAACCGGTACGGATATAAGCTTGACATTGACGGCAGCTGCGGGCCAAAAACTGACCAGGCCATATGGGATTACCAGGCTAAGCATGGCCTTGTAGTTGATGGTAAGGTCGGACCTAAAACCAGGCAGTCATTGAGATAATATCTATACCCGTCCTACAGCGCCACGTGACCAAGGACAGGCCCGGCGGAATTAGTCAGGCAATTGGATGTCTCAACCCGTAATTGCCTGTATGGTCAAAATACGAGGTTGACAGAAAATAACATATGTGTTATCATAAATCCGTCAGCTGAATAGCTGTGGATTGAAATTAATTATAATTTATTTTAAAACCAAGGGGGCTAATCGCCCCCCTTGGTTTTATTCTGAAAATTTATCTTCTATGATCTGTGATATACTCTTCCCGGTATCTTCCCTCATTTTTTCCAATCGACGCTTAAATTCAGGAGATATTGATATCATTAGTGTAGCTTTTGTGTCAGATGCCTCTTCCGGCTCTCCAAAAGCTTTTATATAATCTTCTGCATCAAGATGCTCCTCTGCCCACTTGCGGGCTTCTGCAGCTGTATAGGGCCTGATCTGTTCTCCCCATCCTCCAGAATTACCATGCCATACGCCATACATGCTGTTTGCATGGCCCTCTCCGTGTATAAAATATCTTCCAGATTTTGTACGGTAGAGGGTTTCGGAGCAAAAGGTAAATTCTCTGGGGGATTGTCCATTATCCCAATACCCGATAAACTCAGCGGTTTCAGTGTTGTACAGCTTTCCATCAATTACTTTTTTCATATATCCCTCTTTCTCCCCGTATAGCCGATAGGACAGCGATAAATTTTTAAATGTAGATTCTAATGGTTTTAGTCTCACCGTTGTAACTTCCGGGTACTGTCTTAGCATTTGGGTAATTAAGCTTGTACTCTCTGTAGGATACTTCGGTTTCTTTTAAGCCTTCCATTTCTGCTTTTACTTCCGCTTCGATTGCTTTTTGCTCTTTATAACAGTCTGGGCAAACAGCCTGTTTCCTGTACCATTCAAGCTTTCTTTCTCTGTCCTTGTTAGGTCCAAACAATTCTACGGTTCCTTCGTGTCCACAGCTAAAAGTAATTGTATACTTCATATTCATATCCTCCTTTTAATACTTTCCATATCTTTAAACTCATTATATCATAGAGTTTATTTAAAGTCAATATATAATAGAGAATAAATATAGTATAATATTGACATCATATAGCACAAAATGGCATAATTTTACCCCGGTCGTTATCGGCCGGGGTAGTTTTATGCCTTACTCATCGTATTCGTCATCATCGCTGACAGCTAAGTCGTTCTCCATCATGTACCTGATCCGTTCCTGCAGTGCCTCTTCGTCATAATAATCGTCGTCTTCATCTATGATCACATACTCTTCGTCTGGAGCCAGATCGCCGGAGCCGAAATCATCTATATAATCTCTTTCTGCTATATCGTTCAGGTACTGCAGGTCCTCATCGGTGTAAATCTCTTCTTCCTCATATGCAGGTATGTTATATTCAATCGTCACGTTCACTACGATCGGAGTTGGTACCGGTGTTGGAGTTGGCTCAGGTGTAGGCGTAGGAGGGATAGGAGTTGGTGTTGGTTCAGGCGTAGGAATCGGAGTAACAGTTGGAGCAGGCGAGGGTGTTGGATCTGCCTTCTCGGTCGGTATGGCAATAACCTGATCAGCAGCTACTATAGGGTCCTCCTTTGTCCCGCAGCTGGATAGTGCGAGGACTAAAATACATATCGTAAATAAAACCTTTATCTTCATAAGGCCTCCTTTGTGCATTACAACAATTACCAATAACATTATAATACTACCGGTGGACTTTGTAAACAAAAGAAAACCCCGCATTGCTGCGGGGTCCTCTTTATCTAAATAATTCCATAAACTATATTATCATGCCGTATATGATGTGTACAGTTGGCAAAATGGAGAAAAATGACATAAAAAGTATACAAATAGCACAAAAAAATAATAGCGCTTTGATAATTGATTTTCTGTGAGTACTTCTTTTATTATCATGCGCCCGGATAGGATTATTGTCGGAGAGGTCAGGGATGCAGCAGCCATTGACATGCTTCAGGCAATGAACACAGGACATGACGGGTCCATGTCCACAGGACATGCGAACTCTCCCTCTGATATGCTGAACCGGCTGGAGGCTCTCGTATTACTAGGCGCGGATATCCCCCTGGTAGCGATCAGAAAACAGATTGCCTCTGCCATAGATATCATTGTTCATCTCGGCAGGCTGAGGGATAGATCCAGAAGGGTACTGGAAGTGACAGAGGTTCTACCCTGTGAGGAGCATGAGCTGCGGCTGAACCCCTTGTTTGTGTTTGTGGAGGAGGGGGAAGAGGAAGAAAGCATTCATGGGAGACTGATCAGGCAAAACTGTCTGCAGTATAAGGATAAGCTTCTTAGGGCAGGCATAAGACCGGAGGAGTTATAAAGCCAAGGAAGTAAAGGCAGGACACGTAGCCCATGAAGCGGAGAAAGATAAAAGTCCATGATACTTCATGAAGGGAGTAAGGATCAGAAGCCGGTTAGGAATTGGAGGTGAAAGCATATGGCAAGGAAGGATAAGGGAAAGCAGATTTACCTGAAAGAAACATTGGCAGACCTGCTGGAGGGAGTGGCACGAATCAGTCTGATCGGATTTCTCTTCTATCGAAGCGCTTTTGCCTGCCTGCTCTTATGTCCGGGTATCTATCTTCATCTTCAGAAGAAGAGGAAGGAGCGGATAGCAAGAAATCAATGGAAGCTAAATCTGGAGTTTCGGGATGGCCTTGCAGCAATATCGGCGGCCCTAAGTGCAGGGTATTCCGCTGAGAATGCCTTGGTAGAGGCCCTGAAGGATCTGAGCCTGATTTATCCGAGGAATGCGATGATTCTGAAGGAATTTGCCTTCATGAACAATCAGATCCGCATGAATATCACCGTGGAGAAAGCCCTCAACGAGTTTGGAGAAAGAAGCGGTATAGAAGACATCATCAGCTTTGCCGAAGTGTTCTCGACCGCCAAGCGGACAGGAGGAGACCTAATCCAGGTGATTCGGTCTACCAGCGCTACCTTAAACGACAAGCTGGAGGTAAAGAGAGAAATACTTACTCTGATCACTGCAAAGAAGCTGGAGGCAGAAATCATGAAATCAGTTCCCCTAGGGATCATCGGATATCTTACCCTGTCTTCCCCCGGCTTTCTGACTCCGCTTTACCATAACCTTCTGGGAGTTACGATTATGACGATTCTCTTATTCCTATATCTGGGTGCTATGAAGGCAGTGAATAAAATCATATCAATAGAAGTATAGGAGGTGGCAATGCTATATCTGAATATTGGCTTTTTATTGATCCTATCTATCTTGTACGCCACTTCCCTAAAGGGCTCGGGGAGCTTGCTCAGTGAGATCAACCGGAAGGAGCACAAGCTATACTTCCTCTATCCCCTCTCCAGGCTCCTGCTCAACAAAACAGGGCTGGAGCCCAAGCTCCGACATAATGCAAGAACCAGGGAAGCACTCACAGCCCTATATATTCATCATAAGCCGGATACCGAGCAGAAGCTTTACTGGTATGGCAGAGTGTCTCTAATTCTGTTGATTCTGATTCTATTCAATCTGTTTTCCCTTGTAAATGAGCTTCCCTCCGGTAAGCAGGCGAATACTCTGTATGAGGGATCCATCAGAAGACCGGAACAGGGAGAAGGAAGTAAAAATATGGACCTGACCGTTACTATCACCAGGGAGGGGAAGGAGGCTGAGGCCTTCGACGCAGGAGGAGATGGCAGGAAGGAATCCACAGAGCAGGATCTAAGGCAGCAGGAAAGCTATCGTGAGGAGATTAAGCTTAAAGTTGCCGAGAGAGACTACACCGAAGCAGAGCTGAATCAGGTAATGGAGGAGGGGATTGCTCTCCTAGAGGCAGATGTGCTGGGGAAAAATCCGGATTTTGAGCATGTGACGGAGGACTTAAATTTCATCAGCCGAATACCGGGAACAAGCATATCGGTAGAGTGGTATCCTAAGGACGTTAAGCTTATTAAAGAAAATGGGCAGGTAGAAAATGAAGCTATGGAGGAGGACCGGCTGACAACCGGAGTTACAGCGGTACTCATCTGTCAGAACAGGAGACTGGAGCATAGTCTCGTCTTCACCATCAGACCTAAGGTGAGGTCTGAGAGGGAAACCCTTCTTATGAAGCTCTATCTTGCTCTTCAGAAGGAGGACGAGACCAGCGGACAGGAAACAAGCATGAGGCTGCCGGACAGAATAGAGGGCTATCACTTAAGCTGGGAGGAGCAGGAGCAGGGAGAGGGGGCCCTATTACTCTTCTTAAGTCTGCTGCTGGCAGCAGGGGCTTGGATAGGCGGAGACAGAGAGCTGAAAAAGCGTATGAAGCTAAGAGAGAATCAGATGCGGATCGACTATCCGGAAATTATTAATAAATTCAACCTCCTTTTGAACGCCGGAATGACAATCAGGCAGGCCTGGTGCAAGATTGCGGAGGATTATGAGGGGAAAAGCAGAGGAGGTAAGACCAGAAAACGCTATGCTTATGAGGAGATGCTGTTGACAGCACAAGAAATTAAGCTCGGTGTACCGGAGAGCAATGCCTACGAGCAGTTCGGCAGAAGAACGGGGGTACTTCCCTTTATGAAGTTCGGATCCCTGGTTGCCCAGAATTTGAAGAAGGGAAACAGAGGACTGGCAGACCTCTTAATGAGAGAGGCATGGGATGCCTTTGAAGAAAGGAAGGAGCTTGCCAAGCGTCTCGGAGAAGAAGCCGGAACAAAGCTCTTAGGTCCCATGATGCTGATGCTTATGATTGTGCTGATTATCATTATGATACCCGCCTTCCTATCCTTTGGCGTATGAGGGCATATCATGTGGTAGGATTGAGGCAGATCATGGCATAAGAACAAAAGGAGCTTTCACAACTGCTTGGTGATGAATAGCCATAGAGGATATGCAGAGTAAAAACAAGGTTGTAATAAATGAACAGCAAAAATTTAGAGAGGAGACTGCCAGAGCGGCAGGAAGAAAGCAGATGAAAAAATTGATACAGATAAGTAAATTAAAGCAGATGAAGATGAGAATGAAAATAAAGGAAGTGGTTGAGAGAAAGATAGATGGAATCGGTGTAATTGAAGTTATCCTCATTATTGTGGTTTTGATTGCACTGGTAATCATTTTTAGGAAACAAATTACAGAATTGGTAGAGAATATATTAGGTACGATCAGTGATAAAGCGGGTGAAGTTACGGAGTGATCGAAGAGGTACAGTAAAACCGGAGGAGAAGGTGTATATGCGCAGGGAGAGAAGGAATAGAAAACCGGAGGGGGCCATAACCGTATTCCTAAGCCTGGTGCTTCTGCTCATTCTGTCTCTTGTGATGACCATTCTCGAATCAGCGAGAGTAAATACAGCCAAGCTATTTGCGGATAGAGCCTTAAGGACAGCCATGGATTCCGTCTTGGCAGAGTTCTATGATCCGCTTTTTGAGGAGTATCACCTGCTGGCTCTGGAGGCCGGATACGGAGAAAGCGGAATCAACAGGGAGGAGATGGATCAGCGTTTAAGAGATTATATGTCCTATACCTTTAGGCCAAACAGGGACTTGCTCTATCATGAGGAGAGCCTTGAGCTATACGATATCTCAGTGGATTCCTTAAAGGTGGATAAGACTGCAGGGCTTATGGACTATGGGGGAGAGCTGTTCCTGAATGAAGCGGTGGAATATATGAAATACAGAGAGCTGGGTAATGGCATGGAGCTTCTGCTGGATAAAATGTCAGCCCTCAAGAAGCCGGAGAAGGTCAGTGTCCTGTTTGAAGAGAAGCTTAAGGCAGAAGAGGAGCTGCTTGCCATAGAGAAAGGAATTCTGAGGCTGATGCAGCTCTTTGACGGGATAGCTACCTCAGAGAAAGGGCTGAAGGTGAACACGGAAGGTGTTCTTCAGACCGTCCCTGATTATATAAAGAAGATCTGCTATGGGGAAGTGACGAGGGAGAAGGCAGGGATCAATAATGACAGTATTTATGCTGCCATGGCAGGTTCTTATGCGGATCCCGACAGCTACTTTACAAAGCTTGACCAATGCTTTCATAGGCTGGACACAATTAAGCAAAGAATCAGATCACTGGATGCTTCAATCGAAGAAAGCAGAGAGTGGATCAATGATGCAAGGATTACCCTGGAGGAATGGATTGAACATCGGGATGAAGTGAAGAATGATAAAAAGAATAAAGAGGCCTATGAAACAGCGAAGACGCAGGTGAAGGCCTACAAGGAATACATTGAAGAGCTGGAAGAGCTGCTTAGCAATCAGGAGCTGGAGAGGACCGCCTGCGAGTCGAAGATGAATGCTGTGATCTATGAAATATCAGTCCATAGGGAGGATATCACTTTACTGATACAGAACCTCAAGACCCTAATCCCACAAGCAGAAGCCGTCATAGATAATATTCTGCTGACCTCTGAGAAGGCGGACGATATTATCAAGCATTATGAAGGAAGTCTGAAGTCGGCGAAGGAGGAGCTGGGGGAAGAGATTTATTCCACGATGGAGGAAGGACTTTGGGAGCTAAACAGATATCGCAGTGATAACATTAGCGGATATCATTTTCCGAAGATGAAGGAGCTCCTGCAACAGGATTATGCAATAATCAATACAACAGAGACACAGCTTATAAAAGCGGGGACAGCCCTGGACAGTCGGGACTTGGGTCTGGCAAGGGAGTGCTTTGAGCGTGCCGGGGAGCTTCTAAAGATTTATCGGACCGAAGAGCTGAGGCTTGATTACAGCAGTCTGGTGATTCAGAAGAGCAGCGACGACAACCCTTTGGGCTTACTGGGAGAGCTGGTATCGGAAGGGCTTACCGGTTTGGTGACGGATGCCTCCAAGATTTCCGAGGCCAAGCTTACCGAGGGAACACTTCCCTCCGACCTGGCTTTCTTAGGAGGGGAGACAGGAAGTGGATTTGATTTCGGTGCCTTCTTCAAAAGTCTGGTGATTGGTGGGAAAAATGCCGGACTGAAGGGCCTGTTCGGAGACTTTGGAGAATATGACTTTGCCACCACCTTAGGTGGGGTTGCCAATATGGCCACAGAGCATCTCTTATTCCAGGCTTATTTACAGGAGCATTTTTATCGTCTGCCGATGGAGGGAGAGGATACTTCGGGAAGAAAACCATCCGTGCTTGCCTATGAACAGGAATATCTTCTGATAGGGAAGCCTTCGGACAGGGAAAATCTGAAGACCCTTCTGTCGCAGCTGATACAGATCCGCGCGATACTGAACTTTACCAGTCTCCTGGGAGATAAGGTGAAGTGGAAGGAGGCAAGAACCATTGCCTCCGGCTTGGTGGGATTTACAGGTCTGCCGATCCTGGTCTCGATTACTCAGACCATATTGGTTGTGTTACTGGCCTTTGCAGAAGCTCTGGTCGATACCTGTGCTCTGCTAATGGGCAAGGAGGTGGCGATCTTTAAGAAGCAGGTTGGTCTTAGCTTCATCGAGCTGCTTGGTCTGCAGAGGGACTTTATCCGCATGAAGGCAGCAGCTTATCCGAAAGAGCAAGGGGCTTTGGCTTTAACTTATGCGGATCATCTGAAGATCTTTCTTTTTCTGAAGGATAAGCAAAAGCTTTCCTACCGATGTATGGATCTGATACAGGAGAATATCAAACTGAGGTATCAGAACAGCTTCTCCCTGCAAAGCTGTATCTTTGGTTATGAGACGGAAGCTAAGTTCTACATAAAATCTAAATTCATAGCCCTGGGTTTTGTGAAAAAGCTTACATCAAAGAATACGAAGGGCTTTCTCTATCATGTGAAGGCCGGTTATAGCTATTGACCCGGGTGGTTCGGGATGTCCGCTCTTCTCTTTATGTAACACATCTAAATAAATCAAATAATAAAAGAATCTCTCTCCAGGAAATCATTTGCTTATAGGTATCAGAAGAACGGACATCCCGGACCATCCGTAACGAAGGCCGGGAGTGGGACAAATACATGCGAATACAGAGCAGTAATAAACGAAAAGAAGGGTCCTGTGTGGATAGTCATAAGGTTAAGAGTGAGGCTTCCCTTACGGTGGAAGCAGCGATGGTTATGCCGATCTTTCTCTTATGTATCTTGGTATTCCTTTATTTCCTTCAGATTTTTACCGTTCATGAGCATATCCAGGATTCCATTACTAAGACCGGTCTGTTTCTGGCGAAGTCAGCCTATGTCTATGGGGATTTCGTGGGAGGGGAGGATTATGCAACCCTTGACTTCTCTATGTTTGGGGAGGCGTATGAGCAGGACCTGTCGGAAGCCGCTGAGGTCATAACCGGTGATATTGTGGTAAAGGGACTGCTGAAGAAGGAGCTGGATATTCCACAGATCAACAAATCCTGCATACAGGGAGGCTACCGGGAGATCAGCTTTTATAACAGCCGGATACTGGAGGGGGACTATATCGATATCGTAGTGCGTTATCATATCAGGTTTCCGATTTGGTTCTTCGGACTGGAGAACTTAAGGATGATACAGAGGGTTCGCTTAAGGGGATGGACGGGACATCAGCTGCCTGCTGCCTATACCATAATAAAGGAAGAAACAGCAGAAGGTGAAATCGTCTATATCACCGTCACAGGCACCGTCTACCATACGAACAGAAGCTGCTCTCATCTGAACCTCTCTGTGGAAGAAGTACATACCCTACCGGAGAATCGAAGAAATAAGAGCGGTGGCAAGTATTATCCCTGTGAGCTCTGCTGTAAAGGGAAGGGGACTTCCCCGGGAGAGAGCCCGGATACATACTACATCACGGAGGATGGAGACCGTTATCATATCAGAAGAGATTGCTCAGGCTTGAAAAGAACCGTGCGAGAGCTTCCGCTTTCAGAGGTATCGGACAGGGCTCTCTGCAAACGGTGTGGGAACAAGCAGGCGCAGTAAGCGAGTACGTCAGTGTTTATAAAGGCATCAGGGGCATCCGCATTAGCAAAGAGGATGGAACATAAGAAACATAAGCAGACAGGGAGCAAACAAGAGAAAATAAACAAAGTAAAGAAAAAATTAAGCAAAAGATAACAGGAATATGGGAGGAGCTTTATGGCCGACTTGATAATAAAAGGTGTTTTAGGTATTCTGCTGCTGGCAACGGCACTGCAGGATGTACGGACAAAGAGAATAAGTCTGTGGATCATCCTTCTTGGAGCAGTACTGATCTGCGCCGGAATCCCCTTCGCAAAGGAGATCACAATTATTGATAGGGTGCTTGGTACCCTGGTGGGGGTGGTCATACTGATTACAAGCAAAGCAAGCAGAGGGAAAATCGGTATGGGAGATGGATATCTGCTTTGTGTTACCGGAATCTGTCTGGGCTTCTGGAGTAATATGGAGCTGTTTGCCCTTGCTTTGTTTGCAGCAGCTCTTGTATCTATCCTTCTGCTTATCCTAAGACTGGCAGACCGAAAAAAAAGCATTCCCTTTGTTCCTTTTCTCTTTTTGGCATATCTGATTCAGAGCATCGGCACGAAGGCCTGGCAGATCGTATGAAGAAAGCTCTTCTTATCACTCGACTTAATGATAGGCGCCATAAGAAGAACCCTGAAGCATATATGATATTTCGTTAACAGAAAAGAGGGTTGTTAGAAGATAGTTTAGATATTAAGGGAGGGGAAGCGATGGCCAAAAGAGGTATCAAGGGAAGCTTAACTGTGGAGGCGGCCTTACTCCTTCCGATGATCGTATTCCTCATCTGCTCCTTAATCGTCCTGGCTTTTTATCTGCATGACAGAAACAGGATGGAAGGACTACTGGATGAGGTACTTATGAAGGGAGCCTTAGCAACCAAGCATGAAGCAGATGTCAGGACCGGTAGAGTGGAGTACGAGAACATAAGAAAACGGGGTGTGCTCTATCTGCTGATCGGGGACACAAAGCAGCAGGAGCAGGAGCTTCAGGAGTATCTGCGGGAGTTATCCGACCAGGGCTTCTTCCTTACTGAGATTACCGATATCCGGGTTGAGGTGAGCAAGTTAAAGATGAAGATTACCCTAGAGGGCATTTTTGAAGTACCCCTAAGAGGAATTCTGGAGTTCTTCCGTCCGGACCGCAGGATGAGAATGGCGGCAGAAAGAAGGATCCATGATCCGGCGGAGTTCATACGTGTCTCTGAGGTGGTCCTTGATACGGGAAGCAAAATAAAAAGCATTGATGAGCTGAAGAAAAAAATGGAGAAGGTGTTCGATTCGTCTAAATAAACGGATGCCGGACATGGTCAATACGGAGGATAGTATGGTAATCGAGTATAGCAAGGATCTGTATCATAACTACTTGAAAATTAAAGAGCATGGATACGCAGAGGAAAGCTCCTATTGTATTCGGATGCTGGAGGCGGAGGGGCTAAGCGGAATTTTAAAGCCTGACTGCAGAAGACAGGATGATCAGGTCTATTATTATTATGATATTACAGCAAAGCAATCCTTACTTAGCCTGCTTTCTAAGTCATCCTTAAGTAAGGACTCCTTAAAGCAGCTACTGACAGCTGTGCTGGAAGCTGTTCTGAAGTCTTATGAGTATCTGCTGGATGAGAAGGGCTTTCTGATCGGTCCCGAAACCATTTACTATAATCTGAATAGCGGAAGCTATGAAATATGCTATCTGCCCGGAAACAGTACGGACGTGAGGGATCAGATGCTTGGGTTCACGGAATTTCTTATGAATAAGGTGGACTATAAGGATAAGGAAGCGGTCCTCTTAATCTATAACCTATATGCAGCGGGGAAGGAAGAGGGTTATGCCTTTGACCATATGCTTCATATGATACATCATCCGAATCTGCTACAAGCAGTTAAGGGAAAGGGAAAGGGTACAGGACGAACCAATGCGGAGAGAAGGTCTTCTTACGATAACCTCCATGATAAGTCATGGGAAAGCCTTCCTCAAAAAACCCCACAGGAAACAAGCTCCTGGTTATCGGAAAGGCGATCCTTGAGAGTAGAAGAAGAGCCGGGAGACAATCGGGAGCAAGCAAAACTATTCCCGGTCATGGAAGAGAGGGAAGCCAGAGAGGAGGAAGTCCTTTGTTATCCGATGGCAAGCTATCTGGGTACGGCAGGCTGTTTTCTGGGAGCCATATTGCTGCTATTTATATGCATGAAGACAAAGCTGTTTTATAACGAGCTGGGGTACAGAATTGATTACAGTAAACTCTTTGCGATAATCCTGCTTCTGTTCTGCTGCAGCGGATATCTGTTGATGAAGCTGTGGAATAAGAAGAACAGAAACACAAGAATAATTACCATCAGGGAATACCATGACCCGAGACAGGTAATGGAAGCCCACAGTACTCCCTTGCGAAGTACAGGGAAGATGGCCGAGCTTTGGATGCAATTACAGATAAGAGTGAAGAGGTATGTAGGCCAGAAGGATAAAAGGAACCTACCGGGACCTGCTTCTGCCGAGGGGAGCGGGCAGGCTTTGGGGAGGAGGAAGAGTGAGACCCTAGCTGACAAAGGGTATGAGAATAAGAGTGATATATTCCGGGAGGAAGGATGGAGAAGCGGTGATTACGCTAAGCAGGAAACAGAGGAGAATGTGAGAGATAGGGAAGCAAGGGGTGTAAGAGATGCTATGATTACCAAAGAAGCCATGGGTGCAGAGACAATGCGCGCCATAGAAGCTATGGAAGAGCTGAATCCTACCTGCCTGCTCAATGCAACCGAACCGGAGTACAGCTGTATATTAAAGCCTGTGGAGGGAGCAGGGTATGAGCCGATTACCATCAAGAATTTCCCCTTCGTTATCGGTAAGCTTAAGAAAAATGTGGATTACTGTCTAGAAAAAGAGGTGATCAGTAGATATCATGCGAAGATTACGAAGGAGGGAGACTGTTTCTATATCACCGACCTGAACTCCACCAATGGAACCACTCTTAACAAAGAAGCACTGATGACATATCAGCAGAAGGAGCTAAAACCCGGAGATGAGGTATCCTTCGCAAATATCAGATATCTGTTTATACTAAGCGAATTCTGATTACAGATATTAATCCGGCAGGAAGCCTGGTGCTTCCTGTTTTTTTGTAGCAAAAGGGGGTAGGGGTAATACAAATTAGAGGAGAAAGACCTTATATTCGGGTTGTAAAATATGGGATTCGAGTGATACAATGGATTTAATAGCTTTACCTTATGGTATAATAGAAATAGTAAAAACAGCAGCGAATATCTCTGCTTTGGAGAAGCAGTATTATTTCAGATGGAAAAGGGGAATGGGCATGAAGCAGTATGTGATGGCTCTGGATCAGGGAACAACCAGCTCCAGGTGTATTATCTTTGATAAAGCAGGTCGGATGAAGAGTATGGCACAGAAGGAGTTCACACAGATTTATCCGAAGGCGGGTTGGGTGGTGCATGACCCGATGGAGATATGGTCCACACAAATTTCTGTCGCCACAGAGGCGATGGCGAAGTTGGGAATTGGGGCAGAGGAGATTGCCGCCATCGGAATTACGAATCAAAGGGAGACCACCGTGGTCTGGAACAGGCACACGGGGCAGCCGGTCAGCAATGCGATTGTATGGCAATGCCGCAGGACTGCGGATATGGTCATGGAGCTGAAGAGCCGTGGCCTGGATCCCTATATCAGGCAGACCACAGGCTTGATACCGGATGCCTATTTCTCCGGGACCAAGGTAACCTGGATTCTGGATCATGTTCCGGGAGCGAGGGAAGAGGCAGAGAAGGGAAATCTGCTGTTTGGAACCGTGGATACCTGGCTGATCTGGAACCTGACTAAGGGGAAAACCTTTGTTACTGATTATTCTAACGCATCCAGAACAATGCTCTTTGATATCAGAAAGCTTACCTGGGACGAGAAGCTCTTGAAGGAGCTTCGGATTCCATCAAGCATGCTGCCCGAGGTCATGCCCTCCAGCTGTATCTATGGAATGACGGACCGGACCCTGTTCGGTTACGAGATTCCGATCGGAGGGGCGGCGGGAGATCAGCAGGCTGCGCTGTTCGGCCAATGCTGCTTTACGAAGGGAGAGGCTAAGAATACCTATGGAACCGGTTGCTTTCTGCTAATGAATACAGGGGAAGAGGCGATCACCTCCAAGCATGGCCTCCTGACGACGATTGCGGCCAGTAGCGGTGATGGTGTCCAATATGCTTTGGAAGGCAGTGTCTTCGTCGCCGGGGCTGCGGTACAATGGTTAAGGGATGAGCTCCGGCTGATTCGCACAGCCGCAGAGAGTGAGAAATATGCCCTGGAGGTTGAGGATACGAATGGAGTGTATGTGGTTCCTGCCTTTGCCGGTTTAGGTGCTCCCTATTGGGATCAGTATGCGAGGGGAGCAATACTGGGAATAACCCGGGGCTGTAACCGGAATCACATCATTCGAGCTACCCTTGAGGCCATCGCTTACCAGACCTATGATGTTCTGAAGGCGATGGAGAATGATCTGGGGACCAGCTTAAAGTCACTGAAGGTGGACGGAGGAGCCTGCGCCAATCGCTTCCTGATGCAGTTCCAGGCGGATATCCTGCAGACCGGGGTTCTGAAGCCGGAGTGTATCGAGACCACTGCCCTGGGGGCAGCCTATCTGGCAGGTCTGGCCACAGGCTTTTGGAAGGACAAGGAGGAAATCAGGAAGAATTGGGCTTTGGCAGAGACCTTCCTGCCGTCTATGGCAGCAGAACAGAAGGAGCGCTTGATCGAAGGATGGAAAAAGGCTGTGACCCGCTCCTTTGCCTGGGAAGTATAGCCACGAAAAGCACAAAGCACTTGGGACGAATAGATTAGCTGATATTGAATTGCTAGCGTTAAAAACAGAAGATATGCAGGGCAAAAGCTGGCCCGAATATCAGAGGTTAGATAAGGATGAATAAATGAGAATTATTGACGGGCTGATGTATCAATTACGGATGAGAGACTTTATCATGCTGGATCTTAAGAGGAAGGGAATAGCTCTGTTCTATCGGCAGGTGAATCAGGCTGCAGATATGATCGTCTTATTCCATGTACCTGAAGGGGATGAGCTGTCAGCACAGGAATATGAGGGCTTTTTGGAGTATGTGAGAAATAGCTTTCTCGCCAAGGGCTTTCAGGAGGTCCATCTCTTAAGTCTGATCCTGACGGAGGACCCGGACAGGGCGAAGAGCTACTGTCTGGACCGGGGAGATCACTGGATAATCGATTTAAGCGGCAGGCGTCTGATCATCTATGAGAATCAGGCATCGGATTATATGGGACTTAAGAGGGATCTGGAGGAGCTGCTGGACAAGGAGGAGTTGGAGATGGATTTTGAGCTCCGCCCTTATCCCGATGATGATCCGGAGGGCTATGGAGGGATGAAGCCAAGCCGTCACAAGATCGCCTGGTTCAGTCTGTTCAATACAACCCTGATTGTGATAAACATCCTGCTTCACCTCCTCTTACATTATACAGGAATCTTCGGTAACACGAAGGAGATCCTGGCCAAAGGTTCCCTAAATTGGTACGAAGTGATAGAGAGAAAGGAGTATTACCGCGTCCTGACCTCCATGTTCCTGCATTCTAATCTGGAGCATCTCTTTAATAATATGCTGATTGCCTTCTTTGTCGGGGACAACCTGGAGAGGGCAATCGGTAAACTGAAATTTCTGCTGATTTATTTTGGCTCAGGAATGATTGCAGGGATAACTTCCATCAGTTATAATATGTTAAAGGAAGATAATGTTTACTCCATCGGAGCCTCCGGAGCCATCTTCGGAATCGTAGGGGCCATGGCATATATCATTATCGTAAATAAGGGAAGGCTGGAGGACCTTAGCGGTAGACAGATCATCCTGTTTGCGGCCATCAGCCTGTACGGAGGAATGACCGGTTCTTCAATTGATAATGCAGCCCATATCGGAGGCTTCCTGGGAGGAGCCCTGCTGGCCTGCCTGCTTTATCGGAAGAAAAAGACGAAAGCAGCAGCGCCGGCATAAGAGTTAAATTTACATAGCATATGAGTGATGCATCGCATGCGCATTGGACTAAAATAGCAGTGTTTCGTCAGAATGGAGGGTTATATGAAGGTTAATATTTATTATGGTGGAAGAGGACTGATTGAAGATCCGACACTCTATGTCATCAGTAAGCTGACCGCTGTACTTGAGGAGCTCAGAGTCCGTGTTACCAGATACAACCTTTATGAAGAAAAGAATACTATCGCCATGCTTCCGAAGACCTTAAAGGAAGCAGACGGAGTTATTCTGGCTGCCTCAGTGGAATGGTTCGGTGTCGGAGGTCTGATGCAGCAATTTCTGGACTCCTGCTGGCTTTACGGTGATAAGGACAAGATCAGTAAATTATATATGCTGCCGGTTGTGACAGCCACCACCTATGGGGAGAGGGACGCAGAGCTGATCCTGGTGAAGGCTTGGGAGATGCTGGGCGGTATCCCCCCTTATCATGGTATCTGTGCTTATGTGGAGGACCATATCGAATTTGAGACGAACCCGGAATATACAAAGAGCATAGAGGATAAGGCAGAGTCCTTCTATCGGATCATCCATCAGAAGCGCAGGATGCTGCCGATGAGTAATGCGGCAGTGAAGCAGAACCTGCTCCACAGCAGCCCGATCGTACTGACACCTCAGGAGAGTGAGCAGCTGTCCATGTATGTTTCGGATGATGCATATGTGAAGAAACAGAAAGAGGATATCGAAGAGCTGACGCAGATTTATAAGGAGAAGCTGGACAGCGGTGATGGGGAAAGCGGCCAGGAGTTCATCAAGAACCTGAAGGATAACTTCCACCCCCTGGAGGACTTTGAGGCAACCTATGCGATTACGATGACGGATGTGAAGAAGACTCTGGTGGTAGAGATTAATAACAAGCAGCTGAAATGCTATTATGGGGACAAACCGGATGCGGATGTGATAGCGAAAACAACCCAAAGCGTCATGAATCGGCTGGTGCTCGGAAGGATTACCTTCCAAGGAGCCTTTATGTCCAGTGAGCTTACAGCCAAAGGGAACTTTAAAACGCTTAGAACCTTTGATCAGGTCTTTCAGTTTAATATTTTATAAGCCTTATGGTCAGAGAGGAAGCAGAATCGTAAAACTGGTCAGGTCCTGATCGGAGCTGACACTGATTGAGCCATAATGTAATTCGATGATCTTCTTCGCTATGGCCAGACCTATGCCGGTACCCCCCTTTTTGTAGGTAACAAAGGGGACAAAGATCCTATCGAGCTCATCCTCAGGGATGGGCATCCCATTGTTGCTGATGCGGATGGAGAGCTTCGGAAGACTGGCTTCATCCCCCGGAAGGTGTTTTAAGGAAACTCGGATAAAATTGCCTGGTGAGGTTGCTTCAAAAGCATTCTTTATCAGGTTGGAGAATACCTGCTTCAGCTTTATGGCATCACAGGAGTAGGTATAGAAGTATTCCTCACACTGATCCTCGCACTCCAGACTTAAGTCAATCTGTTTTGCTGAAGCCTGGGGCATGAAATTGTTCACGGTGTTCCCAAGGAGGATCAGCAGATTATGGTTGGCCTTATTTACAGTGTTATTTGTATTCAGCTGGGAGGCATCGGCCATCATGACCTCCATATCCTGCACCAGGTCCAGAAGCTGATTCCAGTATTTGAAGTCCTTAGCTTCCGGGTGCTTTGCTTCTATGTATTGAAGGGTTCCCTTCATTAAGGACAAGGGATTGCGCAGTTCATGGATGAAGATGGAGGTTGTCCGTTTATAGTCGTCCGCAATATTCTGAATGACAGCTTCCAGCATGGGATTTTCTTTGACCAGATAGGCTAACGAATCTTGACCTGTTTCAGGTAACATGGCGATACCTCCTTTGATATCCTTAGATAAGAAGATAGTATCAAAATATGGAAAAATATGCAATGTAAAATGTAATACAACTATCGACATTCGGAGACAGGAGAAGAACACAAATCCGATAAATAAATAAAAGATCCGATACCAATGTAGGGGTATCGGCGGAAAGGAGTCTTTTATGAGGGACAATTGTATCTTTTGTAAAATCATTGACGGTAAGATACCATCCGCAACCGTTTACGAGGATGAAGATTTTAAGGCAATCATGGATATAGCTCCGGCTGCAAAGGGCCATATCATCCTCCTGCCGAAGAAGCACTGTGAGAACCTGTTTGAACTGGAGGAGGAGATCACCTCGAAAGCACTGCTGGTGGCTAAGAGGATAGCCCTTGCCATGAAGGAGGAGCTGGGTTTTGACGGTATGAATCTGCTCCAGAATAATGGAGAGGCTGCCGGACAGACAGTCTTTCACTTCCATATCCATCTGATTCCCAGGTTTGTTAAGGATCAGGTGAAAATGACCTGGAAGACGGGAAGCTATGCAGAGGGAGAGGCTGTAAGGATTGCAAAGGCCATAGCCGATAGGATAAGATAGTAGAGGTACCTAGAGAAATAGTAATTAAAGCAAAACGAAAGCAAAACGAAAGGCTATCCAAAGAGGGGAAGAGAACCCCCCCAGCTTATGAATAGCCTTATTTTATGTCTGATTTGATTTTATGTATACCGGATCAGTATTCCTTAATTAATCCGATGATGGTATCGATGGAATTGTTCAATTCGCTGCGATTCATAGCCTCGATATAGGTGGTCTTGTTTGTCATAACCTCATCGATCGCCTGTAAAAGACTGGATACACTCAGCTCCTCTTCCTTCAGAACATAGGAATAACCCTGGCGCTCGAAGGATTCTGCATTTAGGAGCTGGTCACCACGGCTGGAGGCTAAGGGCAGAGGAATGAGGATATTCGGTTTTCTAAGGGCGAGAAGCTCACAGATCGCATTGGCACCGGCACGGGAGATGACCAGGTCGGCAGCAGCGAATAGGTCACTAAGCTCCTTCTGGCAATATTCAAACTGAGCGTAGCCTGCTAAACCCGACAGCCTCTCATCCAGATTATCCTTTCCGCAGATATGAATGATCTGATAATCCCTTAGCAGGGTCGGCAGCATGCCTCTGATGACTTCGTTGATGGCTTTGGAGCCGGTGCTTCCGCCGATGATCATAATCACCGGTTTATTGGCGGTAAAGCCGCAATAGTCCAGACCGCTAAGCTTATTTCCGGAGAACAGCTCTCTGCGGATCGGCGTACCTGTCAGTACAGCTTTGTCCTGAGGAAGATACCTCAGGGTTTCCGGAAAATTAGCGCAGACCTTTTTCGCCGCCGGAATCGCCAATCTGTTCGCAAGTCCCGGCGTAATATCCGATTCGTGGATGATAGCCGGAATCTTCACCTTCTTGGCTGCAAAAACCACTGGAACCGTGACAAAACCGCCCTTGGAGAAAACAATGTCCGGCTTAAGCCGCTTCAACAGCTTCTTCGCCTCAAAATAACCCTTTAATACTTTAAAGGGGTCCGAGAAATTCTTCGGATCAAAATATCTTCTTAGCTTACCCGAGGAAATACCATAATATGGTATGCCATAACCCTCAATCAGCTTACGCTCGATCCCATTCCGGGAACCGATATAATGGATGTCATAGCCTGCTTCCTTCAGCCCCGGAAGTAAGGCGATACAAGGGGTGACGTGTCCGGCTGTTCCCCCGCCTGTTAATACGATACGCTTCAATCGAGTGACCTCCATTTCTTTAGAGCTTTGGCCAGCTGGTCCGGACAGGAGGTCTTCTTAAAACCGCAAGGAGTACCCTCCAAGCGGCTGATGACATCGTCTACCTTCATTCCGACCAAAAGCTTGGAAAGGCCGGAAGCATTTCCTGCACAGCCATGCTTAAAGCTGACCGATTTGATCGTGTCCTTCTCTTCATCTATCTCAAAGTTAATTTCGCTGCTGCATACACCGGATGTCTTGTATACCATGATAAACTAATCCTCCTATGATCTTCTTCTGCTTCATGATGATCCATAATCGAGTACATTTTATCTCACATAGGGGTAATTTGCAAATGATTTATTTATGAAGGGCTCTTTGTGCCAATACAGTCCCAAGAGAATCTCCAAGCTGTGTGAATATGGCAGCCAGCAGAGCAAGCTCATACTCGGAGCAGCTTTTCGCGATGGTACAGGCAATGAGTGTAATAAAAGACAGCAGTTCGCATTCATCCACGTTTTCTCACCCCCTCCTAAAAATATATGCAGGAAAGCATTGTTATGTGAGGTAAGGAGACAGACAGATCCAAAGGGAAGTATATCCTGAATTGAAAGATAAATATTTACAGGCCTGTATTTTGTTGTATAATGTGAATATCACATGTAATTAAGCCTGTAGGCGGATATAAGTTGAGGTTTTTGGAGGGATGGAATGAGAAAGATTGGAATCATCGGCGCGATGGAGGAAGAGGTTAATATACTAAAGAATAAAATGCAGGAGGTGAAGGTCCTGCAGATTGCCGGAATGGAGTTTCATGAGGGAAGCATGAGTGGTAAGCCTCTTGTGGTGGTACGAAGCGGAATCGGCAAGGTCAACGCCGCTGTCTGTACACAGATCCTAATCGATAGATTTCATGTTGATGCGGTCGTTAATACTGGAGTAGCAGGCTCCTTAAGGAATGAGATTGAGATTGCGGATCTGGTGCTCTCCAAGGATGCCTTGCAGCATGATATGGATGCGACAGGCTTCGGCTATGAGGTGGGAATGATTCCCCTGATGGAGCAATCCATATTCCCGGGGGATCCGGAGCTGATCCGGCTGGCAGAGGAGGTCTGCCGGACGCAGATTGGGGAAATAGGAGTTCATACCGGAAGAGTAGTCAGTGGCGATCAGTTTATCTCGGATCCGAAAAAGAAGGAATGGCTGGTATCCACCTTTGGCGGATATTGCACCGAGATGGAGGGAGCAGCGATTGCACAGGCAGCTTACCTGAATGAAAAACCCTTCCTGATCATAAGGGCAATCTCCGATAAGGCAGACCACACCGCAGAGATGACCTATTCCGAATTTGAGGCCTTAGCCATCTCCAGTACGGTTAAGCTTTTGACCGGACTGATCAGCCGATATGAATAATACAGCAATCCCGGACAGGCATGAGAGTCCGGGATTTTTTATACGTAAAAATGCACAAGGAGTGTAAAAAAATGGGCAAACCTTAACTGCAATTATTACAAAAAATACTGTAATTCTTACCTTGCGTAATAGTACCGGCATAAGTATAATAATGGAAAGGGTTAGAAATTATGGAAAGAGAAGGTGAATTGATTGGAAAATCAAAAGAGAATTGCTGAAATGATACATAATATGGAGCGAATCATCGTGGGGAAAAGAGAAGTCATCGAATATACCCTGATTGCTCTTCTGGGGAACGGACATCTCCTGTTGGAGGATGTGCCCGGAGTGGGAAAAACCACTCTGGCGAAAACCATCGCCCAGACTATCAATTGTGGCTTTACCAGAATACAGTTTACACCGGACACCTTGCCCAGTGATGTCACCGGACTTTCAATCTATAATATGCAGACCGGTAGGTTCGAGTATTCCAAAGGTGCAATCATGAATAATATCATTCTTGCGGATGAGATTAACCGTACCTCGCCCAAGACCCAGGCAAGTCTGCTGGAGGCGATGGAGGAGAAGCAGGTTACAGTGGATGGTGTTACCTATCCTCTTTCAAAGCCATTTATGGTAATCGCAACACAGAATCCGATTGATTATCTCGGTACCTATAATCTGCCAGAGGCTCAGCTGGACCGTTTTATGATGAAGATTTCCATCGGTTATCCCCAGGCCACAGATGAGAAGAAGATGGCGGAACGGTTCTTAAACAATCAGCTGACAGCCAAGCTGGAGGCGGTAGTGGATGGAGATACCGTGGTAGCGATGCAGCAGGAAGTAGAAAAGGTGAAGGTGAATCAGGATCTGGTCACCTATATCACCAAGATTACACAGGAGACCAGAAAGGACAGCAACATCGCTCTGGGCGCCAGCCCGAGAGCAACACTTGCCCTCCTGCGGGCTTCTCAGGCACATGCCTATCTGAACGGAAGGGATTATTGCATCCCGGATGATATTATGAAGCTGGTGATTCCGGTAATTGCCCATAGAATTATCCTGTCGCCCGAGGCCAGACTGGCCCAGACCAAGGTGGATAAGGTGCTGAAGGCAATTCTGGCAAGATTTCCTGTACCTGTACTGAATTCATAAGTAAATGTAATCCGGCCGGCGGACCAAGAATAAATTGCAAGGATGAAACCATATGAAGATGAATCGTCTGATTTGTGTTATTGCTATTATAGGAAGCGGTGTATTTGCCTCATATTACGGAGGTAATATTTCCTATGCACTATTTTATCTATGCCTCTTCCTTCCGCTTGTCTCCTTTCTCTACACCTTCTATGTGTATTTCCGCTTTAAGATTTATCAGTCCATGGGAAGCTATCTGGTGGTGAAGGGAGATTGGACAGAGTATTCCTTTATCATTGCCAATGAGGACTTTATCACCTTCAATAATGTGAAGGTCAACTTTCTGACCGATAAATCCAAGATAGAGGATACCTTCCAGAGCACGGAGTACAGTCTCCTGCCATCAGAAAGCGAGAAGCTGACGACAAAGATCAAGTGTAATTACCGGGGTGAATACTATGTCGGTGTAGAATCCGTGGAGATTACGGATTTGCTGTATCTGTTTAAAATCACCTATCCGCTTGGATCCAAGCTGAAGGCAGTCGTGCTGCCCAGGGTCGTACCCATTGAGCAGCTTGGAATTGCTCCGCCCCAGGTGGATGTGAAGAATCCGATCCGCAACAGTAACTTCACCGAGGAGGAGCTGGATACGGAGATCCGTAAATACTATCCCGGTGATAACAGAAAGAGAATTCATTGGAAGGCCTCAGCGAAGATGAACGAGCTGCTGAGCAGAAAATACCAGCATAAGCCCAAGACGGAGATTGTCCTCTTCATGGACCTGATGAAAATCAAGGAAAATGATCTTCAGGTGGTCATCGCAGAGGACAAAATTATCGAAAGTATTCTGGCAATCGCCAACTTCTATTCCTTGAGGGGAACCCCTTCCCAGATCATCTATGATATGGGAGGGAAGAAGAAGGCTTCCATCGCGTCGAAGGAAGAATTCAATGCCTTTTATAAAGCCTGCGTTACCTTACAGTTTCGTGCGTCTACTCCTGTCAGTGACCTGATCCGGGAGAGACTGCTTCGGTGTGATGAAGGGCTCTTCTATGTAGTGGCCACGCACCTGCTGACCAAAGAACTGTATCTGGCATCTCTTCAGGTGCTTGCGGGAGGGAACCGCCTCTGCATCCTCTTTGTCAGTGATGATATTTCGGAGGGAACGAAGGATATGATTGACGGTTTCCGCAGGTCAGGTGCGGACCTCTATCAGATTATGTCTGATGACGAGATTGATACGATTCTGACGGCAAAAGCGATTTGACGGAAGACCATGAAGAACTGATCTATCATGGTATCATAAACGGGAGGCAGAAATCATGCTTAAGGACAGGGATAAGTTGTACCGGATCTACCGTACGATGTTAAGTATGGCACTAACCTGGGCACTTACAATTGCAATAAATCAATATTATCAGCTGCGGGTGCATGTCATGGTCTGCGCACTTTTCTCCCTGATTCCGGCGGTAATTGTCTATTTCGTTGACCTTAACCGCAGGAATCCGATTACCTATCTGATCATAGCCGGCCTCTTGCCGGCAGCAGGACTTCTGTGCTGGTGGTTACAGATTAATCCCATCAACCTGCTGAAGGACCTTGCACACTGGGTCTGGATCTATGACGGTTCCATAGAGCTGTATGAGCTGTCAAGTGCCCATATACTGGCATTTGTGATTGGAATGGCAGGGAGCATTCTGCTTTATCTTCTGCTGAAATATGAAGCAGTAAAAGTCCTTTTATCCTTCCTGATCTTCGGAGCCTTGATTGTTTTCTGCATTCAGAAGCAGGAGATTCACAAGGTTGTCGTAGGTGTGGGAATCTTCTATATGCTTTCCAATCTGGTGGAACAGACAACCAAGCTATATAACAGGAAGGCCGGAAGACCGGAGAAAAGGGAAGGAATTCTGTATCTGGTTCCAATCTGCCTGCTGCTGGCAGTAATTGCTGTCGGAATGCCATCGAATCCGGAACCCATCAAGTGGACCTTTGTTAAGAATATCTACTTCACGCTGAGGGATAAAATCGATCATATGGTTACAGAATGGGAATTCTTCCAAGGTAAGGGAACAGCGGAGTTCTCTCTGGCCATGACCGGATATAGTGAAGAGGAGGCTAAGCTCGGAGCCGGTGAATTAAGAAATAATGATAAGGTGGCGCTTACCGTGAGTGGCTTTACCGGGGAGAATCCGGTATATCTCATTGGCTCGGTGAGTGACATTTATACCGGCAACAGCTGGAAGAAAAGCAAGGAGGGCGGTATTCCGGAAAAGAAGGAGTATCTTCTGGATTATTACGAACTGCTACTGGGGATATCGAGGGTAGACCTACAAACCCTGGAGGAGCACCGCTTCGTACAGCGCCGGCTTATGAAGGTTGAATATGACAACATAAAGACCAAAACCTTATTTTATCCGCTGAAGAGCAGCTGGCAAAAAATTTATGGTGATACAGCAGCTCCAAATGATGAACTGGCTAACATCACCTTCCCCAAGGCTACCGGAGAGGGAACCCTCTATGAGGCGATCTTCTATGAGATGAATCTGAAGGGAGAGTATTTCCAACAGATGCTTCGGGAGGCGGATCAGTTTTCCTATGCTTCCGCCACGATTGACCCGGAAATCATAAGGGAGATAGAAAATGAGTACTTTTATCATTCCAGTGCTGAAAAGATGCATACCCAAACAGATATTTATTCTGATCTGAAAGAAAGAGCAGAGAACATAAAGAACTATTATACCGTACTTCCTGAGGAGCTGCCGGACAGAGTAAAGGAACTGGCATACAAGATTACAAAGGAAGCGGAAACCAGCTTTGACAAGCTGAAGGCCATCGAGGAATACTTAAGTACCTATACCTATAGTGTTACCCCGGGTAATCTGCCGGAGGGAGAAGACTTTGTAGATTATTTTCTGTTTGAGAACAAGCAGGGTTTTTGTACCTCCTTTGCTTCCTCCATGGCGATCCTCGGAAGATGCATCGGTATTCCGACCCGATACGTGGAAGGCTTTCTGATGGACAGCTCGGATAAGGAGAGCATTAACTATCTGGTCAGACATAGAAAGGCCCACTCCTGGGCAGAGGCCTATATCGAGGGAGTCGGTTGGATTCCCTTTGAAGCCACACCGCCCTTCTATGAGTATCGTTACACAAAGTGGAAGGAATTTATCAGGAACAATAATACGCCCGGTTATGTCAGCATCAATGAGCCGATTCCAGTCATGCCTCCGGAGCTGTTGCCAGGCCCTGTTGGTTTTATGAAAGAGGAAAAGCTTTCGAATGGGGCCATCGTCGGCATTATATTCGGAATCACAATACTTACCTTACTGCTGGTGCTCTTTATCTATGATATCCTCTTAAGGCTAAGTTACCGGAAGAGCTTTAAAAAGGCAAGCTATAGCAGGAAGATGTATCTCCTCTTCCTTAGAATACTGGCCCTGCTAAAGAGAGAGGGCTTTACTCTGGGAGCACAGGACACGATCCTTATACTATCCGATCGGATCAGGGATCTTTATTATTATGACAGGGTGATCTTCCGGGATGTTGCTGAGGTGTTCATGAGGTATCGATATGCGGGAGCCGAGCTTACGGAAGCAGAATTCCGTAAGGCAGAGGTATTCTATAAGGGACTTTTAAGTAAACGCCGGTCAGAAACAAGCAGGATCAGAATGCATCTGGAGGAGTTCTTCTTCCTGGCGAAGAGAAACAACCGTTAACGCAGGAGCTGCAGTTAATCCTTCCGATTCATCAGTTTTATACCGGTATAGTAATGGGTAAGGATCTGAGAATAAGAATAACCCTCATTTGCCATGGCATTTGCTCCGTACTGGCTCAGACCGAGACCATGTCCGACACCGGTACAGATGATTCTAGCCTTACCGCTATAATCCTCGATATAAAAGTTGTTCGAATTTAATCCCAGGACCTTGGCAAATTCCTCACCGGAGATGGTAAGGCTGCCAAGGTCCATTTTTGTCACATAACCGGTGCTGTCACGTTCGGCAACGTTGACCTCCTGAAAGAGGGTGTCCTCTGTAAGCGAAAGGTCCGGGTACTGCCTGGTCAGGGCTTCGGTCAGCTCGGAGAGGGGAAGCTCCTTGATCTTCAAGTAGTTTATGGAGGTGACATCCTGTTTACTCTGTACACTGACCAGATAAGGAATATCCACACCCCAGGCCTCCTTGGCATTTCTGGTATAACCTGAGCCTGTGTCGAAAAACACCGGTAATATGAGTTCATTCTCATAAATTAACAGTTCATCCTTGGTTCCGAATACTGAGTTCTCCAGCTTCGTAAAATAGGATAAATAAGCTTCACTGCCCCAGTACTGTTCCATCTCTTCCAGCCCGATATAGGGGAGGCCCAGCTCTGATGTGGTGAATTCCTTTGTCCCGGAATTTTCACTTCTCAGCAGGGAGATATTATACAGGGCATAGGTACGGGCAATTACGGCCTGAGCCTTTAGGGCTTCCATATGATAGCCGGCAGGCATGCTCGCAGCTACCACACCGATTAGGTAGCGGTCGAATTCCAGGAGCTGCCTGGAGGAGCCCTTTTCATAGTACACATGAAAATCCATCGCTTCTATGGAATAGCTTTGTGAGGTATTTGTAAGCAGGAGCGTCAAGAGGAAGGGCAGGAGGAGGACCAGGAAGCATACAAGCAGGGCTTTTATGATGACTTTTTTCATACTAACCTCCGGGATACCGGATTTTACGGCATCCGATCAATGAAAACAAAATAATGGTATCGGTACAGTATATTTATTTAATTTTAATAAAATACGGGAAAACTTAATTTGACTATAATGACAGATAGAGCTATGATATGATAGCTTAATGAAATAAGAAGCCGGTGTAAGGATGTGAAACCGGCAGGAGATGGGGAGCAAGCACCCCTATGATAAAGTAAAGTGAGTAAATTGCAATAGATGGAAAGGAGTTATTTGTTGAATGCTTAAACTGATTAATGTCGTAAAGGAATACCCAACCGGGGATTCCAAGGTAACAGCGCTGCAGGGGGTCAATCTTGAGTTTCGGAAAAACGAGTTTGTCTCCATCCTCGGACCTTCCGGCTGCGGTAAAACTACACTGCTGAATCTGATCGGAGGTCTTGACAGCTATACCAGCGGAGACCTGATGATTAATGAGAAATCCACAAAGGATTTTACAGACAGAGACTGGGATGTATATCGTAACCGTTCAATCGGCTTTGTATTCCAAAGCTATAACCTGATCTCTCATCAGTCTGTTCTGTCAAATGTTGAACTGGCGATGACCTTGTCAGGTGTATCAAAATCCGAAAGAAAAAAGAGAGCCATTGAGGCGTTGGAAAAGGTGGGTCTGGGTGACCAGATACATAAGAAACCCAACCAGCTGTCGGGCGGACAGATGCAGCGTGTGGCAATTGCCCGTGCCTTAGTCAACAATCCTGAGATACTCCTGGCCGATGAGCCTACCGGAGCCTTGGACTCCGTTACCAGCATACAGATCATGGAGATCCTTAGGGAGATCGCCAAGGACCGTCTGGTCATTATGGTTACTCACAATCCGGATATTGCAGAGAACTACTCTACCCGTATCATCAAATTACTGGATGGCAAGGTAATCGATGATACGAATCCCTACCTGACCGAGACAGCCGCTACAGTCCAGAAGAAGAGCAAAAGGAAGGGTAGAAGGAAGAAGACCTCCATGTCCTTCCTGACTGCTTTATCTCTGTCCCTGAACAACCTGATGACGAAGAAGGCCAGAACCTTTATGACCTCCTTTGCCGGCTCTATCGGTATCATCGGTATTGCTCTGATTCTATCCCTGTCCAACGGAGTGCAGGATTATATTGATAGTGTTCAGGAGGATACTCTGTCCAGCTATCCCTTATCCATCGAGCACATGTCCGTGGACTACGGGTCTCTGATTACAGCGATGATGGACACGAACAAGACACCGGATCATGACAAGGATAAGATCTATTCCAACGATATCATGGGAAATATGCTGAACACCATGGTACAGGAGGTTACCATCAATAACATGAAGGCCTTCAAAGCCTTTCTTGAAGAGAATGAGAGCAGGATCGCCGAGTTTGTAAGCGATATCCAGTACTCCTATGGGACACCACTGAATATCTATAAAGCGGATACCTCAGAGGGAATTGTCCAGGTGAATCCCAGTAAGGTGATGGACCAGATGGGCTATGGTCAGATGATGGCCGGTCAGGAGAACAATCCTTATGCCAGCGCCTCTCCTATGTCAACTACAGATGTCTGGATGCAGATGCTGGACAACAGAGAGCTGTTGGAAAAGCAGTATGACGTGATCTACGGTCATATGCCGGAAAGCTTTGACGAGGTAGTCCTGATCGTGGATGAGAATAATGAGGTCAGTGACTATACCCTCTATTCCCTGGGCTTGCTGGACCAAAGCAAGCTGAAGAGTATCATGACGGATGTCATGGCAGGAAAGGAAATTGCTACAGAGCAGTCTACCTATACCTATGAAGAGTTGACATCCTTGACCTTCAAGCTCTTAGTAAATTCAGACCTCTTTGAGAGGACTGACAAGGGCTGGAGAAACCGGTCGGAAGACGATGATTATATGAAGGAGCAGATCAGTAAAGCAATGGATATCAAGGTAGTCGGTATCCTAAGACCTTCAGAGGAAAGTGTTACTACCGCATCCTACGGTTCCATCGGCTATCGGGCGGACCTGATGACCTATCTGATCAATAAGGTGAATGATAGTGAAATCGTTAAAGAACAGCTGGCTCACCCGGACATTGATATTTTTACCGGGATCCCTTTCCCGACAGAGGAAGATAAGAAAGCTGCAGAGCTTACCATGGAGATGTTAAATGCCTATCTTGCAACCCTACCCGCTGAGCAGCAGGCTCAGTATGCAGCTACCATCAAACAGCTGAAGGACGGCGGTATGGGCGACGATGCGATTGCTGCAATGTTCGCTTCCGCTATGGGAAGACAGAGCACGGATGCAACCTATGAGGAGAATCTGAAAGCCTTGGGTGTATCCGACCTGGACAACCCGACACTGATTAACATCTATGCCAAGGATTTCGCGTCCAAGGACAGAATCACCGAGATTATAGCAGAATACAACGAAGGAGTCTCTGAGGAGAATCAGATTCAATATACAGACTATGTAGGACTGATGATGTCCTCAGTCAAGACGATCATCAATGCGATCAGCTATATCCTGATTGCCTTCGTAGCGATCTCCTTAGTGGTATCCTCCATCATGATCGGTATTATCACTTATATCTCCGTACTGGAGAGAACCAAGGAAATCGGTATCCTCCGTGCGATCGGTGCTTCCAAGAAGGATATCTCCCGCGTATTTAATGCAGAGACCCTGATCGTGGGCTTTGTAGCCGGAGCGATCGGTATCGGAATTACCCTGCTGCTATGCCTTCCGATCAATGCGATCATCAAATCCTTTACCGATATCAGCGGTCTGGCAGCCTTACCGGCAGCCGGTGGAGTAATCCTGGTAATCATAAGTATGCTCCTGACCTTTATCGCAGGACTGATTCCTTCCAGAATTGCAGCCAAGAAGGATCCGGTGGTTGCCCTTAGAAGTGAATAACACTTAGAGGTCATAGAAATAACTGTCAAAAAGAATCCTTGACAGATCGATAAAGTGTGTTAGAATTACTCTTAACAAACACAGGCAAAAGCGTTGACGAGGAGGAGTACATGTCAGCCGGAAGTGCAGAGAGAAGATGGTTGGTGAAAATCTTCGTGATGGTGACATGGAAGTAGCCTTTGAGCTTTGGATTGAACGGATGAATATCTTAGTAGACTCCAACGGAATTCCACCGTTATCAAGGGAAGCGATATCGGAGCTTATGATGAGTTCCCGTATTGTATTAGAGTGCAAAGAATAGATATTCTTTGAAATTAGGTGGTACCACGGACCCGTCAGTTCGCCCTAAGCATTATGCTTAGGGCGTTTTTTTGTCTGTATTGTATACTATATTACAGGAGGAAACAAGATGGAGAAGAGGTATGACTTTAGTATCTCAGAAAAGGAAATGCAAGAGCTGTGGGAAAAGGAAGGAGTCTATCGGTATCAAAACGGAAGGGAGAAAAAGGTGTTTTCTATCGACACACCGCCACCCACGGTAAGCGGAAGCCTGCATATCGGCCATGTATTCTCCTATACACAGGCAGAGATGATTGCCCGTTATAAGAGGATGCAGGGCTTTGATGTCTTCTACCCCTTCGGTTTTGATGACAACGGTCTTCCGACGGAACGGCTAGTAGAAAGGGAGGAGGGTATCCGGGCCATGGAGCTGCCGCGTAGTGAGTTTGTGGAGCGGTGTAAACAGACCATCAGCCATTATGAGCAGGAGTTTAAAGAGATGTGGAAGAGCCTGGGCTTTTCTGTGGACTGGTCCTTAGAATACCAGACCATATCAAAGACCTCCCAGAGAATATCCCAACGATCCTTTCTGGAGCTGGTTAAAAAGAATAAGGCCTATCGGAAGGAGACCCCGGTTTTATGGTGTACCCAGTGCAGGACCTCGATTGCTCAGGCTGAACTGGATACGAAGGACTGTGACAGCAGCTTTAACTACCTGGAGTTTTCTGTGGAGGGCAAGGCACTGATCATAGCAACAACAAGACCGGAGCTTCTTTATGGCTGTGTCAGTATCTTCGTACATCCGGAGGATGACCGTTATAAGGACCTGATCGGAGGTAAGGCTAAGGTTCCCCTTTACAGCTTTGAGATACCCATCCTGGCAGATGAGCAGGTCAGCAGGGAGAAGGGAACCGGAGCGGTTATGTGCGCAACCTTTGGGGACTCCACGGATGTGGAATGGTTCAACAGGTACGGCCTTCCCTACAGGAAGGTTATGACAGGGGACGGTAGGATCGACCCGGAGGTACCCATCATCGGAGGTATGAGGGTAAAGCAGGCGAGAGAGCTTATCCTTGAGAAGCTGAAGGAGGCAGGATTGCTGCTTAGACAGGAAGCCCTATCCCATTCGGTTGCCATCCATGAAAGATGTGGAACAGAGGTTGAGATTATACCCTCCAGCCAGTGGTATATCGATGTGATGTCTGAGAAGGAGAGATTCCTGCAAGCTGCGGAGGAGATAAACTGGTATCCGGAGTTTATGAAGAATCGGTATAAGCTGTGGGTGGAGAATCTGAAATGGGACTGGTGTATCTCCAGACAACGTTATTTTGGAGTGCCTTTTCCGGTATGGTACTGTAAAGAATGTGGAGAGCCGATCTATGCCGCAGAAGAAGAACTGCCCGTAAATCCCCTGGAGGATCGGCCGGGGCATCCATGCAGCTGTGGCTGTACTGAGGTGCTGCCGGAGACAGCGGTATTCGATACCTGGGCTACTTCCTCGGTAACTCCCCTGATCAATGCCAAATACGGTGAAGCAGATGACAGAAGCAGGGAGCTGCTTCCCATGAGCATGAGGACACAGGCCCATGAGATCATCCGGACCTGGGCTTTTTATACGATTGTGAAGAGCCTTTATCATACCGGGCAGCTTCCCTGGAAGGATATCATGATCTGTGGCTTTGTTCTGGCAAAACCCGGAGAGAAAATCAGTAAGTCGAAGAACAATGCGGCAAACGCTCCGACAGAGCTGATCAGGGTTCATTCCGCAGATGCCATCCGTTATTGGGCGGCAAATGCAAAGCTTGGGACAGACACCTTCTTCCAGGAGGAGGAGCTGAAGGTCTCTAAGCGCTTTATTACGAAGCTGTATAATGCAGCCAGCTTTGCGATTCTGCATCTGGAGGATTATACACCGACAGAGGAACCCATGGACCTCCTTCCGGTAGACCGATGGATTCTGGAGAGAGGGAAGGAGGCTACAAACAAGGCGATGGAAGCGCTGAATGCTTATGAAATCGGGCAGGCAAGACATGAGGCGGATGAGTTATTCTGGAAAGACTTCTGTGACTATTATATTGAGATTGTAAAGGAACGGCTGTATCAGCCGGAGAAGCATGGACAGAAGGAGCGTCAGTCAGGACAATATGCGCTGTATCACAGCCTACTGGGAATATTAAAGCTGTATGCAATCTATACACCTCATATCACGGACTATATCTATCAGCAGTACTACCGAAAACACGAGAAGGAAATGTCGCTTCATCAGACAACCCTAAAAGCAGAGAAGGAGAACAGTATCCTGTTGGAGTTTGGAAGAGTGTTGAAGGAAACCATCGCTGAGGCCAGAAAATATAAGTCCGAGCATCAGTTGTCCATGAAGGATGAGATACCGGAGCTGACCATTCGATGCCATAGCAGATTAGGCAAGTTCTTCCGTCAGACGGAAAAAGACCTAAGGGCATGTACCAAGGCAGAGAAGATATATAGAAGCTAGTTATGAAAGGCTGTTTCACAATAACCAGGATGGATACTTAGGGGATGCATATGATCCCTCGGGTATCAGCCCGTTATTGTGATACAGCCTTGTTTTGTAAAGGTGGGTTCCTATTCTATACTATTTCATAATCTTGATCGAGTCACTGATGCTTATGCTCTCCGCCTTGCTCTGATCAAGGGCGCCCTTGTTGATCCGGGTCACCTTATACTTATATTTCCCATAGGTTACGGTATTTTTGATGGTAAGCTTCTTTAGGGTGACATCGACACCCTTTACAGCTACATCACCATTTGCCGTTCCGGCCTTCTTGAGCACCGTATACAGGATACCATCTTTTACGAAGCGCTGGGGCTGATCGCTGCCTGTCTCAACTACATTGAAATCCATCATACATCCATAATGAAGGAAGGAATAGGTAGTCTCTGCAGCTTCCAGCCAAAGAGCGGAGGTATAGGCTGCCACTGTACCCTTCGGAACGTAGATGGTCGCTTGGAAGGCAAGTAAACCACCGTCCGCATACCAGTGGGCGATCTCTGTGGGTGCGGTCTTTCCTTTGAAGGTGATACTCTTAATTGCTTTCAGATCTCCCAAATAACCTACCGTACCGGTAATCGTCTTGGGGAAAGTGATGGTCTCAATCTTGTTGTTCTTATCCTTCGCTTCTATGATAGGCTTGCTGCTGTCCTTCGGGTCAGCAAGAACCCCGGTCACCGTATAGGTCTTCTTGTTATAGGTGATTGTCTCTGGGATATTCAGCTTCTTTGTGGTTGAGGTCGGCTTGATCCTGCATAAGCTCACGGTCCTGCGAACAGCATCCGTAACCCGATAAGTATAGATACCATCTGTGATGAGCTGATCTGTCACCGTAATCTTTACTGCCTGAGATAAGCCTGAGGTTCTGGTATAGGCTATGGCATAAGCAGTGCCTGCCTTTTTCGGATTAACCACGCCCTTGGAGGACACTTCAAAGAGATCGGTATCACTGGAGAGCCAGAAGACAGTCTCATTGGAGCCCTTGGTGAGGGTCCCCTTTAAGGTGGGGGTCTGTATCGTGCTAAGGGACAGGCCGGAGCTATTCACGGTAAGCTTGGTTGCCTTTACCACATTCTTGGCAGCTACTACGGATATCTTACTGCCCAGGACCTTCTGATAGGCCGAAATTACAGAGGAGGGCACCTTCACGGTAGTACCGTTCTTTATGGCAGAAGCAATCCCGGATAAGGGCTTCTTGTTTAAGAAGGTCACTAATTTGAAGCTGTAGAGGGATTTCTTTCCCAGGGTCTTGATGGAGCCTGGAAGGATGATGCTGCCTTCATTCTTCATGATATCGTTAAAGGCCTGATCGGAGATGGTGGTCACGCCTTCAGGCACATAGACATAGCGAAGACGGCTTTCGTCATTCTCATCCGTAATCATATGCGAAGGAAGCACCTTACAATTCTTTGAGAGGAAGAGCAGCTCTACCCTCTTGTCAAATACATAGGACTCCATCTCGGTTACGGTATCCGGAACTACGATAACAGAGGCACCGACCCTAACCAGACCGAACTTGCATAGCTTGGTCAGCTGATAGGTGTAACCGTTGTAGCTAAGCTCCTTTGGAAGAGCAAGATAAGAAGGCATCTTCTCATTGGTGATGCCGATCAGCTGAACCTTACCCTTGCCTGCTTTGGCAGCCTTGGTCACCTGATAAAGTAAACCATCTGCAGCAAAGAGGCCATATTCGAAGGTCTCTGTACCCTTGGGGATGACCGTCGGCTTCAGGGTAATCTCCAGCTCATATAAATCACTTCCATTATAATAAGAGATGGACTCAGTTATCACCTTACGATAAGCAGCCTCGGTTCCCTTCGGAACGATAAAGACAACATCAGAGTGGAGAGAGCGGTTGGATAAGCTGACATTGATCTCTCGGGGCAGGACGGTACCCAAAAATTCCATAGTCCTGACGTAGGGGAAGGAATATACGGGGTTATTTACCGTACCGCTAAAGTCTTCGGCAAAGGTCAGCTTCCTGACACTTTCATAAAAGACCTTGTAAGTACTGTTGCTGTAATAATCCCAGCGGATGGCAAGGGATGTAACCGTGTACTCCTGCTCCTGTAAGACAACCTTACCGGGAATTCGGACCTCTTCCCTGGGCTTAGTGGAAGTCAGACCGATCAGAGCCACCTCCTTTTTCCCTCCGCTCATTACCTTATACTGATAAATATCATCACTTATGATCACTTCCTTCTCTTCGGCATGGGCTGCTTGTGGCAGCAGCAGAAGAAAAGCGGCAAGCAGGAATAGGATCATCAGTACTTTTATATGACTTGTTTTATCTCTATGATGAAGTAGGATAGCTTTCATAGTCCGGCTCCTTTCGTCTCCTGATTTGGGTATCTATAGAATAGACGATAATTATGTCATTTTAGTTGCAATATACAGAAAAGGGAAATAATAGGGAGAGAACAGAGAAATAGACAATCGTCAGTCAATCGAGTACTTTTAATAAAAGCTTTGACTGGAGTTCTTATGTTATGTAATATTAAATGAAGAGAGAAAATATATACGGGAAGCAGACAGATGAGGAGGTTCCATGTCAAATATCATAATCAGCGGCGCCCGTGAGGGTAACCTAAAAAATATCTCCCTGGAGATTCCCCGGAATAAGCTGGTGGTCTTTACCGGCCTCTCCGGTTCGGGAAAATCAACCCTGCTCATGGATGTCCTCTTTAATGAGTGTCAGAGACAGTACCTGGAGGCCATAAGCTTACAGGGGATTCACAAGCCGGAGGTGGATCGAATCCGAGGAGCCTCACCGGCCATTGCGATCACCCAGACCGGAGTGAGTACCAATCCCAGGTCAACGGTCGGGACAATGACAGATATCTATACCGATCTTAGAATGGTGTATGAGAAGCTTGGTGTAAGAAGGTGCCCCTTCTGTGGGGAAATGATCTCAGCCGCAGCCTGCAAAGAGGAAACAGAGAAGGTGGAGGATGAGTTTCACGTTTTTATGTATTGCTGCTCATGTGGTGAGAAAATGAAGAAGGTCACCCGAACCCACTTTTCCTTTAATACAAAGGAGGGGGCCTGTCCGACCTGTGAAGGCCTGGGCAGAATCCATTCCGTCAATAAAGAAAAAGCGGTGGATGAAAGTTTGTCCCTGGAGGAGGGGGCCTTATGCTGCTTTGAGAAGCAGTATGCAAATTATCAGATCGGCATTCTTTATGCCGCTTATGAGCATTATGGCTTAACTGTTCCCAAGGGACTTCCGGTACAGCAGTTTGATGAGCTGGAGAAGGCCATTCTCTATGAGGGCTTTGACTGTGAGACAGCGAGCAAGAGCTTTCCTGACCATAAACCGCCAAGGACGGTCGCGGGAGGCAGGTTTGAAGGGGTCCTGCCGATTTTGTGGAGAAGGTTTGCCGATAAAGAAGGGAATGCGAAGAATCTGGAGGAATACTTTGATATCGTAGAATGTCCCGACTGTAAGGGAGAAAGACTATCTGAGTTAAGCAGGGGCATAACTGTAAATGGATGGCGTTTACCTCAGCTATCCGGTTTCTCCCTGGAAAGACTGTATCAGTGGGTAGAGGAGCTGGAAGCTTCCCTGAATGACCGATATAAGGAGCCTGTAAAAGCATATCTGCTGGACCTTAGGACAAAGCTTACCCGGGTGATGAACGTAGGACTTGCTTACCTCACCCTCGATCGGCAGATGATCACCTTGTCGGGAGGCGAAATGCAGAGGCTTCGGCTTGCAGCCCTCCTCGACTCGGAGTTAACCGGTGTGATCTATATTCTGGATGAGCCGACCACCGGACTACATCCGAAGGATACAGAAGGACTTATGACCATCCTTCGAAGACTGCGGGATCTGGGAAATACCGTGCTGGTCATTGAACATGATGAGGATGTTATGGCCGGGGCTGACTATATCGTGGACATAGGACCCGGATCCGGAATCTACGGTGGAGAGGTGGTCGCATGTGGGACTCTGGAGGAAATTATGCAGCAGGAGGCTTCCGTTACAGGGCAGTATTTGTCCAGTCCACATCCAGGGAAGACAAGCTTCCGTAAAGCAAGCGGTACAGTCAGGATCAGCAATGCGGATCGGTTCAATCTGAAACAGGTCAATGTGGACATTCCCAGCGGATGCTTAACGGCAGTAACAGGTCCTTCCGGTTCAGGTAAATCAACTCTGATCTTTGAGGTGCTGGCAAAGGGAGAGCAGCATGCGGAGCATAACCGGGTGTCTGGCTTGGAACAGTTCGACCGGATTATAGAAATCGAGCAAGCGGCAATCACTAGGATGAAGCGCTCCAATGTAGCAACCTATTCAGAGCTTTATACAGAAATCAGGAACGTCTTTGCCGGAACAGAGGCTGCAAAGGGAAAAGGGCTTACAGCGAAGCATTTTTCCTTTAATACGCCCGGAGGCAGATGTGAGAATTGCCAGGGACTTGGTTATGTGGAAAATAATATGCTGTTCTTCCGCAACACTGAAGTGGTATGTCCGGTTTGTATGGGTAAGCAGTTCAATGAGGAAGTGTTGTCTGTAGAATATAAGAACCTTTCTATCAAGGAGGTTCTGAAGCAATCGGTGGAGGAAGCCGCGCTGTTCTTTGCTGATCAGCCGAAAATCAGCAGGATCTTAAAGCTTCTGCAGGATGTAGGGCTAGGCTACCTGGAGCTGGGACAGACTCTTACGACCTTATCGGGCGGAGAGGGTCAGCGGCTAAAGCTGGCGAAGGAGCTGATCGGCAGTGCTGCTGGAAAGAAAAATCTCTACCTGATGGATGAGCCCACCACAGGCCTGCATCCCAAGGATATTGAGCATTTTCTGGTGCTCCTTAACAGGATGGTGGATGCCGGGAATACGATTGTGGTTGTTGAACATAATCAGCAGCTCATCCAAAACAGCGACTGGATCATAGATCTTGGCCCTGAGGGTGGTGACAAGGGAGGAACAGTGGTATTTGAAGGGACCCCATGTATCAGGGGAGCTGATTAAATATGATATCCGAGCGATTACAGTTCTTCTTTAATTCATTGCTGCGGTAGGAATGGATGCGGTATTCATACCTGCCGTCAAAGACAACGGATACCTTTTTCCTATAGCTGTCTGTATCCGGACCATATTCCGTAAGAACAAAGCTGGCTCTGCTTTTTTTATTTATTTCAAATAAGGACATGATACCAATACCACTTCCGCCGGTCTCGGCGTAAGTGGTTTTTTGTTTCTTGCCAAGGGTATACAGGATATGTGCTTCGAAGGGTATACCGCTGTCACTGACGCTTAAGGTCAGGAGTCCGTTGTAGAGGCCCAGCTGAACCAGAATGTCCTTGACTTCGGTGGAACTGACCGAAAGAAGGGCATTTTCGATCAGATCGGCAAAAATGGTACACAGGTCCTTCTCGCTTATGTAGAGG
>JAEZNB010000002.1 GCA_023441965.1 Bacillota bacterium
GACTTGATGTCTGCGCCCGCCTCCAACCTCACGATCAACGCCGACCGCCTCTGGAGCACCATCATCGAGACCGCCCGCTTCGGCGGCACGGAAAAGGGCGGCGTGCGCCGTCTCACCTTGTCGGAGGAGGACCGGCAGGTGCGCGACTGGTTCCGCGCCGCCTGCGAGGCCGCCGGCTGCACGGTGAGCGTGGACGGCCTCGGCAACATGTTCGCCTTGCGGCCGGGCAAGGACATGACGAAGCCGCCCCTCGGCATCGGCTCGCACCTCGACACCCAGCCCACCGGCGGCAAGTTCGACGGCGTTCTGGGCGTGATGGCGGCGCTGGAGGTGGTGCGCACGCTCAACGATGCCGGCATCGAGACCGAGGCGCCCCTCTGCGTCTGCAACTGGACCAACGAGGAAGGCTCCCGCTTCGCGCCCGCCATGATGGGCTCGGCGGGCTACGTCGCCGACCTGCCGGTCTCCGACATCCTCGCCCGCACCGATGCGGAGGGCGTGAGCGTCGGCGCGGCGCTGGACGCCATCGGCTATCGCGGCCCGGAGGCGGTGGGCGCGCAGAAGCTCTCCGGCTTCCTGGAGCTGCATATCGAGCAGGGGCCGATCCTGGAGGCGGAAGGCCTTCCCATCGGTGTGGTGGAGCACGGGCAGGGCATCATCTGGTACGATGGCCGCATCACCGGCTTCGAAAGCCATACGGGCTCCACGCCCATGCATCTACGCAAAGATGCGCTCGCCGCCTCGTCCGAGATCGTGCTGGCCATCGAAGCGCTCGCCAAGGCGCATGGGCCGAACGCGGTGGGCAGCGTCGGCGAGGCGGTGATCGCGCGGCCCTCGCGGAATGTGATCCCCGGCGAGATCGCCTTTTCCGGCGAATTCCGCACGCCGGACGCCGCAATTCTCGAAACCCTCGACAAGGCCCTTCAGGACAAGGTGAAAGAGATCGCGGAGCGGCGGAAGGTGGATGTCCGCCTCGACACGATCTGGCGCAAGGAGCCCACCCATTTCGACCCGGTGATGACCGGCGCCATCGCCGCCGCCGCCGACCGGCTCGGCCTGCCGCACCGGCCCATCGTGTCGGGCGCGGGGCATGACGCCTTCCACCTCGCCACCGTGGTGCCGACCGCCATGATCTTCGTGCCGTGCAAGGACGGCGTGAGCCACAACGAGCTGGAATCCGCCACGCCGGAGGACTGCGCCGCCGGCGCCAATGTGCTGCTGCACGCCGTGCTCGCGGTGGCGGGCGGCACGGCGTGAGCGGTCTCATTGCCCGCTCGCTGACGGCCGAGGCCTTCGCGCCCTATGGCGAGGTGTTCGCGGTGCCGGAGACGGTGGGCGTGCGCACGTCGTTCGACACGGGCCTCGCGAACCTGCGGCCTGATGTGCCCGCGAGCCTTTCCCTCATCCTCGCCGCGCCCGTGCCTCAGCCGGTGCTGGTGGAGGTGATCGAGCGGCACGTCTTCACCTCCCAGAGCTTTGTGCCCATGGCGCCCGCCCGCTGGGTGATCGTGGTGGCGTCGGGCACGGCCGAGGACGGGCCGGACCTTGCGGCGGCGGAAGCCTTCCTGCCCGCGCCGGGACAGGGGATCACGCTGGCGCCGGGCACATGGCATGCGCCGCTGACGGTGCTTGATGCGCCCTCGCCTTTCGCGCTCCTCATGTGGCGCGACTACGGGCCGGACGACGAGGAGGTGATCGCTATTCCGCCGATGATGGTAGCGATCTAAACTCTCACCCCTCCGCCAGACGCGCCCGCCCCCATTTGCGCACGGCGTGCAGGCCATCGAGCACCGGACGCTCCACGGCGACGAGGAACAGGCTGGCGAGCGCGAACGTCGCCAGCGCCGTGAGCGCGAACAGGAGCGCGAGGCCCCCTGTGCCCAGGGGCGCGAAATACACGAAGGCCCAGGCGGCCGGCCCGACGATCAGCGGCACATGCACCAGATAGAGCGGGAAGGAGAGCGCGCCGACATGCTGCAGCGCCGGCCGCTCAAACAGGTCGCGCAGCCACGGCGTGGTGAGGAAGGCGACGATGACGAAGAGCGCCCCCGCCTCCCGCCATCCCGCGCCGCCGAGGCGCGAGAGCACGGCATCGGCGATACCCGGCCCGTCCGCATGGCCGGGATAGGTGGCGCCGAGGACGAGGCCGAGGAGCGCCAGCAGCGTGCCCACCACCGGCATGGGCCTCAGCCAGCCGCGCAGCTCGAACACCAGCGCCCCGCCGCAGAAGGCGGCGAGCGAAAAGTTGCCGGCGATGGCGAGGCCAAGGAGACCCGCCACCAGCGCCGGCACCCGCGCCGGCCCTCGCACGAGCGCATAGCCGCCATAGATGAGAAACGAGCCCATCAGCTCGATGCGCATGGTCCAGAGCGGATTGTCGAACAGCGGCTTGCCGGTCTCCACGAACACCTGAACCGCCCCCTCCCAGGCCGCCTGCCATAAGGGTGGGATTGGCGGCTGGTGGGTCCAGCGGAACCATGAACTGCCGGAGAGCGCCTGCGCCGCCTTCCCGGCCTCGGGAAAGCCGGCGATCCAGAACCAGGCGATGAGCGAGCCGGCGAGCGCCGGCAAGGCCAGGCGGAAGTAGCGCAAGCCGATCAAGAGCGGCGCTTCCTTCAGCGTGCGCGGCGCCGAGGCGGCCAGCACGAAACCGCTCAAGGCGAAGAAGACGGCGACCGAGAAATGCCCGTTCCACAACACCGCCAGCGGCGTGTCGGAGACCGAGAACCCCTCGCGCCCCCAGGACCGGAAGGGGCCGGGCACGAAGGCGTAGAAGAAATGGAAGACCGC
>JAEZNB010000113.1 GCA_023441965.1 Bacillota bacterium
AGAGCGCAACACCATACTAGTGCTACGCACATAAAGGCTTATAAAACCAGTTATCGGTACAATATGTATTTTAAATCAGCAAAACTTTTTTGCATCGGCTCGGAAAAATACTCACCTTGCTTGACATATTGAAAACCACACTTTTCTATCACTCGCTTGGATTGTGAATTTGCTAAAAAATGTGCGATTGTTACCGCATCCAGACCGCAGTCATTAAAACAGAACTTGATAGTCGCGCTTACAGCTTCGGGCATGAGCCCGTTACCCCAATAATTTTTTGAAAGGACATAGCCAATATCCTTAAGCCGTAACATATTGAAGTTAGGGTCATCATTTGCCCATGAGTAATGTAAACCCAAAGAACCAATCACTTTCTTGTTTAGCTTTAGTACAATAGCAAAGACATTTTTATCGCTTATAAATGATTGTAATACCTCGTTTGTAATGAATATAGTTTCGTGGTGCTTCCACCCGGCCATTTCTCCGACGCCTTCAACGCAAGCATAATCATAAAAGTCGTTTAGATCACTTTCCTGCCACTGCCTGAGAATCAAACGCTGGGTTTCAAGTGTTTTGCCAGTAACATCAATTTGAACATCCATGATACTTCACCCATTCATAGTATTTGGTATCCGCAATCTTTTTTCCATTTTAGCACAATGCAAAAAAGAAGTCTATTTTTTTACAGAATCGACTTCTTTCTGCCTGTTTTGGAAAGTAGGGTGCGAAGTGCGGAGGGTAATATCAGACTATGGACTGTTGCTTTTCTAAGGCTATCGAAAAATAAACACGTAAAATCGGATAGGTTAAGTCGTCCGGTAACGAATGGAAAAGACCGATTTCCCCCATTTCACTGTAAGGCGGCAGCTCACCCAGCGTATGAACGACTGCAAAATAAACCTGCCCATTCCCCTTATAGTTGATGCCGTTTAGCTCTGCGTTGATATAGTAGTCACAAAGTGGCTCAATATCAAAATCAATCGCTCCTGTTTCTTCATACAGTTCTCTTTTTGCAGCTTCTAATGGGGTTTCGCCAGTTTCGATATACCCACTTGGATGCTCCCATGTCGTCCTTTCCTTGTGCTTGCATAATATCCATTTTCCCTTATAAATTGCCATAACATCCGCAGAAAAATATTGCCCAAGGGTGCCAAATGGATGGGTCTTAAACTCCATAATAATTCCTCCGTCTAATTTAAAATAGTTAGCGAGCAGTAATGGAATCGTTGCTTTTCTTTTTATATAGAATATAGCATATAAAATAGATTGGGATAACCAAAAGCAGAATCAGATAAAAATCACGGGTTGCGGAGTAGGACGTAGCATCAAAGCCCGTAATCAAAAGGTGGCTTACAAGGTATGAAACAGGTACGAATAGGATGGCTGCTATTACAGCTTTACTCTTTTGCCGCTTTCTAAAAATCAGTAAAAGGACGGTCAAAACCAAGGCGGTAAAGGCTGCAATGAGTAGATAGTAGTTTAGGAACAGTCGGGGGAGCGTGATAACGCCGCCATGCTCAATCGGGTTTTGCCCATATATCACTTTATCCTCTTGTCCCCCGTTGGATACATAGTAAATGGTCTTAACTGCTTCTCCGTCTGGGTTCACGGTTATAATCTGTTTTCGTGTCGTATCAAACAGCCTATTCCAAACGGTATGATACAGGCTGATGTCGTATACCCCGTGTTCTCTTTGGGTAAGCTCATATTCCCCTGTAAAAGAAAGCGTTACATTTCCATTACTCTCATTCGCAGTAACAATATCAGAAGATGCAGAATAGGGTATATATTCGGGTGCGGTTAGATAGGCAAAGGATAAGATTACAACGACAGCGGTAATCACGGCGGAAAGGATGCCGGTAAACACCCGCTTTTTTCTGATATCCAACCCGATTTTTTTCAGCACTGCGATATCATCCTTTTCGGTTATACCAACCTCGGGCACACTGAGGCTTGATTTTAATAACGAAAGCTCTTTGTTGCACTGGTCACAATGCAGCAGATGTTCTTCTACAAGCGCGTTGGTGTCCTCACTCACAACATGATCGAGATACAGCGGCAAGATATCTTTTATTATATTACAGTTTATTTCACTCATCATTCGACCCCTCCATTTGCTCTGAAATTTGTTTTTTTGCCCGGTAATAGGTCACCCTTGCCCAGCTTTCGCTTTTATGAAATAAGAAGCTGATTTTGTCAAAGGACAGGCTGCCAAAGAACCGCAGCATAAAGACCTCTTTATAGGGCTCTTTCATGCAGTGCAGGATTTTTAGTATCTGGGTAGACTGCTCCGCTGCGATGAAATCATCCAAAACATCATGATTGCCCGCTATGTTTTCGTCTAGGGCGTAAGGTGAGAACCGCTTTTGGCGATGATACGCGGTATAATAGGTGTTTCGTGCGATGGTAAACAGCCATGCTTTAATTTCTATTCTTCCGTCTAAGGTATGAATGCTGTTCATGGCTTTTATAAAGGTGTCTTGTGTAATATCTTCGGCAACGGTCTTGCTTTGAGATAAACGATACAGAAAGGCATATACATCTTTGAAGTACAGTTTATAAACATCTTCAAATTCCAAAGTCAAATCCTCCTTTCACCCTACTAACAAATAAAACATGGTTTTGTTACAAGTAATTTTGATTATTTTTTTAAAAACAGCTGCCTACGTAAGCAGGCAGCTGTTGGGAAGGGGTGTATAAGTTAAGTTTAAGTTGGCATGTGGAAGACATGATAAAAAGTAGGGGACTCTAATATTGTGCTAGGTGTAAGTAAATCTTATTTCAACCTTACTCGTTTTGATCAAAATCTAAACCTTGCAACTCTGTATCATCAACGCTCATCCATCCAGTAATTGCAGAACGATTTTTTACTACCGCTCTAACATGGGGATAAGCAAATTCAGGATACAATAGTGTACGAACTTTGTATTGTTTTACGTCCTCTAATGGTTCAAGGGTAGCAGTTAAACTCACCTTATCAGGGTTTTTTAGATATAAAGGCATAAGAAACTGGTACTTCCCAAAATACCATTGGTTCATTACATCACTTCTCTTTTTTTGAAGTTCTAATTCACCTAAGATAGTTCTAAATAGCATATGGCTATTTTGGGCTAATTCTGCACCAAAAACGGATACTAGCCTTTCTTTATTTTTGTTCATAATATGTTCTACCGTTGGGGGCTCTAAAACAAATTGCCACGAAGAATAAAACGATGGAGTTTGATAGTGAATCTGATAATCATCAATCAATTGATTTGAATTCAAAATTGGAAGAACGCTACCAAAGTGCGCCTTCTTAAAATCCCATGTTTGTGTTCCTCGCGGATTCAATTTATATACAAACCACAGAGGATCACCAGCTAAGCTAACTAAATTTCCGACTTTCCAAAAGGCGATATCTTGCTCCTCATTTTCATATATTTTGCCTTCGGTATACGCAATCTCAAAGTTGACATTTATGTATTGACTTAGTATTTTGGAATTTGCTCCCCAAGGTTCTGACATCAATGAGTTTTTTAAGTCTTTCAAGATGTAGGACATATTATGATTAGCAAAATCTCTTAATATCATATAGATCTCTCTCTTTCACTATTAACAGATACTTTTTGCAAGCACCTACAGCGTTAGTCCATCAAGAGAACTGCGTGCTAGTACAATTATAACCCAAATTCAACAAGTTCCGCAAGCTATCTTCTATAAACAACCAAAAATTCCATCCCCATCTTAACACAAACCCAAAAAAGAAGTCGATTCTTAACAGAATCGACTTCTAAATTTTTAAGCATTATTAAACAACCAATTTGCGAAGAAATTCCTCAATACTATTTGTTTTATCTACTTCTTCGCCAATAATAGTATGTATTCCTCTATCGCTCAGTATGGTTTCTTGAATAGGGTTAGGGGTTGGTAAAAAAACAAATGACTTTGGTCGCTTGCTATAATTACTCTTTTTCCATAGATTATCTAATTTAAAAATTAAGTATCTAATATTTATGTCAGATAAGCTATAGCCTAAAAACAATATTGATTTTCCTAACATATCAGATCTAAGTTTGATATCTAGTGGCGACTCAAAATCAAGACGGTTAAAGTAGCTTCGTTCTGTTAAAACAATAGAATCATCAGAAATTAAGTCTCCATGAAACTTAACAATTTGAGTTTCACCAGACTTAAGACCTACTAAGTCATCAACTCCGACGATTTTTTTATAAGGTTTTCCCCAAGTATCAAATGCAGCTTCTAAACAATGGTCGTAATTTGTGGTATATATTATGGGGGAGTTTAGTTGAGTTATGTATTGATAAGTCTTGGATTTTTTTATATGATCTTCACTAACACTCCAGTTTTTATCCATCCAACTTCGAAGTTCACCTATGCGCCCCTTTTGTATTTCATAATACTCCGCTAACGTTAGACTATCACCATATTGATTGAATAGCTGATCGTCAAAGCCTAATTCATTAGAAATATGAGTGATTAACTGTGACCATGTAGGTAAGCCTAATGTTGCAGAAACACCCGCACCAATAAAAAGGATTAGATTTTGCTTTTTAGTTATTTCACGAATTTCTTCAATCATAGATACTCTCCAAATGCATTCTAAACTTTTCCAACGCTATTTTTCGCATCGATATTTTGTTTTTTTGACTACCCATTTCAGCAAATGTTTTATCGAATCCATTTGGCTGGAAAATACAGTCCCATTGAAAGTCACGGCATCCACGAGGTTCTTTTACTATTATGCCACGAACTTCACCATCAAAAGTCTTAATGGTTTTTCCATCGCAATAAGCAAGGACGGTCCTTGCTGCCAATGCTGCCGTACCCGTAGGAGAAAAAATATTACAAAAGCTATCTTCTTTCAAAGAATCCCAAAACACTTGAGTAAGCCCCCCAGGAAGACCACCAAGTTTATCTAATAACAGACCAGTTTGTTCTACTAATAATGGACGTCCGATAATTTTAAAGGCTTTTATAGCTTTGTCTTTTACTATGACTTCCATATCCTCACTCTGTATCTCGTTTATTTTTTCTTTAAATGAGATAACAGTTATTATTCTGGAATCTAAAATATGTTTCACTTCGCTAATCTTATACTCATTTCCTGACACGAAATACACATCCATAAAAAACATCCTGTTTCATTTAATTGTTTACTAACCGTTTGACTAGTTACGTATTATTTGCTTTATCTGTCATTAGGGAAGCTCCACATTATTACTATTATAACCCAAATCCAACAAGTTACGCAAGCTATCTTCTATAAATATCCAAAATTATATCCCCATTTTAACATAAACCAAAAAAGAAGTCGATTCTTAAAGAACCGACTTCTTTCATATTATCTTGCCGCCTACCGCTGACCTATCACGCGGTCGTAGTCATACCCTCTGTCGCTTGTTATGGCTACCGGCTCTAGCTCGAAGCACACCACCGCGTGGGGCTTGAGCACAAGGTCAAAGCCTGCGCCGTTTTCCAGCCGCTTGGTGGCAAGCAGCGGGGCGGAAGCATCCCGCAGGTTTTTGAGCTGCTCTTTACTTAGGCCGGCGGGCTCGCCCAGGTCGTGCCAGACCTTGAGCGGGTTGCAGCAGTCCTCATCCACCGTGCGGGTAAGCAGGCAGTAGCCCGTGGCTGCCGACGGCAGGGTGAACGACAGGTGCAGGTCTTCATCACTTAAATTCCAAGCAACGCCAACGGTTTTGCCGCCCGGTGTACGCACGACGATGCAGTCGTCGGTGCGGTGCAGGCAGTCGCCCTGCAGGCGCTTGAAGAACGCAAACGTCCAGAAGGTGGGCTTGGGGATGCAGCCGTTGGCAAGCAGACCAAACCCGCCGTGGAACGGCGTATAGGGCACGCCCAGCTCCTCGAACACATCGCCGAACGTCCAGTACGAATAGCTCTCGTTCATATCGCCCATGCGCGCGAGCATGGAGGCGGTGTACGCCGCGTTGTAGTTGGTGTCGTGGATGGGCGCATTGGGCACATAGGAGGTGTTAAACTCGGTGATGTGAATCTCCATGCCCTTATACTCGGCAAAGCTGTCTACAATCTCGCGGGTGGCTTGCAGGGGCTGCATACAGGTAACGGGGTCGTGAAGCTTCACATAGGCGTAGTGCCCGTCCCGCTCGGGAAGCTCGGACACATAGTGGTGGCGGGTGACAAAATCGATTGCCAGCTTGCGCTGCCGGCAGAACAGGAGGAACTCCCGAACCCACAGCTCGTCCTCTACGCCGCAGATGGCGGGTCCGCCCACGCGAAGGCGCGCATCCACCGCCTTGATGGCGTGAAAGGACTCCTCAAACAGGCGGAAGTACTCTTGCATGTCCGCATCCTTCCAAAAGCCGGGGAGGTTTGGCTCGTTCCATACCTCGATGGGCCAGGTTAACACCTCGTCGGTGCCGTAGCGCGCCATCAGGTGCCGCAGGGTCGCCTGCACCATCGCGTTCCACGCCGTATAGGTCTTAGGCGGAGTGACGTTGCCCTTCCAGTAAAACACCGTTTGGTCGCCCGACGCCATCTTCTCTGGCATAAAGCCAAGCTCAAGAAACGGCTTGATGCCTAGGCTTAGATACCCGTCCATCACGCGGTCAAGGTAGGTGAAGTTGTACTCGGCTTTTGTATTGCCCGCCTCGTCGGTATACTCCTGGTAGATCGCCATGTCGTCGGTAAACAGCCCGTGCCCGCGGATGTAGCGAAAGCCAATCTGCTCCTGCACCATGGCAAGCTGCTGCATGTATTCCCCTTGCAGGGCAAGCCCCATGCGTCCGGTGCCGACACAGTAATCCGATTGATTGCGAAAGGGTGCGCGTGCTTGTTCCGAAATTACATAGGTCTTTGTCTGTCCCACTAAAAATCCTCCTGATTAATTAAGTGTTGTTTTGATTTGATACTTCTAATATGGGTTATGCCGTTGCCACGACACAAAAGGTTTTGCTTTTGTCTGTTAAGGGCGCGCCGCATACATCGCCGTAAAACGCACAACCCGAAAACCCCGCATCGGTGAGCTGGGATGCAAAACTAGCCACATCAAACGCCTGATTCCAGATGTTGTAGCAGTTTAGCTGTGTTTTTGTCACGACAAGATACTGCTCGAGATACGCCTTGCACTCCTCGTAGCGGTAGCTGTTTTTGATGCACAGGTAGGGCTGCTCGCTCCAAAACCCGCTGTCTTGATACTCAACTGTCTTGGTCTCGCTAATCTCGTTGTATTGGTTTAGGGTAAACCCATCTAAAATCAGCAGCCCACCCGGTTTGAGCGCGGTTCGTATTTTTCGTAGCAGCAGCGCACGATCCTCCGGGGGGAGCACGCCAAAATCACAGTAGATGAGTGTGACGACATCAAACGCATTCTCATACTCGATTGTTAGGTAGTTTTGATAATGGTAGTCGATTGCCCTACCCGTTTCGCTCGCCTGCGACCGGGCAAAATCAATCGACCGCTTTGAATAATCGACCCCCGTCACACGAAAGCCAAAGGAAGAAAACGCCTGCGCATACAGTCCCGGACCGCAGCCCAAATCCAGCAGGCTGCGCCCGCTGACATCGTCCACAAGTCCGGCTATCCATTTTGCCGAAGCATCAATAAACCAGTGTTGACGGGACGCTGCCTCAAGGTCGGGGTCGAGATGCGCTGCCAGCATATGCTTTGAGATGTGTTCATCATCCCAAAACTTCGAGGTGCTTTTTGCGTAGGCGACGGGTCGTTGCATAAAGTGTTTTATCAGCTCGGTATACACAATAAAAACCTCCCGTACAATATAAGTACAACAAACGCTTAAAAGACATCCATACTGAACATTTTACAGCAATTATAGCATAATACGAAACGCAAAGAAAATCCATGTGCACATGGCACATGGATTTTATTACAATGCGATTAAGTCACATCTGTTTTTTGAAGACAAACATTCCTTCTCCACCATCCCCGATAAAACCGTCAGGTGTTTCGGGCTCGGGATGCTTTTCGTTGAAGAATTCTACTATATGAAAACCGCACTTGTTCACATAGAAATGAATGTTACGCTTTTCAAAATACGGTGTGCAGGTTTCCCACACCTTTGTTTCGAAATAGAGTTTTTCAATCGCCTTCCAAATCTCAAAACCGACACCCTTTGTTTTTGTACCGTATTTGACATAAAGTAAATCAAGATGGTTGTGTTGTGTTTCTTCGTTAATAACAACAACTGCGCCACCTATAAATTCTCCGTCAACAACTGCCTTGTATGCGGCAGCCCCTTTTGCATTTAATGAACGGTCGATATCTTTGTCAGGCAGAATAGTTTCCCCAGTCTCTCCAAAAACCTCTTCAAAACCCTTCTGAAAGGCTTCTTGAATATCTCTTTTGAAATTGGTTATATCACGATCTTCCATAGATAAGAGTTTAAAGTTCATTTGATTACCCCCCAAAAACTTATCTTGACACAATTTGAACCGAAGAACGAGAACGCCTTGTACCAAGCCACCTTTGATAAAAATGATAAGCACGATAGTTTGGGTACCAATGGTATCAAAACTACCGCGCTTATCTGGTCGAGGTGACAGGACTCGAACCTGCGGCATCTTGGTCCCAAACCAAGCACTCTACCAACTGAGCTACACCTCGAAATGCTATTCAAATTATAGTATGCGCAAAGTCTACCCTTCGCCATTGACGGATGCAAAGATTATTATAGGTTTTTTTACGCAGGATGTCAATTGAAATGATGTGGATATGCAAAAAAGGGGCGACCGTACGTCGCGGTCTTAGCCCATACCACCGCCTGCCCGAGCAAGAAACAGGCGGGAGGTGCCCCTCCCGCCCAAAACCATAATGATAACCTGTGTGCCAAATAGGCTGTATTACATAACCATTGCGCGTTTACTCTAGGATATAAATATTCATCATCTTCTTGCCGAACAACGTGCTTTCGAGATAGGAATCGAACATCAAATCGACATCGATAATGCCCTCCATCAGTCCCGTGCCGGTGTCGCCCGCGATGCAGTAGCCATACACAAAGCTGTTATCGGGCGTTGCGATATACAGACGGGTGCCGTAGGGTATTACCCTGGGGTCTACCGCAACGTATCCGGTAACGGCAGGCAGACCGCTCGAGCCCCACATACCGGGCTTTGCGCTGTACGCCGTCGCTACCTGGTTGGTGAGCACCGTTGTGTAGTTTTTGGGTATGCCGTTTTCATCCAGCTCGTAGCCCGCGGGCGCCTCCATGGTAGAGACAGGTACCTTTGCCCCGCGCAGCATAATCTGATCCTCCGCCTCGGCGGTTACAACCTCGCTGATGATGTTGGTCTCCTTGAGCTTGCCGTCAATATACTTCTCTTCAATCACAAGGTCCCTAGAGCCGTTGTGACCGCTTGAGAGCAGCTTTGATCTGCCCGAGCGGATTAAGGGGGAGTGCTTATCGATTACATTGTACTCAATAACCTCGGTTTTTTCGTATCGTTTGTATTCCACACGGTTGACAACAATGTTGTCGTTCTCGGTAACCGATGCAACGAGCGGACGGTTCACCGTATCGTCGGCATCGATGGTAACACCGGCTTGGGTAAGCACATCCTTTACCGTGCCGCCCAGCACGTAAACCTGCCGCCTTAAGCCGTCGGCAGAAAGGGTGATGGGGAATGCCCTGTTTATCGTAAGCTCTCCGTATTTTCCCGAAAAGCCCGCAAAGCTGACGATATCGCGCTGCATCGTCTGAATGCCCTGCTCGCTTAGTATGCCGTCGGCGGTTTGCTCCTGTGTAAACACATAGCGCACTGCCGAGCCATCGTGAATGGATATGGCGTTGGTTATGGTGGTCATGTAATATATTGCACACGCCAGAATGACAGCCAAAACACCGGTTGCAAAAGCCCTGCTGTTAATATATTGGCCTACCGCAAGGATGCTTCGCTTAATAAAAATCATTCAACCGCTCCTTTAAGAATCACTCCTGTTTCAATAATCTATCGTAACAACGCCGCGAATTTGCGGTTCACGGACATTTGGCATTTCAAATTATATAAGTTGGAAATACCGATTGTCAAATTTCAAAAAGGAGGTGAGCGTTAAGCAAAAGAGCATACATTGGCTCGAAATAACCCAGTTTATAGCAATGAACGCACGAACAGATTGATGCGTTTATGAAAAATCGGTGAAACAGATGGGTAAAACTTAGTCAAAATAAACAAACTTCGTTTGATGTCATGTTGCACAACTGGCAAAAAACAAACCAATATTTATTTAGTCAATCGTTACAATTTCATGATAATGGCATTGAAAAAACAGGGATTGTTCGCTATATATTACCAGCGCGATTGGAAATTATCCTTGCAAAATTCACCCCCAATCTCGGCATAAACCCTTGACGAACTGCTGAAATTCTTCTTTTTGTGTCCGCCGTGGGGCATACGGCATCAATAACGATTCAATGAGACAGGGTGGATATCGGTTCGTCATATTAGACAAATCGGGGCAGTGTCAGCCAAGCTGCTTGCCCTCAAACACGGCGCGGCGCAAAAGGTCGTCCATCAGCTCGTGAAACTGCGCAAGGTCCAGCGACTGCGCGCCGTCCGAAAGTGCCTGGGCGGGGTTGTTGTGTGCCTCTATCATCAGCCCGTCCGCGCCCACGGCAATCGCCGCGCGGGAGAGTGCGGGCACCAGGCTGCGCAGACCCGCCGCATGGCTGGGGTCAATGATAACAGGCAGGTGGCTCTTTTGCTTTAAGAGCGGTACGGCCGAGATATCCAGTGTATTGCGGGTCGCGGTCTCAAAGGTGCGGATGCCCCGTTCGCACAGCACCACATTGGGGTTGCCCTCCGATACGATGTACTCCGCGCTCATTAAGAACTCCTCGATGGTGCTTGAAAACCCGCGCTTGAGTAAAACCGGCTTGCCGCACCGCCCAAGCTCCCGCAAGAGGTCGAAGTTTTGCATATTACGCGCACCCACCTGTATCATGTCAATCTCATCAAACAGGGGCAGCTGGGTCTGGTTCATAATCTCGGTGACAACAGGCAGCCCCGTTTCGCGCTTTGCGGTAAGCAGCAGGCGAATGCCCTCGTCGTGCAGCCCGCGAAACGCGTAGGGAGAGGTGCGCGGCTTAAACGCACCGCCCCGCAAAAACGTAGCCCCAGCCGCCTGAACCGCGCGGGCAACCTTGACAATCTGCTCCTCGCTCTCCACCGAACAGGGACCCGCCATCACGTGAAAATGCCCCTCGCCCAAGGATAGCCCGTTTATATTAATATAGGTAGGGTCGGGGTGCGCGATGCGGTTGACCGCCTTGTACGGCTCTGTTACCCGCTTGCCGTACTGAACGACTTCGCAGGTCTGCACCACGTGGTCGATGTCCACCGCCGCAGTGTTGCCGATAAGGCAAACCACCGTGTGCTCGGTGCCGGTGCTTAAAAAGGTGCTGAGACCCTGCCCTTCGATGCGCGCGACAAATGCGGCAATCTGTTCGGGTGTGGCACCCGGCTTTAATACAAAGACCATGGGATAACCTTCTTTCGGTTTGTTTATTTAGGAATGCGCGGTTTGGGGGAATTGCCAAGCTAAAGCTAAGCATTGCCAACCTTCGGTTGGTATTTGGAAAACCTTCGCATAGCGAAGCAAGCTTCGCTTTACGAGAACCTTCGCATAGCGAAGCAAGCTTCGCATTATGAGAACCTTCGGTTCTCTGGTTCTCGGTTCTATCTAAACCACCCGTAGGGGAGAATAGCGAAGCAAGTTCGCATTACTAATCGCCCGCGTTTACCGGAATGAACCTCACGGGACGTCGAGGACGCCGTCCCCTACAACCAGATTGATATACCGCACTGTAGGGAGCGACGCCCCCGTCGCATAGCCAACCTTCGGTTGGCATTTGAAAACCTTCGGTTTTCCGCGCCTTACTAGGCTCTCCGTCCCCCACCAGCGACAAATAGTCGTTTGGGGTAATCCTCACGGTGACAATCGGAACGGTCAAGACCGTTCCCTACTCATAGCGAAGCAAAGCTTCGCATTGGGAAAACCTGCGGGTTTTCGGCATAGCTGTCCTACGGTTTTCGGCGCATCATAAAACCAACGGTAGGGGAGAATAGCGAAGCAAAGCTTCGCATTGGGAAAACCTGCGGGTTTTCGGCATAGCTGTCCTACGGTTTTCGGCGCATCATAAAACCAACGGTAGGGGAGAATAGCGAAGCAAGTTCGCATTACTAATCGCCCGCATTTTACCACCATCATCAATTCCACGGGGCGTCGAGGACGCCGACCCCTACAAAAGGTTTATTGGTTTTGCACGCGCAGGTCGTCCATCGCAGAAATAGTAACCTACATAATTGCCTGCTTCATCTGCCTGACATACTCCACCACCACCGGCACACTGTCCTTGCCGTGCTGTGCAACGAGCTTAACAATCGCACTGCCGACGATAACGCCGTCCGCCTTTGCGGCAATCGCCTTTGCCTGCTCGGGGGTCGAGATGCCAAAGCCTACTGCGCACGGGATATGGGTAGCACCGCGCACCAGCGACACCATCTCGCCGATGTCGGTGGTAATCTCGCTGCGCACCCCCGTCACGCCCAGAGAGGAGACGCAGTACACAAAGCCCTGTGCTTCCCGCGCGATGGTGGTGATTCTGTCCTTTGAGGTAGGGGCAATCAGCGAAACCACCGCCACGCCGTGCACATCTCCGTAGGGGGTAAGCTCGGTCTTTTCCTCAAACGGCAGGTCGGGCACGATTACGGCGTCGATGCCGCTGGACGCGCAGTTAGCAAAAAAACGGTCGGTGCCGTATACGAAGATGGGGTTTATGTAGGTCATCAGCGCAAGGGCGACATCGGTTTTTGACCGCAGGCGCGCCGCAAGCGCAAAGATACCGTCGGTGGTCGTGCCCGCCGCAAGGGCGCGCTCGTCCGCCTGCTGAATGACCAACCCCTCCGCCACGGGGTCGGAGAACGGGATGCCAAGCTCAATGAGATCCGCACCCGCCTCTGCCATGGCAAGCACCAGCTGCTCGGTCGTTTCAAGGCATGGGTCACCCGCCGTGACAAAGGGGATAAATGCCTTACCGCGCGAGAACGCACGCTCGATTCTATTCATTGATATTGACCCCCTTATACCGCGCAATTGCCGCTACGTCCTTGTCGCCGCGCCCCGAAAGATTGATGACAAGAACCTTGTCTTTGCCGAGTGTGGGCGCGTACCGCATGGCGTAGGCGACGGCATGGGCGCTTTCCACCGCTGGAATAATGCCCTCGGTGCGGGAGAGGTACTCAAACGCCTGCACCGCTTGCTGGTCGGTTATTGGCACATACCGCGCGCGGCGGGTATCGTGCAGGTATGCGTGCTCGGGTCCGATGCCGGGGTAGTCAAGCCCCGCGGAGATCGAGTATACCGGCGCAATCTGCCCGTACTCGTCCTGACAGAAATACGATTTCATGCCGTGAAAGATACCGAGGCTGCCGTTTGCGATGGTGGCGGCGTTTTCGGGGCGGTCGGCACCAAGCCCCGCTGCCTCGCAGCCCACAAGCTCCACCGACGCATCGCCGAGAAAGTCGTAAAACAGCCCCATTGCGTTGGAGCCGCCGCCCACACAGGCAAGCAGCGCGTCGGGCAGCCTGCCCTCCCGCTCGAGCATCTGCGCGCGCACCTCCTTGCCGATGACCGACTGAAAATCGCGCACGATGGTGGGGAACGGGTGAGGTCCCATCACCGAGCCCATGACGTAGTGGGTGTCGTCGATGCGGGAGGTCCATTCGCGAAACGCCCCGTTCACCGCGTCCTTGAGCGTCATGGTGCCGCTGGTTACGGGGTGTACCTTGGCACCCAGTAGCTCCATGCGAAACACGTTCAGCGCCTGCCGCTCGGTGTCCTCCTTGCCCATGAACACCTCGCAGCTAAGCCCCATCAGGGCGGCGGCGGTTGCGGTTGCAACGCCGTGCTGCCCCGCGCCCGTCTCGGCGATGACGCGGGTTTTGCCCATGCGCTTTGCCAGCAATACCTGCCCGAGCACGTTGTTAATCTTGTGCGAGCCGGTGTGGTTTAAATCCTCGCGCTTGAGGTAGATCTTTGCCCCGCCAAGCTCCTGTGTCATGCGCTCTGCGTAATAGAGCAGACTGGGTCTGCCGGTGTACTCGCAAAACAATGCGCTTAGCTCCGCGCAGAAGTCGGGGTCGTTTTTGTAGTGGGTATACGCCTGTTCCAGCTCAATGACGGCGTTCATCAGCGTCTCGGGTATATACTGCCCGCCGTGGTCGCCAAAGCGTCCGCTTTTCATCCTTCATCCCTATCCTTTCTTGCCAAACCGATTATTTTACCGAAGCCCTGGTGCCTTTAACCAGCCGTGTGAGCTCCGCCATCTTCATTGCATCCTTGCTGCCGTCCGTTTCAATGCCCGAGCTGACATCCAGCGCATAGGGGTTTGCGCGCATTGCCTGCACGAGGTTGTGGGCGCTGATGCCGCCAGCCAAAAAGAACGGCTTGTTAAGCGGCGGAATCAACGCGTGATTGAACGACTTACCGCTTCCGCCCATCTCCCCGGGCACATAGGTGTCGAGCAGCATAAAGTCGCTTGGCAGCGTTTGCGCCTTTAGAATATCGCGCTTGTCGCTCACCCGCACCGCCTTGATGATGGGGCAGGGGCAGATCTCGCGAAGGGCACACAGATACGCGGCATCTTCGTTTCCGTGCAGCTGGGCGAAATCGATTATCCCCTCGTCATACAAGGCGGCGATCTCCTCCACCGGAGCGTCCACAAACACCCCCACCGCCTGAATGCGGGAATCGAGCAGCGTGCGCAGCTCGTATGCCCGGCGGGGGGTAACCTGCCTGCGGCTATTGGCGAATACAAAGCCGATGTAGTCGGGCAGGCAGTCGTTTGCGGCTAAGATGTCCTGCGTTCTTGTCAGTCCGCACAATTTAATCTTCATATTGTAAGCCTCCATGGAATAAGGTAGAGCGATTTGTAGGGGGCGGCGTCCTCGACGTCCCGTGGGGGTGCATTTTGGTAAATGCGGGCGAATTATTTAATGCGCGAAAAACAGGAGTCTGGTGACGCGGGCGATTAGTAATCGCCCCTACGGCTGGTTTAGATAGAGCCAAAAACCAGAGAACCGAGAACCGTAGGTTCTCGTAAAGCGAAGCTTGCTTCGCTATGCGAAGGTTCTCATAATGCGAAGCTTGCTTCGCTATGCGTAGGGAACGGTCCCCGACCGTTCCGATTGTCACCGTGGACATCAATGGAACTGCCCCGTCTGAAACTGGTCAGGGACGGAGCGACGGGGGCGTCGCTCCCTACGGCTGGTTAAAACAGAGCTAAAAACCAGAGAACCGAAGGTTCTCCAAATGCCAATTGAAAATTGGCTATGCGAAGCTTGCTTCGCTATTCGCCCCTACGGTTGATTTTAATGATGCGCAGAAAACCATAGGACAGCGACTTGTAGGGAACGGTCTTGACCGTTCCGTTTGTGAGCGCAAAAATCGAATGAAAATGCCTGTTGGTAATCGGTCGGGGACGGAGCGACGAGGGCGTCGCTCCCTACGGTTGACTTAAACAGAGCTAAAAACCGAAGGGTTTTTAATGCAAGCTAGGATAGAGTTGAGAACCGAAGGTTCTCATAATGCCAACCGAAGGTTGGCTATGCGCCCCTACGGTTTGATTTAAACAGAGCTAAAAACCGAAGGGTTTTTAATGCAAGCTAGGATAGAGTTGAGAACCGAAGGTTCTCATAATGCCAACCGAAGGTTGGCAATGCGCCCCTACGGTTGACTTAAACAGAGCTAAAAACCGAAGGTATTTGCAATGCAAGGCTAGGATAGAGCTGAGAACCGAAGGTTCTCATAATGCCAACCGAAGGTTGGCTATTCTCCGCGCAGCGCGGCCAGTGCGGCACGTTTATCGGGGGCGCGCATCAGCGTTTCGCCCACCAAAACGGCGTGTACGCCGATCTTCTTTAAAAAGGAGACATCTCTGGCGGTGGTAATGCCGCTTTCGGAAACAAACAGCACATCCTTTGGGATGAACGGGCGCAGGCGCAGCGACGCCTCTAAATTCACCTTAAAGGTTTTTAGGTTGCGGTTGTTTACGCCGATGATGCGTGCTCCCGCAGCAAGTGCGCTGCGCACCTCGGCGGCAGTGTGGGTTTCGACCAGCGCGCACAGCCCTAAGCTTTCGCTTACGGCAAGAAAGCGGCGCAGGGTGTCGGTATCAAGCAGCGCGCAGATGAGCAGCACCGCGTCGGCACCCAGTGTCTTTGCCTCGTAGATCTGGTATTCGTCTATCGTAAAATCCTTGCGCAGCAGGGGCAGTTTTACCTCACGGCGAATCTCGGATAGGTAACGCGCCTCGCCTTTAAAAAAATCCGGCTCGGTCAGTACCGAGATGGCCGCCGCCCCCGCCTGCTCGTATTCCTTGGCGATGGCAAGGTAGGGGAAGTCCTCGGCAATCACCCCTTTGGAGGGGGACGCCTTCTTGACCTCGCAGATAAACGCGGGCGCACCCTGCATAGCAGCGCTGCGCAGTGCCTTTTCAAACGCAAAGTCGCCCATGGGCAGCGCTCTTGCCTTGATGCGCATCGCGGCGTGGGTTACGGTATTCTTTTGCTCCAGCACCCGCTTACGGGTAGCCTCGGCAATGGTGTCAAGAATCATGGCGTTGCCTCCTTTTTGAGGGTATCGCAAAAGTGAAGGAGCGGGCTGTTACATCGAGAACTCGCGGGTTGCCCACACATAATCGTTTAGCTTGTCGCACACCACGCCGGTATCGAGCAAAAAGGAAGCGTAATCCACCCCGCCCGCGATGGTTTCGGTTTTACCATACAGGTAAAGGCAGGCGGCGGCATTGAGCACCGCGGCATCGCGCTTTGCCCCACGGTCACCCTGCACGATGTTGCGGATGATATCGGCGTTTTGCTTTGCATCTCCGCCCGTTAAGTCCGCCGCGTCGCACAGCGCAAGACCGTACTCCTCGGGGTCGATGATATAGTTGCGCAGACGTTTGCCTGTAATCTCGCATGCCGTGGTTTTGCCCGTGAGCGTAATCTCATCCATGCCGTCGCTGCCGTGTACGACAAGCCCGCGTGTTACATTAAGCCCCGCCAACACCTTGGCAAGCGGACGCACCAGCGCCTCGTCATATACGCCCAGCAGTTGCCTAGTTGCGCACGCAGGGTTTGCAAGGGGTCCTAAGATGTTAAAGATGCTGCGGGTTCCAAGCTCGCTGCGAACCGGCGCAACATGGCGCATGGCGGTGTGGTAAACCGGGGCAAACATAAAGCAAAAGCCGGTTTTCTTAAGCACCTGCGCGTTCTGCTCGGGGGTGATGTCAATTTTAGCACCCAGCTCCTCCAGCACATCGGCTGCGCCGCATTTGCTTGACACGTTGCGGTTGCCGTGCTTTGCCACAGGCACCCCTGCCGAGGCTGCGATAAACGCCGCCGCGGTGGAGATGTTAAAACTAAACGACCTGTCGCCGCCGGTGCCCACGATATCCAGCACCTCGCCGTCGTGCACCAGTGGGGCGGCATGTGCGCGCATAACCGCCGCACACGCGGTAATCTCCTCTATCGTTTCCCCCTTCATATGCATTGCCGTTAAAAACGATGCAACCTGCGCGGGGGTTGCCTCCCCTTTCATGATTTCATCCATCACCGTGCTTGCGACGTCGTAGGGAAGATTCTCCCGTTCTATCAGCAGGCGGAGGGTTTCTTTAATCACAGTATGACCAAATCCTTTCGTTGTCATTTGTTACGCGGCAAATCCGCTGCGCGTGCTTGATACTGCCCTGTAAGCCAAAACAGCACAATCACAGAGTGTGCGTAATACGCCTTGTAGGCTATTTCGACCGAATACAGCAATAAATTAATGCAATATAAGGGGTATGTTTTGTCTAGGAGCGTATCGACAGAAAGTTTTTCATCATTGCAAGGCCGTTTGGTGTTAAAACCGACTCGGGATGAAATTGCAGCCCGAAGATCGGCTTTGTTCGGTGCGATACCGCCATCACCTCGCCCAAGGCGTCGCGACCGGTTACGATAAGCTCGTGCGGCAGGGTGTCGTCCTTTGCAATGAGCGAATGGTACCGCGCCGCCTCGATGGTATTGGGCAGCCCCGCAAATATGGGGCAGGTGGTGTCCACCGTTATCGTGCTTTTTTTGCCGTGCATCAGCTGTCGGGCATGGGTAATGGTTGCACCCATTACCTCGCAGATTGCCTGATGCCCGAGGCACACCCCAAGAATGGGAATCTGACCGCCCAACGTTTGTATCACCTGTTCGCACACGCCCGCGTCCTTTGGGTAGCCGGGTCCCGGCGAGAGGATGATGTGGTCGGGGGCGAGGGCGCGGATCTCTTCGGGGGTCATTACGTCGTTGCGCACCACGCGGATATCCTGTGTAATCTCCCCCGCAAGCTGTACGAGGTTGTAGGTAAAGCTGTCGTAGTTGTCGATGATTAAAAGCATCGTGTTTCACACCCTTATCGGTTGGTTGTATAAAACGGCATTCGACCGCGTGGGGTTTTCTCCAGATTGATAAAATATATAAGGCACGGAAAACCAGAGAAGCAGAAAACCGAGAACCAGAGAAGCAGAAAACCAGAGAACCAGAGAAGCGGAGAACCGCAGGTTCTCGCAATGCTATGCGTAGGGAGCGACGCCCTCGTCGCTCCGTTAGTCCTCTCCATGTTAAAATTTACAATAAAGAGGGTTTCGCCTTCGGGCGACCTACTTTTTTTGCTTGAAAAAAGTAGGCAAAAACAAGCCGAAATAGAGCTGAGAACCGAGAACCGTAGGTTCTCGCAATGCCAACCGTAAGGTTGGCTATGCGAAGGTTCTCAAAATGCCAACCAAAGGTTGGCAATGCCCCTTTGAAACCCGCACATCCATCAGGCGACAATTATTGTGCCCTAAACAGTCTGCCTCGGCGCACTCCGCTTATCGACCGGAGCCGGTGTATTTGTACGATTCTCCGGTCGGCGCGTCGTGCGCAAAACGCGGGGCGTTTTGTTCCCTCGGCTGCATTATTTTTGTTGTGCGGTTGGGTCGCCTGATTGCTGCGCCCCGAACACGAAAACATGGCACACTTTATTTTGCTCGCAACCCCTTTTGGAAGCCTAAACCTTAATAGGACCCAAACACTCCCGCGTAGGTGACAACCGCCAAGCTGAAATAGAGCGGACAACCAGAAAACCATAGAACCGAGAACCGTAGGTTCTCATAATGCCAAGCTTTAGCTTGGCAATGCTATGCGAAGGTTAAGATAGAGCTGAGAACCGTAGGTTCTCATAATGCCAAGCTTTAGCTTGGCTATGCTATGCGAAGGTTAAGATAGAACCGAGAACCGTAGGTTCTCATAATGCCAAGCTTTAGCTTGGCTATGCTATGACTCCGCTACCTCGGCGGCGTTTAGGATGGCGTTGATAACCGCGTGCGCTTTGTTGCCGGATTCCTCGTATTCCAGATCGGGGATGCTGTCGGCGACAATGCCGCCGCCCGCCTGCACCGTAACGGTGTTGCCCTTTCGCACCGCCATGCGGATGGCAATGCAGGTGTCCATGTTGCCGGCAAAGTCCAGGTAGCCCAGCGCGCCGCCGTAGATGCCGCGGGGAGACTGTTCCAGCTCCTCGATAATCTCGCACGCGCGGATCTTGGGTGCGCCCGATAGGGTGCCCGCGGGCAGGATGGTCTCAATAGCGTCGCACGCGTCGCGGTCGGGGCGGATATCGCTCTCCACACAGGAGGTGATGTGCATAATCTTTGAGTAGCGGTGTATCATCTGGTAGGCAATCACCTTAACCGACGAGAAGTTTGATATCCTGCCAAGGTCGTTACGGGCAAGGTCTACGAGCATGTTGTGCTCGGCAAGCTCCTTTTCATCGGCGAGCAGGTCGCGCTCAAGCTGCAGATCCTCCTCCTCGGTGGCACCCCTTGGGCGGGAGCCCGCCACAGGGAAGGTGGTAAGCCTGCCGTTTTGCAGGCGCACCAGCGTCTCGGGCGACGAGCACATCACCTCGACGTCGTCGATGTGCAAAAACACCATATACGGCGACGGGTTGGTGGTACGCAGCACACGGTAGGCGGCAATCAGGCTTTCGCGGTAGGGGCTTGTAAAGCGGCGGGATAGCACCGCCTGAAAGATGTCGCCGTCGCGGATGTACTGCTTTGCCTTTTGTACCATTGCGCAGTACGCGGGGCGGGTGATGTTGCACGAAAACTGTACCCGTGCATCGGCGCGGGTAGGAGGCAGTGGCGATGTGTCGAGGATGGTGCGAATCATCGCCTCGATGTCGCCCACCGCCTTTGCATAGCCCTGCATTACGTCGTCGGTGTTCATATTCACCACGATGCACAGCTTCTGCTTTAGGTGGTCATACGCAATGACCTTATCAAACAGCAGCAGGTCGTAGTCGGGCAGCTCGCCGGTGGAAAGCCGAAGCGACGGCTCCGAGTAACCCATCATGGCGTAGCCAAAGTATCCTACAAATCCACCCGTAAACGGGGGCAACCCCTCGATGCGCGGTGCCTTGTAGCGCGCAAGGATGGTGCGCAGCACATCCAGCGGCTGCTTGGCGGGAATAACCGCCGGCTCGTTGCCCTCCACCGTTACCACGCCGTCCTTACAGGTTACGCGCAGCACGGGGTCAAAGCCTAAAAATGAGTAGCGGCTCCATCGCTGGCCACCCTCCACGCTCTCGAGCAGAAAGTACCGCGCGCTCTTTTGGGCAATGCGCCGCAGTAGGGTAATGGGGGTTGCAATGTCGGCGTAAATCTCCTTGCACACGGGTATGGTGTTGTACTCCTTTGCAAGGCGTTGTATGGTGGTTGCGTCGGGTCTGATCATACGTGTTCACCTGCCTGTTCCTTCAACTAAAAAATAAAAAGACCCTTGCCCCTGTATGGGACAAAAGCCTTTGCTTCTGCGATACCACCCAAATTGATGAGAACACTCATCCACTCGTTTCACATACTATCATATGTGCCCCTCTGGTAACGGTCGGGGTGTGCCGTCGACGCCTACTGCCCGTAACGGGTTCGGGTCGCCCTCGCAAGTCCATTGGAAAACACCTGTGCTGCCGCATTCACACCAGCTAGCGACTCTCTGTATACACGCCGGAAGTTTTCTACTACTCTTGCTCATCGGTTTGCTTATATTGTAAGTCATTATATGGTATTCGGGCGGGCTTGTCAAGTATACAGCTAAAAAGTTTTGGTTTTTGGTCTTTTGCACATATTCCCCCGCCGGGGTAAGCAAGCTAACACCGTTACCACAACCCATCTGTTTGTACCTCAGCGGCGGGTTTACCCGTTTTGGGGGTGACTTTCCCCCGCAATAGTGGTAAAATAGATAGATACAATGCGGCGTTTTTGACCGAATCATCATACGGTTGTGAGCGTCTTTTATCTCGGCCATTTTGGGCAGAAGGAAAACAAAAACCATGAGGCATGAAAAATCGTGCGGTGCGCTGGTGTACCGCAAAGATAACAAGGAACCCGAGCTGCTGCTTGTGCGCCATAAGGCGGGCGGTCACTGGTCGTTCCCCAAAGGGCATGTGGAGGCGGGCGAAACCGAACAGCAAACCGCTCTGCGCGAGGTGCGGGAGGAGACCGGTCTGGTCGTTGCGCTCCAGCAGGGCTTTCGCCACTGCGTGGCGTACCATCCGCGCCCCGAAATACACAAGACGGTGGTGTATTTTGCCGCCACGCCTGTTTCGGGCGAGCTGCGCGCCCAAGAGTCGGAGATTGCCGATATTATCTGGGCACCCATATCTAAGGCAAACAACCTGCTAAGCTACCAAAACGACCGCAGGCTGCTGGCGCTTGTAAAAAAGCACCTCAGAATGAAGCCGTAGCTTATAAGGTTGTGCATTGCTTTTTCAAAGGCGCTTTGATATAATCAAGGCACTGTGATACTCCACAAACTTCAAGACGAAACCGTTTTGAACCGCACGAAAAACCGTGCGGCGCCCACGAATGTGGGCGGTTTGTGGAGTCTATAGTCAATAAACACGCCATCAGGCGTGCGGCAGGTAGTACCTGCCGCTTGAAAACAGGGACTGTTTTCAAGTTTACTGACTATATTACAAAGCGCAAAGCGGCGCGGCGTACGTTGATTTTTTCCTAATATAGTATGGTTAAAGGAAGCGATGAAGTGCTTAACGCAGGCTCGGAGAAAAAGCATCCTGCCGTGCATCAGCCGGTACGGACCATCACGCTCAGCTTTTTTGTTGTGATACTGGTCGGCGCCTTTTTGCTAATGATGCCGTTTTCCTCGCGCGGCGGCGAGTTTACCCCCTTCGTAGACGCACTGTTTACCGCAACCACCGCCACCTGTGTGACGGGGCTTATCGTGTACGACACCTACTTAAAATGGTCTGCCATCGGTCAGGTAATTATTCTGTTGCTTATTCAAATTGGCGGGCTGGGGTTGCTTACCATCGTTACGTTCTTTAATATCGCGCTGCGCCGCAAGCTGGGGCTGCGCGGGGTACATCTGGCAAGCGAAACCGCAAATGCCTTGGATGTGGTAGACGCCCCTAAGCTGATTAAGACCATTATGGTTGTTTCATTTTCCTGCGAGGCGATAGGCGCATTGCTGCTCATGGCACATTTTATACCAAAGTACGGCAGAGAAGGCGTGTTTTTGTCCGTTTTTCTCGCGGTTTCGGCGTTCTGCAACGCGGGTATTGACCTACTTGGGCGGGAGGGCGCATATGCCAGCCTGACAAACTACAACGATAATCCGTATGTACTGTTTATCATTGCAGCGCTGATTATCCTTGGTGGCTTGGGCTTTTTGGTGTGGCAGGATCTGTTTCACTACCGCAAGACAAAGAAGCTGCTATTGCACACCCGCATTGTGCTGGTTGTTTCGGGCATCCTGATTTTAGTGGGTACAATACTGTTTTTGTTGTTTGAGTGGGATAACCCCGGCACCCTTGCCCCGCTTTCGTTTTTTGAAAAGCTGACTGCTTCGCTGTTTCAGTCGGTGTCGTCGCGTACCGCGGGCTTTAATACCGTAGACATAGGCTCCCTAAAGGGAATTACTAAGATGTTTATGATTATTTTGATGTTTATCGGCGCGTCCCCCGGCTCTACGGGCGGTGGCATTAAGACTACCACCTTTGCGGTTCTGATTATGACGGTACTCAGCGTCGTGCTCGGGCGGGAAGAAACGGTGGTGTTCAAACGCCGGGTGGATAAAACCATCGTATACAAGGCGCTTGCCATCGCGTTCTTTTCGGTAACACTGGTGCTTGTCGCCACCTCAATCATCTACTTTACCAGTGCCGAGACCACAGACGGCATGAACGCCCTGTTTGAATCCACCTCCGCCTTTGCGACGGTTGGGCTGAGTGCGGGCATAACTGGGGTCGCAAACCTGCCCTCTAAGATTGTGCTGATCCTTGCCATGTACCTTGGTCGCGTGGGACCTGTTTCGTTTGCCATTGCGCTGACGCTGCGTCAGGGCAAACGCCACGAGGTTATACCCGACGGCAAGATTACTGTAGGTTAATTTATGCTGCAAACGCCCCTGCCTTTATATGAAGGCGGGGGCGTTTTTGTTGTGTAGATTGGCGTTTGTTATGGTGGTGGGGCTGCTCATCGTGTGCACTAGTGCCTTTTTCAGACGCTACTGCAGCAAAACTGGTGTGCCCTATGTCAAACCGAAGGATGTGCGCGGATATGGCTTGATTGGGCAGGATATATGCGAATTGGGCGGCTGAGTGCCCCTGAGACAGCATAATCCTGCCTGAGCGGACCTGAGCGGGGCTGAGCCGTTTTGATGCAATTGTGAAATTGTGCTATAATTATAGCCGTAGTTATGTGCGTTTTGCACTATTGTTGTGCTGTCTTGCCGAAGAATGTCGAAGGCATGGGCAGCATCATTTTATGAACAAGGGAGAATGATTTGAATGAAGATGACGAAGTTTTTGGTATCCTGTGTGGTACTTGTTATGGTACTAATGCTGGTGGCGGGGTGTGCTACACAAAACTCCGCGGTAGACAGCCTAGAACGGGTAATGGAAAACAACAAGCTGACTGTGGTAGGCAGCGGCGGATACCGTCCGTTTAACTACATCGACGAGACGGGCAAGGTCATTGGGTTTGACGTTGACACCGGCGCCGCCATTGCTGAGCGGATGGGTGTTGCGCTTGATTATGTAACCAGTGACTGGGACGGTCTGGTAGAAGGGCTTAAAAACGCCCGCTACGATGGCATTTTGGGCAGTATGGCAATTACCGAGGAGCGATTAAAGGAAGTAAACTTCACAATACCTTACTACTACTCAGGCGCACAGCTGATTGTACGCAGCGATTCGGGTATAACCGACCCGGCGCAGATGGCGGGTAAGACCATTGCTGTGACAACGGGAACCAACTTTGTTCAGGACGCCGAGGGCTTGGGTGCCGAGGTTAGCCTGTATCAGGACGACAACGCAACCATGATGGAGCTGATTAACGGGCGGGTAGACGGCGTAATTACCGACCGTCTGGTGGCACTCGAGGCAATGAATGCCATAAGTGGCGGCGATACGCTGATGTTTGCGGGCGAGATTCTGCGCCTAGAAGAGATGGCGATTGCCGTCAACAAAAACGACACCGAGCTGCTTGACAAACTAAACGAGATCCTTACCGAGATGCACAACGATGGCACGCTATCCGCCATCAGCCAAACCTGGCACAACGGCGCGGACATTACCGTGAAATAACATAGTACAATTTACAACAATGGCTCCTGCCAGGCTGCGACAACGCGGACGGCAGAAGCCAACGGTAACTAGAATAACAAACAGGATGAGACGGGGTCTGTTATAGCCATTTCACGTTTACAATGTGCGAGTAAAACCGAGTAAATGCTCAGATCTGTGGCTTTTACGAAGATTTATTCGAGGGCATTAAAGGCTGATTTGGTATGTATAAGCAGGTCCCTCTTTCTGTGAAAGGAGATTTGCCCATGGCATGGGATTTTTCAATTATACCGCAGTACTTCGGGCTGTTTATTCCCGCAGCAATGATGACATTGCAGATTACGGTGTTCGGCATTCTAATCGGGGTTGGGCTGGGGCTTGTGTTTGCCCTGCTTCGCATCTCCAAATACAAGGTGCTTAGCTATCCCGCAAAGCTATATATCTGGCTGATACGCGGTACGCCGCTGCTGTTGCAGCTTTTATTTATCTACTTCGGGCTTGTCAACATCATCTCGCTTGATAAGATACCCTCCGCGTTTGTGGCGCTGGGTATCCACAACGGCGCTTATATCGCCGAGATCTTTCGCGGGGCGATTGAGTCAGTAGATCGTGGTCAGCGAGAGGCGGGTACCTCGCTAGGAATGACGCCCGTTATGGTCATGCGTCGTATCATCCTGCCTCAGGCGTTAAAGCGCGCGGTTCCCCCGTTAAGCAACCAGTTCATCATTGCGCTCAAGGATTCGTCGCTGGCGAGCGCCGCGTCGGTGCCAGAGCTGTTGCTGCTAGCACGGCAGCTTGGTTCCTCCACCTTTAATTTTATGGAGATGCTGACCATTGCCGCCATCTTCTATCTGATTATGACGTCAATTCTGACGCTGCTGGCAAACCTGCTTGAAAAGCGGCTGAAGGTAAGCGATCATCGGGTTTAGGACGCACTCCACCAAACAGGAAAGGCGAGGTACGCATATGATAAAAATAAACAACCTGAATAAATGGTACGGCACCCACAAGGTGCTAAAGGACATCAACCTCACGGTAGAGCCCAGCGAGGTGGTGGTCATCATCGGCTCGAGCGGCTCGGGCAAGAGCACGCTGCTGCGCTGCATCAACTTTTTAGAGAAGGCGCAAAAGGGCACCATAACCATCGACGGAGAGACCGTGACCGCCAAAAGCAAGAACCTACACCTACTTCGGCGAGAGGTGGGGATGGTATTTCAGCACTTCAATCTTTTCCCCCACCGCACGGTGATGGGCAACGTGATAGAGGGGTTAACGCAGGTAAAGCAGATGCCCCGAGACGAGGCGACGGCGCTGGGCGAGCAGATGCTTGAGAAGGTGGGGATGATAGAAAAGGCAAACGTCTACCCGGCAATGATATCGGGCGGGCAGAAGCAGCGCGTCGCAATTGCGCGAGCGCTTGCCATGTACCCGAAGATTATGCTGTTTGACGAGCCGACCTCCGCGCTCGACCCCGAGCTGGTGGACGACGTGCTTCAGGTAATGCAAAAACTAGCGGCGGACGGCATGACGATGGTGGTTGTAACCCACGAGATGGGCTTTGCCCGCGAGGTGGCGGACCGCATCGTGTATATGGACGACGGAAAGATTATCGAGTCAGGTACACCCGAGCAGATATTTAACAGCCCGCAAAACGAGCGCACCAAGGAGTTTTTAGGCAGGATTCTGTAAGAGGACCTTCTCCCGCAGGGATTTCCCCCCGCAGGGATTTCCCCCCCGCAGGGATTGCCCCACTGACCAACCCCTCCCCGGAGCCCCATCTTGTTTAATAAAAATAAAAAAGAACTTGGGTATTGATTTTAATAATATTAAGTATTATACTGAATATTATTAAAGTACAGGGAGGGGGTGGACGCGATGCCAATACAGGTTGTACCCGAGTGGATGAGCGGGTTGGACGACGAGGATGTCGCCTTTATCAAGAATTTTCTGCTCTGCTCCGGCTCGCTAAAGGACATCGCGCTGCAATACGGCGTCACCTACCCCACCGTGCGGCTGCGGCTAGACCGGCTGATACAAAAGATACGCATCAGCGAGGATACCGCGCAGGAGCCGTATGTTGCGCTGATTAAGCGCCTTGCGGTAAACCAAAAGCTGGACTTTGACACCGCAAAGCTTTTGATAGGCGAGTACAAAAAACAAAAAGGGGAGAACGCATAGTATGGGTGCAGCGATACTGCTGATTCTTGGGATTCCAATCGCGCTGGTGATGTTGGTGGGTCTTATCATTTTGCAGGTGTTTTTGGCAAAGAAAACGAGCGTACTACCCGGGCTGATTCTGCCCGTGGTGCTTTTAGTAGGGGCGGTGGCTGTCTCGGTCATAATGGTCTTGTTTACGGGTGCCGCACGGTCGATTGTGGTGGTGTTCCTTCTGGGCGGTATTCCCTCGCTGCTGCTTGCGGGTGTGCTCGTGGTGGCGCGGCTTGTTCATAAGAATAATGCCGCGCACAAGCCTGCTACCGCTGAAAACAAGGAGCTTGACCGCATGAATATTCAGGATTTGGGCTGAATGGAGCGCTCTTTGACAGGAATCCATATCTCGCTTTTGTAATCCGGCTTTGAGGTATCGGGATTTTCGTTCCACAGTATTTCGGGTCCGTTTACCAGCTCGTAACCGCTGCAGGGAAGCCACTGTGCATAGATATCCGCCCACGTTTGCTGAAGTGCTTTGGGGAACTCCCCTACCGCGGTGAACACTGCCCAGTTTGTCGCCGCTACCCGTAGCGTCTCCCAGTTTGGGGGGGCTTGCTGCGAGGTGGCTACGCCGACGTACTGGTCTAGCTCGCTGCCCTCCTGCGTTCGGTCTGAGAAGTTTGCCGACACGCACACAATCCCTCGCGGCTCGGTATCACAGAGTGCTTTTAGTTCCTGTATTTTCTCGGGCGTAAGCTGCTGAAAAAGCCCCGCCATCTGAGGGTTTACGCCCTCGAAAACCATGGTGATTCTCTTTTTTAACCCAACGATGGTAAACGCTTCTTTTTTTACAATTCGGTACTGCATCTCATTTCCTCCTTTTATGGTTAGACGGAAGCTCATTGGCAAAAACGATTGGATGACGGCGCCGGGCTTTCTTGCCGCAGAAGGGGAGATCCCGTGCATTGCCGTAAACGCCTTGGCAAACGCGTCGGGGGACTCGTAACCCAACTGCAGGGCAAGGTCTATTACCTTGATGCCCCCTTGCTTCAGCAGTACGGCAGCAACGGTAAGCCGCCTGCGGCGGATATACTCGCCAAGTGGCATGCCCGCTAAGAAGGAGAACATGCGGCGAAAATGGTACTCCGAGCAGCAGGCAATCATTGCTGCCTGTGCGGTATCAAGCTCGCCTAACAGGTTATCTTCAATATAACGCATCGCCCGGTTCATCTGGTCTTGTGTATTCATTGTTGGTCACCTCCGCTGTACTTAGCTTACTGGATTACTGTCTGATTTACCCGTCAATGCGGTTGCGGGTTTTCACTGATTTTATTATTTGACAGTTTAATTGTACGCCGTGATGGACTAAAAGCAAGGCTTTTTTCTGCCGTCGGGCGGCTTTGGTGCGGGTTGAACCGTATGGCTAATTTCAAGCAATATCGCGCAACGGCTCGCATTTACTTCTTTACGAAGGCAGACAGGATAGGTGAATTAGGGATACACAAAGTGACAACACTTTTCGTAACGAGTGTGAAAGGAACTGCATGGTGGAACAGCTAAAGGCATGGATGATGGCAGTGATGGACAGCTGGATAGGGGACTGGGTAATCCCGATAGGGGTGGCGGTTTTATTCTTTGCGCTCATTCGCCCGCTGCGGGCACTGGTGTTTGCCATTATCCGGCGGCTGATGAAAAACCGAGCGGAGGATTTTGTGCGCCTGCAAAGCACGTTCTCACGCCCGAGTACCCTACTTGTGCTGTGCGTCGGGGTTTATGTTGCGCTTTTTCTCTCACCTGCGGTGCACGAAACCCCCGCGGTGTGGGCGGTGGTGGTAAAGACGTTTCGTAGCCTGCTAATTGTGTTTGCGGCGTGGTTTGCGTGCATTCTCGAAGGGGTGGACGGTCCGCTTCTCGGACCGATTGCCCGCAGGCTGGAGGTTGACAAGGTACTAATGCCCTTTGTGGCAAAGCTATTGCGGTTTATCACCATCGCGGTCGCGGTGCTGATTATCGTACAGGAGTGGGGCTACAGCATCAGCGGGCTGCTTACGGGGCTCGGGCTGGGCGGACTTGCCGCCGCGCTCGCCGCGCAGGATATGCTCTCGAACCTATTTGCGGGCGGGGTAATTCTGCTTGACAAGCCGTTTGCCATCGGCGATTGGATCTCGTCCGGCGACATTGAGGGTACGGTGGAGGATTTAAACTTTCGCAGCGTAAAGATCCGCACCTTTACCCAAGCGGTGGTTACGGTGCCCAACGCCACCCTTGCAAATGCGCCCGTCACAAACTTCAGCCGCATGGGCAAGCGTCGCGTGCTGTTTAACCTGACCCTTTCGTTTGGCACCACGCCTGAGCAGATGAAGCGGTGCAGCACGCGCATTACCGCCCTGCTTCGCAAGCGGGAGGACGTCGATGACGAGACCATCGCCGCGGTGTTTGACAGCATCGGTGATAGCCGCCTAAACCTGATGGTGGTGTACTACACCAAAGCGACCGACTGGCTTAGCTTTATTGACGTGCGCGGTCAGGTGTACTACGAGATTTTAGACGTGCTCAAGGACGAGGGGGTACCCCTTGCCCTGCCAGCCCAGACGGTTTTTGTGCGGGGCGAGCAGGGTTAGGTATTTGATGGATATAAGAATAAAACGAGCCGACCACAAAGTTCACAGTGGTCGGCTCGTCGTCATTGTTATTCTATCTCTCCTGCGTATTCTTACCCCAATTTTATCGTGCGAAAATTTACGCAAGGGTGGGTCAAATATGGGGTGGGAAGTGATATAATAACGTGATGTGATTAAACGCTGTGAGGGTTTGTATGAAGAACAAGAATACGCTGCTCGTCCTCCTCAAAACAATGCTTTGGGTATATATCATCCTGTGTATCGTTATTGCAAGCTTAAACTATGGTGTTGCAAGCAAAGCCTCTGAGAAAGCAAAAGAGTTCATTTCGTGGTCATGGCACTTCTACGAGAACTGGGTAAAGACCATCTTTATTGTGGTTTGCAGCTTTTTGACGATGAAGATACTGTCGCCAGCCAATACAACGATGCGCAGAAAGAACCTCATCGGGTTTAGCGTATCTGCACTGGCTATCCATATCATAGCCCCATACTTCTTACATAACTCGGAGGTCTATTTCTTTACCATGCCGCTGCCGTGGACAACGGCGCCGATACAGCTGCTTGACCCCAGCTCTTCCTTTTATGGGTCGCGTGCGCCAATCTGGGGGCTTTTTGGTGTGAGTGCGGTGCTTGTTTTTTACTGGTGCTACACCGCCCTAGTGCTGCTGGGAACCCTGTTGCTCGGCAGAAGATGGCAGTGCGCAACCCTGTGCCTGTTTAACGGCTTCGCCTCGGAGGTGTTTGCCCCGGCGTTTCCGCTTATCGGCGCAAAAAAAACCCTCGGCACTAAGATGATGCGCACGTTTTTGGTATTGAGATGGCTGTTTTTGGCTATTGCACTCTCGTTTACCGTATTTTTCGTCCTTCATATAGCAGGCGTTCAAACAATGCTGGATTCAGGGATTATTGGCAAGATAGAGACCTATAAGTATCTAGCGACAGAGCTGATGGCCGCCATGTTTTTCTGGGTCGCGTTCATTGGCAGGGGGTATTGCTATTACTGTCCCTTAGGCACGGTACTGGGGCTCTTGAGCAAGGTTGCTGGTCAACGGATCATCACAAACCATACCAAATGTGTACAGTGCGCCCGATGCAATGTTGCCTGCCCGATGTCTATCAATATCATGGGCAAGGCAAAGGACGGGGTATCGGTCACAAGCCTTCGGTGCGTAGGCTGCGGGCATTGTGTCGATGCCTGCCCGACCGCAAACCTATCCTATTCAACAAGGTTTTTGTCGCTTGTTAATAAACCCAAGGCGATTGTCGAGCAGATGGAGACAACACTGCCCCCTGCCGTTGCCGATGAGACAACGCGCAACCAAATAAAAGGCTGATGAGTTTTCGTACACGAGCAAATCCGAGCACGCAGGTTACACTGTGTGCTCTTTTTTTATCGCAACACGCGTCCCACAAGCCACGGCATACCCGGGCGCCTGCGCAAGAAGCACAATGGGGTTATGCGGTTTTGCTCTTCCCCTTTCGCGTCTGGTTTTAACTCGGCGGATGCTCCTGTATTATTTTGCGTTTTTACACGGGCACACGACAGCGGGCTACGGGAGCTGAACCACAACAAGATGTTCCCACTGCCGTTTAGTTTGAAGCGCACAAGCCACAAGCGGTAGTACACAGCCCTAAGGTGAGGTGGGGGTTTTTCATATATTAAGCATAGAAAACAGGCTCACAACCGCAATAATTTATTGCAAAAGGTCAAAAAAGTCCATTGACTGTTTTTTACATCGGTTGTAAACTGGTTGTTGTAAGCCACCCATCGACATCGCTTTCATTCGCTTATTTGCAGGCGTACTTATCGACACGCTTTATAGACTAGCAAATAGTGTGCACGTGCACGGATGAAAATCATGTCGATTTTTTGGTGCCTTTTGGTCGGTTGTTCTCTGTCCTTAACGGGGCAGATGCAATAAATAATACAGGATTCGGAGTGAAAATAATGAAGAGAGTTATTGCAATTTTACTTGTGGCAGTACTTATGTTTACATTGGGTGCCTGTGCACAGACACCCGCTGGTGCCCCTTCCGCAAACATCGCAAAGGGTGACGGCAGCAAGATCGGCGTTTCAATGCCCACGCAAAGCCTCCAGCGTTGGAATCAGGACGGCGCCAACATGAAAAAAGAGTTGGAGAACGCGGGCTACGTCGTTGACCTCCAGTACGCGGGCGACAACGATGTTCCTACCCAGATCGCTCAGATCGAGAACATGATCACCGGCGGATGCAAGGTGCTTGTTATCGTAGCAGTCGACGGTTTCTCTCTGACCGAGGTTCTTAAGTCCGCCAAAGAGAAGAACATCCCCGTTATTGCGTATGACCGCCTTATCATGAACACTGACGCGGTTTCCTACTATGCTTCCTTTGACAACACCAAGGTAGGCACCATCCAGGGCGAGTTCCTCCGCGATGCGCTGGATCTTGACAAGGCTGCTGGCCCCTTCAACATCGAGCTGTTCACCGGCGACCCCGCTGACAACAACGTAAACTACTTCTTCGGCGGCGCAATGAGCGTTCTGCAGCCGTACATCGACAGCGGCAAGCTCGTTGTAAAGTCTGGTCAAACCACGCTTGCACAGTGCGCTACCCCCAGCTGGTCGACAGAAGAAGCTCAGAAGCGTATGGAAAACCTGA
>JAEZNB010000029.1 GCA_023441965.1 Bacillota bacterium
GAATTATACTGGCTCCATAAGTCTCATGCAATCTTTTCACCTGCTGCTCCATATGAGCCTTGGGTAAATGGTTACGACCGGCGGCCACCATGGTACATAGATCAAAAACCACCTGAGGGTTTTTCCATTCGGTCAGCTGCAGCAGTGAATCCGCTCCTATAATAAAGTAATATTCCGTATCAGGATGCTTATCGGTAAGCTCCTTCAGAGTATCCGCAGTAAAGCTCATTCCTTCCCGCTCCAGTTCCATAGCAGAAAGCTCAAAGTGCGGGTTATCTTGAATAGCCAGCTCAGTCATCCTCCGTCTGTCATCAGCGGAAGCTACCTCTAGACTTGCTTTGTGCGGTGGCCTCCTGGAAGGTATGAACAGAATCGTATCCAGTCCGATCTGTTCATATGCATACTCGGCCAGAAATAAATGGCCGTTATGGATTGGGTTAAAGGTGCCCCCCATAATACCAATCTTCTTCATCGCAGTTCCTACCTTTCCTATCTTAAGTATCCTTGGAATATCTGCCTCTTTATGCTTTGCTCTTCTGCTTTTTTTCTTCAGGAAGGAGTATTTTCTTCTTCTCCTTCGATTCTCTATATAAAACGATTTTCTTACCGATAATCTGTACCACTTCGGAATGGGTACGTTCTGCCAGGGTGTTTGCCATAACCCTGATATCCTCGGTACAATTCTTCAGTACATTGATTTTAATCAGTTCTCTGGCTTCCAGGGCTTCCGATACTCCTTCGGTGATTTCCGGAGTCAGAGCTGATTTGCCGATCTGATAGATCGGGTCCATGGTCATAGCCAATCCCTTCAGATATGCACGCTGCTTTGTCGTCATAGGCCGCTCCTTTCTTTATCATATTGTATCAGGCTGTTACGAAGCCTCATCCTGCATCAAATTGTGCCTATATAATGAATCAAATGCTTCCGATCCGGTGCTTATTTATAGTAATCAAATTCTAACCCATACATACGGACGGTATCGCCCTCTTCGATTCCTAAGGCCTCCAGTTCCTCCAGGATACCATTTTCCCTTAAGAAACGTTGGAAGAAGGTAAAGCCCTTTTCAGAATCTAAATTGGTGTAGCCAAGCATTCTTTCGATTCTCGGTCCCTCCACCACATAGAGATGGTCCTCTTCCTTCCATACCTCATAGGGCTCCTCTGATTTCATCAGATCCTCGGGATAGAACTCCTTCTCAAATACAACCGGAGCCTGATTGACCTGCTCCAGCATCTCCTTCACATGATACAAAAGCTCCTTCACACCCTTACCGCTGACTGCGGAAATCGGGAATACCGGGATTCCCTCGGGTTCAAAGGTCTCCCTGATCTTGCGTAGGACCTCTTCCCCTTCATCTCCATAGAAGACATCTATCTTATTGGCGGCAATCACCTGAGGCCTTCTTGCCAGCTCCGGATTATAGGATACCAGTTCAGAGTTGATCAGCTTGATATCCTCAATAGGGTCTCTGCCTTCCGTGGAGGCTGCATCCACCAGATGGATGATGACCTTGGTACGTTCAATATGACGTAAAAATTCATGACCCAGTCCCAGGCCCTCGGAAGCGCCCTCAATCAGACCGGGAATGTCAGCGATTACAAAGCCGTTGCCACCCTCCAGATCCACGACGCCCAGATTGGGACTGGTAGTTGTAAAATGATAATTGCCGATCTTGGGCTTCGCATTGGTTACTCTGGCTAAGAAGGTGGATTTACCGACATTGGGGAAGCCAACCAGGCCCACATCCGCAATTACCTTCAGCTCTAAAATCACATTCATCTCCATGGCCTTTTGTCCGGGCTGGGCATATTTGGGCACCTGCATGGTTGCTGTGGCATAATGCTGGTTTCCCTTGCCCCCACGTCCGCCTCGCAGGATTACTTCCCTTTTATTGTCTCCGGACATGTCCGCTACCACCTTACCGGTAGTCTTCTCCTTGATGACTGTTCCCGGGGGTACCTTCAGGACCAGGTCCACTCCGTTTCTGCCGGTACAATTCCGCTTGCCGCCGCTTTCTCCGTCTTCGGCTGCGTATTTTCTGATAAAACGATAATCAGACAGGGTATTCATCCCTTCATCCACTTCAAAAATCAGGTCGCCGCCCTTGCCGCCGTCGCCACCATCCGGTCCTCCGGCAGGGACAAAAAGCTCTTTCCGGAAGGATACATGTCCGTCCCCTCCCTTGCCGGACCTGATATAGATCTCCGCTCTGTCTGCAAACATTATAAAACCTCCATCTTTCTTGCAGGTATCTAAGCAATCTACGGCTGGCCGGGCAGTATACCGGATCCGTCTGATTGATTTGATTCGATTTCCTTAATTTCTATTATTTCTTATTGTACTTCAGATTATTTCTGATCGGATTGACCCTTGAAGTTCCTCATATATATCCTTCAAATACCACCAAGCCTATTATAATCATAAATCACGGTAAATTTCAACAGTTCTTCTTAAGACTGAGGTGGCGAATTAATTGCTTTCTTGCATAAAAGAACCCCAAATCCTTTCAGAATTTGGGGTCATTACCGAAATTGGGTTGAGTCAACATCTGCACTCTTCTGCAGTAATAATTATTTGCTCTCTACAGGGTAGACGCTAGCCTGCTTCTTATCCCTGCCTTTTCTTTCGAATCTGACAACACCGTCAACCAAAGCAAATAATGTATCATCGCCGCCGCGTCCAACATTAACTCCGGGATGGATCTTAGTACCGCGCTGCCTGTAAAGGATATTACCGGCAAGAACGAACTGTCCGTCTGCTCTTTTCGCACCCAGTCTCTTGGATTCGGAATCTCTACCGTTCTTGGTAGAACCAACACCCTTCTTATGAGCGAAAAATTGAAGGTTCATTCTTAACATAGTTACACCTCCTAAATTCAATGTTTACGTTACTGTGATTTAACCTGGCTAAGCTTCACATAGCTTTTATAGCCTTCACTTACTCCCTGCAGCCCTAAGGCCAGGGAATTCAGCAGTAGCGTCGTGTTACCGCTGACCGGTGAAATCACATGGAATTCTATATAACCCGTATCCTCATCCTGTTCCAGGCGGAACTGGTCGGAGGTAAAATGCTGTATAGAATTTATGGTATTGATTACTAAGGCTGATACAGCGGAACACACGATATCGCTGCCGGCTTCCGCATATCCGGAGTGGCCCAAGACCACAAAGCCCGTAATCTGTTTCTCTGCATTTCTATAAATGGTGATATTAATCATATACCATTACCTATGCATTGATCTTTTCAATCTTAACCTTGGTATATGCTTGTCTATGGCCGTTCTTCTTGTGATATCCGGTCTTTCTCTTGTATCTGTAGACAATCACTTTTCTGTTCTTGCCTTCTTCTACAACAGTTGCAGTAACCTTAGCATCAGCTACAGTAGGATTACCTACCACTAACTCGCCCTTGTTCACTGCAAGTACCTGGTCAAAAGTGTAGCTTGCTCCAGCCTCTAAGCCGAGCTTCTCTACTTTAATGATATCGCCTTCCGCTACCTTGTACTGTTTTCCACCAGTTGCAATAATTGCGTACATATGGCACCTCCTATTATCATTACTCGCCAACTACGGTGTCCGTAAAATGCACGGAGCTTTAACCTCATTGTGCGGCACACTAAATTATGTTAGCACATGGGTTATGGTTTGTCAATGAATATTTTGCCGGATACTCTATATAAAACAGAGTATTCTTATACATCTCCTGCCTATAGATCTCGGAGAAATATGAAGAATACTCTGTAAGAATGAATGATTCACATAATCGAATCAATCTATATCACTTTATTGTGCTACGCCGTTCGCCTTGTCAATATGGGGCTGCCATAATCCCTGAACCTTTTCGATCAGCTCAATCGGGGTTGCTGCGCCGGCATCAAGATCAAAGGTGATATCTCCTAATTCAACACCGGTGATTAAGTTAGCAAGTGAAATGACACCGTGCTTCGGCTCATAGAACAGAGGTAAGGTCTCATCAACAGCTCTGGTATCTCTGAAGACAGGGTAGAAAGCAGCTCTCCAATCTTCATCTTCATATCCGGGAGTTACATTCGTATACAGGTTATAAGCAAATGCAATATCTTCTGCCTTCTGCTTATCTAAGGTAACCGGCATTACAACAACATTCTCTGTAAATACGGTCATCATCTCGCCCTTCGGACCCTTAGGGAAGATTACAAAGCCCCAATCATCCTCCATGTCTCTCCAGGTATTAACCTTGTACTGCTCACCACACTGCATCGCTACTTTACCCTCCTTAAAGGTAGCGATAAAGTAGTCCCAACTTGCCTCCTCAGGAGTAGGTACAGGATAATGGTATCCCTTATCATACAGACCTCTGCCCCATTCAAGAGCTTCGAGGAAATTGGGCTCCGTAGTTGCATTATAGAACTTACCGTTCTCATCAGAACCGATAAACTTCGCATCATTGGAGAATACACAGCCTCTGAAGAAGTCAATTGAGAAGCTGGAGATACCCCAAACATCCATAGCACCGTCATTATTCGTATCACGGGTCAGCTTCTTCGCAAGATCCTCCAAGGCCTGCCAGGTCCACTCACCTTTTGCCTGCAAATCATAAGGCAGATCAGGATCGATTCCTGCTTCCTCAAATAATCTCTTGTTCCAGAAGATACCAAGTCTTGGCTCCATTCTGCCTGTTGCCATACCGTAAATCGTATCACCAAAGGTCATTAATTCCTTCACCTGAGGGTTCCACTTCTCTTCCGTGAAATCAAAGTTCTCCAGAGTATTTAACGGATAAAGGAGTCCCTGGGATAAGGGAGCTGCCAGAAACTTCTGGTCCATAACGAATACATCAGCCGCCGGATCACCTGCCATGATGGAGGTAACCACGATTTCCTGATACTCCATCCAGGATCCGAGGTTTTCACGGGTTATCGTAAAATTATACTGCTCCTGGAATTCCTGTCTGTAAGCCAGTGTATCCTCTTCCCTGGTATCCTTCGGAGGCGCATTCGGATCAGTCGTCCACCAGTCACCAATTGTTACAGTCATCCCTCCTAAATCCTTCGGTGGTTCCGTGGGAGTAGGGGTAGGCGTTGCCGTTGCTTCCGCCTGTGTAGCCTGTGTCGGAGCTACCGACGGTTCTGCCTTTGTTTCTTCAGTTTTGCCTCCGCATGCAGTCAGTATTGATGCCATCATACCAGCAACCAGAATAAGTCCCAGTAGCCTTTTCGTACCTTTTTTCATAAATACCTCCTTTATGTAATCATATTTACATAGCAGTACTTATATTTTAACATAAATATCATTACTAGGTATCATGAATAAGGCATAATTGTATCTCATTATCAGCCATATTATGGACATATTTTGGACAAAGCTCCCATGGCATACCGTTTCGCCCTGTCTTTACTCTGCGATATCATATAGCATCGCATCGATATAGGAAATCAGCATATCTCTTGGAATGCAGAGCTGACAGCCACGGACTCCGGCACTGATTGTAATCTCATCATATAGAATTGCTGTCTCATCCATAAAGGTGGGATACTTCTTCTTCATCCCGATGGGAGAACAGCCGCCGCGGATATAGCCTGTGGTATTCAGAAGCTCCTTCACGGGAAGCATCTCGATCTTCTTATCCCCGATGGCAGAGGCCGCTTTCTTTAAGTTTAGCTCCAGATTGACCGGAATACAGAAGACCACGATGCCCTTCTTCTCGCCCTTTGCTACCAGGGTCTTAAATACCTGTTCCGGCGGCATGCCGATCAGGTCCGCCACATGCTCACCGGCGAGATTATTCTCGTCCACTTCATACTCCATCGCCCGGTATGGTATTTCTGCCTGCTCCAGCAGGCGCATCACATTGGTTTTTATCGAACTCATAGGTATCACTCCTTGACCTGTTCATGGAGGGGCTTACGGACCTTCTTTCTCGTAACCTCCACCAAGCCCAGAGCCGTCATATCCACCAGGGTTGTTTTCACCGGATCCAGCTTAAAATATGTCTCCAGCTCCTCCATCAGAAGTTCCTTATCCTTCTTCAGGTCCATATCGATGAAATCTATGATGATGATACCGCTTAGATTTCTAAGTCTGATCTGCTTGGCGATCTCCTTTGCCGCTTCCCTGTTCACCTTAAGAAAGGTCTCCTGAACCTTCTTCTTGCCTGCCACTGCCTTACCGGTATTCACATCGATCACCGTCAGAGCTTCTGTCGGCTGGATCACCAGGGAGCCGCCGGATTTTAGCCAGACCAGGGGCTTTAGGGCATCCTTCAGCTTCTCGTTAATACCATACAGATTAGTAAGACTTAAGGCCGGGTCCTCATAAAGCTTCAGCTTCCCGATATCCTCTGACTGATATTTCTCCAGATACGCTTTGATATGCTCATAGAGCTCCTGATCATCGGTAATAAACTGATCCACATGGTCCGCATATCCATCCCGGATATCGCAGATATAGTTCGGTGGCGTACTGTAGAGGAGAGAAAAGCGGCTTTGATGGATTCCATAGGTCTTAATCTGCTCAAAGGCTTCCTTCAGAGCATTCAGCTCTTTTATGATCCGCTCTTCAGAGGTATAGGCTGCATTGGTCCGCAGGATAAAGCCGCAGTCCTTCAGCTCCTGCCGCTTTAAAATCTCCTTCAGCCTCTGCCGTTCCTTCTCATCCTCAATCTTTGAGGATACTCCAAGGGTGGTCTTCCCATAGGTCAGGGCTACATATTTGCCAGTCAGGTTAATATTGGAGGTGACCACGGGAGCCTTGGTCTTAATATCCTCCCGGATGACCTGGACGATCAGCTCATCACCGGTCTTCACCGTAGCCTCATCGGTCCGGCTGGCAATACTGTGGTTTGCCATGATCGGTTTTCGGTTCTCAGACATGGAATAGTAGCACATCCTGCCATCCGCGATCTCAATAAAGGCGGCATTGATGTTTTTTATAATATTCTTCACCTTGCCAAGATAGATATTCCCCAGGATGCCTTCCTCCTGTACGGCATTGACTGACACCTGCACCATATCACGGCCCTGAATAAAAGCCGAAATAATCTTATCCTCCTGTCTTGTGATGACAAGCTTCTGCTCCATCTTCTGCTCACCTGCTTCCTATCCTATATTCTATCGCATCCGCCTTAGATCAAGCGAAGCTCTCAAACGCTTACCTTTCCAGTTCCTCCAAAGGAAGCAGCCTACCGCTCTTCTCCTCCCTGGAATAGACCTCCAGTCTGTGGACCTGCCAGGAATAGCTCTCAAATTGGGCTCCGATCTGCCTATAAAATGCCTCCATGACCAGCTCCGGCTTCAGATTCGCCGAGCTTCCCGTATCTAACTGAAGATAGACCTTTATACCATTCTCGAATACATCGGCAACACTTGCCGGCACCTCGGACAGCGAAGGATTCCCCTTTAGTTCTCTATATTCTTCCTCACAGAAGGCCACCAGGGTAATCATCGGCTTGATATCCACAGCCTTCTCACTGGTCTTGGTCTTCTTGTCCATCACGATCTCTCCGGCCTGATAAAATTCTCTAAAGACACGGCTGAATTTCTCCTGAGTGTCAATTGCTTCAGGAACATCATATCCATCCTTTAAGGAAATGAGGTAATCGGCAGAAGAAACCTGCGCCATGGCAGTGATATTCTTCTTGTTTTCCTCCCTCTCCTTCAGGAACTTGAAGCCGATGACCCGAAAGCCCTCACTCATCACCGCATTCAAACGGTCGATCATGATCTCGGGAGCGTCTGAAGACCTTAGCTCCACATCCACATATTCGCCGTCACTGGTCAGTCCCACGCCCAAGGGCGCCGCAAAGGACATAATCTGATGGGGATTGAAGCCCTTGGTATATTCATTATCAAAGCCTGCCCTTCTGAAGGCCTTCTGGAAATATCTCATGACATCCAAATGCCCGATGAACTTCATGGCTCTGTATTTCTGAAATTTAATCCTTACCTTCATAGAGCACCTCCCTCAAAGCATATCCCGCCACCGAAGGCTTTCGCTCCGCAGTTATAACAGGTCTGTCTGCAATTGGGTGTCACCTTTTCTCCCTTTGCCCGCTTATATTCCCGCAACAGGAACTCCTTGGTTACACCGGTATCTATGAAATCCCAGGGGAAAATCTCATCTTCGTCTCGTTCTCTACTGTTGTAGAATTCTATGGAGATCCCATTCTTCTCAAAGGCTCCCATCCATTTCTCATATTGGAAATGCTCACTCCAGGAATCAAAGAGGCAGCCTGACTGATAGGCATCATAAATGACCTGACTCAATCTGCGGTCTCCTCTGGCGAGCACTCCCTCCAACACACTTAATTCTGCCTCATGCCAGTTGAACCTGATGCTCTTCTTGTTCAGCTGCTCGTTGAATTTAGACCGAAGGAAACGCTGCTTACCGATATATTCCTCGGCTGTATCCATTCTGCTCCACTGGAAGGGAGTAAAGGGCTTGGGCACAAAGAAGGAGGTACTGGAAACGATGCTTACCTTACCGTTTCTCTGATCCTTTGGTATCTTATAATATTCTCTGGCAATCAGCTCAGATAGGAGGGCGATGCCTTCGATATCCTCTAAGGTTTCTGTCGGAAGTCCCATCATAAAGTAAAGCTTCACACGGTTCCAACCGCTTTGGAAGGCCTCCGAAGCCCCCTTAAGGATGGCTTCCTCGGTCAGACCCTTGTTAATGACATCCCTAAGCCGCTGTGTTCCTGCCTCCGGTGCGAAGGTCAGACTGCTCTTTCTGACATCCTGTACCTTGCTCATGACATCCAGGGCAAAGGCATCGATTCTTAGGGAGGGCAGAGAGATATTCACACCCTTTGGTCCGAATTCTTCAATCAGATAATAAACCAGCTCCTGCAGACCCGAATAATCGCTGGAGCTTAAGGAGCTCAAGGAAATCTCCTCATGGCCGGTGGATTGCAGCATCTCATGGGCACAGCGCTTCAGATATTCCAGGTCCCGCTCTCTGGTCGGCCGATAGATCATGCCTGCCTGGCAGAAGCGGCAGCCTCGGATACAGCCCCTCTGTATCTCCAGAACCACACGGTCCTGGGTTGCCTTAATAAAGGGTACCAGGGGCTTGGTCGGATAATAGGCTTCGCTTAAATTCATTTCCACCTGCTTCTTTACCTTGTCGGGCGCGTCGGCATCCTTCTTCGTAAAGCCTGCAATGGTACCGTCTTCCTTATATTCCACCTCATAAAGGGAGGGCACATACATTCCTTCTACCTGTGACACCCGCCTTAAGAATTCCTTTCTGGATAAGCCCTGCCTCCTGCATTCCTTATAGAGGTCCAGAATCTCATCATAGACCGTTTCCCCTTCTCCGATATAGAAGAAGTCAAAGAAATCCGCAATCGGTTCGGGATTATAGCTGCAAGGTCCGCCGCCGAGCACGATCGGATGCTCCTCGCTTCTGTCCTTCGCATAGAGCGGTATCTGTGACAGCTCCAGCACCTGAAGAATATTCGTATAGCTCATCTCATATTGCAGGGTAATGCCCAGGAAATCAAAGTTCTTCACAGGCTCCTGACTTTCCAGTGCAAAAAGAGGGATATTACGCTCCCTCATCAGCTTGTCCAGATCCACCCAAGGTGAATAGACTCTTTCACACCAGGTATCCTCCCTGCGGTTTAAGATATCATATAATATCTGAATTCCCAGATGGGACATACCGATCTCATACACATCCGGGAAGCACATGCAAAAGCGGATCTCAACTTCTATCGGATTCTTCATCCGTATATTTACCTCCCCGCCGATATATCGGGCAGGTTTTTCCACGGACAATAAAATATCGTCCGTTAATGCCAGCTTGTTCATTTTGATGGTCCTTTCCTTTTTTCTAACCGTTATTATAACTGAAAAAAGGAGAAAACACAACGCAAAAGCAATTACATTCTATTTGGCCTACTTCAGCCAGGATACAATCAAATCCTCCAAGGCAGCCAGACTATCCTTCCCTCTGACAAATTCCTCGACAGTCTGGAAGGAGAAGCTCCCGATCTTCATTTTAAACTTATCGATCAGGAAGATACTTAGGAAGATCATAATGGCGCAGATTGTGCGGATCATCAGGGAGCGGTAGGCTGCAGCCTCCAGGCTGGAATCCTCCTCTGACACAGGCCTGTAAATCTGCTCTTCCCTCTTTTTCTTCTTGGGAGAAAGCGCCGGATGCAGAAGCTCACTCTCTTCCATCCCGGTCCCGATTCCTCTGGAGATTGACGGGCTGACATTCATCTGCCTTAAGCAGGCTTCCCTCGCCTGTCTGATGTATTCTGCTCTGGACAGGGGCGGGAAGGCCGGTTCTGCCTCCTCCTTGCTTATTACTGCATGGCTGTTTCTGCCCTCTCTTACTCTGAAGGTCCCCTCAAGGACAGCGTTGTTATGTTCTGCCGCTTCCTTATCCTCAAGTACTCTGCCGGAAGCAAATAAATTCTCATTGATATGATTCGATAGATTTCTTTCAATCTGGTGTACGATTCTATCCTCCGCATTGGCATCCATAACATTCCCTCCTCTTTACCCCGGATCGGGCAAACATCATCCCGCCTAAGGATGCTTGTATTGTCACTTCATTATATTGGATCAGAGCAGAAACTATTCCGGGAATCTCCCGGTGATAATCCTCATTTTTATGTCCCGAAAAAATAATCATGGTAAAATGGTAAGGAAATATTACATAATATATTTATGGTAATTGCTCTGCTTCTTATCACTGACTATTCTCCTATTATTTCCATGTGAGGATGGGTATATTCCTTCTATATCCGAATGACTCGTGAAAAGCTATCCCTAAAATTGCTGTAAAATTTATCTATAGATAAAATGACCCGGAGCAAAATAATCAAAAAACAGGCCTAATAAAGGCCTGCCTCCCGGTTCACTTCCATGCTTACCTACAGCTCATTCATGATTCTTCAGATACTTCACTGCGATCTGTGTCCGGTGCTCCAGTCCGGTCTTCTCCAGAATGGTGCTGATGTGATTTCTGACCGTACCGTTGGTGAGGTAGAGCTTCTCCCCAATCTCTTTATTGGATAAGCCCTCTGCAATCAGCTTGACGATCTCCATTTCTCTCGGAGATAACATCAGCTCGAATACCTTACTGCCACCGGCTCCTGCAGACACCCTGGTTCGGATAAACTCCAGAATATCTGCCTGGAAGACTGTTCCACCGCTGTTTATGACATGGATTGCTGACAGGATCCGTTCTGCAGGGCTGTTCTTTAATATATAACCGTTTACTCCTGCCTTGAGGGCACGCAGAATCAGGTCCGGTTCATCAAAGGTAGTCAGCAGCAAGGGCTTAGACAGCTTGGAAGCCATCATCTCCGCAGCCGCCTGAATACCATCCATCCCCGGCATACGGATATCCAGCATCGTAACATCAGGCTGATAGCGCCTTGCAAGCTCCAGTGCCTGACTGCCGTCCGAAGCCGCCTCCAGAAATTCCATATCAGGCTGGGTCTCGATGATCATTCTTAAGCCTTCCCTGATGATGGCATCATCATCCGCAATTAATATTCTTATCATAGTTTATTTGCCTTTCTGTAATATTCCTATGTATCCACCGAATACCATCTGTAGCTGTAGCCCTTTTTTAATAGGTAAAAATATTCGTAACACAGAAGCCCTTCTCTCCCTTGGAGAAGAAACAGCGGCCCTTGGCCTTCACCGTTCTCTCTTCAATTGCCTCCAGACCTACATCCTTCTCAAAGCCTTCCTCTGACTTTCCGTTGTCCTTATATTCAACCTTAATGATCTTCTTATATACCTCAATATTCAGGATAAATTCCGTGGCATTGGAATGCTTCAGCAGATTCGTCAGGCATTCCTTCAGATTATCATGGATACAGACCCATATATCCAGGCTGATTTGATTCAGGTCTCCGATGGTTTTCAGATAAACCGTTCTGTTATAGGTGACCTTGAACTCCTCCAGTATGGCAGTAACCTCGTTGATCCCCAGCAGATATCGGTCTGCCCGCTCTTCCCTTAAGGCGGTACGAATCTCGTCGACCCCCTCCCGCAGATTATTCACAGCCTTTTGTACATTCTCAGCCGCTTTCTCCGGATGCTCCTTCATGACCAGCAGAGCTGCCTCCAGCATGATGATGCTGCCTGAAATACCATGACCGATCTGATCATGGAGCCGGGCTGCAATTCGGTTTCTTTCTTCCACAGAAGCCGTATGCTTTAAGGTTTTAATCAAGCCCTTCAGATCCTTCAGCTTCTCATCCAGCCCGCTGATGGTCTCCTTCTGGCTCTCATTGACTTCCCTGTAGTCAGCCAGCTGCATCAGCAGAAGCCTTGCCAGCATCGTCATCAGAAGCAGAATAAGGGAGAGAGCTATGTTCTCCTTCGTTGGCAGGAAGATAAAGACGGAAAGCAGTATGGCTACAGAAAGAATCTGATAAAATTGCTTTCCTGTGGTTGTCAGGTCAAATAAATGCATCAGCAGCATGACATACAAGGGATATAGGAGGTCCAGACCAATCCCGAAGCAGGCTACGAAGCTGGAAAGAGCCAAAATAATGACCAGCCTTCTTATCTTAAAGACACGCTGAAACAGAAGCTCCGCACAAAATACGCAGGCAAAGCTAAGGGCCGATATGATCATGAAGACCATATCGGCTTTCTCGCTGTCTGCAATCAGGAAGGACACAATCACTGCTGCCAGCTTCGCCATCAGGAAGAGGAAGGGTTTATCAATCATTGCTTACTCCTTGTTCATGTATATGACACTGATCTATTACTTTATAATCCGTATAGACTTATTTGCTTTTATTCCCTTGGGAGAACAGAACTGCTCCGATCAAAAAGGTCAAGAGGGTAAACAGAGTCAGGATGATAATGTTGGGCATGATATTCGCATTCCGATCCGCCTGGAGCGCCTTGAAGGTCTCCATAAACCAGTATTGGGGTACGATTCTCGCCAGATTCTGCAGACTCTGAGGTGCAAGGTCCAGGGGGAAATATGCGCCTCCCAGGATACAGCCGATTGTGGAAAAACCCATACTGGCTGCTCCCACAGCAGGCTTCGATTTCGCCCACAGGGCGATGACTATGGCAAAGGAGATCGTGAAGAGGGAGAAGAGGAACATCATAAATACCAGCAAGCCTAAGGGGAAGCCGATGTCCATGCCTGCAAGCCAGATATATCCGCAATAAACAATGATCTCAAGTACACAGACAATCATCCCAAAGATTCCGGTACCAAAGATATATTGCGCCGGCTTCACCGGTGATATCTTCACTCTCTGAAATACTCCCGAGACGTAATCCTCAACAACAAGGAAGGATATGATGATGCTTAGACCGAATACCAGCATCAAGTAAAATCCGATGGAATTGATGAAGCCTTCCTTCTCCTTCATCAGCTTCTTATCCAATTGCTTCGCAGCTGTCTGGCTGATTGCTACGGTTTCTGTCCCGTATTCTGCAAGCAGGTGATCAAAGACCTCCTTCTCTCCGCCCGCATTCAGGGACAGCAGATGGATGCTTTGCATATAGCTGTTCAGATTCGCCTCCAGAAAGGCGGCGTTCTCATAATCATTCAGGGAGGTAACCGTCAGGTCCTGCTGCTTGCCGGAAGCTGCGCTCTCATAGAAGCCCTCCGGTATCTCTATTATAACTGATATATTCTTTTCAATCAACTGAACTGATAATTCTTCATAGGTCCGCTCAGTCATCAATTCGTAATCCAGCTCCTCTGTCAGGTACACCTGAAAGTCGGTGGACAGCTTGCTCCGATCCCGGTCGATCATCCCGACTGCAATCTTAGAAAGCTTGATATCTGTTGCCAGGTTACCCATTACAACCAGAAGGAAGCAGAGTATCACTCCTCCGAATATTGATAAGGAGAGGAAGAGCTTATTTCTTTTCATATTGTTGACTGCTAACAGTAAGATATTTTTCATCGTTCCTCCTCCTTTCTGCTGAAGGCAAATGCGCCGATTGCCAGCATAAGGATCGTAATGGCAAGACCTGTCAGTATGACTGAAGTACATTTTTCATAACGGCCGAAGACGGTAAGGTCAAAGGCTGCCTGCTGGATCTGATAAATCGGCATCTTATCGGACACTCCGCTGATATTGACTTCCTTGGAATAAGTCCCCGAAATGAACATCATCACCCATAAAATCGGAAAGATGACTGCCATGGGATTTGCCTTTAGGAACAAGCCTACCACCGCTCCGATGGAGATCATCGTTAAGGTAACGATGAAGAACATTGCGAAGAGATAGAGGTTTTGGGTCCAGGTAGCTGCATAGCTTGCATGGAATACAAAGACACTGCATACCATGATGATCGAAATCTGCAGAAGGACCTGTGGCACCAGACCAAGGATTTTTGCCAGGAAGAGGACCGCTTTATTCTTGGGAGCAATCAGGAGCCGATTGATGGTCCTGTTCTGCCTTTCTCCGGAGAAGGCTGTGGAACCCAGAATAACACTCATAAAGCAGACCATAACCATCATGGTGATTGCATAATAGTCCAGCATGGTTCTATTCGCGCCTAAATCCTTCTGCTTCACATAATCTGTCTGCTCTCCCGCACCTATGGGGAAAGTATTTGGAATTGTCTTCAGGATGGACACATAGGCCTTGTTCATCTGGACGAAGCCGTTCATCATCGCACCTACCGTGCGGTTCTTTATATGATTGCTTCCTTCAAAGATATTAATTTGCATCGGATCCCCGGTAAACTCAACCACGGCAGTGAGCTCATCTCTTCCGACCAGCATTTTCGAGGCTTCCAGATCTGCAGACCGCCTGAAGCTGATGTTCTTCTCATCCTCCAGAGCCGCGATAAAGCTTAAGACGGCTATGGTATTGGGTTCCTGCACCGTATCCATAACATAATGGATCTTAATTTCACCGATGGCTTCCTCCGCCTGATCCATAGACACCAGCAGATTGCCCAACAAAAAGATCAGGATCACCGGAAACATCAGGAAAAAGAATAGATTCGTCTTCTCCCTTAGGAAATCCTTCATTTCCTTTATAATAATCTGTATCATATTATCCTCCGATTTATTTCATATTAACGAACCTTCGCTACCTTAACTCATGACCGGTCAGGGTCAGGAAGAGGGTATCGAGATTCGGAACCTCCGAGTTGATGCTGATGATCGGGAGCTTATGGGCCATAAACTGCTCCACGAACTTCGTGATATTGTCCTCAGCCGTAGAGATATCAATACGGATGTTATTCTCTTCCGCCCTAACTCCCTTGACACCGGGCAGCAGCCTTTGATTCGAGATAAAGTCCTCCAGCTTGAAGCCATAAGGGAATCTGGTCTCGATGGATATGGATTGAACGTCGGTAACCAGGGATACCAGCTCGGCCTTGGTACCGATTGCTACCATCCGTCCCCGGTCAATGATGGCGATTCTGTCACAGATCTCTTCTACCTCATTCATATAATGGGAGGTATAGATGATGGTGGCTCCACGGTCTCTTAAGAGGCGGATGGAATTCAGAATATGCTCTCTGGACTGGGCATCTACACCGACTGTCGGTTCATCCAATACAATCAGCAAAGGTGCATGAGCGATTCCACAGGCAATATTCAGTCTTCTTCTCATACCGCCGGACATCTGCTTCGGCTTCATCTTCAGCTTGTCGGAAAGACCTACGAATTCCAGAGCTTCCTTGGCCATCTCATTCAGCTTCCTGCCCTTGATACCATAGAGGGAGGCGAAGAATTTTACATTCTCCAGTGCCGTCAGGTGGTCATATACTGCGATATCCTGCGGAACCATGCCGATCAGCTGTTTGATTTTCATTTTATCCTTACGGATTTCCAACCCATCAATCTGTATATCCCCCTTATCAAAGTCCACCAGGGTGGTCAGTACACTCAAGGTGGTACTTTTTCCCGCTCCATTCGGACCCAGGAGACCGAAGATCTCACCCTTCTCCACAGTGAAGCTCAAATGATCCACCGCACAGAGCTCTCCATATTTCTTCAATAAATTCTGTACCTTTACATAAGACATATTTGATTCCTCCATTTAACACTATTTAAGGAAATGCGAAGCATCCCATTCCTTTTGCTCGCAAATACCTAAGTTCGACTTACTGCTTCATGTCATTATCATAAACAAAGCGGTTAAATTATGGAAGTTACTGCAGTGATAACTTTGCTATGACAAATGTCATATAGCTGAAAGCATATTTGTAATGGTATAATCAGGTAAATGTCGGACTGTTCAGAAAGGTATGTAAAAAATCATGAGAAAATTATATTTGGATAATCTACGGTTTCTTTGTGTTCTGTTACTGTTTCCCTTCCACACCTGTATTATCTATAATGCTTTTGGAGAAGGCTTCTATGTGAAGGGTCCGGGAGTTCGTGTATTGAATGATATCATCCTCTTTACCTACCCCTGGTTCATGCCTTTGCTTTTTGTGATTGCAGGAATCAGCTCCTCCTATGCCTTAAGAAAACGTTCAGAGGCAGAGTATCTGAAGGAACGCTTTTTTAAGCTCTTTCTTCCCTTCCTGTCCGGACTTCTGCTCTACATACCGGTTCAGACCTTCTATGCGGAGAGGTTTCATAATGGCTATACCGGCGGTTATTTGGCCCAATACTGTCTCTTCTTCACCAAAGCGACCGATCTGACCGGATATCGAGGCGGTTTCACTCCCGGAAACCTGTGGTTCATCCTGTATCTCTTTATCATCAGCCTCCTGCTGCTTCTGATCCTGAAGCTATCTCGGCGCCTTCACCTAAATGGTGTAGGTCAATGGCGAAGGCTGACTTCCGTTCTTCCCTTATTCCTCTTTCCCATGCTCCTTTATCCTATTCTTAATTTTGGAGGGAAAAGCATTGGGGAGTTTCTCGCCCTGTTCCTGCTGGGCTTCTATGTCCTAAGCAAGGACGAGCTGGAGCAGGAACTGGAGCAACATCGGAATAAGCTGGCTGTGGCGGCTCTGCTCCTTCTTCTCCTGCTCTATGGTATCCACTACAGCGACTGGGGCTCGGACCTGCTCTACGGTATCGTGAGCTTTCCTGCCAAATGGATCTCTTGCCTTGCCCTGCTGGGCCTGGGAAAGCATTATCTGAACTTTACCAATCGTATCACAGTATATTTGTCAAAGGCCTCCTTCCCGGTCTATATCTTTCATCAGAGCTGGCTGGTGGCAATCGCTTACTATAGCTTTCAGTTTACGAAAAGCACCTCCCTTCAGGTTACCCTGATTCTTACTTTCAGTGTCCTGTTGACCTTTTTGAACTATGAGCTCTTCCGCAGGATACCCCTGATGCGATTATTGTTTGGAATAAGGAAGTAATTTCATTGAAAAAGTAAAGGTAATCATTTATAATGTCTTTAGTTAAGAAAGACAGATATTACAAGGAGGAATACCAATGTCAGCGAATGTTTATGACATTTTAAAAGAACGGGGTTTTATCGAACAGGAAACCCATGAAGAAATCAGAGAGCTACTGGGAAAGGAATCCGTTACCTTTTATATAGGCTTTGACGCTACTGCGGACAGCTTGACTGCAGGGCATTTCCTTACCGTTATGGCAATGATGCATATGCAGCGTGCCGGACACAGACCGATTGCCTTACTGGGAGGCGGAACCACGATGATCGGTGATCCGACCGGCAAATCCGATATGCGTACCCTGATGACTAAGGAAACCATCCAGCACAATGCGGACTGCTTCCACAAGCAGCTGGCCAAGTTCATTGATTTTGACAATGATAAGGCTATTCTGGCCAACAATGCAGACTGGCTGCTGGACCTGAATTATGTAGAATTCTTAAGAGAAATCGGTATCCACTTCTCCGTAAACAAGATGCTTACCGCTGAATGCTATAAGCAGCGTATGGAGAAGGGTCTTACCTTCTTTGAGTTCAACTATATGCTGATGCAGTCCTATGACTTCTGGAAGCTGAACAAGCTATACGGCTGTACCCTGCAGCTTGGCGGTAACGATCAGTGGTCCAATATCCTCGGCGGTGTAGACTTGATTCGCCGTAAGGAGAGCAAGCCTGCCTTCGGTCTCACCTTTAAGCTCCTGACCACCAGTGAGGGTATCAAGATGGGCAAGACCATGAAGGGTGCCGTATGGTTGGATCCGGCTAAGACAAGCCCTTATGAGTTCTATCAGTACTGGAGAAACATCGAGGACGTGAAGGTCGAGGAATGCTTAGGTCTCTTAACCTTCCTGCCCATGGACGAGGTCAGAAGACTCGGAGCCTTAAAGGATGCTGAAATCAATTACGCCAAGGAGGTTCTTGCCTTCGAGATCACCAAGATTGTTCATGGAGAAGAGGAAGCCATCAAGGCTCAGGAGGCTGCCAGAGCCTTATTCGGCGGCGGCATGAAGTCCGAGGACATTCCCACTACCACCTATCCTGCCTCCCGCTTTGCAGAGGGGATCGATCTGATCACCATGATGTGTGATGCCAAGCTCGCCAGCTCCCGTTCTGATGCCAGACGTACGATCCAACAGGGCGGCGTTACGGTAAATGAGGTGAAGATTGAGGATTTTGACCGGGTATTCACCCATCAGGATTTTGATGCGGATGGAGCTTTGCTCGTAAGAAAGGGTAAGAAGGCTTATCACCGCTTCATGGCAGAATAAGGACAGCCTGCCACATACACCTGCTCTATCATGGCTACTTTAGAGAAAGACTTCAACAGTAAATCTGTGTTACACGGAAACTCCGCCCCTTCCCTCTTCTGCCATAACGGAAGGAAGGGCATCGGAGCATCCGAATATATAAGAATGGAGTTGAAATTATGCCCTGGTGTCCCAAATGTAAGAATGAATTTCAGGAAGGCTATACAATTTGCAGTGATTGTAAGGTAGAGCTGGTTGAGGAATTGCCGGTGATGGAGGAATTCATACCCTTCTTCCAATCCGAATCAAAGAAAATCGCCGAGAAGCTCGCCAAGTATTTCTCTTATTCCAACTTAAAATCGGTGATCCGTTTCAGTGATGAGCTTGAGGTTTATATTGTATATGTCCCCTCCGATTTACGTAATGTTGCCCAGAAGCTTTATCAGGCCTTTTACTTCGTTGAGCGTGAGCGCCATGAGAATGGCTTGGACGACGAGGAAACGACAGAGGCTGAGGAAATGACAGAGGCTGAGGAAGGGCTTCTGAATGAGGAAGCTTTGGAGGCAGATACAGAGGAAGCCGACGATCTCCTCCCTGATACCGAAGCTTTAGAGGACGATTCGACACTGACTTCAGAGCTGTTTAAGGATGGTAAGGCCCTCTATCGGGATACCTGGAATGAGAAAGCTCCTGTCGAGGAGGAGGTTGAGGAAGAGGTTGTAGAAATCGTACCGGTCTCCTATGTAATGAAGGCCGAGAAATATAAGGATTATACCGCAACTGTTGGTGTATTCCTGGGTATCGGCATCCTCGGTATCGTCTTTGTTGTCCTGAATATCGCCGGGGTCCTGACCATTCTGAATGGCATCCTGCCGATCAGTGTCATGGGAGCCCTCTTTATCTTCTTTATCATCGTTGGTATCTCCTCACTGAAGAAGGCCAAAGAGCTGCGGCTTCAAATTGCGGATGAGAAGAAAATGACGGATCAGATCAACGATTGGCTTAAGACCAATGTAACAGCCGAATATCTGGAGTCCTTAAGCGATGAGACCGTTTCGGCGGAGGTCAACTATATCCGGGTAACAGATATCATCAAGAAGAGACTTCAAGAGAACTTCCCTGATCAGAACAGCGATTATCTGGACCGCCTGATTGAGGAATTCTATAATGAAAACTTCGATACGGAAGTAATATAAGCGCTGAATAGGTGAAGCGGCTGTATCCATTCCCCCACAGGGGAGGGGATACAGCTGTTTTATATTTCCGATATGTATCTATCATAAAAGATGTATCTTTCTGTTCCTACTTAACTTTACAATCCGAATTTAATCTTGAGGTTTTCCCGCAATTTTATCTGGAGGTTTTATCTTGAGGTCTATCCCGCAGTTGTATCTGGAGATTTTATCTTGAGGTCTATCCCGTTGTCTTATCTTAAGCTTACCTCTCGAATTGTCGACTTATACTCCGTATATGGTTGACAATCCTCTTCTATCTGCTATACTGATACATCATAAAGTAAAGGATCCTTACCTATGGAATTAAAGCATCAGGTACTAAAAATATTAGAGGAGAACCGTGGCAGCAGTGTCAATGGAGCAAGACTGGCTGAAAGTCTCTATGTCAGCCGCAGCTCGATCTGGAAGGCTGTGAAGGCCCTACAAAGGGATGGTTACCGGATAACAGCCGTTACGAACAGGGGCTATTGTCTGCTGACTCATAACGATATCCTCTCTGCCGAAAGCATACGTCCGCATCTTAAGGGAAAAGCAGCCGGCTTTCAGCTGGAGGTGCGTCCCAGCGTCAGCTCGACCAATACCCTGGCAAAGGCCATGGCTGCAGAAGGGGCGGCGGAAGGCACCGTTCTGATAGCCGGGGAACAGACCGAGGGCAGAGGCCGGATGGGTAGAAGCTTCTACTCTCCCGGTTCCACGGGAATCTATCTTTCCCTGATCCTGCGTCCAAAGCTTGAGCTTGAGGACTCCCTGCTGATTACCACCGGAGCTGCCGTGGCGGTTGCCAAGGCGATTGAGAAGATTACAGGTCTCAAGGCCGGTATCAAATGGGTCAATGATATCTTCGTAGAGGGACGTAAGGTCTGCGGCATACTCACAGAAGCCTCCATTAATTTCGAAAACGGAGGATTGGAATATGCGGTTGTAGGAATCGGAGTCAATGTCTCCACCACGGCCTTTCCCGAAGCCCTTGAGGGCATAGCTGGCTCCTTGTTCACTATGAAGCCGGAGGACCGTCCGGTCATCCCCCTGCTGACTGCTGAGATCCTGAATCAATTGGCAGAATGCATGGATTCCCTGACTGACCGCAAATATCTTCTGGAATACCGCAGACGGCAGATTATCATCGGGAAGCACATTCTGGTTCTGAAGGGATCGGAAAGCAGGCCGGCTAAGGCCATCGATATCGATGACAGAGCCCGGCTGTTGGTCGAATATGAAGATCATAGCAGAGAAGTCCTTTCTTCCGGTGAAGTGAGCATCCGCCCGCTGAAAATAAAAAACCCTATTTAAACAGAAAGGATACAGGAGCAGCTCTGCTTGCTCCAATAGGTTGATTTACTATGACACAATCAGATTCACATATAAAGCAGAAAGCGCTTATCAGCATCACAGGTATGGTTCTGACCGGTATGTTTACAGCTCTACTTTGCGTGATGGCGCAGATATCCATTCCCATCAAACCGATCCCCTTTACCCTGTCCTTGTTCGCAATCTATCTGATCGGGGCCTTGCTGCCTCCCAGATATGCTCTGCTATCCGTATTATCCTATCTCCTGCTGGGTGCCTTCGGTCTCCCGGTATATGCGGAGATGAAGGGCGGTTTCCACATCCTGACCGGAATGACAGGAGGCTTCCTGATGGCATATCCGCTTATGGCCTTTCTTACCGCTGTCAGCTACCGCTATGCGAAGAAATGGAAGCTCGCAGCCCTCACTATCGGAATGCTGTTTTCCTTAATACTCTGCTATCTCTTAGGCTCCTTGTGGTTTACTGTCAGTACCGGTTCCGGCTTTCAGAAGGCTTTGACCCTTTGTGTGTATCCCTTTGTCCTCTTTGATCTTATCAAGATCGCCCTGGCGGTCAGCTTCAGCCAGATCATACGGGGAACAGTGTTTAGGAACTTCCAGGATTACAAAAGGTTATAGCATTCAGGATTACGGATGGTAACATACTTTCAGGATTGCAGATGGTAACATACTTTCAGGATTGCAGATGGTTATAAACTTTCAATATTGCAGATGATTATAATGTTCAGCATTATAGAAATTCTGCATAGAAAAGCCCGGCCTGTTCGATACAGACCGGGCTTTTAGTCAACAAAGCTCTTACATCGGAGTAAACAGCTCCTCCAGCTCTTCTCTTGACAGGCTGTTGATAAATACCTCCTTGGAGCTGATTACGGAATCCGAAAGCTCCTTCTTCTTCCTCTGCAGCTTAAAGATCTTCTCCTCTATCGTTCCCTTGGTGATCAGCTTCATGACATGAACCTTGTTCTGCTGTCCGATCCGGTAGACCCGGTCCGTGGCTTGCTCCTCCACGGCAGGATTCCACCAGGGATCATAATGGATTACGGTATCGGCCCCGGTCAGATTAAGTCCTGTCCCTCCTGCCTTTAAGGAAATCAGAAATACCTTACCCTCACCGGCATTGAAGCGCTTGACATAATCGTTCCGGTCCTCTGTCGGGGTAGCTCCCTCCAGATAGAAGTAGGGTATCGCCATGTCCTTCAGTTCGCTTTCGATAATCCGAAGCATGGAGGTAAACTGGGAGAAGACCAATACCCGGTGATCGTTGGCAATCGCATCCGGGATAATCTCCATCAGAAGCTCCAGCTTACCGCTGCCTCCCTGATAATTCTCCAGGAAGGTAGAGGGATGGCAGCAGATCTGCCGAAGCCTGGTCAGGGCTGCCAGAATCCTGATACTGCTGCGTTCAATGCCCCGCTCTTCAATCTCGCTGTTAATTTCACCGCGGATATTCTCCAGATAGGACAGATAGATCAGCTTCTGTCCCTCCGAGAGCTCCGTCAGCATCTTGGTCTCATATTTATCCGGCAGCTCGGTCAGGACATCCTTCTTCATTCGTCTTAGAATAAAGGGGGTGATACGCTGATGGAGATCTGCCAGCGTCTCCATATCCTCCTTCAGAATCGGCTTCTCATAATGCTCAACGAATTTGGAATGGCTGTTCAGATAGCCCGGCATGATAAAGTCAAAGATGGACCACAGCTCCGACAGACTGTTTTCAATCGGAGTACCGGTCAGGGCAAAGCGATGGTCTGCCAGGAGCCGCTTCACAGACTTTGCATTCAAGGAGGAGTCATTCTTAATATATTGTGCCTCATCGATAAAAACCGTATGGAAATAGATCTTTTCATATATGGCAATATCCCGCCTGATCAGGGGATAGGAGGTAATCAGGACATCATACTCCTTATGGCGCCCGATGGTTTCCTGCCGCTCCTGTGGTGAGCCTGAAACTACCGCCGCCTTGATAAAGGGAGCAAAATTCTCGAACTCATCCTGCCAGTTGAAGATCAGAGAGGTAGGGCATACGATCAGATAAGGGGCATGCTTTGGATTCCCGATGATACCGGAGGCGATATAAACGATGGATTGCAGTGTTTTTCCGAGACCCATATCGTCTGCCAGTATCCCGCCCAGATCATGGTCTGATAAGGTTTTTAACCATTTATAGCCGGTTACCTGATAGGGTCTTAAGGCCGCCAGTATTCCATCCGGCAGCTGATATTCTGTCTGGACCGGATTTAAGATCTTCTCGGTCAGAGCCTTGAAGTCCCGATCCCGCTCCAGATCGAACTGCCGGTCCATAAAGGCCTTATCCAGATAGACTGCGTGCTGCTTCTCCAGCAGCAGGGTGTCTTCATTGAAGCTCTTACTGCTTACATTCAGGGAACCTAAAATCTTCGCCAGCTCATCCAGATTCTTATCCTCCAGGTTGACGAAGCTGCCGTTCTTCAGCCGGTAATATTTCTTCTTCACCTGGTAGGAATGTAAGAGATCCTTCAGCTCCTCCTTGGGAACAGCATCAAAATCCAGGTCCAGCTCCAGCATATTGAGACCGGTGTTCAGCTTCACACCAGCCTTAAAGCTGCCGGCATTGCGGATACCCAGCTTCTTAAAATCCTCCGAGTAGAACAATCCCGCCTTACTCTCCAGCTCCATGACTCTTCCTGACAGGAAATCATAGATCTTCTCCTCATCCTTTAAGAGATAATAATTCTTATAGGGGAGAAAGCCCAGCTGAAGAAGATCCGTGATAATGGCATCCTCCTTCTCCCTCTGTCTGACGATGATATAGGAACCGGAAGAAGCATTTGCATAGGAATTAAATTCATAATCTCCATAGCGGTACTTCAGCTCCGCCTTAATCCCATATTTGTGCTTATCAATATAGAGCTTGGCCTCCATATCACAGGTGATATAACGGCTCTTCAGCTCTTCAGGGATATCCAGTATCATGGTATCACTGATTCTCGGCAGGACATGCTCCAGGAAGCTGTTCTTGCTATCCCCCTTAAACACCAAGGGCTCCTTATCCTTCCCCAGGCTATTATAGAAGGGCTTAAAATTCCGGATAAACTTCTTATCCGGCTGATAGATGGCTCCCTCATAGAACAGCAGCTCTCCGGTCTCGGTCAAAGGCAGGACTGCTTCCTTGCCCTGATAATCTACCGTGATGGAGTCCTCATCCATGGACAGCTGGTAGGCTATCTTCGGATTCTCCTTACGGAAGACCACATCAGTGTAAAGCTTGCCGTACAGCTCCAGGGTAAAGCTGCTGCCCTTCACCAGGTCAAGGAGCTTAAGCAGCATATTCTTTGTAATGATCATCTGTGATTTTGAAAAGATTCTTGAAAAATGAGTGCTGTCAATCACCTCCTGGATCTCATAGATTTCCAGAAGATAATCCAGAAGGGCCTTGGAGTCTTGATCAAAGCTGCTCTCCCCGCTGACATATTTAAATTCCTTCCCCAGGGCAAAGCTTTCATGGTGGTAGATGTCTGCCAGGAATTTCTTTAAGGTCTGAATCTTATACTTCCGATTGCTGCCCCCTTTGAGGGAAACATAGGCTCTTCCGCTGTCTCCCTTCAGAATGGAGGGAATGCTGATAATTGCTTCTAGTTGAAAGGTCTCACCTACCAGCATCGTATCCTCCTGAGATACGAAATAATCCAGTATCTGAATAATCTTTCTCTCCTCGGGAGATTTAGTCTCAGTCAGCATACTGCGTTCCTGATATTTTAAGATGAAAAGCAGGGCGGCCACCACATGCTTACAGGCTCCCTGATCCTTCAGTCTGGACGGGCAGTTACAATTAAAATCAAAGGATCCGTCCTCCTGCTCATCCACGACGACAGAGTAATTGTAATTACCCTTGACGATCAGCCTGTATTGCTTCGCGGCATTGGAATAAGTCGCATTGGTAATCCGGTTATCCTTATAATATTGCAGACCTCTGGCATAGGTAGTATCATTCGAAGCTAAATTCCTGATTCCCGTCCTTGAAATCTGAATCATACTTGCACACCTTTCATTAGTTGTATCCTATTATTATACCACATTTCGAGAAAAAGTGTATCAGATTTTATAGTACTGCATTTATCATTTATCAATATGTTATTTATTAGAAAAAAGTATTTGCATTACAACGATTGATATATTAGAATTATTAGTTAGGATGTGGACCCGGGTATAAGTGGTCCTGCCACGAATAGCGATCCTAATCACATATGGAGGTGTATATGAGACATATCATCAGTCCGACGGACCTAACTGTTTCAGAGCTGGGCGAGCTGCTGTCACTGGCGGAGGAAATCATCAAAAGCCCGAAGAAATACGCTGATGTGTGCCATGGTAAGAAGCTGGCCACTCTATTCTATGAACCGAGCACCAGAACAAGACTTAGTTTCGAGGCTGCCATGTTAAATCTGGGCGGCAGTATTCTTGGTTTCTCTTCCGCCGATTCCTCTTCGGCAGCCAAAGGCGAAAGTGTTGCCGATACCATCCGGGTTATTTCCTCTTATGCAGATATCTGTGCAATCCGCCATCCTAAGGAAGGCGCCCCCTATGTAGCATCTCTTCATTCTTCTATTCCTGTTATCAATGCCGGAGACGGCGGTCATAATCATCCCACCCAAACCTTTACCGATTTATTAACCATTCAGAATCTGAAAGGACGATTAAATCATTTAACCGTCGGTTTTTGTGGTGACTTAAAATTCGGCCGTACCGTTCATTCCCTGATCGGAGCTCTGGCTCGGTATGAGAACATCACCTTTGTCCTGATCTCTCCGGAGGAGCTGACCGTTCCTGCTTATATCCGTGAAGAGGTCCTGGATGCGAACCAAATCGAGTATAAGGAAGTCCGCCGACTGGAGGATATCATGCCCGAGCTGGATCTCCTCTATATGACCAGAGTTCAGAAGGAACGCTTCTTCAATGAGGAGGATTATATCCGCCTCAAGGATACCTACATTCTGGATACGAAGAAAATGGCCCTGGCCAAGGAGGATATGCTGGTCCTGCACCCTCTTCCCCGGGTCAACGAAATCTCCGTTGAGGTGGATGAGGACCCCAGGGCAGTCTACTTTAAACAAGCCCAATACGGTGTCTATGTACGGATGGCCCTGATCATGAAGCTATTGGGGCTGGCCTAAGCACAATACAGTGTAAGTATTCCAGAACATGAAAAGCAAACAATTTCGGATGGAGGTAGCTATGTTAAATATCGGTGTACTGAATCAGGGAATCGTCATAGACCATATACAAGCAGGCGGAGCCATGAAGATCTATACTTACTTAAACCTGGAGAACCTGGATTGCAGCGTTGCAATCATTAAGAATGCCAAAAGCAGTAAGATGGGTAAGAAGGATATTATCAAGATCGAAGGAACCTTGGACGGAATCAATCTGGATATCTTAGGTGCTCTGGATCATAGAATCACGATTAATGTCATTGAGAACGGTGTAATCACAGAGAAGAAAAGCCCAGAGCTTCCCATCTTCGTAGATAACGTCCTAAAATGCAAAAACCCCAGGTGCATCACCTCTGTGGAACAGGGAATCCCCCATACCTTTAAGCTTACGGATCGGGAGAACGGGGTTTATCGCTGCGTCTATTGCGAACAGGCCTTTGAGAGAAGATAAATAAGAGTTATGCAGGAAAGATAGCTATTGTAAGGGCGTAATCGCTGAAAGTCCCCGTGCTGCTCTTGCCGGGAGGCTTACAGGATTACGCCCACTTTTACTATGTGCCGGGATATCACTTGGGATGGGTTTAAGCCCACTTTCTCTCATTGGATATCCGTTAGAATGGAATTATGACCTCTTATACTATTGTGCTTTGATATCATATGGGTAGGAGGTTAACCCTCTACTCTATTGTGTCCTGATGTCATAGGTAAAGGAGCCATATCTTAACTTCTCCCCCAATATCGTATAACTGATAACCCTCTTATGACCGCTCTTCGAAATGTATTTTATATCAACTCTTGTTACCCACCCTTTCCCCGTATCGATTCTTGGATGGGTAAACCTAAGCTTATTCACCTGCTCCAGATAGGTATTGATTTCATCGGGATTAGTGATAATCTTCGTATCCAGACCTAAGCCGGAAGCCGGTGGGCTCTGTATCATAAGCTCATAAACCTCCCTATCCTCCAGACGGATGGAATATGTCTTATAGTAAAAGATCAGATAGAGGAGGATCACCAGCAAAACACCTGATAGAATTATGATTCTTCTTAGCCACTTTTGATTCATCTGCGCTTCCTCCGATCCGATCCCGATCCCTTCATCCCTTGGGTAATATTCAAATAACTGTCATTGATCACTTACACTATAGTACAACTGCCATATGCTGTCAATTCTTAATCATAATAGTACTTCATCCTCTCACCTATCACAGTCCAGTTGATATTCTTCATGAATTGATTGATATAGGCTGCTTTATCATCCAGATACTGATAGAAGTAAGCATGCTCATAGACATCCAGTACCAGCACAGGGGCCGAATAGGAGACATTGCCGACATCATGGGCATCCAGGCTGATATTGCGGAAGCGGCCGCTTCTCTGATCAAAGGCAAGGACTGCCCAGCCTCTGCTGGCCTTTGCCGTAGCGACAAAGTCCTCCTGCCAGTTCTCCAGGCTGCAGAAATCATGCTCCAGGATATCCACAGTGATCTTATCCGGTCTGTTCACCCGTCCTCCGATGTTTTCAAAATAAAGCTCATGGAGGATGACTCCGTTCAGTGCATAGGTCTCCCCCCGCTTGCACTCCCTGTAATAGCTAAAGGTAGCATTCGCCCGCTCCCTCCCGGAATTACCGAACAGAATCCCATCAATTTCATTGATCTTGTTAACATAGCCCTCATAAAGCCTAAGATGGGTTTCGAATTGTACCCGGTTAACCACCGTGATATCCTCTGTATAGCGAAAAGGAATTTTCTCTATCATCATTTACCTCCCATAGATCAGATTTCAGGCAGGGAAGCTTGTATTCATCATGTTCAGCCTGAGGAGAGGCCAGGTTGTACAAGTATCCGCCATCAATACAATATACGGGGGCAGGAGCTGCTTTATGTCAGGGCTTCGAACTTTTATATGATATTTCGTAATCTGATAAGTAAATCAAAATCAGCTAAGGACTACTGAATAATATCTGTTAAGGAATTGTTGTACAGCGTCTGCCAGGTGGTTACGCTATATAGAAGGAGCTGACACGATTAAATTACACCTGTGTCGGCTCCCAAATATAACACTTCTTTTCTTATTTGAAATAAACTGATTTACTCCGATTCTTCCATCAGAACAGACCGGTTATTCTTCCGTCCCCATCCACATCGATGCCCTCTGCGGCGGGTACCTTGGGAAGGCCGGGCATGGTCATGACAGTTCCGGTGATGGCTACGACAAAGCCGGCACCGGCGGATACATAGACCTCCCGGATATTCACCGTAAAGCCGGTCGGTCTGCCAAGCTTACCTGCGTCATCGGATAAGGAATACTGGTTCTTCGCCATACAGACCGGAAGCTCCTTATAGCCGAGGGCTTCTATGGTCCTGATCGCAGCCTCTGCCGCCGGATCAAAGCTCACGCCGGCTGCTCCGTACACTTCCTTGGCTATGGTCTCGATCTTCTGCTTAATGGACAGGTCGAGGTCATACAGAGGTTTATAGTGGCTCTCCTTCTGCTCCATGGTCTCAAGGACCTTCTTCGCCAGCTCCAGACCGCCTTCTCCTCCCTTCTCCCATACCTCACAGAGGGAGAATTCACAGCTTCTGCTTTCACAGAAGGCCTTCACATACTTAAGCTCATCTTCTGTATCAGACATAAAGCGGTTCAGACTTACGACAACCGGAACACCGAACTTCTGCAGATTCTCGATATGCTTTTCCAGATTTACGATTCCCTTTTCCAGAGCTGCCAGGTCTTCCTTCGCCAGCTCGGTCTTGTGAACACCACCATTGTATTTTAAGGCACGTACCGTTGCTACCAATACGACTGCATCCGGCTTTAAGCCTGCCATTCTGCATTTGATATCAAAGAATTTCTCGGCTCCGAGATCCGCACCGAAGCCTGCCTCCGTCACCACTACCTCCGCCAGCTTCAGGGCTGTCTTGGTTGCCCGGACACTGTTACAGCCATGGGCTATGTTTGCAAAGGGTCCGCCATGGATGATGGCAGGGGTATTCTCCACCGTCTGGATCAGATTCGGCTTCAGAGCATCCTTCAGCAGAGCTGCCATGGCTCCGACTGCCTTCAGCTCCTTGGCCAGTACCGGTTTGCCGTCATAGCTATAGGCTACCACGATCCGTCCAAGCCGTTCCTTCATATCCTTCATATTCTCGGACAGACAGAGGACAGCCATAATTTCTGAAGCCACCGTTATTATAAAATGATCCTCTCTTACCACACCATCTGCCTTACGTCCCAGACCCACCACGATATTCCGAAGTACTCGGTCATTCATGTCCACGCAGCGTTTCCATACGATCTGATTCGGATCTATGTTTAAAGCATTTCCCTGCTGGATATGGTTGTCCAGCATAGCAGCCAAGAGGTTATTGGCAGAAGTGATTGCATGAAAATCTCCGGTAAAATGAAGATTCAGATCCTCCATAGGAACAACCTGGGCATAGCCGCCGCCTGCCGCACCACCTTTAATTCCGAAGCATGGACCTAAGGAGGGCTCCCGCAGGGCTATGACGGACTTGATGTTCATCCTGCCTAAGGCCTGACCCAGACCGACTGTCGTCGTGGTCTTCCCTTCTCCGGCCGGAGTCGGGTTAATCGCAGTTACCAGTACCAGCTTACCGTCCGGCCTGTCCTTGACCTTCTCCCATAGCTCGTCCGAAAGCTTCGCCTTATATTTCCCGTAAAGCTCCAGGTCCTCCTCATCAATGTCAAGCCTTTTAGCTACTTCAATGATTGATTTCAGTTTCGCTTCCTGTGCAATCTGAATATCCGATTTCATTCTTTTGTCCAACCTTTCTGTTCTTCCGTAATCATTAGGAACATTGTAACATAAGAGTTAATTTCCGACAAGTATATGAAAAAACTGCTTGCGTCTTTGTTAACAGAAATATATACTATTAACTATACTTAAGCAGAAGACTTCTAAAGGAAGCTTTCCATACATTTACATGCATAAGAAAGGATACCTTCAATGAAATACGATACCATAATCTTTGATCTGGATGGAACCTTATTAAATACCCTGGACGATCTTCGTGACAGCCTGAATGATATCCTCGCCCAGAGGGGTTATTCTGCCAGGAGTCTGGAGGAAGTGAAGCGCTTCGTAGGTAATGGTGTCCGTAATCTTGTCCGCCTCTCTCTTCCCGGCTCATGCTCTGAGGAGGAGGTAACAGAATGTCTGGAGGAATTCAAGGATCATTATAAACATAATATGCAGAATAAAACCAGACCCTACAACGGTATCATGGAGCTGCTCCTGGATCTGAACCGCTTCAATTATAAGATAGCCATCGTATCCAATAAATATGATATGGCAGTGAAATCTCTGGCAAGAACCTATTTCGGAAATCTGATTCCCGTCGCCATCGGCGAATCTCAGGAGGTTAAGAGAAAGCCTGCTCCCGATAGTGTATTTGAAGCTGTGAAGGAACTGGGTTCCGAGCTTTCCAAGACCATCTTTGTCGGTGATTCCGAAACAGATGCCCAAACCGCTCAGAATGCAGGAATCCCCTGCATCGGTGTGACCTGGGGCTTTCGAAGCCGTGAGGTATTAAAGTCTGCCGGTGTGGATTATCTGATCGATACCCCCAGAGAGCTGCTGACCTTGATTTAAGACAGGTCCCCCAGCTTTTTCAGGACCCAAGATTTTTCAGGACCCAAGATTTTCAGGACCCAAGCTCTTTCAGCTCTTCTACCAAAGCATGAAAGAGCTGATAGGAAGCCTCTATACCATCTGCTGTACTGCCAAGCCTTATGATATCAAGCAGTCTATCCTCACACAGTTTCGGCTTATGCCGGAACTTTTTATATATTCCATGTTTCTCTTCCTGCTGGGAAAGAAGGTGGTACTTTTCATCTGAATATCCCCTCTAACTATTGCTTTCGAATTCCGTTTCTTCCGTTTATATCTGTGAAAGGATATAGCTAAAATACTTCTCTACGATATTAATATCGGAACACCGGTACAGCATCCTGGAGCCGACCACATCCTCTATCTCATTGAATATCAGTTCTCCTTCATCTCCGATGATAAAATCTATCCCTACGAGGCCAATCTCAAACTGGCTGATAACAAGACGGACCAGCTTCTTCTCTTCATCTGACAGCTCATAGAGGCGGACCTCACCGCCTAAGGAGAAGTTCGATTTAAAGCCTTCCTTGGCGGTACGAAGCACTGCGGCGATTATCTCCTTGCCGATCACATAAACCCTTAGGTCCTGATGCCTGTGCCCGATCAAGGGCTGAAGGACCGCATCGGAACCGGCAATTCCTTCGATCACACGCCTTCTCTCTTCCTCCGTCGAATGGGCATCCAGCAGGAAGACCTGGCCTCCTCCATGTCCATCCACTGCCTTAAGGACAGTCGGTGCGGATATCCTCCCGATGGCCTCCTTCAGAAGATCATGCTGACAGAAGCTTGTATCCACCATCCGGATACCGGTCTTCGCCAGATATTGATAGGTCCTCGCCTTATCGTTACAGACTTCCGAGAGAAAGGCATTATTAAACACCCTGATTCCCATAGCCTCCAGGTGTCTGCTAAGCAGAGGATAGATCGCACGGCAGATAACAAAAGCGGGATAAGACAGCTGTTCCTCTCCTGAGTACTTCAGATACCATTCCCCCTCCTGCACACCGAAATCCAGCTCCTCCACCAGAATAAGCCTGACAGTGATGCCAAGCTTACGTCCTTCTACGATATAAAATTCGATATAGCGCTGATTATATATGGCACTATCCCTGTAATAGATCAGCCAGGCCAACATCTGTAACCGCCCTCAATCCTTGTATATAAGCAAAATGATAAACTTGCCTCATATCTATCTGCCGGTAGCATGCTTAATCTTCCGGTATTGTGCTAAATCTGCGGCAAGATATCATCGACCGACATTATACTTGTTCGCTTGATTAATTACCGGTATTGTTCATTATCTATCTCATTATCTACTTCATTATCTATTTCCCTTATGCTCTCTCTAATGCATCTAGCTTCCCCAAGACATGGGCAAGAATAGCATCCGCCGCATTCACTCCGGTACAGTCATAGATATTCTTAAAATGTGCATTGGAATTCACTTCACAGACCAGTGTCTCACCCTTCTCTCCAAAAAGCAGATCCACTCCTCCATAGTCCAGGTCCAGAAGCTCACAGCACCTGACTGCCAGCTCACATTGAGCATAGGAAGGTTCATAGGCTTGCATCTTTCCTCCTATGGTTAAATTGGCTCTGAAATCCCCCTGATCGGAATAGCGATACATAGCAGCAATCACTTTCCCACCGACCACCTGCAGTCTTACATCCCTGCCGGCGCTTGAGCTGATGAACTCCTGAAATAACATAGGCTTCGGACCAATCCTATCCATCAGGGCCTTCAACTCGTCGGCATCCTTCGCCAGATAGACCTGCTGACCGAAGGAGCCAAAGCATTCCTTCACCACCAGGGGAAATCCCAGCCTGGCTGATACCTCTGTAAGAAAATTATAATTCGTATATCCGATATTGGGGAAGGTCATAGGTGCCAGGATGGTCCTGGGCATCGGGATCCCTGCTCTCATCAGAGCCAGGTGGGTCAAGGATTTATCGTCACAGGCCGCAATGGCAGCGGAGGAATTAAATACCGGATACCCCAGCTCCTCCAGATGACTTGCCAACCTTGTGTCCTTATCCCAGAATAAGATGAAGCTCGGATCCTCTGACCTTATCTTTTCATGAAAGCTTCGCAGCTTAGGATATTTGTCATTGTCCTTCGTCTGAAGATCGATCAATAGCTGGGCATTGGTTTTTAACAGAAGCCTGATATCCTGTTTCTCTGCCGCCTGCATCAGCCATTCATGTATCTCGTTAAACTTGTCTGAATACAGAAATTCATTTACTACCAGCCAAGCAGTTTTGCTCATATGGATCATCCTTATCCTTTATGTTCATTCTACAATAGTCGAATTATTATTCCCTGAGCCTTAATTCTCCTCTAAGTACTGCTCAAACTGCTCGGGACTCATCAGAATCTTCCTGGGCTTGGTTCCCTCCTCAGGACCGACCACTCCGGCCTCAGCCAATTGGTCCATAATTCTGGCGGCTCGGTTAAAGCCGATCTTATAAACCCTCTGCAGCATACCGATGGAAGCCTTGTCCTTCTCAATGATGAACTTGCCTGCCTCTGCAAAATATTCATCCCGCTCATTTCCATTGCCCATACCGAGGCTGCTATCACCCGGTCGTGCATTGGCGATCTTATCCTTGACATCCTCACTGTACTGCGCTTCATTGTTATTCTTCTTTAAGAAATCCACAACAGCGCTTACCTCCTTATCGGAGATGAAGGCCCCCTGGATTCTAACCGGCTTCGGATAGCCGGAGGGGAAGAAGAGCATATCTCCCTTTCCTAAGAGCTTCTCCGCACCGGAGCCATCGATTATGGTTCTGGAATCGATCTGGGAGGATACCGCAAATGCAATTCTGGAAGGAATATTCGCCTTAATCAGACCGGTAATGACGTTCACAGACGGTCTTTGGGTTGCAATGATCAGATGGAGGCCGGCTGCTCTCGCCAACTGGGCAAGGCGGCAAATGGCATCCTCCACTTCATTCTGGGCAACCATCATCAGATCCGCCAGCTCATCGATGATGATGACGATCTGGGGCAGCTTCTGGTAATTATCATCGTTCAGGTAAGCGACCTCAGCCACCTTCTCATTATAGCCCTTAATATCCCTCACTCCGATATCCGCGAATTTCTTATACCGCTCTGTCATCTCCATGACAGCCCAGTTCAGGGCCGCAGAGGCCTTCTTGGGATCTGTGACGACAGGTATCAGCAGATGAGGAATTCCATTATATACATTCAGCTCCACGACCTTGGGATCCACCATGATCAGGCGTACATCCGAAGGCTTGGATTTATATAGGATACTCATAATCAGCGTATTGATACAGACAGATTTACCGGAGCCGGTGGCACCTGCTATCAGCAGATGGGGCATCTTGGCAATATCCGTAATGATGGTTTGTCCACCAATATCCTTACCGACTGCAAAGGCAATATCAGAGAGATGATTCTTAAACTCCGGACTTTCAAACATCTCCCGGAGGGTTACCATGGAATTCTCCTTGTTGGGAACCTCTATTCCTACCGCTGCCTTACCGGGAATCGGAGCCTCTATTCTGACATCGGAGGCCGCCAGATTCAATTTGATATCGTCTGCCAGCCTGGTAATCCTGCTTACCATAACCCCCTGCTCCGGCTGAAGCTCATAGCGGGTGACTGCGGGACCGCAGCTGACATTCGTAATCGTTACATGAACTCCGAAGCTCTCCAAGGTATTCTGGAGCTTAATGGCCGTCTCCTTCAGGTTGCGGTCATTATTGCCCTTCGCTTGCTTTGCTTTCGGTCCTGCCAGAATACTCATTGGCGGGAAGACATATTCCTTCTGCTCCGGTGTCTGGTCGATTTCGAGTCGTTCTACATCTGTAGATCGACTGTTTCCATCTGCTTTTGCTTTTTCTCCCTCTGCCTTTATTGGCTCGGTCTTTCCCATCTCATGCTTTACCTCAACAGCTATAGGAGAAGGTTCTTCATGAGAAGCCTCGTGTACATTATAAGCCGATTCACCCATGCTCTGTGCCTGGGGCCTGCCGAATTTGCTCCGAAGCTCATCCTCGTAGGACGGCACTCCTGCTGTTCCCATGGATACCGGTTTTACTGCAGAATAGGTCTCCTCCTCCTTATCGGGGAAGAGGTGATCCAGATTGATGGTAGGCAGCTCATCCTCATGGCTGCTACCCTTCCTGTTCTTCTTATCATTCAGCGCTATAACCTTGCCCTTCTCCCGGACCTTGGCAGCCGCCTGGGGATTCAGATCGTCATCCAATAGAAAGGTTTTCGGAGGGCGGCGCAAGCTTCCCTCTTCCTTTCCCTCTTCTGCTTGCTCTCTTCTTAGCTTCTGGTATTCTCTCCGTTCCTCCAGGGAGCTCTTGCTCTTCTTCGC
>JAEZNB010000047.1 GCA_023441965.1 Bacillota bacterium
CTCCTGTGTATTAGTTTGTGAGCTGGCAAAACCCACATTCATTGTAACACGGGAGGTTTTTTACTTGAAGCTAAAGCTGATCGGAACTCACCTGCATAGCAGGTGGTTTATTTTATCTGCGATACAAGCAAATAGCCGATAAGTTTATAAACTTATCGGCTAAAACTTTATTCTTTACTTGCATTTATGACTAATCAACTTTTTAGAGAATTTACTTATGTTAAGCACCAACATCCAACCTGACCACACAACCTCAGAAAATTCTGAAAAAACATCTAAATCGACCACTCGCGAAGGCTGACATCTAACCCGACCACTCACCGAGCACTGACATCTAACCCGACCACTTAACTATCAAATAAGGTCATTATGGACTTATTCCCGCGAAGCGAAAAAATCTCATTTACAATTATTGGGTTTCGTACCCATATGTGCGAAAAGCATTGATATATAAGGGTTTTCAGCCCAATCAATTTTTTGTGCGTGACATCAAGACAACCGTCTCAACATGGCTCGAGTGCTCATTATTGATATCTGCGTTCTTAGTAACTAAATTTAAAAAATGCAATTGTAAGCTATCAATCTTTTCAATAATAAGTTTTGACAATTCAACCGGATGCACCGTTAATATGGTTTTCCCGTATCCGATAAAGTAATTCGCAATAAAGTCTTCTTCTCCTTGATTGTAAAATCCACTAATAAAATATTGCTCATTTACTGAATCTAATCGCATGGAAGGATAATGTTCTTTTTGGAATAGATCTACTCCTCTATTTGTCACAAAAACTTTAAACTCTGTTGCGTCAGATTCCTTATATAACATATCAGCATTCTTTTCAAAGTCATTCAATGGCTTTGCTAGATATTTGCTATTTTCATGAAGATCGATAACCTTGTCACACCTCAACACTTGAATTTTCTCTGTTTTAAAATTATAACCAGTAGCATACCATTGACCAAAGATTGCTGAAATATCATAAAATTGTATGATATAGCTTTTTTCTATCTCTTTTTTTCTATATTTCACTTCGCAAACTTTTTCATCTATGGCAAATTGTAAAATATCCTTTAAATATCTACAGTGGTTATTTTGTGAAATAGATCCCAATCGAAATACTTTTTCTGTTTTTCTAAGCAATTCAATTTTTTTAGGAGCAAGGCAATTTTCAAATTTCTGTTTCAATTTCTCCACGCTTAAATGAAATGGGGTAGTCTCATAAGCTCTCAATGTAAGCATTGAAAAATATAATGCAAAAATCTCATCAACATTAAAAATAATAGGAGCCAGCAACCGATTTTGGAGGATTCCATAAAATCCATTCCTGCCTGGTTGAGAATATATTGGCATTCCTATTTCTTCTAATGATTGAATATCTCTGAGAGCAGTACTTTTTGAAATATCATATCGATGTATTATATCTTTCAAATTAAAAATATTTTTATCATTTAGATATAGCAGCATATCATTTAAACGTTCCGACTTATTTATAACAATTCACTCCTTCATAATCACTAATTGTATAAATGGTGTCACAATATGAAACCTTTTTGTAGTATACTACATTTACAAGTAAAATAAAAGGAGAATACAACTTTATGAAAAAAATATTTTTGGCATCATCATTTAAAGATGTTGCATATATCTTTGCAAATTTCGAACTAGATTTAATCGGTAAAAGAGTTACCTTTATCCCTACCGCAAGCATGGTGGAAAAGGTTGTTTTTTATGTATCTTCTGGAAGAAAGGCACTTGAAAAAATGGGACTTATTGTTGATATACTTGAAATATCTACAGCCAGCAAGGATGAAATAAAAGTCAAGTTAAAGAAAAATGATTATATCTATGTAACTGGTGGAAACACGTTTTTTCTTTTACAAGAGCTAAAAAGAACAGGGGCTGATGAAATAATTATTGAAGAAGTGAATGCAGGCAAGCTTTACATTGGTGAATCAGCTGGAGCAATGGTTGTATCACCAAATATAGAATACGCTAAAGGAATAGACAGTGTGAAAAAAGCTCCAGATTTGACGGATTATTGCGCCTTAGGATTAGTCGAGTTTTACCCAGTGCCACATTTTGAAAGTTCACCCTTTAAGAAAGTTGTGCAAACTATAATAGACACCTACTCTTCTAAACTAAATTTATCCCCAATCAGTAATCACGATGCAATTTTAGTTCAGAATAACGAAATTAAAATTGAAAAATGCTGATTGGATTCTTCATGTTTTACAACATCGTACTCGCCGAGATGATTTAGGAAGATAACATAGTAGAAGGCAGTAGTTTTGTAATAGGACTACTGCCTTTTACTTCATTCATTTAACAACAGTTCCCTAGTTTCAACCCTATCCAAAAAAAGTAGTTCCCTTGTCTCGCGGGATAAAAATCAGTTCTATAGCCTCAACCCAACAATTCTCTCAAACCCGGGCTGCTTTTGAACGATAAAAAAGACAAGGTTTCCAGCAATCGATTATTCCAACCGAAAGTCTGAAAACCTTTGATTTCAAGCCCTTTAGAGCCTAATTATTTATCTTTGCGTGACATCAATACTACCGTCTCCACATGCACCGTCTGCGGAAACATATCCACCGCACAGACCTTCTCCACCTGATAGCCTCTTGCCTGTAATACTTCCAAGTCACGAATCAGGGAGGTGGGCTTACAGGAGACATAGATGATCCGGTCTACGCCAAAGTCAATGATCTTCTCCAAGGCTTTGGGATGGATTCCATCCCTCGGAGGATCCAGAACGATGATGTCCGGCTTATCCTTTAGTTCATCCACTACCTTTAAGACATCCCCTGCGATGAATTCACAATTCCTTAGGCCGTTTAGGGCGGCATTCTCCTTGGCCGCCTCTACCGCTTCCTCTACAATCTCTACACCGGTCACTCTTCCGGCTACAGGGGCAAGGAGCTGGGCGATGGTTCCTGTTCCGCTGTACAGATCAAAGATATCCTTCTCCTTCGTCTCACCGACATATTCCCGCACCTTGGAGTAGAGAACCTCTGCTCCCAGAGAATTCGTCTGGAAGAAGGAGAAGGTTGTAATCTTAAACTTAAGACCCAGGAGCTCTTCAAAGATAAAGTCCCGACCATAAAGCAGCTCTGTATTGTCACTTCTCACAATGTCTGCCAGACTGTCGTTAATGGTATGAAGAATGCCGGTGATGGTCCCCTCCAATGGAAGCTGAAGCACTTGTGCAACCAATGGAGCCCAAAGAGTATCCTCCTCTGCTTTCACCTGCCCAGGAAGAGAGCTCTCCTGCGAGGTCGTTATGATATTGATCAGGATCTCTCCTGTCTTCACTGCCTTCCGAACCAGAAGATGCCTAAGATATCCGGCATGGGTCAGCTTATGATAATAAGACAGTCCCAAGCCTGTACAATAATCCAGGATGCATCTTAGTATCAGATTATAGTCCCGGTCCACAATCGCACAATCATCCACCGTCAGGATATCATGGAAGCTTCCCTTCTTGTGCAATCCTAGAGCAAGAGGACCTCCCTTAAACTCATCCCCAAAGGAGAACTCCATCTTATTCCTGTAACCCCATTCCACCGGACTGCCCAGAATTCCTTCAAACTCATAATCCTGACATACACTGTCTATCAGTCTCTTCACCTGTTCCTGCTTCATATTAAGCTGGGTCTGATAGGGAAGGGTCTGATAGCTACATCCGCCGCATTCTCCGAAGCTTTTACAGGCACCGCATCTGGTTTCCAGAGGGGATTTCTCCAATACCTCCTTCAGTGTTCCCTCTGCCTTTCCGTTCTTATGCTTATTAACCACAAAACTGATCTTCTGCCCGGGCAGGCCGTTCTTAACGACTGCCTTCTCCCCTTCCACCACAAGCCTTCCCTTATTGGGGAAGTCCACTCTCTCTACTATGCCCTCATATCTTTGCCCTTTTTTCATCTATCTCATGGTCTGCCATAAGCTGAACAATAGAGAGTGATAACACCCTCTCCGTCACTTGTGGCAGTCCGCCTCCTTCCTAAGTAACACCTGCTTCTTGGTTCTGTATTATTATAAACATTCATAGGCGCTTTGTCCATGAATATATGATAGATATGAGGGAACATGTCAGGAGTCCATGTTCGAGTTACACCTGATTCAGGAGTCCATATATCGGGCTCCTTTCTCAGGATCACAATGCTATATGACCACCTTCTACGGCTTCAGGATCACCTTGATGCACTGATCCTCCTTCAGATCGAACATGCGATAGGCATCTACCCCCTCCTCCAGAGCCAGCCTATGGGTAATGATATCCGTCGGATTAAAACGTTTCTCCATGATCAGCTTCATAATAGGCTCTATATACTTATGAGCCGGGCATTGCCCCATCTTCAAGGTTATGTTTCTGGAGAAGAAATCCCCAAGAGGAAAGAGATTGTAGCTGCTTCCATAGACACCGATCAGTACAACGGTCCCGCATTTTCTGACCGCCCGAGCCGCCATCTCTATCGCAGCTTTGGACCCTCCCTGCAGCCGAAGCAAAGCTTCCAGCTTCTCGATGTTCGAGGTCTTGCCATCCAAGCCGACACAGTCCAGTACCACCTCCGCACCTCCATGGGTTATTTCACGCAGATACTCTCCGGTATCATCATGGTTTTCAAAATGCACCGTATCAGCTCCATAACCGGCTGCGTGCCGCAGACGGTAATCAATATAGTCGACAGCAATGACCCGTTTGGCTCCGGCAAAGAAGGACCATTTGATGGCTGTCAGCCCAACCGGACCACAGCCCAGTACAATGACAGTGTCTCCTGGCTTCACCCCTCCGGCTTCCACTCCCCAATAGGCGGTAGGTAGGACATCGGTCAGAAAGAGGGCCTCTTCCTCTTCCAGCTCCTCCGGAACAAGTACGGGACTCACATTGGCATAGGGAACCCGAAGGTATTCTGCCTGACCCCCATCATAACCACCCAGCGTATTGCTATAACCATAGACTGCCCCTATCTCTCCGTAGGCATTGGAATTGTCGCACTGGCTCCAGTTCTCCTGCCTGCATTGAGAGCAATGTCCGCAGGCTATGGGAAAAGGGATGACTACCCTATCCCCTCTCTTCACCTTCCTTACCTCGGGTCCTGCCTCCTCCACGATTCCCATGGTCTCATGCCCCAGAATGAAGCCCTTCGGCAGATTCGGTATCATCCCATGATAAAGGTGCAGGTCAGAACCGCAGATCGACGTAGAGGTTACCTTCACCAGAATATCATCCGGCTTTATCAGCCTGGCATCCTCCACCTCCTTAATCTTAACGTTTTTCATACCTTCATAAACAAGTGCTTTCATATCATCCCACCTTCTGTCCGACCAGGCTGCTTTCTCCCTATCATCCAATCACTTTACCGGCTATCAGACTAACCTTCCATTTATCAGATTACCTTTCCTTTATCAGACTAGCTTTCCAACTATCAGACCAGCTTTCCATTTATCAGGCTAACCTTCCATCTGTCAGACGATTCTTTCATCTATCAGATCAACTTTCTCCATTTATCAGATTAGCTTTTCCATCCAAGCAGCATTTATTCGAACAAAAAAGGCAGCTTATACCCTGTTCACGAAGTGACTGCTCTCTCATTAGATCTGATCACTAACTGATAAGTCGCTTCCTTGACCGGGCATAAGTGCCTTGATCTTTCATACGATGATATTCACAGGATGATATAAATCATCCGTTTTTCATAAACTGTCTAAAAATAATTCTAGTGAAGCTCCGGAATCTCTGCCAGATAGGTAATCGAGGTTACCTCATCCTCCTCCAGGATAAACATGATGGAGGTATCCTCCTTCGTGTAGGTATAAGCCTGACCATTAGAGGTATAATTATCGCCATAAGCATCCAGCAGCTGCTGGCGGGTGGAACCGATATAGATTCCTTCTTTCGTGCTGACTGAGTCATCTGTGAAATATATGGAGGAGATATAATCCTCCTTATCACTCTTCGGGTAGGTGGTCAGCTCTATTCCGCTGTAGAAGTAGGTCTTATCCATTCCGTCAAAGGCACAGCTCTTCGCTTCAAAGCATTCCTGAGCTTCTCCCAGGGCCTTCAGTGCCGGAGCCACATCCGTATTAGGCTGAAGGGCAACTCCCTTGTAATCAAATACATAAACATCCTTCGCCACTGTCTTATCTGCTGTGGAGCTATCCTCACCGGTGGTTACAGCCTCCTGCTTGGTGCCGGGCTGTTCGTCAGGCTTCTTCTCTTCAGCCTGCTCCTTCGCACCACAACCGGTCAACAGTAACGCCATTACTATACCTATCAAAAGTTTCTTCATTGTATCCCTCCTGTAAACCATTCTATCATAAACATCAGCATGTTCATAATCATTTTTCAGCTTCGGATCTCACAGTCCGGCTTCTAAATCCCTACGACTGCTGCTTTCCTAACCTTCCGGCTTTATCCTACTCTGTTACCGTATCCACAGCCTGAGCTGCTGCGCCATAGCTTTTCAGATAGCCATATTCCTTCAGCTCTCTCTCCTGATCTGCCTTCATCTCATAGTAAAAGTCGGTCTTTTCCTGCCATATCTTAGCCAGCTTAGGATCCTGTCTGTGATCCTTAAGAGCAAAGTCCTCGCTAAGTATTCTACCGAAGTAGTCTGTAAATTTCTCTGCCCCTGAGAGGTTCATATGAAGTCCGGTATCATAGGTGTCCGTCGTATAGTCAATTCCCATCTCCTCCGTAACCTCGAGGAAGTTGATGTAGGTCAGGTCGTTTTCCTTGGCATAATCCACCATCTGCTGGTTCCATTCCTCATACCAGTAGGGATAAACACTGGGGGACTTAATTAAGATCAGTTCGATGTCATTGTCCTTACAGAGCTTGGTCATCTTATCCAGATATGCATAGGCATTCTCTCCGAACTGATAATCCGGCAGCTTCCTGCCAGTCGGAAGTACGGTGACAGGTCTGGAATCAATTCTCATCAGATAGCCGTTATGGGAGATCTTATCCTTGCGGAACAGATATTTAAAGTCCTCTCCGGTCAGCTCATTCCAGCGGCCATGATACCTAAGAAGCGGGAAGAGATAGGAGATGAACTCCTCTCCCTCCACCATGGAGGCCTTGATCGCACCAAGCTTCGCTTTCGACAGCTTCATACCGTCCAGCGTCAGACGGTTATATGCCTCCTTCTGTGGTTCATTATACTTCATAGCCAGGACATTAAAGACTACAACCTCCGGCTTTTCATATTTTAAGGTTTCCTCCAGCAGATAATAGGACTGCCAAACCAGCTGCTGGGCACTTCCTCTGATATAACTGGTGATCCCATACTTCTCCCATAGGGTAATCGGCGAGACATTGGAGAAGACCTCACAGTCCCCTACGAAGATGACATCATGGTCCTTCACCTCGTCATAATACTCTGCCACCAGGCTGCCCTCATGGATTTCGGATATATATTTGGGCATAAAGAGCTTCTGAAGGATTACCAGCAGAGCTAATGCCAGAAGTACAAATGCTATATGAAAACTGATTTTTTTCATCATTCTTTTTCTCATGTTAAGAAGCCTTTCTAGAACCTGCTGTAGATGAATTGGTTGGAGTCATAGCCTATTCCGTAGGCACCGAAAATCAATGTGACAAGGAAGAGAAGGAAGCAGGCTGCATAACGTACCAACATAGGTCGGGAGGATAGCTTATCCCGAAAGCTTCCGCTTCTGGAGCTTAAGCTTACAAAGAGCAACAAGGCAACTGCCAAAGCCAATACACCAAAATCATTCGGGTTCAGTCCCAGCTTAAGGATGCCTCCCCGAAAGAGCTCGGCAAGATTGAACTTGCTAAGAATCGTCCCATACATACGGAAGGTTGTCCTCACACTGCCATAGCAATCCAGGGTCCTTAGAAAGCCCATAAGCCAGAAGGTTCTTACCACCTGGAACAAACGATACCAGAAGGTATGTCCCACATGGAAGCGCTCATGAAACTTCTGATAGAGGGGGATGCACTCCTGTGAAACCAGGATGACCAGGCAGTTTAAGAGCCCCCAGACCACAAAGTTCCAGGCTGCTCCGTGCCAGATACCGGTCGTAAACCATACTACGATGGTCGCGATATAGACAGGTACTCTCTTTCCCAGTTCATCTCCCAGCTTGGCCCTGCATTTCTTAGACAGATTTAACATGGACTTACTGACGGAAATCGGATAAAACATATAATCCTTAAACCAGGTTCCCAAAGTAATATGCCATCTTCTCCAGTATTCCGTGATGGATTTTGAGAAGTAAGGACGTTCAAAGTTCTCATGTAAGCGGATACCGAGCAGCTCTGCCGCACCGATGGCTATGTCGATGCCTCCGGTGAAATCCGCATAGAGCTCAACCGCATAGAAGAAGATACCCAGCAGGACGTAAGCCCCTTGAAACTCACCCGGATTCTGCACAATGGTACTGACAGCCAGGAACAAACGGTCAGCGATAACCAGCTTCTTAAAGAAGCCCCAGAGTATTCTCTGGAGACCGTAGGATATGTTTTTAGGTACAAATTTATGCTCTGCAAAGAGACTTTCCTTTAAGTCATCAAAACGGCTGATCGGTCCTTGGATCAGCTGCGGGAAAAAGGATATGAATAAGGCCAGCTTGAAGGGATTCTTCTCTGCCGGGTACTTGTCACGGTATACATCAATGATATAGCCCATGGTCTGAAAGGTATAAAAGGAGATTCCCAAAGGCAGAGCAAAGCCCAGCAGAGGAAAATGCTTCTTCACCCGGAAAAGCTCAAAGACAGAATTGATATTCAGGATGGCAAAATCCGTGTACTTCAGCACAGCCAGAATACCGAAGTTAAAGAGCAGGCAAAGAATCAGCCACTTCTTAAGCTTTCCCTTCACCTTTGCCTTGTATTCCTTCCTTTCCTCTCTGGTCAGCTTCTCCTTATTCTCTTTCAGGTAAGCACTCTGGACTGCCTGCAGCTTGTCCATCCGATATCCGGCATAATAGGTGGATACCGTGGTAGCCAGAATGTAGATCAGATAGAAAGGTCCCGCAAAGAGATAGAAAATATAGCTGGCGAGAAGCAAGAGCCACCATTGAAGCTTCTTGGGTATCAGATAATACAGGCCCACCAGGAGTATCAGGAATAATATGAAACGGTATGATGTAAAAAGCATAATACCCCCTGTTATTCTTCTTCAATCAGTCGTTCTACCAAGGCATACAGGGCCTTTGCAGAGTTAAAATTCTTCGGAATGATTTCCTCCACCGGAATGGTGATGTCAAATTCATCACTGATATCCGAGATGATGGATACGATATCAAAGGAATCAATGATTCTGTCATCAATCAGAGTTTCGCAAGTCTCAAAATCCACCTCCGGATGTAATCCGCTTAATATCTCAAGTATCTGGTCCATAATATTCTCCAATCTGCTTCTTATTTTATGAAAGCTGCTCTCTTATAAGCAGTTATTGCTATCCCTATTTGTTCTTATACTTCTCCTTTAGGGAGACCCTGTCGATCTTTCCGTTGGAGGTCAGGGGCATCATGGGAAGCTGCTCCATCACATTCGGTACCATATATCTCGGAAGCTTCTCCTTCAGATATTCCGCCAAGGCTGCTGTAGTGATCTCACCGACATAATATAATACGATCTTCTTCTTCGTATCATCAAAGATACAGCAGGCGGTCTTGATCTCCGGATGCATATTCGTAACTACCTCTATCTCACCCAACTCAATCCGGTGTCCCATATGCTTGATCTGGTTGTCCTTGCGGGAGATGAAAACCAGATCTCCGGCTTCATTGTATTTCCCCAGATCTCCGGTGCGGTAGATCAGCTCCGGATAGCAGGTGTTCAGCGGGTTCTGTACGAAGACCTCATTGGTCTTTTCAAAATTCTTATAGTAACCCAGAGTCAGGGAGGTGCCACGGATACAGATTTCACCGGCTTCCCCCTTCGGAGGAAGCTGATTGTTCTCATCCAATAGAATGATCTCAGTATTTTTAAAGGGTCTTCCGATCGGTATCGCCTCGTCCAATTCAAAATCCCGCTTTACCTCATAATAACAGGACATACCGGTTGCTTCGGTAGGTCCGTAAAGATTCACAAACCTGGCTTCCGGCAGGTGTTTTTTCCACAACCTGAACTGCTTAATGGGGAATACCTCACTGCCAAAGGCGATGGTATGAAGATACCTCGGTACCTCCTTCTCCAGTGCTCCGAAGGCGGATATCATGGTAAGGGCCGATACCACCCAGCAGACGGTATTAATCTTCTTCTCATTTAAGAAATCCACCAGCTTTAAGGGAAACATGAATAAGCTCTTGGGTACGATGTAAGTGGTTGCTCCAAACTTCAGAGTCGGATACAGCTCCTTCAGGCAGGCATCCACATAGAGAGGAGTCTGGTTTCCGAAGACCGTTGCCTCATTGAAGCCTAAGACCTCGGACAGACTCTCGATATAATCAATCACAGACCGATGGCAGGCCACCACACCCTTGGGGATTCCTGTGGAGCCCGAGGTAAATACGATATAAATGGGATCTGTGTCAATCTGCTTTTCTCTGATCTTGGTCAGCATATCCTCCCTGACAGGGGTCTTCACCATAGCCTCATAGGAATATACCCTGCCCTGGTAATCAAAGCTCTCCAGTGCACCCAAGGTCTCGCTGTCACAGATCACAGCCTTCGGCTGCAGGCTCTGAAAGATCAGCTCAATCCGGTGCCTGGGCATCTCTTCGTCAAGGGGGACATAATAGCAGCCTGAATAGATCACTCCATAGAAGGTCACAATGGTTCTCGGATGCTTCCCCATAAATACGACGATGGGCTCTTTCTCATGCCCTTCCTGCGCAAGAAAGCTTCCGATTGCCCTTGCTCCCCGATAAACCTCTTCAAAGGTAACTCCGGAATTCTCATCGGCATAGGCCAGCTTTTCCGGAACCTTCGGTACGATCTCTTCCAAATACTCCAATACGTTTCTCTGCATCTTGTTCACTTTCTCTAAGTTATTAGTCTGATATATTCTTGCTTTAACCTCGCCCCGCAGAGGCTGACACAAGAGCTTGCCAGAACCTCCATGGCATCGATAAAGCCCGGACCGATCTCATAATCCCGTTTGATCAGAGACAGCTCCGTGCAGCCAAGGATGATCACCTCAGCTCCCTTATCCTTCAGCTCCTCCCTGACGGCCCTGAATTTGTCCATCTCGGCAGGACGGTTGGACTTGATGTCCTGATAGATCAGATCAGTCACATAAGCCTGACCTTCTTCCGAAGGGACGAGAGGTGTTATTCCATGAGAAAGCAGCTCCTTCTGAAAAAGTCCGCTTTTGATGGTTCCCTCCGTTGCCATGATACCTGCCTTTCGGATTCCCTGCTTCCTTAGGCAGCCTGCTGTCTCCCGTATGATATGAAGGATTGGTCTGCCGATTCCTTCTGTCAGCTGCTCATGGAAGTAATGGGCAGTCACACAGGGCATGGCCAGATAATCGGCTCCTAAGGATATCAGTGCCTTCCCGATCTCAATCATGGGTTCCACGGGACTTTCACTGCTTCTTCCCAGGATATACTCTGTGCGGTCCGGTATGGAGGGCTTACTGAAGATAATCATCTCAATATGCTCCTGGTCCCTTACCGCATCGGTCATCTTAATGATCAGTTCATAAAAGTACGCGGTGGCAATCGGACCCAAGCCACCGATAACACCCAGCTTTTTCGTATGCCTCTCCCCCTCACACTTTTGCTTCCGGCTTATTACTGCTTTCCATTCAATGTCGTATGCTTCACCCAATCCAGTCTGACCTGCATAATCAGGTCAGGTGTCTATCGCTCCGGTGTGGCGGGATAAAGGGATTTATCAAAGGAGTAGTAGTTATTGCCTCTTTTTGCGGTATAGGCAGCAACCTCAGCATCCGTAAGCATAAAGGATTCTATCTTGTCCTTATGAGGACAGGCATCAAAGTGATACCAGCCATCCCCACAGTTGACCAGATTCCAGAAATGCTGTGTCCTGCCTCCTACTCTCGTCACTCGCATATTGTCAATTCCCACCCGGTTCAATAACACTTCGGAAACAGCATAATAGGTAAAACAGTCCCCGACAGCATTTTTAATTCCTCGGTAGGCTTCATTCTTCGTATCGGACTTATCGGAATCTCCGGTGTAGGCAACATGCCCCTTGACATATTTATAGATGGCAAAAGCCTGCTCCCTTTTGTCCATTCCATCCGTTAAGATATTAGATAATACCTGGTCCGTCAGTTCATTTAACATCTCATCCGTTACAACGAACTTCAGCACCGTCACAGTGGAGGTAGCCTCTGCCTTATTGCCGGCAGAATCCATAGCTGTATAATATACCGTATAGACACCGGGTGTTTTCAGCTTAACCTTGCTGGAATCCACCTGAAATTCTACATTACCATCCTTATTATCCGTAGCGGTCACATTCTTCTTATATGCGACTCCCTCTCCTTCATATACGGTCTTATCCCTGATTCCGGAAAATACGGGTGGTTCTGAATCCCTCTTAACCGTTAAGACCGCATTCAGCTCGGAGGTGTTGCCAAAGCTGTCTGTTAGTAGTATGGATACCTCCTGATCACCCTCTATGCTAAAATCCGGTTTCTCCCTAAAGGAAAATTGTACGCCCGACAGGTCACTGACATCGGTTACAAAGGAAATGGCCTCAAGCGGCTCGTTCATCCAGGTAACCCGGTTCACCGCCCTTCCTGTGGGAGGTGTGGTATCTACTACTTCGATATAGGAGGTCAAGATCCGATTATCCACTTCAATTTGAATCTCATGGGTTGTCGGCCTGCTAAAATCCAGACTGTTGACATCCGTCACAAAGGAAATGTCATAATTATCATGCTCCAGAAAATCCTCAGGCAAAACGACTGCATCGGTGCCGGCTTCTACCCTTACCTTGCTATTCACATCCAGAATCGTAAGCATCGCGGTTAACCTGGAGCTGTTACCGCTGGTGTCCATCAGAATCAGGGTAACCTTCTGCTCACCGGCCCTCGAAGTATCCGGTATCTCTGTAAATTCAACCGTAACAGGAGTTGCATCCTCAACCTTCTCAACAAAATCTGCCGCCTGAACAGCCTCACCCTTGAGTGCTGTTACATCAATAGGTATGCCGACGGGGGCTATGCTGTCGATTACCTCCAGGTTGGAGGTATGAATCCGGTTTCTCACCTTTATTCTGATCTCATAGTTTCCCGGAGCATTCAGATCCAGGCTATTGATATCGGTGATGTATTTTCCGGCCATTTCCTTCTCCAGCAGAAATTCCTTCACATCCACCATGGGACTGCCGGCTTCCAGGGTAACTGCCTTTACTACCATGGGTTTAAATTCCATGTATGACAGATATAATAATACCATAAACAGCATCAGACATAAGGTCATAAGAATAGGCTGTATGGTACGTCGTTTTTTTCGTCTCATTGTTCCTCCGTATATATACATGGAACATAACCTCACAGTTATTCCATTTTATACTTTTTATGTATATGATAATCTCATTCCTTGGGAATGTCAATACAACGTACTTTACCCTTCCTTATAAATATTGACGAATCTTATCATCTTATTCATAAGAACAGCCCCTTTAGTCCGCCTGACATAGCGATTTATCGGCATGCCAGGCGATTGCTTCCTACTGTGTATTTTCATCAACGACATAAGAGTTTTTGTGTCCGAATATCCGAAAATACCTCCATCCCTCCGGCATCCGCTATTAGTATCACCGGTTCATACCTTGCACTGTCCGGAAGGAAATTGGCCAGCAGATTCTCTTTCCCAAGGATATAGTCCGGTTGAAAGAATACCTCCTTCTGTCCGTCGAAAATCGCCGCATAAAAGATATCCGATTCTACTAAGTCCTGGAAGAAATGACTGCCATAGGACAGCTCAGGCAAAAAGCCATCCTCCTGAGATGCAACCTCGCATATCACTGACATATTGCTTAACTCTGTAAACTGCACCGGGACACCCAGGGAAGGAGTTGTGGTTCCCCACCTTCCGGGCCCGATCAGCATGCAGCGCTTTCCCTTCAGTACTGTATTGATCCTTCCGATCTGTCTGGCCACCAGATACTTCTCCTGCTCACTTAAGCCCAAATAATCTCTGGTCCGGACATAGATAATATAGTCCAGAGGCAGTCTGATATTGCCACCCATAAAGTTGCCCTTCGTACAGAAGAGACATTGCTTCAGATCCTCCAGCTCAGGGATATCCACTGTTTTTCCGAGCCCCTTCGTCTGCAGGGGTCGGCATTGCAGCAGGTTGATCTTGAAGCTGCTCTCCTTCTGAAAGTTCGCCGTAAATTCTATATCTACCGGATAATCATATTCCTTTGACAGCAGAGCCAGCAGCTCCCTCATAATCACCGGGAACTCTGTGTCCTTTAACAGCTTCTTAAAGTCCATGATATAGGGGATCGCTGCATTGGTATAGCCCCGCTCTCTTAAGCGGTCTGCTGTTTCGTAATCAATGGAGGCAAAAAGCTCCTTCCTCACCTTTAACTTCTTGACCAGCAGTTCTTCAATCGTTTTACTTTCATGGGCATTGTCCTTCAAGGAGAGGACATCCGCATAATGCTGAGAGTATTTTCGCTGATCCTCATAAAGAATTGGCGGTAACCGAAGGGGCTGGTCCAGGCTGACGATACGGACATAATCTCCCTCTGTCCGGTCCACCGCTCTGGTACCCAGGCCAAAAACCAGTCTTAGCATACCGGCTTCCATATCGACTCCCCGCTCCCAGACATACAAATTAGAGGAATTGCCGACTCCGGCGATATGAGGGAAGAAGTAATCCTCATAATAATCACCGGATACCCTCTGGACCAGGATAGCCATCTGTTCATCCTTCCAGGATAAGCCCCGGTTCATTCTGTAATTCAGCGCATCCTCATTCATTGTGCTGGCATATACGGTTCTTACCGCCTGTTCAAAGGCCTCATAACGTTCCTCCAGGGTTCCCTGGTTCACACAGAATACACTTTCATATTTGCCTGCGAAGGCATTGCCAAAGTTATCCTCCAGAAGAGAGCTGGATCTTACGATAATCGGTGACTGACCGAAATACTCCAGCATCTGCAGGAACTGCTCCTGTATGATTTCGGGAAAGCTGCCCCGAAGCAGCTTCTCCTTCAGCTCGGCTGCGTATTTATAGTACCCCTCTTCCGTTTTCTGCTTTGTTCTAAGCCTCCACCAACCATTCTGTACAATATAGGTATAGAAGATATCCGAGCCCAGATAGTAGGAATCATGCGGTTCCAGATAATTCGTAAAGTGATCTCCTCCAACCACCTCAATGATCTTTCTGGCCAGAAGCATGCCGACACTCTTACCTCCGATAAAGCCGGTACCGATCTCTCTGGCGGCAATCTCAAGAATATCACGGAGAGTAAAGAAACGGCGGCAGAGCTCCGTCATCTTTGACCCGTTTCCAATCAGCAGATTCATCAATAATTCTTTTACCGCTTCCTGCTCCTCGCTTGAGGCGGATAAGCTCTCCCTTGCCTTGCCAAAGAGGACATCCCAATAGTCCAGCCTTTTTTCTCCCCTTTGGATACTGGAGAATAATTCTGCGGCCTCCGAGCTGGCTGTGATACAGATTGCCTCCTCCTCTTTGATCAGGTGGGGAAAGAACATGGTGGGGGAATAGCGTTGCCAAACCTTCAGAGGGTGGATATATAACTTCTCATTCACGGTATACAGGTCCAGCAGCAGCTGTGTCGTCTCTCTGATACCTGCGATCGTACTGAAGGTGTGAACATTTCTCATAATGGAAAAATAAGCGATAGTATCCAGCTCATACAGATAAGGACAGGTAACCCGGAAGAAGTTACCGATCATCAGATCGGAGCACCAAGCCTCCAACAGGTCAGTCAGACAGTCAAATACATAGAATACCTTGCGGCCCTCCCGCTTTACAAGATTATGAATCTCCGTAGCAAAGCTCTCGAAGCCCATGGTAGCCTCCAGCTCATAAACAGCCAGCCCGTCCTGCTCTCCGAACAGGGCCTCCTGCTTGCCGAAGCGAATATAGACGATCCTGCGCCGGTCCAACTTCGCCTGCTCCACATAGGAATGAACCATCTGCCGATAGCTATCCATGTGGTCCACCTGCCAGACCACATTATCACCCAACCTGAGATAGTCGATGGCCTGGTCGAAGCCGCTATGTCCTGTGCTTACCTTATCATGCCGTTCCATACAGTACCTCCTGTCCTTCCATTTCTTCTAAGTTTATCAGAAATTCAGAGGAATGAAAACATATACCTGTAAATTTACATATGAATCTTTGCATAAGTGTGCATATTTCATCCGTCAAGTTTGATTCTGCATACTATATACCGTCAGAATATTAACTATGCAGAGTGACTTAATTCGAAAGCCGGAATTATTTTTATCGACTGAAAAACCATCTCTTCCCCATAATACACAAAAATTCATCTCCGGCATAAATTGATACTAGAAAGGAGTTGATAGCATGGGATGCTTTTTCGGCGACTGTAACAGGCGTAGGCATGATGATTTCCATCCCGGAAGGAGGCCTTGTGACCACTGCAGACCCAACAGAAGATTCGAGCCGGACAGATTTGATAACAGATTTTGCCCCGGCTGCAGATCGGGCTTCTTCAGATTTCCAAGATTCTTTTAATGGGTAACTTATCTTATGAAAAAATACTTTACTTTAAAATTTTAAAGTGCTAAAATACAGGTGTGAGCGAATCATAATCACGAACGGATGAAAGGAAGGATTCCCAGCAATGAGTAAGAACATCAGAACAGCTGCCGTTGATCATTTATTTGAAGCAATACTCAGCTTAAAAAATCCGGAAGAATGCTATATATTTTTTGAAGATATCTGTACCGTAAATGAACTGTTATCTCTTTCCCAAAGATTTGAGGTTGCCAGAATGCTAAGAAGCCATAATACCTATCTGGAGATTGCCGAGAAGACCGGTGCTTCGACTGCTACCATCAGTAGGGTTAACCGTTCATTGAACTATGGAAATGACGGATATGACATGGTATTTGCAAGAATGAAAAACGGCAAACCAACCTCTGAACAGTAAAGCTTGAACAGTCATACTTAAGATAGCGAGACTTGAGCTGTAAGCATGAACCGTACAAATCATGATAACCAGAACCTGCCCTGTAAGTCTTGAACACCTGAACTTCACACAAAAATTTCAGCCCATAACACTGTTATGGGCTGCTTTTATATTCTCTCAGGTCCCTTCGGGTACTTCACGGTGTCTGTCTTTTTATCAGTTGCACCGTTCTTCTGGGCTTCGCCTGCTGTTCTTTTCACTTCTGTCTGCTTCTTCTCCGGAGCCGGTTTCTTAACTGTTGTGGCCTGCTTCGGATCCGCCTTCGCTGGAGTACTCTTTCCCTCTGGCTTCTTCACAGCGGTTTTCCCGTAGTTCCTTACTTCCCCCATCAAAGAATGGTCGATGATCTGTTCGATCATGTGCTTTCTCATATAGACATCAAAACATAGCATGCAAATGAAGGAAAACATGGTCAGGAAGTCATGATCCTCCTGATTCCCCACTCCTTCAAAGGACTCCTTCGCCTTCGTCATCTTACGGACCATATCCTTGGTCAGAGCATCGGTCTGCTCCTTCTCCAGACGGAAGATCTCCTCATAAATCTCCTCCAGGCTGACCTTGGATCCAGCCCCATAATACCTCTGGGTCAGGGGGTTGAAGATATTCTGAATGTCATTGATTGACAGGATATTCTTAAAATAATAAATGAAAATCAAAAGGAACATATGCTCCTTTGAATATTTCTTCTTATTCGGTGGAGGCAGGAGTTCATTCTTGGTATAATTATTAATCATGGTCTTTGTCAGCAGCTTGTCCTCGGTATAGCGTTTGGAGGATTTCAGATGCTTGTCCATGAAGGTCGTAACCTGATCCATATACAAATCTATATTCGGTATATCATCGGGCATGATATATTTGACATCCTTCAGGTCGTCAATCAAGCCCTTAATATACTCTTCCTTCGTCATATCCAACTCAAATCACCTCTGCCTCCATTATATAGTATCCGATACTAGATGTCAAAGCCAAAATAGACATATGGGCCTCCAAGTTCCGGGTTACCCTTACGTCTCCTATGCGATACTTTTTCGTTAGTTTATCGTTACTTTTTTGTTAGTTTTTCGTTACTTTTTCGTTACGATTCAGCCCGCTACGTTTATGATCAGTCCGAGGAGAAAAGCTTCCCATGGTAAGACGCTTCCGCTTCGTTGCATTTCGTAACGGTACATAAGGCTCTATACTACAGAGCCTAAGTACCGACGAATGCAAAGACTCACCATGGGAAGCTTTTCTCCTCCGGCCTTATTTTTACCTATGAGGGCTGAATCGTAACGCCCACGCTGTATAAAATTTTGATGTGAAATTCTCAGCCCTAGGTTATCGAATGTTTATGGAAGTGAATTTACGGCCCTAGCTATAGTTTTATGATGGCTGTGTCGTTAAACCTAGGTTATCGAAAGGTTTAAGAAGTGAAGTTTTCGGCCCTGGCATTCGTTTTGTGATGGATGAGTTGTTATGTCTAGGTTATAGAAAGGTTAAGAAGTGAATTTATGGCCCTGGCATTCGTTTTGTGATGAATGAGTTGTTATGTCTAGGTTATAGAAAGGTTAAGAAGTGAAGTTTTCGGCCCTGGCTATAGTTTTGTGATGGCTGAGTTGTTATGTCTAGGTTATAGAATGATTTAAGGAGGAAGCTTTCGGCCCTGGCTTTCGTTGTTTCAGAATCGCTTCTTTCTGTATCCGGCTGTTGTTTATGGGAGCTGTTTATGCTATAATCTTCGTAATGTTTTCATCTGCCAAGTCTACAATAAGTACATAGAATGAAGCATTTTGATAAGTGAATTGAGAGCTCGCTTAAGTATATTTGCGAGTATTTAAGACTAACATATTGAGCTGCCTGACGGCGGCATGGAGGTAATTATGAGTATTTATGATACATTGAATCCGGAGCAGTATCGGGCAGTGCTCCACGACAAGGGGCCGCTTCTTATTCTGGCGGGAGCCGGTTCCGGCAAGACCAGGGTGCTTACCCACCGGATCGCTTATTTGATTGAGGAACGGAATGTGAACCCATATAATATCCTTGCCATCACCTTCACGAATAAGGCTGCGAAGGAAATGAGGGAGCGAGTGGACAAAATCATCGGTACCGGGGCGGAGAGCATCTGGGTCAGCACCTTCCATTCCACCTGTGTCAGGATCCTCCGTAGGTTCATTGATACCATCGGCTATAATCGCAACTTTACCATATACGATACCGACGACCAGAAGACTCTGATGAAGGAGATCTGCAAATATCTGGAGATTGACACGAAGCAGCTGTCTGAGCGCAGTATCCTCTCCGTCATCTCCAAGGCGAAGGATGAGCTGATATCTCCTGAAGACTTCTCTCTCCAAGCCATGGATTATCAACAGAAGAAATATGCCCAGGCTTATCTCCAGTATCAGAAGAGGCTGAAGGCAAATAATGCCCTGGATTTTGATGATCTGATTTTTAAGACGGTAGAGCTGTTTCAGCAGAATAGGGAGGCCCTGGAGTTTTATCAGAGACGCTTCCGTTATATCATGGTGGACGAGTATCAGGATACGAACACTGCCCAGTTTCGCCTAATTCATCTCCTGGCCTCCGGACTAAATGAATATGGTGAGCGCGAGCATAACCTCTGCGTGGTCGGGGATGATGACCAGTCCATCTACAAATTCCGCGGAGCGAATATCTACAATATATTAAACTTTGAACAGGCCTTCCCTAACACAGAAGTAATCAAGCTGGAGCAGAATTACCGTTCCACTAAGGCCATTCTGAATACAGCCAATGAGGTCATCTGCAACAACAAGGGAAGAAAGGACAAGTCCCTGTGGACGGAGAATGCGGAGGGGGAACCGGTTCATTTCACCCAATTCGATTCGGACTTTGATGAGGTAGACAATATCACAGCAGAAATCAAGCGGATCGTGGACAGCGGTGAAGCCGAATATAAGGATTTTGCTATCCTGTACCGAACCAATGCACAATCCCGTCTCTTCGAAGAGAAGCTGATACTTCGGAATATCCCCTATCGGATCTTCGGCAGTGTGAACTTCTATGCCCGGAAGGAAATCAAGGATATCCTGGCTTACCTCAAAACGATTGATAACGGTCAGGATGACATCGCAATCAAAAGAATTATTAATGTTCCCCGCCGAGGAATCGGATTGACCACAATTGATAAAATCAATGACTATGCTCTGATCAATGAAATCAGCTTCTATGAAGCCCTGACCCGGGTAAGATCCATCCCGGGCTTGGAAAGAGCCTCCTCCAAGATACTCCCCTTCGTCAGTATGATTGAGGGGCTACGGTCCCGCATTCGTCTTGAGAGTTATCAGCTTCATGATCTGATTGATGATATTCTGGATGCAACGGGGTATCTGCGGGAGCTGGAAAGTGAGGATTATGAAGAAGCTAAGGAGCGTATCGCAAACATAGATGAATTGGTCAACAAGCTGGTCAGCTATGAGGAAAATGCCGAAGAGCAGCCAACCCTTAGTGGTTTTCTGGAAGAGGTGGCATTGGTTTCAGATATTGATAATCTTGATGAAAGCACTGACAATATCGTTCTTATGACCCTCCATAGTGCCAAGGGTCTGGAGTTCCCTTTTGTCTACCTCTGTGGTATGGAGGAAGGGATTTTCCCCGGCTATATGTCCATCCATGCGGAGCATCCTGAGGAGGAGATCGAGGAGGAACGCCGCCTCTGTTATGTCGGTATCACGAGAGCAATGAAATATTTGCATTTAAGTGCCGCCAAACAGCGTATGCTCCGTGGTGAAGCCCAGTTCAACAAGCCATCCCGCTTCATTCAGGAGATTCCCAGGTATTTGCTTAAGGTAGGCGCACCACCTCAGAAGAAATCCTCCTTCCGGGATGCAAGCTTCCGTTTTGACAGTACCTCCTCCGCGAGTAAAACCTTTGATTTTGAGAAGAATTCCGGTAATCAGTACAAACAGTCCCAGCTCTCTCATAAACCCTTTACTACTCAGGAACCGAGGCAGTTTATGGGCAGCAATATGGGCTCCTTAGATTACGGTGTCGGAGATACGGTAAAGCATATCAAATTCGGTGTGGGGCTTGTCACAGATATTACAATGGGCGGTAAGGATTATGAGGTAACCGTAGATTTTCCGAACTTCGGTACGAAGAAGCTACTCTCCTCCTTTGCGAATTTAATCCGTATTGATTAAAATATTTCAGATAAACATCCGAATCCCTGATTATTTTCGTAAGGCCTCTGAATAACCGCTTCATGAATAAAAAAGTTCATCGAACGGAATGATAACATATCGTAAAAGAATCGTTTTGAGCAGCGGAAGGTGTATGAATTCTCAAAACCTATAATATAATGGAGCAGGAAAGGATGTGTTGTTATGGCCAATAAATTTGATGATTTTTTGAATGCGATTAAGATAGGTGAACTAATTCACAGGAAAGATCCGGCTGAGAAAAGAAGACATACCATCATATGCATACTGGCGATCATCGGTAGTGTTGCTGCCATCGCTGCGATTGCCTATGCCGTCTACAAGTATATGTATCCGGATTTCTTGGATGATTTTGAAGACGACTTTGATGATTATGAAGAGGAAGAAGATGTAACCGATGAACTCCTGAAGCCCCAGGAAACGATCGTTTCGGAAGAGTGATGAAGGAACGGGTGTGGTGACAGAGGGGTGGGCGGGGGGTTGTGGGGGGG
>JAEZNB010000052.1 GCA_023441965.1 Bacillota bacterium
ATCATACGCCGCCGATTCGAGATAAGCGACAGCATCTTTTATTAGTTGATCACGGGCAGATGTACTGTCAATCCCGATGGATTTAAAAAGCTCGTCAAGCTGTTTTCCCACCGCACCGTTCAGCCTCGCTTTTTCTTGCCTGCGGTTGTATTCATCTGCCGCATAGGTCCCAGCAAATGTCTTGATCTGCTCTGCTTCGGAAGGTTTACCGAAGCCCAGAATGCTGAAATGACTGGCTTTAAATGTTGCGGTTCCATCTTTCATATTCACATGATCTGGCATAAAATACCGCCACATTCCGTCCTCATAGGTGGCAAAGAAAAGCTCTTCAGCGGCTATATCCTTTAAATACTCTTTTGGAATTTTGATGGTTACGGGAACAGGGGAGGCAAACCAAACACCGTGCGCACCATCCCCGGAAACCTCAATGGGTGTCCCGTACAGCGTGAAATCAGATGACCCATAACTTTTAGCATTCTCTGCTGAAAGCACCTTCATCGTTATCGCTGTACCGTCCTCCATCACGCCGTCCGGAATTAAAAGCTCCCATCCTGTTTTTGCACTGTTCCCGATTTTTGTATCCTTGCCCGCCTTAATGGTAGCATCTAATGTAGAACCTTTTTCAAAGGGGTCTTTTCCGGAGCAACCTGTGAGAGTGGACATCAGTCCAATGAGTATGCAAAGCACTAAAAATACCGATATTGTTCTTTTCATAACCTGTCTCCCTTCCATTCGTAGATATGTCGTTTTATGTCGATAAAATTTTCTTTCTTACAAAACAAGGTGATGCTCTCTCCATATCCGCCGTATAGGCGTATGGTTTTTTTCTGTTCTATGTATTTGACTTTTCTAATTCGATTCCACGAAATATGCATGTCAGTGCCTGAGGCTGACAGCAATCCCGTACCGGCAACGGTGGGATTTGCCTTCAGCAAGCCCAAGAAAACAGTAAAAAAGGCAAGCCACCGCACCCGTTTTTTCTGCCCTGCCTGTGTATGGCAGGAAACACCCCGCCGGTTTATAACATACCGGACGTCGTAGGTTCCCCGGAATAAAAGCAGAACCAGAAAGAATGTCAGCAGAAATGTCAACCCGATCAGGACGAGTGCGTACCACGCTTTCATAACCAGCAGAAAAAGGCTCAAGGCTCCAAAGGGAATGCCGATGGCCAACCCCATTTGCTTTAAGATCAGACTGTTTTTGAAGATGGGAACATGCAGCTCCCAAATTAATTCATCCATAAGTGTTCACCTCATTCCTCCTCACGGTGGAACAGCTCCTCCACGGAATCGTCGTAGTCTTTCATGTCCTTTGCATTCCGCACTGCCGGAACAGGACGGAGCTTTTTGCTTTTCCTGTTCATCACCAGCAGGAGAAAAATTCCGATTACAACAAATAGCAGTTGGCCGATGTTCGGCTGCGCTTCGCTTTCCAAAGCATTGATAAACGGAGCAAAGGAAAAGAAATAGGCCCGGCTGTCTGTTCTCGGAGGAAGATCGCCTCCGCGCCTGGTTGTATGCCCGCTGTGTTCTATGCCATTTTTATCTGTAAAGATGTAGTCAACCGACCATTCATACCGCTGATTCGGCTGGTATTGGTCGTCCGCCCCTCCGACCCGCCGTGTAGTGACGCTGGCTGAAGCCGTTTCGCCAAAGAAATATAAGTCAAGCTCGGACACTGCAATAAAAATGAGTGCCGCGCCGACTGTGGAAATGATGATTCGCCAGAATAGTTTGGATAGTTTACGCTTATTTTTCATTGGAACAGACATCTTATCACCTCCAAAAACAATATCTCTGATTATCATTATATAGGAAAGTATAAAAAGAAACATCGCCCGTTTGGGTGATGTTTCTAATCTTTGTGCGTCCGGCATGGGCAGAATCTAACGGGTGAAAGTCCCTAACCCGCCCGGTAGTGGGAAGGGTATAGCGGAACACCAAGGGTGTCCGTCGTGAGGCGGAATCTGAAGGAAGGTGCAGGCAAACCTCTGGTCTGACGTACAGATATCACATTGAGGCTGTATCGTCCCTCCTTCTCAGTTCATCATAGCATATAATGCCAACTTAATCTAAACATCCAACCTGACCACTTAACTATCAAATAAGGAATTTATTGACTTGTTCATGCGAAGTGAAAAATGCTATTTTCGTTTAGCGGATATAAAACACATATGAGTGTAAAATGTTGATATATCAGGGTTTACGGACTTTATACTATTTGCTCTTGACATCATTACTATGCTGTCAGTAATATTTGCTTTTCATAAATAAGGATATTCATTTCAAATCATCTGAAAATGAGCTAATGCGTCCCTAATTAGGTTTACTTTTACTTCGGGGCACTGCGGTTGTTCGGTATTTTCAGACTTCGGCTTGTTATAGCTTTCCCCCACTTCTAAACCGCATTGACGCTTGACCTGAGAAATATATAAAGAAGAAACCTTTACATTGTGATTCTCATAAATGTAGTCTATGATTTCCTGATAGGTTGATTCCGTCTCGGCAGATGTAATATCCATCTCTGTCATATCCAGTTCCATCTGAATTCTATCCTTCGGCCGTTGGTGGAACAAAAGTACTACCGTCTCAACATGGAACGAGAGCATCAGGTTGATGTCTGGTATGTATTTTTCGTTTTGTCCGTTCGCGGGGATAGGTCGAGCAGGGTTTTTGCGAGTATTATCGGTTAGTGGGAACAGGTCAACAGTTTTTGTCAGTTCGCGGGAATGAGTCAACATATGGTTTATAACCCGGTACCTCTACTAGAGCGATAGCATTGGAATCGTTAGCGAACAATGGCAGAGATTGCAGCAGCAATAGTAACACTGTCATCAACAGTATTTTCCCTTCCAAAAGAGATTCGAAGTGTTCCTTCAGCGTACTCCTTTGGAACCCGAATTGCTTCAATGACATGTGAAAGTTTTGTTTCTTTAGAATCACAAGCTGCTCCGGTGGATATATATATACCTTTCAGATCAAGGCGATGAAGCAGCATTTCTCCATTAGAATGTTTTATTGAAATGTTAATATTGCCTGGAAGCCTTTTGTTTTTATCCCCGTTAATAACATAATCTATCCCAAATTTATCAAGCTCACTGTAAAATCGTTCAGTTATTATCTTTAATCGTTCAGCTTCTTTTTGCATTTTGCTAACACAATTCTTTAGTGCAACAGCCATTCCGACAATACCTGCCACATTTTCTGTTCCAGCACGGAGTCTTTTTTCTTGAGCACCGCCATCGATATACGGTAAAATATTAGTTCCTTTACGTATGTATAAAAAACCCACACCTTTTGGGCCGTGAAACTTATGAGCAGATGCAGAAAGTAAATCAACACATAGGTCTTGTACATTTACTGGAATATGTCCAACTGCTTGTACTGCATCAGTGTGCATGTGTGCCCCATGCTGGTGTGCGATTTCAGCTATCTTTTTTATTGGCTGTATTGTTCCAATTTCATTGTTAGCAAGCATAACAGACACAACTATCGAAGTATCTGTTATGTAATCTTTAAGAACATTAGAATCAATCAATCCATCTTGTTTAACGGGCAAATAAAGGACTGGGTAGCCATTACGCTCCAATGTGTTGCAAGAATTCAATACTGCATGATGTTCAATAGGTGAAGTAATAATTGTTCGCCGAGCGTTAAAGGCACCATTTAGGTTATAATATTGTGTGATACCTTTTATAGACCAGTTATTACTCTCGGTGCCTCCGGATGTGAAAAATATTTCATCTGGTTTAGCATTAATACAATCTGCGATAATTTCACGTGCCTCTGCAATTGCTTTCCGTTCAGCACGCGAAAATGAATATGGGGCAGATGGATTACCATAGTTATCTCGCAGCCACGGAATCATTGCTTCAAAGGCTTCATTATCAAGTTTAGTTGTGGCAGCATTATCTGCATAAATCAATACGATACCCCTCCTTTTCTTCTATTCTTTGTATTGAATATCTGGCACGTCAGGGTTAATGTATTCTTTCGGAGCAATCACATGCAATTGATTCCTTATCACCTGTCGCATTTCTTTAGCTGGTTCAAGACAAAATTTAACAAATTCATCCTGCGGAATATCATTCTTCGTTTTTGCATGCGGAAATAACAGCTTTACAAATCCAGTGCAAAGACGTGTTATTGCATCAAGGTCACGCTTATATGCTTTTGGTGGCACTACAATGCATGAATCCACTAAAGTTGAATAATGCAATTCATCACGTAGTGAATGTAGGACTTCTGCAAAATATTCAGTATTTAAAGCCCAACCCTTAGCAACTAAGTTTTGATGAAATTTTGGTATCTTCCATCCCGGAATGAATCCATGGATTCTATCAAGTGTTTCAGCTTTGCGGAAAATCGGGTTTATTGCATCAACCATATTAACATGTGTGTTGAATTTCTCCGCTTCTATATTCCCTAAAACAACAATCCCTGAACTAGCAGGAATTTCAGAATCAAACCCCTTAACGATACCGTCTTGCATATAGGTAGTAAGAGCGGCTTGTATCTGTGCAGGTTCAAGAAATTTCATGTTCTGTATTTCATCAAATGCAACATAGTCGAAACGTGTAACAAGTCCTCCAGTTTTCAAGTTGTTATCGTAGAATAGGGTAGCTCTTGATACCGTGCCACCCGAAACAACCCAGCCGCGTTTGCTGATTTTTTCATATACATAGCTTTTACCTGTACCACGTGGTGCAAGCTCAATCAAGTTTACTCGCCGTTCAACAAAAGGTAACAAGCGACGGATAAAATACATTTTTTCTTCCTCAGAATCATATCCGCCTGGGTTGTAGTCTACGGCAGAGATAAGCAAATCAAGCCACTCTTCGGTTGTGAAATTGTTACGGGCTTCTCGGTAAAATTCCAAGTCCACACTATATGGGCAAAACGGCTGGTAACCAATCAACTTGACATATCCACGTGGAGGTTTTTTAGAGAAGTCCTGTTCCCACACAAGGTCAATGATTCCCCAGTTCTCGCTTTCACGAAGCAAAGTCTCCTGCCATCTGCTGACTACGTCGTTGGCAACTTCACCACCAGCGCCAGACTTTGTGCCACCGAAGTCTGGTAATTCAAATAATGTCTTTCCCGTTTTGACATCAACCCCAACTCGAATTCTGGCAAGAAAACGGATGCTCTCCCCGTTGACCATCTGGAATTTGAATTGCTCGTAATCCTCACGGTTAGGGATATATTTCTTTATGTATCGAGCTACACCGTTGTAGTCAATGTTCCCGTTTTCATCAGAAAATTTCATAACAAGCCAGTCTCTCATATAAGACGGTAGACTAAGATCTGCAAAAAACTTAGTTCGTTCAGGATTCTTAAGTACTACCATCTCCGCGAAAACTTCTTTAATCTTGTCCATTGGCTATCCTCCTAAAGAAACAAAGCACAACCTTGTTCCTTGAATTCTTCAATTTTTATTTCCAAATCACTGCGATCACAATCAATATATTCTGCGAGGCAGTCAATACAGTATAACTCGTTTATATCTTTTCCGAGCATTTTCTGCGTAAGCGCTACTTCATCCTTATTCAAAATTTTATTGCACTCAGTGCATATCTTTTTCCCTCTCATTATGGCAACCCCAGTATATCATCATTAATCGTTATTCCCTTTGGTTTTTTTGTTGTTTCTTTGGGAGATAGTGGAATTTCGCGAGTTACGATTATTACAGGCACAAGATATTCCTCAGGTGTCATACCACCGTGTATTTCCCCAGCAACAGCCTTCTCGTCGGTATTTCCGCCTGCCGCATTGCCTGATTGTTTAAAGTGCTCATGGGTTTTCATAACGATATAGTGTTTTCCGTCAATTTCTGTACGCTCCATTGAAGTTGTTAATGTTACATAACTGTCATCTTGTAACTCAACAAACCTTCCAAAAGAGCGTACGATTGCGTTCTTGGGAGGCTCAATAGCAAAATTCTCCGCATCATGAAAGAGCAAAGCCGCAAGCCGGCTACTACCGTGATCTCCAGTTACAATAACCCTATTTGTTTTTAACAGCATTTCTGAAACATGTTCAACAATCTCTTTCATAATCTCCAATTGACGGGCAATGCACAGGAAATAATCCTTATCATCTGGCATGCCATTATGAGAGAGTTTGTCGAGCCGATCCCATTTAACATCTGTAGCCGTCCATTTATGGTTGAATTCAGTTTCCGTAGGTAAAAGCGCCTTTGTAATTAGTGCCTTCACGGCAACCTCAATGCCAAGAGAATTTAGTCTTCTTAATAATACGGGAATCCATTCTGCACCTAATGCGTCGATCCAAAACTGAAGACTATCGTTGCTGCTATTTTGTTGAATTACTTTATTTCTGCTATCAATACCATCAAAATCAATACTACAAGGTATATCTGTGTTAGGCCTATTTATTAATTTACTACGACGATACCAATTGAAATACTGTTTTACTTCTCCTGATATTGAGTTAGTAGCATCAGGATTTAAATATTCGGCCAAATCAGGGTAATCGGATTTGAGTTGCTCAACAAGAGCGTTGACATCAGCGCCGCTACGCAAAAGACCGCTTATTGTTTTCACAGCATATGCGCGTTCCGCAAGTGTCCTGTATGTCAGCATCATCAACCTGGATTCAGGGTCGGGGATTTTGTCGAGTCTTGTAAAATATTTTTCACTATAAGATAAGTCTAGAACCCTCAATGCAGCAGTCCTTTGGCGGATGAAAGAGTCCGACAATTTAGGCAATTCGAAAATGGAGTCTCTAAGCGAAACGGGTATCTCTCTCGCTGTTGCTGCCCTGTTGATAGCAAATGTGTAGTAGTCGTCTGACGGGTATAGTTTGTACCATATGCGCAACAAGTTCAATTCATCATCCGAGAGTTCGTTAAAGCGTGCTAATGCACTAATGGGGTCAATATTGAGGTCGAAATTAAGTAAATACTTAATGGTTTCTGCAAACGGTTTATCCCGTTTCACGTTTTGAGCAATGAATTTCCAAAATTTTTCGTTGCCATCATTCTTATTAAGCTTCTCGCCATCGGTAACAAGAGAAGCAACATAGGCAAATGGTTCATCAACGATGTTCAAGCGAACTCCGCCGTATACAGGTTCCGCATATCGGTACAATTTAGTTAGGAGTGAAAAGCTTTTTCGGTTTTTGTCACCAAATAATGATGTCCACTTCAGAAACCATTCTTGCAAATTCATGGCATCTGCAGCAATTGCCTCCTTGAAATCAGGGGAATAGATAGTAATGCTGTACTCAGATTCGCTTGAAGACTCATTTACCTCCCAAATGAATTGTTGCTGCCGCTCATCTTGAATTGGCATTATGGAATCAAATATTTCTCTGCCTCCAAATATCGGGATTATATACTTTGTTGTAGAACTTTCTGGCTGCAGTTGCTCCCATATACCAGGGAAATTAGCGGTTGCCTTATCACGTTCACGCTTTATACAAATGCGAAGATATTCTCCAACTGAGAGCAGAAGTAATTGCTTTCCCGAATGCTTGGCTAACTCGTTTTTGAAATCCTTAAAGCGGGGTAGAACATCTCCTTTAGTAAAAGCAGATAGGTCAATTACCTCATCGCATACAGCCTTAAGCTCACCGACCAAGGATAGATAGTCGGTGAAGTTGTGGGCAAATATTAATCGCGTCGGAAATCTACCAGGTGTTTGACGCTCATTGGACACCTTAAAGATAATTTCAGCAATATTCATCGCAACGCCCTCCTAATTTAGGAAATAGCTGTATAGTTCAGGAATCTCATCAAGAAGCTTAAGTACGATATCTTTTAGTTCCTTCTCAGACATCTTTGACCCTATACGCTTCTTGGCTTCATCAATATATTTTTTCTGTAAATAGGAGTCAAGAACAGCACGTATCTCGGGAATTTTGTTTTCCCATGTATAAACGTCTGAAGTCAACTTCGAATTAGTCTTGAGCCTGTCAAGTAGAATCCTTCTGTCAGTATTGAATGCTGGACGATAATTTTCGCCGATATGAGCAAAGAATCGGTCAGCTATGCTTCATGGAAAGGACGGCGAAACGAAATGAACCTCCACAAACTCATTTTGACCAACAATGCTTGCTACAAAGCAGGCCGAACTATCACTCCTAAGGGTATCATGGTGCATTCTACCGGGGCAAATAACCCAAACCTCAAACGCTATGTGGGTCCAGATGACGGTCTGTTGGGCAAGAACCAGTATAACAACCATTGGAATCAGGATAAGCCGGATGGGCGGCAGGTCTGTGTACATGCCTTTATTGGAAAGCTGGCTAATGGCTCTATCGCAACATACCAAACCCTCCCGTGGAATCATCGAGGTTGGCATGGTGGCTCCGGTTCAAAAGGCTCAGTCAACGATACTCATATCAGTTTTGAAATTTGTGAAGATGGACTGACCGATGCCGCCTACTTCAATGCTGTGTATAAAGAAGCAACTGAATTATGCGCCTATCTTTGCAAAGAGTACAAGCTCGACCCAATGGCAGATGACGTGATCATTGGGCATTACGAAGGGCATAAGCGCGGTATCGCCAGTAACCATGCCGACCCCGGGCACTGGTTTCCTAAACACGGGAAGTCAATGGATACTTTCCGTGCCGAAGTTAAAAAGTTGCTGTCAGCAATAGAAGCGCCTACCTCCACCGAACTGAAGAAACTGTACCGAGTTCAAGTCGGTGCATACTCTGTCAAAGCAAATGCTGACGCCATGCTTAAGAAAGTTAAGGCGGCAGGATTTAAGGATGCTTTCATTAAATATTCTTGATAACTATTATCAAGCCCGCGGAGCGTAAAAACTCTGCGGGCTTTTTTTATTTATAGGTGTATAAAACGCTCCACTTTTCTCCGTATAGCGAGGAGGTGGTTTCTCGTGTTCAATGAACAGAAACTTGAGTTAATGCGTTGCCCTATTGGCGAAGGGCTGAAAATCGATGGTGAAGTGAACTCTACTCCGCATGAGCAAATGCAGCGCGAAGTTGATTATGTGAGAGCACAGCAAATACTCACTTCTATGCTTGAGAAAGGTCTAATTACCTTGTCGGAATTCAACAAGATAACCGAATTAAATCGCAAAACTTTCTCGCCGCTATTAGCCGAGATTATGCCCTGAAATCGTTGATATAACTTCGTTTCAGAGGTAATATGTCACACTGACTAAGGAGGTGAGAATTTGAAAAAGGTAACGAAAATTGCTCAAAACACAGCCGATTTAACCGAACAGACTAAGTTGCGGGTTGCGGCCTACTGCCGTGTATCTACCGACAGCGATGAACAACTCAAAAGTCTGGATGCTCAAATAAAGCATTATGAATCCTACGTCAATGCAAATCCTGAGTGGGAGTTCGCCGGGCTCTATTATGATGAGGGCATCTCCGGAACAAAAAAGGAAAAGCGGCCTGAATTGCTTCGAATGATTGCAGACTGTGAAGACAGAAAAATAGACCTCATTGTAACGAAGTCTATCAGCAGATTTGCTCGAAATACAACCGATTGTCTTGAACTGGTCAGAAAGCTACTTGACCTTGATGTTTTCATTTATTTTAAGAAAGAAAATATTAACACCGGGTCAATGGAAAGCGAACTCATGCTGTTAATCCTGTCTGGACTGGCCAAAAGCGAATCGGTCTCCATCTCCGAGAACAACAAATGGTCGATTAAGCGCAGATTCCAAAATGGTACATATAAAATATCTTATCCGCCTTACGGCTATGACAATGTAGACGGTGAAATGGTTATCAATAAGTCTCAAGCTAAAATTGTCCGCTTCATCTTTGCCGAGATTTTGTCCGGCAAGGGTACTCACAAAATCGCTAATGAGTTGAACAGACGAAAGGTACCGACCAAAAAAGGCGGTCGTTGGACATCAACGACGATACGCGGGATGGTTAGTAATGAAAAGTACACAGGTGATGTCATTTTTCAAAAGACCTATACTGATGAGCACTTCAACCGCCATAACAACAATGGAGAAAAAGACCAATATCTAATTCGAAATCATCACGAGCCGATTATCAGTCATGAGGATTTTGAGACCGCACAGGATATTATTGATCAGCGTGCTAAGGAAAAAGGGCTGGAAAAGCAAAACACAAAGTATCAGAACCGTTATCCCTTTTCAGGCAAAATCATCTGCGGCCAGTGCGGTGGCACATTTAAACGCAGAAGTCACTCAAGCGGAAGGCATCGAATTGCTTGGTGCTGCTCCACTCATATTGCAAACATCAAGAAATGCTCTATGAAATATGTGTCGGAGTCCGATTTCGAATACGCATTTGTCACCATGATGAACAAGCTCATTTTCGGACATGCGGTTGTTCTAAAACCCTTGTTAGTCAGTCTGCGTGGGATGAGTTCCGATGAAACTCTGGAGAGCATTCAAGCGATTGACAAGAAACTCGAAGAAAACACAGAACAGCGAAATGTTCTGGTTGGGCTGATGACCAAAAAATATCTTGAGCCTGCCGTTTACAATAAGAGCAACAATGAATTGTTGCAAGAGGCAGAACGGCTACGCCGCCAAAAAGAATCCATAACGCGATTCCTGAATAATGACTTTCAAAACCTAAGTGAGGTCAGCGCTTTGCTGCAGTATGCTACCAAAGCATCAATGCTAACGGGTTTTGACGGTGAACTGTTTAAACGTTATGTGAAGAAAGTTCTTGTTTATTCTCGTGAAGAAATCGGATTCGAACTAAAATGCGGCATTACGCTAAAAGAAAGGTTGGTGAGATAAATGAGCCATATACCATTTGGCTACCGTATTGAAAACGGAAAAGCCGTAATTGATAAAGAGGCTGCAGAGCAGATAAAAACATTGTTCCAATCTTACCTGAGCGGCGATTCCTTGGCGACAGCAGCTAAGAAAGCAGGTATTAAAGCTTTCCATTCCGGTATCGGCAGGATGCTACGAAATACCCGATACCTCGGTGATGAGTTTTATCCGCCGATTATTGACAAAGACACTTTCAATACTGCCGAAGCAGAACGAATTATGCGGGCGGAAAGACTCGGCCGTACCAAAAAGTTTATACAAGAAAAAGAGGTCGTTTATCCTACCATCTTTCGCATGAAAGAAGGAACAGAGGAACTCGACGACCCCTTCGGGCAGGCGGAATACGCCTACAGTTTAATTGAAATAGAGGTGAACAAGAATGGCAGTCAGTAAAAATGTCACAGTGATTCCGGCAAGAAAGCATACTCGCAAGAGCAAGGACGAGGAAAAACCGAAGCTGCGCGTTGCTGCTTACTGCCGTGTTTCCACAGACAGCGAGGAGCAGGCTACCAGCTATGACACACAGATTGAGCATTACACCGCCTACATACAAGGGCACCCCGACTGGGTGCTGGCGGGAATCTTTGCGGATGACGGAATCTCGGGCACCAACACCAAGAAGCGCGAGGAATTCAACCGCATGATTGACGAGTGCATGGCCGGCAATATCGATATGATTATCACAAAGTCCATTAGCCGATTTGCCCGAAATACGCTGGACTGCTTGAAATATATCCGTCAGCTGAAGGATAAGAACATCCCGGTCTATTTTGAGAAAGAAAACATCAACACCATGGATTCCAAGGGCGAGGTTATGCTCACGATTATGGCGTCCCTTGCACAACAGGAAAGCCAGTCCTTAAGTCAGAATGTGAAGCTGGGCTTGCAATACCGCTACCAGCAGGGCGAAATCCAAGTCAACTGTGCACGGTTCCTCGGTTATACCAAGGATGAAAATAAGCGCCTTGTGGTTGTACCCGAAGAAGCCGAAATCGTAAAGCGCATTTATCGAGAATACCTTGAGGGTGCAAGTATGCTGAAGATTGCCCGGGGGTTAGAGGCCGACGGTATTCTGAACGGTGCAGGCAATGAGCGCTGGCACACCAGTAACATTAATAATATTCTACGAAACGAAAAGTACATCGGAGATGCTCTCTTGCAGAAAACCTACACGGTTGATTTTCTTACAAAAAAGCGGGTTAAGAACAACGGTATCGTTCCGCAGTACTATGTAGAGAACAGCCATGAAGCCATCATCCCGCGTGAAGTTTTCATGCAGGTGCAGGAAGAGCTTATCCGCCGCCGTATTGTACACACAAGCCCGAACGGCAAGACCAGAACCTTTAGCAGCAACCATGTCTTTGCTCAGATAATCATCTGCGGCAAATGTGGTGAGGTTTTTCGCAGGGTGCATTGGAACAACAGAGGTAAGAAGTCCATCGTCTGGCGCTGTGTCAGCCGATTAGAAAACACCGGCCTATTCTGCGATGCTCGCACGGTACTGGAGAGCACCATTGAGCAAGTGCTGGTCACCGCTATCAATCAGACGCTCTGCGACAAAGACTCTTTCCTCACAACTCTGCGGGACAACATCGCAACCGTCATAAATCGAGAAAGCGACAAGGCCTTGGCGGATATCGATAAGCGGCTGGAGGAACTGCAAACAGAGCTTCTGAAGCTGGCCACTTCTAATGCGGATTATGATAAAGTTGGCGATGAGATTCACCACCTGCGTGACCAAAAGCAGAAGCTGCTTCTTGAAAATGCTAACCGTGATGAACTCAAAAAGCGTATGGCTGATATGAGCACATTCCTAAAGAAGCGGTCCACCGCCCTCGCCGAATACGACGAGCAGCTTGTCCGGCGGTTGATTGAAAAGGTTACGGTCTTCGAGGACAAATTCACCGTGGAGTTTAAGTCTGGTTTGTCAGTTAATATATAGACTAATGAAAAAAGTATCAATAGCCAAATAACTGTTTGGGGATGTTTCAAACTGATAACATCCCCTTTTTCTAATATTAGAAGTTACAATTAAAAATAGTTTCACCATATACCCCCAAAAGCGCACATGCATTTGTATAAATTTAACCTCGATTTTACAATAAAATAAGTATCCACTTTACAATAATCTTTTAATATGTAATCAAATAAATGAAAAAGGAGATTATTTAGATGAGGTATTTAAAATTATTAGCAGCCATTCTAACCTGCATGACAGTTTTCACTTCCTTTGCGGGTTGTGCCACAAAAAGCGGATTTGATATGAGCAGTGAAATAACCGTCATATCTCGTGAAGACGGTTCGGGAACACGAGGTGCGTTTGTTGAATTGTTCGGCATTGAACAAAAGAATGCAAATGGTGAAAAAGTGGATTATACCGTTTCGACCGCAGACATCACACAAAGCACCGGAGTTATGATTACAAGTGTCTCGCAAAACGCTCATGCAATCGGATATATTTCGCTCGGTTCGTTAAATGATAGTGTTAAGGCGCTAAAAATCGATGGCGCCAAGGCAACTGTCGAAAACATCAAAAATGGCAGTTATAAAATTTCTCGCCCCTTCAACATTGCCACAAAAGAGAACTTATCCGAAGTAGCAAAGGATTTTGTTGACTTTATATTATCCGAAGATGGACAAAAAATTGTGGAACAAAACGGATATATCGCCGCATCGGATGCAGCAGCTTTTAGCGGAAAGAAACCGTCGGGTAAAATAACAATTGCAGGCTCGTCATCGGTTACCCCCGTGATGGAAAAGCTGAAGGAAGCGTATCTGGCTATCAACACAAACGCTAACATTGAAATCAATCAAAGTGACTCCACCACCGGCGTAAACAGTGTTATTAACAATATTTGTGATATCGGAATGTCAAGCCGTGAACTGAAAGAAAGCGAAATCGCAAACGGTATTACCTCCACCACAATTGCAATTGATGGGATTGCGGTAATCGTGAATAAAAAGAATACTGTAGATAGTCTCTCAGCCGAGCAAGTAAAGAAGATATATACCGGTGAAGCCGTAAGGTGGTCTGATGTTGCCCAGTAAAGCAAGCAGTGAACCGACCCGGCATAACGGAGGTCTACAAATGAAAAAGGCAAAGTTAAAAGAGCAAATGATGCAAATTGTATTCTTAATTTCAGCCTGCATTTCCATACTTGCTGTTGCTCTTATCTGTATATTCATATTTATTAACGGAATTCCGGCAATGGCTGAAGTGGGTGTATTTCGGTTTTTATCAGGCTCCCAGTGGGAACCGTCAAACGATATTTACGGCATATTTCCCATGATACTCGGCAGCCTGTACGTTACAGCCGGTGCTATTATAATCGGAGTGCCCGTAGGAATACTTACAGCGGTATTTATGGCCCGTTTCTGCCCCAAAAAATTATATAGGATTATTAAGCCGGCAGTTGATTTACTCGCAGGGATTCCATCTGTTGTATACGGTTTTTTCGGGTTGATGGTGATTGTTCCTTTTATCCGTGACTTTCTCGGAGGTAGCGGCTCAAGTATGTTAGCTGCTTCTATTGTTCTGGGTATTATGATACTTCCCACTGTAATCAGCGTATCCGAGGCAGCCATACGGGCAGTTCCTGAAAGCTATTATGAAGGGGCACTGGCTTTAGGAGCGACTCATGAAAGAAGCGTTTTTTTCACAGTAGTTCCGGTGGCAAAATCCGGCATTTTGGCAGGAGTTATTCTCGGAATAGGGCGCGCCGTAGGTGAAACAATGGCGGTTGTTATGGTAGCAGGTAATCAAGCAATCATTCCATCAAGTGTTCTGAAGGGATTAAGAACACTGACAGCAAATATAGTGCTTGAAATGGGATATGCCGCCGATTTGCACAGAGGGGCTCTGATTGCAACCGCAGCTATATTATTTGTTTTTATTTTGATTATCAACCTTACCTTCTCCTTAATCAAAAGGAGGTCGAAATCTTGAAAACTTTTAATAAATCCAAATTACAGTCGGTTGCGCTAAGATGTGCTGCATATATTGCGGGATTATTGACTGTCGGAGTACTTCTCTGTCTTGTCGTTTACATATTGATAAAAGGAGTACCGCACCTGTCTCTTGATCTGTTCAGCCTGAAGTATACTTCTGAAAATGTATCCCTGTTCCCGGCGCTTATCAATACAGTAACTATGACATTTTTTTCTCTGCTTATCGCGGTTCCTCTCGGGATATTTTCGGCTATCTATCTTGTGGAATATGCGAGACGCGGGAATAAGCTGGTCTCGGTAGTGAGAATAACGGCTGAAACATTATCCGGCATACCGTCCATTGTGTATGGATTATTTGGATTTCTGCTCTTTGTTACGACGCTCGGCTTTGGCTATTCACTGCTTGCGGGCGCATTGACGCTGTCAATTATGATATTGCCGGTAATTATGCGAACGACGGAGGAAGCACTCATCAGCGTTCCCGATTCGTACCGTGAAGGCAGCCTAGGTCTGGGAGCCGGAAAACTGCGTACAATATTTAAAATTATTTTGCCGTCAGCCATTCCCGGCATTCTTGCAGGAGTGATATTGTCGGTAGGAAGAATTGTCGGAGAAACGGCTGCGCTGATATACACAGCAGGCTCGGTCGCTCAAATACCGGATAACCTGATGGGGTCAGGCAGAACGCTGTCGGTGCATTTATATGCGTTGTGGACGGAGGGCTTAAATACCGAGCAGTCCTATGCTACTGCGGTTGTGTTGCTTATCATGGTAATTGGGCTAAATACGCTTTCGGCTTTTGTTGCGAAACGATTAGGGAGAGGAAAAGCTTAATGAATAAATTTGAGATACAGGATCTGAACTTGTTTTATGGCAACTTCCACGCACTGAAAAATATTAACTTGAACATACCCGCAAATGAGATTACTGCATTTATCGGGCCGTCTGGCTGCGGCAAGTCTACACTACTGAAGACACTAAATCGAATGAATGACCTTGTGGAAGGATGCAGGATTGAAGGCAAAGTTCTTCTTGACGGCATGAATATATACGAAAATATGGACGTGAATTCACTCCGTAAACGCGTGGGTATGGTTTTTCAAAAACCAAATCCCTTCCCGATGAGTGTTTATGATAACATAGCGTATGGACCCAGAACACACGGAATAAAGTCAAAAGCAAAGCTTGATGATATTGTTGAGCGCTCCCTGACAGACGCTGCCATTTGGGATGAACTTAAGGACAGATTAAAGAAAAGCGCGCTGAGTCTTTCCGGCGGGCAACAGCAAAGGCTTTGCATCGCCAGAGCATTGGCCGTGGAACCGGAAGTTTTATTGATGGATGAACCTACAAGCGCCCTGGATCCGATTTCGACGAGTAAGATAGAAGACCTTGCACTGGAGCTGAAAAAGAAATATACTATAATTATCGTGACACATAATATGCAGCAAGCCACCCGTATTTCTGATAAAACTGCCTTTTTTCTTCTTGGTGAAGTCGTAGAAATGAATGAGACGGAGAAACTCTTTTCATATCCGGGTGATAAACGGACGGAGGACTATATTACGGGGAGGTTTGGATAATGAGAAACAGACTGGATACCCAGCTTGATCAATTAAATAATCAGTTGATTTCAATGGGCGCACTTTGTGAAAACGCCATTGCGATTGCAGTCAAGTCTTTGATGAATAACGATATTGTATTAGCGAAATCTGTAAAAACCACCGAGATTGAAATCGATCAGAAGGAAAAAGAGATTGAAAATCTTTGTTTGAATCTGATTTTGCAGCAGCAACCCGTGGCAAAAGATTTGCGCCTCATTTCGGCAGCCTTGAAAATGATTACCGATATGGAACGAATCGGAGACCAGGCAGCGGATATTGCTGAAATCGTTTCTTATATTGACATCTCATCCAGCATACACAAAGTGCATATTTCCGATATGGCTGGGGCTACAATCAAAATGGTAACCGATAGCATAGACGCATTTGTGAAGCATGATTTGAAGCTTGCTGAAGAAGTCATTCAACATGATGATGTTGTTGACGAACTGTTTTGCAAAATAAAGACGGATGTTGTGTCCCTGATAACGAGTAATCCACAAAGCGGGGAGCAGTTTGTAGATATTATTATGATCGCAAAATATCTTGAGCGGATAGGAGATCACGCAACCAATATTGCCGAGTGGGTGGTGTTTTCCATCAACGGTAAGCACAGGGAGTAAGTATATGATTTATTATGTTGAAGACGACAGGAGTATTCGTGAACTGGTTGTTTATACCTTGCAGAATACTGGCTTTGAGGCACTTGGATTTGAAAACGGCGAGAAGTTTTTTAACGCTTTACAAAACACAAAGCCAAATCTGATTTTGCTTGATATCATGCTGCCCGGAGAGGATGGCATGAAAATTATGAAACGTTTGCGTTCAGACATTTCTACAAGAAAGATACCCATCATCATGGTAACAGCCAAAGGCTCCGAATATGATAAAGTAATCGGGCTCGATTCGGGGGCAGACGACTATATTTCAAAGCCCTTTGGTATGATGGAGCTTGTCTCCCGAATCAAAGCAGTGCTTCGTCGCACCGAAAATATCGAGGATTCCGAAGAATACATCTACAACTCTATTGTGCTCAATACAAGTAAACACAGTGTGTTTGTAAATGGTGCGCCTGTTGATTTGACATATAAAGAGTTCGAATTACTTAAGCTCTTAATGAAAAATGCGGGTATTGTATTAACCAGAGATGTGCTGCTTGATAAAATATGGGGGTATGATTTTGACAGTGAAACCAGAACGGTCGATGTACACATACGCACCTTAAGACAAAAACTCGGCGAGGCAGGAGACTTCATTGAAACCATACGCGGAGTTGGTTACAGAATAGGAGGGGTATAAACATGCGGAAAAGAGTTTTTCGAAGCATATGTCTTGCCTGTTTTATTACCCTCCTGTTAACAGCAACATTGGTTATCAGTGTAATTTACAACAACTCGGCGGAAGAGCTGAGAAAAGAAGTTGTAAACCAATCTATTTTTATCAGCAAAGCCATAGAGTCTGATGCAGATGCTGATATGGCGTATATCGCTGCAATCGGGAAAGAGAGCAAAAACCGTATCTCCCTGATCGCACCCGATGGCACTGTCATATACGACAGCTTCGTACAGGCCGACACCCTGGAAAACCATTTAGACAGGCCTGAAATCAAATCTGCAATTTCAAACGGCAGTGGTGATGCAGCTCGCTTATCTGATACTTTAGGTGAAAAAACATATTACTATGCTGTTAAGCTGAATAATGGCGATATTCTAAGGGTTGCCGCAACCAGCAAAAGCGCTTTTGGCATTATAAGCGGCGCTATGATTTGGATTGTGTTAATCGCAGTAGTTATTCTTGTTTTGGCTGTGATCAGTGCCAGATTTCTTACTGTTCTGATCATAAAGCCAATAAACAATCTCAATTTAGAAGAGCCCCTTTCAAACAGCACCTATGAGGAGCTGTCACCTCTTTTAACAAGACTCGCAAAGCAAAACCAAAAGATATCCAGTCAGATTAAAGAGCTGACCGCAAGACAAAAGGAATTTGAAGACATCACAGGTGCTATGGATGAAGGGCTTGTGATATACGGAGAAAAAGGCAATATACTTTTTGAAAACAACAGTGCAAAGCGGATTTTAGGCGATGCCGTGGGAAAATCATATCTCGAACTTTGTCGGGATGTTTATTATATAAAAGCCGTTGATTCCGCTATTTCCGGGAAATCCTTAAGTGTGAAGCTAAATAAACTCGGGAGAATCTATCAACTTTCCGCGAATCCGGTGGAAAGCAACTCTAATTCCTATGCCGCAATTTTATTTATCGTTGATATTACTGATAAAGAACAAGCCGAGAAAATGCGCCGTGAGTTTTCAGCCAATGTGTCCCATGAACTTAAAACACCACTCACCTCCATCATGGGTTGTGCCGAAATCATAGAAAACGGTATTGCAAAGCAAGAGGATATCCCTCGATTTGCCCATGATATTCATACCGAGGCCGCCCGCTTGCTCGCTTTGATTGAGGATATTATCAAGCTATCAAGAATGGATGAGGGGGATTTGGGTCAGGAATTTGTAGGGGTAGATTTGTCTGAACTGTGCGAATCTGTTATAAAGACCTTATCTGATAAAGCTAAATCGAAAAACATAAAAATAGACTATTCCGGCGATACATCGTTGGTTTACGGTATAAAACCAATCCTGTATGAGATGGTTTATAATCTTTGCGATAATGCCATTAACTATAATAAGGTTAACGGCAGCGTCACGGTAAAGCTGCAGAATGAAAGCGGTAAAACCATCCTGTCGGTTGCGGATACAGGTATAGGCATTGCGCCCGAACACCGGGATCGCATATTTGAACGGTTTTACCGAGTTGATAAAAGTCATTCGAAAGATACCGGCGGCACGGGCCTGGGGCTTGCCATTGTGAAGCATGTCACGATTCTCCATAATGCTGAAATTGCTCTTGAAAGTCAGGAAGGTAAAGGAACGACAATAACTGTTTCATTTAAAAAGTAAGGTGCACATTGTAATGGATTGAGGTTTAAAAATGAATTTAAAGGAAAGAGCCAAACAACTGAAATCAGATATTCCTACACTGTATCTAAGCTTAGAAAGCAAAGATACACCGCGGATTACCGAAATACTTGCGGGAATTACGGTTGTACATGCTCTTTCACCGATTGACCTGATTAAAGAATCATGACCACCGGCTTAGCCGGTGGTTTGTTTATCCCCCTATAAGGGGGGTGTTACCTGCCTGCGCCCGGAAGGCGCACTGAAGGTCCTGCCAGCTGCACTACATTCTCGGGCTAGCCCTAAAGG
>JAEZNB010000015.1 GCA_023441965.1 Bacillota bacterium
AGTCCTGCCAGGCTAGAGAAAATATTTAAAAATTGTTTGAATATTTTTTTAATTTTTAAATTTACTTAATATTGTCCTTTCCTTCAGAGAAGTTTAAAATGAATTTAGCTACACTGAGGGCAGTGCTTTAACAACCCGCTGCCCCGGAAAAAGAAAAAACCCGACTAGGTATCGGGTTACAAGAAAGAAAATACAGGCGCGATGGTGTTGATAACACCGGTATAAAAGGAAGGCGGTGATGATATGCACCGCCTTCTTACCTAGCTTTTACAAAACCCTTTTAGAGGATTAGGCCGCATGGCCATGATCATTATGATCTAGAATTCTGAAGTTTTCTACGATGAAACAATAAGCCAGCACGCCAATGGCTACCAGTCCGATACTTACCAGGAATTCAGCAGCGGAGGGCACATAGGTAGAGCCGGTAGACTGAATCATACCAATAATCACAACGTTCATACGGTTTAAAATAACGCCACCGCTTACCAGTAGACCGAAAATGAACAATCCGGAACGGGTTGTGGTGATGTTCGTGAAGCACATAATGATGGGAACGATAATACCGAGAACCATTTCAATCAAGAACATGTTGCCTTCCAAATTGCCTGCAAAGACCAGATTGAAGACTCCCCGGCTGACTAAATCATAAATCTTTAATACCAGATAAATAATCATAGCATATCCGGAGACCTTGATCAAGCTTTTCAGGATGGGAATGGGAACCCAGTGATCGTATGCTTTTCCGGCCAGGGTGGTTTCCACGCAGATCATAGCAGGACCCACAAAGAAAGATGACATTAAGAAGAACAGGAAGATAATGGGTGACCACCACAGCGGATATAACTTATCGGGCATAATCAGGTACAGAGCACCCAGGGAAGATTGGTGCAGGGTAGGGAAGATAATGCCAACGATCATCAAAAAGGGCAGTGCTTTCGTAGCAATCTCATGGAACTTGGTGCCAACCCGCTCGGTGGCAATTTCGGTGAATTCTAGAATCTGTACCGTGGTATAGCAGGATACACACCAGAAAACTTCAAAGAGCACGGAGTGATGACCCCAGGAAACAAAGGGACGCCAGAAATTGAACCACTGACCAATATCAAGGAACAGTCCGGCCATTACCAGCAGATAACCTAACAAAGAAGTCAGCATAGCGCTGCGGGCGATGGGATGGAAATACTCTCTGTGCAGCACGTGTACGATAAGAGCCGTGCCGTAACCGCCGCCGGCCAGTGCAACGCCGGTAAGAACGTCAAAGCCGATCCACAGTCCCCAGGGCCATTCATCATTTAAATTTGTAACAATACCAAGGCCGGTTACCAGACGAAAGATTGCTATACCGATACCGGCTGCGGCCAATAACATTAATAGTACACGGATAGGAGTTATTTTAAAGCTCCACTTTTGGGCTTGGGCGTGAGCCGCCATGAATATCCCCCCTAGATATGAAATATAATTGCCTCAGTTAGGCCTTATAGTTTTTGTCGTTTTCCTTCGCAATCTGGTTGCGGCGCTTGGTGTAGTGGTAAAGGCCCGTCAGAATAACGCCCCAGGTAACTGCAACGTAAGGCGTTGCATGCATGAAGCTGGCTGTATAGCTGGGCAGGGGCCGGGTAGTAACGTCGGTTTTAAAGCCTAATTGCTCAAAGGGAACATCGGAGAGATACATCCAGGAGGTACCGCCCACTTCTTTTTCACCAAAAATATGCTGAACATACTTGGAGTCTTTAGCAACGGTGGATTTTGCTTCCTGTAACAGTTCTTCACGGTCCCCATACTTAAATACTCCGGCGGGGCAAACGGATACACAGGCGGGAGCCTCACCTTTTTCTACCTTGGTGGAACACATCTGGCACTTGGTTACCAAAGGAAAAGCCTTTTCCCATTCGTATTTGGGAATATTAAAGGGACAGGCAATCATGCAATAACGACAGCCAACACACAGGTGAGGATAATAGATAACCGGTCCTTCTTCAGTTTTCTGAAGAGCCTTGGCAAAACAAGCGGACGCACAGGCGGGTTCCTTGCAGTGCAGGCACTGATGCTTGACGAAACGCCATACCGGTTTGCCGTCTTTCCCCTCAACTTCTTTAAAATCAACCACAGTCCAATTCTTATCCGTTAGTTTTGCTTTATCTCCAATGGTAGGATTTTGATCATCCCATTTGGTTTCGTTCCATAGTTTGCAGGCCACCGTGCAGCTGCCGCAACCTACGCATTTGGTCAGGTCAACTAAAACGCCTTTTGACATGAATTTTCACCTCCTGAAGGTATGGATTTACGCATTTTCTTTCTTAACAGTCAGTTGTTTGCTGCGGTCCTCATAGTGGGTGTGCAGCAACTCGTGAGCTAAATGACTGTTGGGATGCTCCAGGAATTTTTCATAGAGGGCCAATACCTCTTTGTTTTCGTGACTCTTACGTTTCGCATAAACATGGGCGTCCGCATTATAAAGACTGGCGATACGGGCTTGACGCACTTCGTCGGAAGGGGGCAGAGAGGTCCTAGGCTGTCCGCCGCCGCTGATGCAGCCGCCGGGGCAGCACATGAATTCAATAAAGTGATAGGGAGATTCTCCCTTGCGTACCGCTTCCAAAATAGGCCGGGCATTGCTTAGACCGTGGGCAACCGCCACACGCACTGTTCCAACACCGGGAATATCAACGCCTGCTTCCTTAATACCCGGCAGTCCACGAACCGGGGTCAAATTCAACAATGCTTCCGGTGGCTCCTGTTTGGTAATCAGGAAATAAGCGGAACGAATGGCCGCTTCCATAACACCGCCGGTAGCGCCAAAGATGAGGCCGGCACCGGTGCCTTCGCCCATGAGGGAATCGTATTTAGCCTCGGGAAGGGTATTCAAATCAATGTTTTTCATTTTAATCAGACGGGCCAGTTCCCGGGTAGTCAGTACCACATCCACGTCTTTTAAATCGGGTTTTCCGGCATACTCGCCGGCACTGTTCATTTCCGGACGTGCAGCTTCAAATTTTTTGGCGGTGCAGGGCATGATGGAAACCGAGAAAATCTTTTCAGGATTGATCCCTTTTTCTTTGGCGTAATAAGTCTTAACCAGAGCGCCCAGCATCTGCTGGGGAGATTTACAGGTAGACATGTGCTCCAGCAGATCCGGATAGAAATATTCACAGAACTTAACCCAACCGGGGCTGCAGGAGGTAAACTGCGGCAGGGGTTCTTTAATTTCACCAGTTACTCTTTTAATTAACTCGGTACCTTCTTCAAAAATGGTTAGGTCGGCAGAGAAGTTGGTATCAAACACGGCATCAAACCCAAGCTTCTTCAGGGCAGCCACCTGCTTACCTTCTACGAAGGATCCCGGGGCCATACCGAACTCTTCTCCTAAACCAACCCGGGTAGCAGGGGCAGTTTGAACCACCACGTGCACATCTTTGTTTTCCAGGGCCTGGATCACCTTATCGATGTCATCCTTCTCGGTGATGGCTGCTGTAGGGCACCACAGGGTGCACTGTCCGCAGTTCACACAGGTGATATCGTCCTTGATGGGAAGTTCGTAATAGCCAAAAACCGTTTGAACCCTCTGACATACCTCAATACATTGGCCGCACAATATGCACTTTTGGTCGTCGCGGGTAATGGATGGGTTAAAAGGATCGATGGGAATGCGACCCTTTACCTGAACGGGCCAAGTACTGGCCACCTGATACTGCTGCGGCATCCAGCCCTTACCCCCGGCAGGATCCGTGCTGCATCCGGCAATGGTTGCAGTAATACCTGTTAAACCAATGCCCCCCATCATCTTGAGGAAGCCCCGCCTGGTAACTTGCCTTTCTTTTTCTTTGTCTGCTTGGTTCTGCATAGGTTTTCCCCCTTTGCTTGAAAGAATGTCATACATTTGCATGCTAACCGTTCAGCCAATAAAATTGAGCCTTGTTCGGTCAGCGAATTGCCTGATTCATTCGACAGATTTTTCTACAAAAGTCCTATTTGTCATATTTGTCACAATTTTAAAAAAACCTTCTTTTTTAGATTAAAAAATAATATGAAATTTATTACTGAGAGCCAGCTACCAAAAGAAATAGATGGTTTAATATTACTATTCAGAATGGTTTGATAATTTATAACTAGTAAGTATTTAAAAAAATATTTATTTAAAGGCTGGATATTTAACAACATTTAAATTTTACAATGACTTACACTTTCGCTCAATATATAAATCATTAAAAGTAGAAGAAATTTTAAGAAAAATTGTCGATTTAGTACATTGTGAGTTTATTGATGTGAAATTTATCACGATAACAAACTTTTGCAGAGGACTTGGAAGAAAATGACTGGAGTAATTTTTAATAATTTGACTTTAACTAACCTTAACTTTATTATAGCACCGGTTTTTCTAAACACAAGAGGTATCTTCATTTAATGTAATATTTTTTTGCACATGGTAAATAATAGTATTCTTAGGGGCAGAAAGGTTGATTGCTGTTTTTTCGTTTCTTATGAAGGATTTTACAGCGGGAATAGGGAATTTAGCCAATAGATTCGGTTGTTTCTAGAGGCAGAATTTTGGGATAATAGGGATTTGGGCTGCCTGTACTAGGCCCGATTTGAACTAAGCTGTTGAGAAATCCAATCCTTTCATATACAACAGAATGAATTAGATCATAGGGATTAAGAGGGGGGCTCTAATGGTGAACCCGGACAGAATTAAAACGAAAAAATATGGAGAATATTATATTTTTAGTCTTGAGGGAGTTAAGGTATTGAGGGTCAAGTGCGAGCTGGGTCCCCCGGAGATCATGGCCAGATTGACCGAGGGAAGGGCTGTTAGCTCCCTGGGACAAAAACGCTTAAGAGATTTTTTTGAAGGAACCGGCTTTGAAAAGGGGAATGTGGCCAATTGCCAGGTGCATTATTATAAGGAAGGAAAATCTCTTTTAGAGGGTCTTCCGGAGGCGGAGAAGAAGCAATTTTTTGATTACTGCATGGAATCGGCCTTGCAAGGGGTACTGGGCGAATTAAATGAGATTGTAAGTTATTTCAGTGGACTGGAAAGCCAGTTTAACGCTTCCATTGAAGAGGGGGCAGAAATATTTTGTTCACCGGAATTTGAAGAAAAATACGATTCCAGAGAAATGATTTCTGAAGTATCCAACGAATTGGCCAGAATTTATAAGAGCAAACCGAATCCCAAGGTAGTACAGTGGGCTGAGATATTGATACATAATTTACTTAAAGATATTTTTAGTTTGGGATATGCTATTGGTAAAGAAGAAGTTGAATAAGATAGTATAGATAGAAATTTAGAATGAGGATCAAAGGGGTAACAACATGACGGAAAATGGGAGGACTAGGGGCAAGGTTATTGAATTTACACCTCGTAAGAAACCCAAACTAAAAAAACTGGACTATGTGGACCCGGAACAAAAGAAACTTAGAGAAAAGCGGCAGCGCCAAAGACAAATATCTTTAAACCGGAATAAAACCCTTCGTTATGTAGGAATTTTTATTGGGCTATGCGTTTTAGTCTTTGTATTAAAGGAATTATTTTAACTAAAACCACACAAAAGGGTTGCCCCATGGCTTATCTAATTATAAATAACAAAATAACCTCCGGGATCATAAGATAAAAAATGGGCCGGGGGTTATTGCTTGCTGGGACGGGCCTCTTTCACAAGGTGCTATTTCTTATTGAGCAGGGATTGTTTATGGGCTTTAATCAGATCATAGCCGCGTTTAACGCCCCAGAGCAGGACGACCAGATCATCTGCTCTTCCGGAAAGAGGGATGAAGTCCGGTATAAAATCTATGGGGCTAATAAAATAAACAATGCATCCGCCTACTTCATATTTTAAGCGGGAAGGAACCGAAGGATTTAAACAGGCTTGAATAAAAAACCAAAATTTTTTGAGCATAGGATTCCCCCCTTTAGCGCATAGGTTTATAATTCGGCGGTCATCCGGTTTTTCCTTTTTAACCGTCCGGGGGATATTTTTGATTCAAAATCATTATTAACATTTAGCCTTTTTCTAATACAAGGCAAGAGGGAGGCGTGTTATCACGTCCCCCTCTTGATAATTCCATTGGAGCAATATAACAAGGGGAGAGTGTAAAACACTCTCCCCTTGCGGTGAGGGCTCAACCGGCATCTAATCTAGGAAAATATGACGGTTGCCCTTCCGTTTAATTAAGACCTTTGTCCGATTTGATCGGTAGGAGCAGACT
>JAEZNB010000054.1 GCA_023441965.1 Bacillota bacterium
GGGTACCCTGGGCGCCTTCATCGAGTACTCAATGAATATCGTCTGGCCTATGGAGATGTTCGGCTGGCTAGCCAATGATGCCGCCTCTGCCGTTGCATCCTATAAGAGGATTAAGAAGATTATGAAGGAGGTTCCGGTGATTAAGGATCCGGAAGAGCCTGTCGTTCTTGAGGAGGTAAAGGGTTCCATCCAATTTGACAAGGTAACCTTCTCTCTGAATGATAAGCCTATCTTATCCGAAATCAGTTTCTCTCTGCCTGGGGGTAAAACCATAGGAATTATGGGCGCCACCGGTACGGGAAAAAGCTCGATTATCAACCTTCTACAGCGCTTTTATGATACCACAGAGGGTGAAATCAGACTGGATGGTGTAGATATCAGAAGTTTGACCCTGAAGCAGTTAAGAAAGAGTGTTTCCCTGGTTATGCAGGATGTATTCCTCTTCTCTGATACCATAAATGAAAATGTTAAAATGGGCAAAAAGTATCTGGTAAGGCAGAAGGAAGTCATTGAGGCTGCAGAAGATGCCCAGGCGAGGGATTTCATCGAGCGGATGGAGGATCAATATGAAACCATCATCGGTGAAAGGGGTGTCGGTCTGTCCGGCGGCCAGAAGCAGAGAATCAGCATAGCCAGAGCCTTGGCTAAGAAAGCTCCGATTCTGGTACTTGATGATTCCACCTCCGCTCTTGATATGGAGACAGAGCATGAGATTCAGAAGGCTCTGGCGGGAGTAGAGGCCACCAAGATTATCATCGCCCACAGAATATCGGCAGTAAAAAATGCCGACGAGATCCTCATTCTGGAGGATGGTAAAATAGCAGAACGCGGTACCCATGAAACTCTGTTAAAGAGCAAGGGGTATTATTACAAGACTTATATGGCCCAGTACGGGGATTATCTCAATGAACTATCCGAGCAGCCCGGGATCGGCCCTGACAAAAAGGAGGTGGCTGCATGTCAGTAAATGCCATCAAAGACGACGAATACATGCTTAATGTCGATAAGAAGAATACTTTACTACGCTTGTTCCGATACCTACTGACCTATAAGCTTCCGATTATCGGAGTATTGCTTATCATGCTGGTTACGGTATCCATATCCATACTGAACCCCTTACTCATTGGGTGGGCAGTAGATATCTTCATCGCCAAAAGCGATATGAAGGGCTTATACCGGTTGGGTGCCTTTGCCCTGGGAATTAACATTCTCTTTGTCATACTGATCAAAGTCAGAATGCTCCTGATGGCTAAGATATCAAATAAGGTATTGCTAACGATTAGGCAGGAGCTTTATACGCACATCCAGAAGCTGTCCTTCAGCTTCTTCGACAGCAGACCCACCGGTAAGATCCTTGCTCGAATTATTGGGGATGTCAACTCCCTGAAGGACGTATTGTCCAACAGTGTTACTACCCTGATTCCGGATTTTATCACCATCTGCTCGGTAGTCATTATCATGCTGATTCTGAACTGGAAGCTGGCTTTGGCCTCCCTGATCAGCCTGCCACTGATGATCCTATCTCTATGGTATATACAGACCAAGTCTCATGTACGTTGGAGAATCTTCCGTAAGAAGGGCTCCAACCTGAACGCCTTTATTCATGAGGATCTTTCCGGTATGCGTATCATTCAGAGCTTCACGGCAGAGGATGAGACAGAGGAGACCTTTGATCAGCTCTTAAAGGAGCATAGGGAATCCTTTGAGAAGGCAGTTGTACTGAATGATGCCTTCTTCCCGGTTGTTGATTTAAGCTGGGGCTTAGGAACGATTGCACTTTACTTTGTGGCAGTTAAGCTTCTGGGCTTTACCGATGCAAATGTCGGTACCATTATTGCCTTCGGAACCTATATCGGTATGTTCTGGAATCCGATTATGAACCTTAGTAATCTTTATAATCAGATGGTTACGAATGTTACCGGTGCGGAGCGTATCTTTGATATCATGGATACCAAGCCGGATATCGTGGATCAGAAGGAGGTAATTGAGCTACCTCCCATAGAGGGTTCCGTACGCTTTAACCATGTGTCCTTTTCTTATGATGAGGACACCCCGGTACTGAATAATGTTAGCTTCCAGGTCAAGCCGGGAGAGACCATTGCCTTAGTCGGTCCCACCGGTGCCGGCAAAACAACTATTGTTAACCTTATCAGCCGTTTTTATGATATTCAGCAGGGGTATATTTTTATTGACGGCTATAATATCAAGGATGTCTCCATCGAAAGCTTAAGAAACCAGCTGGGTGTTATGACACAGGATAACTTCCTCTTCTCCGGTACCGTGAAGGATAATATCCGTTACGGTAAGCTGGATGCAACGGATGAAGAAATAATCGCAGCAGCTAAGGCCGTAAATGCCCATGACTTTATTATGAAGTTGGAGAAGGGTTATGATACGGAACTGAAGGAAAGAGGGTCAGGCCTGTCTATCGGTCAGCGCCAGCTCCTAGCCTTTGCCAGGACAATGGTATCCATGCCGAAGATTCTGATCCTGGATGAGGCAACCTCCAGTATCGACACTCATACAGAGCTGCTGGTACAAAAGGGTATAGAAGCCCTCTTAAAGGGAAGAACCTCCTTTGTTATCGCCCACCGGCTTTCAACCATCCGTAAGGCTGACCGAATCTTTGTTATTGATGACGGTGAGATCAAGGAGGCCGGAAGTCCGGATGAGCTCTTAGCTAAGAAGGGGCTCTACTATAACCTCTATATGGCTCAGTTTAAGAATGTATAGGGATATGTAATAGATGCAAAAACGCCGCAAACCGGTAATAAGGTCTGCGGCGTTTCTTTCATAAATGGTTACACTATATCCTTATGGCAGCCACTGGATGAAGCCTGTTTTATCCTCGCAGTTATAGCCTGCCTTGCGATAGAAGTTTAGGGTGCTCTCCTCCTTAGTGCCTGTTAAGAGCATGATCTTATAGCAGTTCTCATGTAGGGCCAGCTCCTTGGCATGCTCCAATAGCTTAGTAGCATAACCTCGGTTGCGGTAACCCTCATGGGTAATCACATTTTCAATTAAGGCATAGGGTCTTTGACCACGGGTCAGATTACGAATAACCGTAATCACACAGGAGGAGATAATCTGGGTATCCTCCAAGCCTAAGATCACATAATGGTCCGGATTTGATAGGATGTTATCCCAAAGTGACATCAGCTTCTCATCCTGTACCGGCATGGGATTGTCATGAAGCTGGGTGTACAGCTCCAGTAAACCGATCAGATCCTCCTTCATTGCTTCCCGTATCAGCATCATTCCTCACTACCCCTTTCTATCTTTGCAGTATTGCTTAGAACCTTCTCTTCGGCAAGGTAATGATAAAGGTGGAACCCTTACCAAATTGGGAACGAACCTTAATCTTACCGGTATGAGCCATGATAATCAGCTTGGCCAGGGACAGACCCAGACCATGACCGCTGATATTCTGGTTCCTGACATGATCGGAACGATAGAAACGGCTGAAGATATGGTCCACATCAGTCCTTGTCATTCCGATTCCGGTATCCTGTACGGTAATGACACAGTCCCCGTTTATCTGCTGACAGAGAACGGTAATCTGATCCCCATCCCTGCTGTATTTTACTGCGTTATCTATAAAGATCCGGATGGCCTGCTTCAAGGCCTGCTTATCCCCATATACATAAGCATCCTCCAGAATGGGACTGTTGATGATCCGGTTTGCAGCTACCAGCTTGGTCTCCTTTACCATATCCTCAACTATCGGCTTCATATTAAATCTCTTCTTATTCAACTTCAGCGTCTTCTTGTCATGCCTGGACAGGTATAGGAGCTTTTCCACCAGGTCCTGCATGGATCTGGCCTCATTCTGAATCGCCTCGATCGATTCCTGAAGGACTTCTTCATTGCTGGAGCCCCAACGGTTCAACATATTGGCATAGCCTTGAATCACTGCAATCGGTGTCCTAAGCTCATGAGAAGCATCAGAGACAAACTGCTTCTGGCTTTCATAGGAGGTCTCGATCCGATCCAGCATGGCATTGATCACCGTTGCCAGATCCTTCAGCTCATTCTTGGTGCCCTCCACATTCAGGCGCTCACTGTGCAAATTATTGGCTGTCAGGCGGTTTGTGGTAGCGGACATGATTCTTATGGGTTCAAAGAGCTTTTCATCACTTCTCTTTCCCTTTCGGATAATCAGGGCTACCACAGCCAGATATAGAAGTATCAGCTTCCAGAGAAGCGCCAGAAAGCTCTGATAGCTGCCGGACATATCAAATTGGAAGCTTGCACGGTATTTGGTATCACCCTTCGTGAAATCCCGGTCCTCATTTACAATCAGAATTCTCTTATCCTTACTCTCAAAGTGGATCCCATGAAAAAAGGCCTTCTCCGATTCCGGCAGATATGCAATATCGTTATAGATCTCTTCCTTCGTTTCTGTATTTTCTATCAGCATGGAAAGTCCCTGCATATAATAGGGATTGACCAGCTCGCTGCCTCCCTCTTCCTCAATGGAAGCAATGATATCATCGGCCATCCGCTCAAAGCCGTCTTTCTCGGAATACATATACAGCAGGAAAAAGCCGCCCATTAACGGTACCCCATAGACCAGCATAAGCCTTAGGTATGCCAGAGAGATACGAAATGTGATAGACAGCCGAAAATTTTGCAGAAATCCTTCCTTTCTTTTTCTTAAAGGAAGGATGATTCTTCTCAGTATGTTTCGTATTAAGCCAATGATCTTATCCTTCATCTGGTCGGCGAAAGCTTAGCCTTCTTCCCTTCTAATCTTTAATGATGTATCCGACTCCGCGAACCGTGGAAATCAGTCGGATGCCATACTTCTCGTCAATCTTCTGTCTGAGATAACGGATATAGACATCTACTACATTCGTATCTCCAAAATACTCGTAGTCCCATACGTGGTTTAAAAGCTGTTCTCTTGATAAGGCCACATTTTTATTCCGAAGCATATATTCCAGGAGCTCATATTCCTTCTTGGTCAGCTGCAGCTCCTCTTCCCCGTAGAAGACACTGTGGCTGGTAAGGTTGACAACCAAATCCCCATACTGCAGGGCTTCCTGTTTGGGCTCCCCTGTATGTTTTCTTCTGTTAAGCGCAACTCGTATTCTGGCCAGCAGCTCCTCTATGGCAAAGGGCTTGGTCATGTAATCATCCGCTCCGGTATCCAAGCCGGCTACCTTATCCGTTACATCATCCTTAGCCGTCAGCATGATAATCGGAACCTGGGATTCTAAGCGTACTCTCCGGCATACCTCGATACCGCTGAGCCCAGGCAGCATCAGATCCAGGACGATCAGATCCACATTCTCCTTGGTCGCCTTCTCCAGGCCGCTTCTTCCGTCCCCTGCGACCAGAACCTCATAACCCTCATGCTTTAACTCCAGCTCCAAAAATCTGGCTATCTTCATCTCGTCTTCCACTATTAAAATCTTTGCCATATAGAACTCCCTCCTTCACTTTCCTGGTTCCCCTTTCCATTGTATCGGTTAGGGCAGATTTTTTCAATACGTGTAAATTAAAATTAAATTAGAAGTATTGAGAGGGGCTTATATTAAAACCGGCTCCCCCGGATTGAAGCTTAAGGGGAACCGGTCTCTTTATTTCATAATTATAGTAAGGCTTTCTGATTACTTTAAGACGCTCTTTACTGCCTTTACCACGTTCTCGGTAGTAAAGCCGAATTTCTTGAAGAGAATGCCTGCAGGAGCGGATGCACCGAAGCCCTTCATGGTAACTGTGGTGCCGTCAAGGCCAACATACTTGCCCCATCCGAACTCGGATAATGCTTCTACAGCTACTCTTGCTCTTACGCTCTTCGGAAGGATGCTCTCCTTGTAGGTCTCGGACTGCTCCTCGAACAGATCCATGGAAGGCATACTGACAACTCTGACATCCACATTATCCTTCTGGAGCTCTGCCTGTGCATTCAGTGCCAGTTCTACCTCTGAACCGCTGGCAATGATGATGGCATCCGGTGTGCTCTTCTTGGAATCGGATACGACATAAGCACCCTTTAAAGCTTCCTTAGAGGAGCCGGCCAGCTGAGGCAGGTTCTGACGGGTCAGAACGAGAGCTGTAGGTGTCTTTGTAGAGGTAATTGCGTAATACCAAGCGGCAATACACTCTGTCGCATCTGCCGGACGGAATACGGTAAAGTTCGGTGTTGCACGGAGCATAGCCAGCTGCTCTATCGGCTCATGGGTAGGTCCGTCTTCACCAACACCGATACTGTCATGGGTAAGTACATAGGTAACGGGAAGACCCATCAAAGCAGCCAGTCTTGCCATCGGCTTCACATAATCGCTGAATACGAAGAAGGTAGAAACATAAGGCTTCAGACCGCCGTGTAAAGCTAAGCCGTTACCGATACCTGCCATAGCCAGCTCTCTTACGCCAAAGTGAAGATTACGTCCCGCATAATCCTCCTTGGAGAAGTCGCCCATATCGCTCATGTAGGTCTTCGTGGAAGGAGCCAGATCGGCTGCTCCGCCGAAGAAATTCGGAAGGATATTCTTAATACGGTTGATGATCTGACCGGAAAGGTTTCTGGTTGCTTCCGGCTTGTCGGCATATGCCCAAAAATCATCATTATCAATTAAGCTGACTGCTGCCTTATCATCATGATACTTGTCCCAGGCTTCCTTCATCTCGGGGAATTCCTTGCAATAATCCGCAAAGAGCTTATTCCATTCCTCTTCATAGCCTGCAAGCTTCTTACCGATTGCTCTATAGTTGTCATAGATTTCTTCGGGAACTTCAAATGCTGTCTCGGAAGTCCAGCCTAATTTCTCTCTTAAGGCCTTTACATTATCTGCGCCAAGAGGCTCGCCGTGTGCACTTGCCATTCCTTCTCTGGGGCTGCCAAAACCGATCTTGGTCTTAACCGTAATCATGGAAGGTCTGGATAAATCTGCTTTCGCAGCTTCAATTGCTGCTCCGATCTCCTCCAGATTATTTCCGTCTTCAACAACGAGGGTCTGGAAACCAAAGGCTTCAAACCGCTTCTTTACATCCTCGGTGAAGGCGATATCTGTGCTGCCTTCGATGGAAATCTTATTGGAATCATATAATACAATTAACTTACCTAAGCCAAGAGTACCGGCTAAGGACATCGCCTCTGAGGTAATGCCCTCCATCATACATCCGTCACCGCCAAGCACGAAGGTATAGTGGTCAACTACAGAATAGCCCTGCTTATTGAACTTCGCACCAAGATGAGCCTCAGCCATTGCCATACCGACTGCCATGGCCATACCTGCACCTAAGGGTCCTGTCGTAGCCTCTACCCCTACCGTATGACCATACTCGGGGTGTCCGGGGGTTAAGGAGTTTTCCTGACGGAACTGGGATAAATCCTCTGATGTCAGGCCATATCCGAATAAATGTAGCAGAGAGTACAGAAGCATGGAGCCATGTCCGCCGGAAAGGATAAATCTATCTCTGTTCGGCCACTTAGGATTAACAGGGTTGTGCTTCATATGCTTTGCCCAAAGCTCATAAGCCATGGCTGCTGAACCAAGCGGAAGTCCGGGATGCCCTGAGTTAGCTTTCTGAACACCGTCTGCTGACAGTACTCTGATTGCATTAACTGACATAGTATCAATATTGCTCATTTATATTTCCTCCTTGATTAAGTAAATCTACATTCATAACAGGAATGGTCTTCCATTCCTGTTATATTGTTTCGCATATATTACTAAATATACAATAAAAAGGGTTTTAAAGCAACTGTCAATATTAACACACTTTCTTCTATTTTAAGCGAATCTTGATAATTTTTCTACAAACAGGCTCTAAAAGGAGCTTTATCCCTTGGAGGGTAGCAGATATCTGCTTTCAAATTGCTCCACCGGCATCGGTTTCGCATAATAATAACCCTGTATGATATCACAGCCTACGGTACATAAGAATTCTACCTGCTCCCTTGTCTCAATACATTCTGCAACCACCTTCATATGCAGGTCTTTGGCCATAGAAATGGTATTTCTGATGACGGTCTGTCCCCTCTCCACCTCATCCGTGATGCGGAACAGCTCACCATCCAGCTTGACGATATCTAAGGGAATGTCCTTCAGAGCATTTAATGAGGAATAGCCTGCACCGAAGTCATCCATGGATACCATAAAGCCTTCCTCCCGAAGAGCAATTACCGTATCAATCAGCATCTGCTTGTTCTGCAAAAAGGCGCTTTCCGACAGCTCCAGCTCGATCAGCTCATGGGGAACCTCATATTCATCCACAGTATCCCTGATCGTTTCAGCCAGATGGGGATTGGTAAAATGGACCCGGGAGATGTTCACCGACAAGGGCAAGGGCAGATAGCCCTTATCCAGCCATTGCTTCTGAATCCGGCATACATTCCTAAGCATATACATATCTAATTCGGTAATAAATCCGTTCTTTTCAAATACCGGTATGAAGAAGCCCGGTGACAGCAGGTTTCCGTTCCCCCTGTTCCAACGGACCAGGGCCTCGGCTCCGCTTATCTTCTCTTCCGCAGTAGTGTACTTCGGCTGAAGATAGACCATGAACTCATTGTTTTTCAAAGCCTCGTGCATGGTTTTCTCTATCTTCTCCTCCTCCAACAGTCTTTCTCTGGAGTTATCATCAAAATAAGATATGAAGACCTCGCTGCTGCCTTTGATTTTATTCTTTGCAATGCCAGCAAATTCCGCCATTCTGTCGATAGAATCCATCCGTTCTGTAATGAAGTAAACTCCAAAATAGAACTTAACGGTTTTTGTGTATTTGAATTGGTGGAGACGGTTGTTCAGATCAAGAATCCGTTCATGTATTTCCTCCGGCTCCAGATAATCTATCAGCATATAGAACTGATCTGCCGCGTATCTGGTGAAGGGTTCTTCCGTTCTGACCCATTTCTTGATCAGCTGATAAACTTCCTTCAGTACTTCGTCTCCCTTCGTATGTCCAAAGGAATCATTAATGATTTTAAATCGATTGATATCAAAGTTTATTAAAGCGTATTTCTTCCTGAAAAAAGCCCGACTGTTCAGTATCCTGCCCGCATCGTTTCGGAACTTATACCAGTTGCTCCCCCCGGTAACGGGGTCCAGATACAGCATATGAAGCAGCTTTTGGTTTGATCTTCTAAGATAATGTATCAGGGAAAGAAAAAGTAACAGCATACCGGTTAAGGTTACTATCCATAGGATATTCGTAATACGGATGATATTCTGTGTTACCGGATTAATGATGTCCGATCTTCCGACCATTACCGTCCAGTAATTCATTCCGAGGGGCTTTTTATACCACACCTTATTCAGGTTCTTATCACTTGGTTTATTAAACAGTTTAAAGCCAAATACGACATCCTGCATTTCTCCTTTCTGATAAAGAAAGCCCTCTGTCATAAGATCCTCATATCGAAAGTCTCTTGCCCTGTTATTGTTTAGATATGCAACAAGCTCATTTTTCTCATTTATGATGTAAATATCATTCTCATTCTTAAAGGATGGTTCCAGACTGAACTCTCCCAAATAATCAAGGCTGGCAATTTGATTTGCGATTAGCACTCCCAGAGTTTTCCCTTGATATTTGATAGGTGCTGAATATACCAGGACCGGCATATCCTCCTCAGTAATAACATTAACACCTACATGCCCATGCATGGCATCCTGAAAGACTTTCTCCTTGTCGTAGAATACATTGATTCCGGCGGAATTAAGTCCTTTCCCTGACGTATCCACGATCGTAAGCCTCTGATAATCATGATCCTTAGCCAGTATCATCAGGGCTTCCATCATGCTGTTTCTGTCCAGCTTACCCCCTCTACCAATAAAATCAGCGGTTGTCTGTAAGGTTTCACAATTTTCCTGAAATCCTTCCCTAAGCAATGCAGTCGTATCTTCAGCAAGTAAATCATAAGAAACAATCGTTGAATGATAACTCTCCTTGACCATCCGGTTCATATGTAACATGCTTACTATTGATGCGATCATGGTTCCGGCTACAGCAAAAATAACCATAGGTACAATTCTGTTCTTTGGTATCGTAAGTTTCATTTATCCCTCCCGCAAGTAACCCATTCTACTGGATAATGCGTTATACGCCCAGTCCCCCAACTTTTATTCTATTTTTTTATCTACCTGCCCCATTTATCAGGTATTTGTGATTAGCTCGTCCACTTCCTCCGGTGATGGCTCTTCGAACTTAGCATCCAGCCTTTGCCGTAAGAGTTCATCAATAATATATACCCTTCCTGTGTCCTTCTTCTTGCTTTCGGCGATTAGTCTCTCATTTCTGTTCTCAAGCTGTTTTAAGCGTAGCTCCTCCGGAATATGCAGATAATGTAGCTCTGCTTCCATTCCCTTCTTTCTGAAATAATCCTTCGCGTCCTGGCGGTCTTTCTTTGACCAGTAGCCGTAGTCGATAATCACATTTATTCCACTTCCTATCATCTGTTCTGCCAACTGATAGAAATAAGCTTCACACCTGCGTGCTGTGTCATCATGCTGCTGTCCTAAGCAGGAATCCGACAGCCGGAGCATAAGCTCGTCCACTGAAAGTATAACCGCTTTATTCTGCTCCTTCAGCTTATTTGCATAATAGGATTTTCCGCTGGCTATTCTGCCGCATAAGATAATTACCTTTGCCATAGTACCTTCCTTCCGTATCCGCTCAGGGATGAACAGTTCCATAATCAATTATTGCTCCTGAAGGTTTGTAAGCCTCCTTAGGACATATACAATCGCAGGAACTAAGATCAGCTGCAATATAATTCCGGGTACTGCCGTCCCAGTAGCAGCCACGATAGAAAGGGGTTTCGGAAGCTTCTCAAAGCCCAGCTGATTAATTGCAACATATAATGCCCCTGCATATAGGATGCGGCCCAATACCATGGACAGAAGTAATCCCAGAAAAATCTGAATGTTCTTCCCAAAGAGCCTTATCCCTTTTCCTGCTTTTCCAGATGTAAACAGTCCTGAAAAGAAGCCATAGCCCGCCAATTCACACGCCATAATCAGGTTCATGGGAAACATGGGCATCCCGAACAGTGAGTTCAGCAAGGGTGTAAGAAAGCCAATTGCCAGACCATAATATTTACCCAGGAATACACCGGCAACAAATACACTAAGGTGCATAGGTAAAAACATCTTTCCCAACTCAGAAATACCAAGCGCATGGAAGATCCATGGAATTACCACTCCGGCTGCCAGCATCATACCACCTGTTGCCAGCTTAAACACATATTGATTTCCCTTTTTCATCTTATACCTCCTTTGTTAGTCTTATATATCATCCATATTCCAAGCTTCCTGTTTCAGCAGGTAGCTTAAATACGAGAAAATACCTCTCCCAATCCTGCCTGAATAAATAAGTCAGGCTCTTTGTCATACGAAGTAACAGCTTTATTAATTAAAACCATACGGCTCCCCCTATAATATTGAATCAGACCTGCAGCGGGGTATACACTTAAGGAGGTTCCTCCTATGATTAAAAGCTCTGCCCTGGAAATCGCTCTTATAGACTCTGCCATTAGCTCCTGATTCAATCCTTCTTCATAAAGAACCACATCCGGCTTAATAATGCCTCCGCATTCGCACATAGGTATCGAAACCGTCTTCAAAAGCTCCTCTAAGGGGTAGAACCTGTTACAATTCATACAGTAATTTCTATGAACGGAGCCATGAAGCTCCAGTACCCTTTCACTTCCGGCCATCTGGTGCAGTCCGTCAATATTCTGTGTGATTACGGCATCAAGCATCCCCTTACGCTCAAGTTCACTAAGCTTCTTATGCGTTATATTGGGTTTGGCCTCTGTATAAATCATCTTATCTCTGTAGAAGTCAAAAAACTTGGCTGTTTCCATTATAAAATAGGAGTGACTTAAGATCACCTCCGGCATAACCTCATACTTCATCCGATAAAGGCCGTCAACGCTCCTGAAGTCCGGTATCCCACTTTCGGTTGATACTCCGGCTCCACCGAAGAAAACAGTATAATTGCTCTCCATTATCCAATGCCTTAGTATGTTGATCTTGTCATTCAGCATATATTTACCCCATTCATGGATTGCAGCCAATATAAATATAAATATCCTATCTATTATCATAATGAGATTTTTCATTATGTCAACTACTTAATTAAATAAATTAACTATTTATAGGAATATTTGTATATAAATACATCCAATTTTTCTTTTAATATCGTAATTTGCACCTATTAAATTTTTAAGATGAAAAATTTAAACATAAAAAAAACGACCTAACCAGGTCGTCATCAGTGAGACATCGGGGATTCGAACCCCGGACACCTTGATTAAAAGTCAAGTGCTCTACCGACTGAGCTAATATCTCATAAGTAAAAATGCCCAGAGCCGGAATTGAACCAGCGACACGAGGATTTTCAGTCCTCTGCTCTACCAACTGAGCTATCTGGGCAAGGTCAACTTCGTTGGCCTTCAGAAGTTGGGAATCTCCGCTTCTTCTTGGGTAAACGAAACCTATTATATTATGTACAAGTGGAGGATTGGTCCACTTGTAATAAGTTGCGGGGATAGGATTTGAACCTATGACCTTCGGGTTATGAGCCCGACGAGCTTCCAGACTGCTCCACCCCGCGGCACCGTTTTAATCTTTATTCTTCTTTCTTCATATGCAAGCATATGTGGCTTACGCCAGTGGATGGGGAAGGATTCGAACCTTCGAAAGCGTCGCTAACAGATTTACAGTCTGCCCCCTTTGGCCACTCGGGAACCCATCCAAATTATATATACCATATCTTATACAACAATATAAAGCTAAATCATTGTTGAAGCCGATGATCGGACTCGAACCGATAACCTGCTGATTACAAGTCAGCTGCTCTGCCAATTGAGCCACATCGGCATATTAAGTTGTGCTTGTCAGAGCTTCGTGCTCTGCCCGATTGCTCTGTCTATCTTCAAAAAATTCTTATAAATGGGACCTATAGGGCTCGAACCTATGACCCTCTGCTTGTAAGGCAGATGCTCTCCCAGCTGAGCTAAGATCCCATGGGATTATTATGTTCTTAGCGTGACCATTCCATCCTTGTAAATAATGTAATCGGTTATGCTAACTACAACTGCCATAGAGCGTTCAGTCGTAAACGACCCAGAAGGGACTCGAACCCTCGACCTCCGCCGTGACAGGGCGGCGCTCTAACCAACTGAGCCACTGGGCCTTATTGATACTACACCAGAAAATGATGACGTCCAAGCGTCAGCCGGTTGCCCAAGCTTACGCTTCCTCTGTAAAAACCTTTTCAGGTCAAGCCCTCGACCTATTAGTAACAGTCAGCTGCATGCATTACTGCACTT
>JAEZNB010000063.1 GCA_023441965.1 Bacillota bacterium
GCATTGACTACATACTCAATTTCTTCTTCAGTCATACCATTATATAAAGGTAAGCTTAATATCTCATTTACAGACTGTTCCGTGATAGGAAATGCTCCCACAGAATGACCGAACCTCTGATAGCAAGCAGATAAGTGCGGAGGAATAGGGTAATGTATCTGTGTCTTGATTCCATGATCAAGCAGATATTGCTGGAACTCATCTCTATTCTCTACTCTGACAACAAATAAGTGGTATACATGATCCGCTTTATCTCTTATGGTAGGTAGGGCTACTTTGGGAGACTTTATTCCTGCTAAATAGCTCTCTGCTATCTTAATTCTTTCCTTCGTAAGCTCCTCCAGATGAGGCAGCTTTGTACTTAATAGTGCTGCCTGGATCTCATCCAGTCTTGAGTTGACACCTTCTATCTCATGTTGATATTTGATCTTACTGCCATAATTCCGTAGCATCCTGATACGATCAGCAATCTCTTCCTTATCAGAAACGATTGCTCCCGCATCACCAAATGCGCCTAAGTTCTTGGTTGGGAAAAAGCTAAAGCAACCGATATCTCCGAAGGTTCCTGTTAATTTGCCATCAAATCTCGCTCCATGGGATTGAGCGCAATCCTCAATCAAATACAAATTATGCTTTGTGGCGATATCTTTGATCTTATGCATATTGGCAGCTTGTCCAAATAAATGCACAACAAGGATAGCTTTTGTCTTATCAGTAATGGCCTCCTCTATTTTATCGGCATCTATATTATAGTACTCATCAGGTTCAACATAAACCGGTATGGCTCCGTTCTCGGTAATGCCTATGACAGACGCAATGTATGTATTCGCAGGTACGATTACCTCATCACCGTCCTTTATATCCAGTGCTCTGAAGGCCAGGATTAAGGCATCCAGTCCGGAATTAAGTCCAACACAATATTTCATTCCCATATATTCAGCAAAGCTATGCTCGAAGGTTTCAACTTCCTTTCCAAGTATATACCAGCCGGATTCTAACACCCGTAAAGCTGCCTGCTTATACTCTTCTGAATACTTTTGATATTGTCGGTCAAGTACATTAAATTCTATCTTCATCTTTCTCATTCCAATATCCCTCTTTCACCAATCTGCTAAAATCTGCGTAATTCCTAATATAGTCATTTTCCATATAATAATTTGATGCTGCAACACATAGAACTGAATTATCTTGATGCCATATCATATCACGCCATATTCCGCTTCCTATATAAAGGCCTTTATCCGGACTATCCAACATATAACTTCTTTTTTCTTTTCCATTGTCAACTACTATTTCTATCTGTCCAAAAGGGCAGAATAACATTTGCTCTAGATCCAAATGAGCATGTCCACCACGTTGAGTCCCTTTATTGACATCATGTATATAGTATATTCTTTGGATACGAAACGGAATATCTCTTTGTCCTTCGAAAAATGACAATGCTCCTTCCTTCTCCGTTTTTATTGTCTTTATCGTGATTAGTTTTGTATTCATATTTACCTTCCTTTATAATCGTAATTGCATTCAAAAGATGTTAACAGATAACATGTTTAGTAATGCTTCATATTTTTCTTGTGAGTTATCTGCTTTACATGTTCTCTCATTATATAATTTTTTTATAAAAAAAGGTATAATTTGAGGAGCATATATCGTTTTAACAATGATACGAATCGAACGCATTTTTATTAAATTCAGATTTCTTAATCTTATTCCTTTCATTATTATCTTATTTTTACCATATGTCGATCCCAAATATCGATAAAAATCATCAAAATCTTTCTGAATAAGATTGTATGTATTACTTTTCTTTGATATCCCAGAACCATACTCATACCATAATATTGGCTCTGGCAGATAACCAATCTTACAACCATCAATAAAGGCAAATATTTGCATCAGATCTTCACAATACTTAACTATTCCTGCAGTTCTTCTACACAAATCAAGTATGAAATCTCTCTCTGCGAATAAATTGCAACCTGATATCATATTTCCAAAATACATGATATCCCGCAGGATTCTCCTACTATTAGGTTCTTTTTTGGAATATTCATTAATCACAATAGGGGAATGAAAATCATGTAATACATATTGATCTGATGAATTCGTGAATGAATTTATTAAGCCAAATGCTAGTTTGCATGGATTACTATTCATATAATGATATAAATGGCTTAATGTGGAAGGGTCATAAAGCATATCACCAGGCCCAACACCTTTAATATAGAAACCTGATGCGTTCTCTAAAGCAATAATGAAGTTTTTTGTAGTTCCAACATTTACTTTGTTTTCTATTATTGTATAGTTAGAAAAACCTGCCTTCTTAAAATAATCACGTATTTCTTCGAAAAAAGTGACTGATGATCCATCATCAGAAATAATGATTTCATAATCCTTAAGATCTTGTACTAAAACTGAATTAATTGTTCTTTTTATCTTCTCCAAAGGTGAATTGTATGTTAATATCAAAATGCTGAATAGGTTCATTAATCTATTTTCCTTCCGTATTTAATAATCAAACATTAAGACACTACTTCAATCACATCATTTTTTTCTAACCTTATCGTTTCCGTCTGTGAGTTGCTAATGAATGCACAACCACCAAACAGAATAATCATGCAATATAAATCCGTAACATAAGGGCGCTGGTAGATAGATAATAAGAACGCAAAGAGCAAAGTCATACAAGTCCAATTCTTTCTATACCTAATACCAATCGAAATAATAAACCACAGTAGTATAGCAATAAATCCAATAAATCCATATTCATAAATAAGCATTTTATAGGTAGCACTACCATACATTTGTGGATTATTTATTGTAGCATTAATACCGTTACCAAGCAATCTATTACCATCCTCACCTTTTAAGAATTTTTTAAAGGCAATATTATATTCTTGGTTAGTTCTGTTATTTCCGGCTAACTCTCCATTGCTAAAAGTCAATCGTGTCTGTAAAGTTTTTATGAATGCATTATCAGTCTTAATATTAATAAAGACGAAGTATGAAATAACAGTAAAGATGATAGTAATGATTACTTTAAAATATCCGTTTTTTAAGCTCTTAAATAGATAAGCCGCTATTACGATAAAGCAAAATGCTAATGAAATTGATAAAACTCCAGCAATAAAAATCACAATGCTTTTCCAGTTCTTCCATTTTTTGGGAAATTGATTTCCAATAAGGATTAATGCTGAAAATGTTCCAACTACCCCCGGCTCATCAAACATACCGCATAAGCGTAGACGTTGTACTGCTGTAAAATGGATAGAATCTGTATATATCGAACCAAAGTAATGCTTATAGTATATGCCTCTAGCAACTTTTCCAGGTGAAACTGAAGCTAATTCTGTATATGGTATATTGACTCCATATATCTTTAAGAACCATATAATTATACTACTAATCAAAGAAATAGCATAAATTGTAACGAATTTATTATAAACATCTTTCTTGATATTGTCATCAAGATTTACAAATATACAAATGATTAATACTGTTATAATGCTTCCTATAGCAAAATCGAATTTTCCACCTGCGATTCTTTGTAAAATCCAAATCAGTATAAATGAAGCACCGATGAAATAAGATTTAGAGGTTATATGTTTCATATGCAAAAAGTAGAAAAACAGACCTATAAATGTAAGTAACAGGAATATCTGTCTTATAACATATAACGAACCATTCATATAAGTATCCCAAATAAAATAGGGATACATTTCTAGAAACGCGTAAAATGCGCAAATCCAACCTAAGGCTCTTAAATAAATATTTTCAATATTTAGATTGATTTTCACTTTATCTACCACTTATTTAATGCCTCCTATATAATACCTTTTTGAATTACACATTTCTATTTGCTTAATACTTTACTTATAGTCTCTAAGTACTTATATTTTTCTCTCTGATCGGGTTCCAGGTAGCACCCTTCTCCCCATTCATTCCAGGCATTGATATATACAAACTCATTCTCATCTTTGATTAATTTCTTAATCTTAGCCAGAGACTGTTCAAACAATTCGCAGCTTGTATTCTTATATACGATGCCTTTATATCCTCGTCTCGGCGTATTGTCCCACATAGGAAAAGTACCTTTATATACAGGCCTTTTACTTGTTGGACTTTTTTGATTCATGACGTTATGGATGGTTCTTCCATTAATGACTCTCTCGACTACTTTTTTTGAAGCAAATCTATTATAAATCGTCCTCATCATAATGTCGAAGTTGATGAGATTTCTTCTCCACTTAGGTAAAACATGATTAATGGTATAGCCAGGCTCAAAATTATAGTATGCATCCACCAAATGATCCCTGCTCTCAAGCTGACCACCTGCATTGGCTGCTATAATATAAACCCCGTTAAACCCATTGCTTATCGCCAAGGCATTCCAGCATCTCAACATGTCCTCTAAGCAATCAATATCACTGCAGCGATATATATTCACAACCGGTTTATTGTCTATCTTTATATATCTTTCATCCTGAAAGAAGGGGAGTAAATATGTAAAATGTGCCTTCCAGCTTGCTTCATCTCCATATTCCTGCGCCATTAATATCTCTTTTTCCAGTCCATACCATGTCTTCGTCCAGGTTTCATTTGCCCAGCAGATACAGTACTTGAGATTAATCTCCTTATGCTGCAAAAGTATCTCCATCGGTTTCTCAAGCAGCTGTTTTCCGTTAAACCAATAGTGATAGATGCAAAAGCCATACAGTCCATAGGTATTTAAAAGCTCACTTTGCCATTTCCATGTGGCAGCACTTTGATCTGACAAATCATAATAATTATTATCCAAGGGTACTTTCGGCTGATAGTGTCCTTTAAAATACGGTTTGGCAGACTTAACGGCGGTCCACTCAGTATAACCTTCACCCCACCACTTATTATTTTCTTTAATCGCATGAAATTGTGGCAGATACATTGCTAGTAGCTTCATAATAGTCCTCTTTCATCATCTTTTCGTTATTAATCTTCCTTCAATGACTGAATAAGCTGATATACCTTCTCAGCAATCGCCTTTGCATCATATCGCATAAGATCGATATCCTGTCGGTCCTTATTCGCTTCTAATAACCGTTCCACCCACTCATTGACATTATACGGGTCATCCACATATATGGCTTTCCCTTGCGTTACTTCATACAGGCTGGTCTTTTTCGTGGTAATTACACTTCCTCCGAATATCATCGCTTCCACCGGAGGCATACCAAACCCTTCGAAGATACTTGGGAATAAAAATGCTTTACTATATCTATATAGCGTATTTCTAACCTTATTTTCAACAAAGCCGGTTAATACAACCTTACCGGTCAATCCATTTTCTTCGATCAGTCTTGTTAAAAGGTCCTTATCCTTACCACCAACGCCCGAGATTAATAGTTTGTCGGGCAAATTGATTTTGTTGTCATGAATTGCTTTCATGACATGGATCAAGGTGATTAAGTTTTTATGCGGTAATAAGGAGGATACGGTATAGTAAAACTCCTTTTCATTCACATGATATAATTTCTTTATCTCATCAAAAGAAACCACATCATTGGTATCAATCACAATCGGATTGTTGATGGTAACCACTTTTTCAGGACAATGATAACGTTCAATGATATCATTCCTTACAAAGTCTGAAATCGCAATGATCTTAACGGATGATTTCACTGAATTTCTCCAGCTATACCTGGTCCAGTAAACCCTTAGCTTACTTTGATATTCCGGATAATGCCAGGCTTGAAGATCATGTATCGTAGTGATAAATTTGATTTTTTTGGAACACAGGATGGGTTTACTGTAAACCGGTTCAAAACAAATATGAATATGATGCTTCTTTAGTATATTACCAAAGTGAAGATTTTCCCATAGTATTCTCTTTGCTACATTAGCACTTTTTACATTGCAAGCCACTTTAATGAATCTCTTATCTGCAAAATATTCTTCGAAGCTGTCCTTATTATCCTCAGATACGATCAAATAGATCTTGTAGTCAATATCTAATAATGTAAAACCATACAATAGATTTCTGACATATGATTCTGTTCCTCCGACTTTATTATGTCTAACCCATAATAAATTAACTGCAAAATTCATGGCTGGTCTCCTTAACATCATCATAGTATTCCGCCTTACCATTCCCATTCGTAGGTCAAAGTATCATCTTCCGAACCCATCTGCAACTCAATCACGTGAAGCTCAGAGATTGCCCGTATCGCGTGCTTCTTATTCCGGGCCAAATAGATAATATCTCCCTTTTCTACATGTCTGACTTGACCATCCATTAGCAGAACTCCCCTACCGTTCATAATCGTCCAAATCTCGTCCATATTGGCATGGGCATGGTAGTCAATCGCTTTTCCGGCTTTTATCGTCAGGCTCCTTGTCAGGGAGGAGCTACCGTCTTCATAAGACGAGTCTTCAATCACTTTTATCTCTCCCCAGCTTTTCTCTTCAAACATATTGCGCTGACTGATGTTATCTACATACGCTTTTAAATGATCGCTCTCATGCTTATCTGCAACTAGGATACCATCCGGACCGGCTGCAATTACCAAGTCTACCGTTCCCAATACCGTAACAGGGATCTTTAATTCATTAATGACATGGGTATTCACGCAGCTATCCGCCAGGATAACATTGCCCGACTTATAGTCATCCATGACCTCAGTAAGGGTATTCCAGGTCCCGAGATCTCTCCAGATTCCTTGATACTCAACCATTGCAATTGAGGCTTCCTTCTCAACTATTTCATAATCAAAACTTATCTTCGGAAGGGACTGATATTGCCTCTCTATATCAGCATAGTTGCTGAACTCTATGTACTTTTTTATTACTTCCATGACATAGCCGAGTTGAAATGCAAAAACACCGCCATTCCACATTGCCCCTGCCTCAATCAGCTTCACGGCAACTTCCTCTGATGGTTTTTCATGAAATCTCTCAACCTTCGATCCATCTTTCGTAGGGATAATATATCCATACTTCGAAGAGGGATAGGTCGGTTTGATCCCCATCAATGTAATTTTAGCCTTCCCCTCTTTCACGATGCTTTCCATCTTAATCAATGTCTTAAAGTATTCGATATCCGCATAGGGATCAACGGGTAAGACAAGCACCGCATCGTCCAAATGCAATTTCTTCTCAAGGACAAGATAGGCACAAGAAAGAGCAATCGCCGGAAATGTATCTCTTCTCTCCGGTTCAAGCACTACGTCTACATCATTTCCCAATTGATTCCTTATGGAATCCAACTGTGTTCTTCCGGTTGCGATAACTATATTGGAATCGATTGCAGCTTCATTTATTTGTCTGTATACTCTCTGGACCATGGATTCCGAATTGCCATGATCATCCTTCAGCAATCTCAAAAACTGCTTGGATCTGATCTCGTTTGATAAAGGCCATACTCTTTTTCCTGATCCGCCGGATAGTAAAATAATGTTCATAGTACTGAATCTCCTGTCCTTGTTACATCTATACATAAAGTGAATGAAGCATTAATCACTCCAAATATCCTTCTCTGTATCAGATAGTTCTACGCCATTACTATACATCGAAACTAATGTAGTATCTTCTAAAAACTCAAAGCTGTGATTTACATAGGCCGGAATAAGAAACATATCCCCACTGCGGAAGGTATAAGTTTCACTTTCCTCCTTATGATCTACCGTTAATGTAAAGCTGCCTTCTATAACAAAAAAACCTTCTTCATTATACTTATGAAAATGATTTCCCCGTTTACTTCCGGCAAACGATGTTATCACATTAAACTGTTTCCATCCCTCACGAACTAGCTGTACTAATTTACCACTCTCATTCTCAAATATAAAGTCAGGTTCAATTATTTTAATCAGCATGATCCTTCTCCATCATCATTTTATATTTTAGCCATGCGACCAATCCCATACCATGTCTGAATTCATTCGCTCTTATCATAGCCTCAAAAGCTTGAATGGATACCGGCTCTGTGTGAATGAACTCCAGGGGTTCCAGACTTGTATCCACTCTCTCATGGCATGTTGCGGTATAAAGATAGGTCATTTCTGTCATAGCTCCCGGTGATGGATAATATATTCCCAGCTCCTGAATGGAGGCTGCCACATACCCTGTCTCTTCTCTTAATTCTCTTACCGCTGCCTCTTCAGGCAATTCTCCAAAATCAACAGCTCCACCGGGAATCTCCCATTCAATCGAATTCAGACAATGGCGATATTGCTTAATTAATAGGATGTCATTGTTGATAAACGGTAAAATGCAAACGCTGTCTTTTGCTTTCACATAGGAGTATGGTAGCTTTAAGTCACCTTTGCTCACAATATCCTGTACAATTTCAAAGCGTCCGAGCTTGATACTCTTGCTGTGATCAATATGATACCGTAAATCATCCTTTTCCACCCTGAACTCTCCTACTCATCCCAAAATTCTGCTTCAACCATGGCACACAGAAGATGATATATGACTGAATGCATTTCCTGCACTTCAGCCGTGACCGCAGAAGGAGCATGTATGATCACATCAAACACATGATCCATCTTACCTTCCTTATTCCCTGTTAAGCCTATGGTCTTCAGGTTTTTTGCTTTTGCTACGATCCCGGCATTTATTACATCCTGCGAATTACCGGAAGTACTGATACCAATCAGGATATCTTCCGCTTTACCATAACCCATTACCTGTTGGGCAAATATCTCTGTACCTCCGATATCGTTCAGTACTGCTGTCATAAGTGAATTATGTGCACCTAGATTAATGGCCGGTAAAGACCCTTGTAATTTTTCTGCAAGTACGGTACCTTCTTCACCATATCCCTTTAGCTTTTCCTGCAGGTCACTATCCACAGGTCTTTTCATTAAAAACCCCTTTAATAGCTCCCCCACAATATGATCTGCATCTGCATTACTGCCTCCATTCCCACAGACCAATAGCTTACCGCCCATATGATAGGATCTGATGATGAGTTCAAATGCAACCATGATTTGCTCTTCTATCTTCTGTATAAAATGATATTTACCGGAATATTGGTTTAAAATATTTGCTATTTCATGTTGCATCAATTGCACCTCGCTATTATCGATCTAAATACCTACCGCCACTTTTAATACTGTCACGCCAGTAATTGAGTAAGTCCAGCATGGTCTTATCGAAGGATATCTGTGGCTTCCACCCTGTATGCTCTTTAAACTTCGAACAATCAGGTACCTGCAGATCAGCATCAATTGGTCTAAGACGTATGGGATCAGTCTCAACCTTAATGTCCTCTACAGTTGAAAAGGACAATAATTTCTTAAGCATGTCTCCAACGGTACAGGTATATTCACCGCCGATGTTATAGTAAGCACCGGGTACCGGATCAATCGTAACCAACATATAATAAGCTCTTACCGCATCCCGGACATCAGCCCAAGTCCTCAATGAATCAAGATTTCCGGTCTTTACTACCGGAGGTAATAGGCCGGCTTCAATCATGGCAATCTGCTTTGCAAAGGTAGATTCTGCAAATACATCACCACGGCGCGGTCCTGTATGTGTAAACATACGGGTTGTCATAACTGTCATGCCATATGCTTCTGCATAATATCTTCCAACCAGATCCGTCCCAACCTTTGATATGGCATAGGGAGAAGCCGGATGGAAGGTACATTCTTCACTAATCGGTAGCTTTTCTTTGGGCACACGTCCAAACACCTCAGACGATGCACATACATGGATAATCGGATTTAAGTGCAATAGATGCACTGCTTCCAATAAGCGACAGGTTCCCAGTATATTCGTATTTAAGGTATCTATCGGAGCAGTAAAGCTGGTCAGGGGATAGCTTTGGGCTGCCAGATGAAAAATATAATCCGGTTTCACATCATCTAAAACCTTTATTAAGGAGCTTTCATCATTCAGATCGCCATAGTGAACAAATACTCTGTCTCCCTTATTGATGCGATCCAATAAATGGCGGATGTTATCCACGGGACTGCGCCACCTCTGCATGCCATGAATATCCCAATCTGTTTGTTCCAGTAAGAAATCGGCAAGATGAGATCCTACCATTCCTGTCATTCCTGTAATCAACGCTTTTTTGCTCATTCTCATTACCTCCAACTACAATATATTTACCACTCGGGGGGATAACTCTCTGCTTTATAATAAAGGGTGTGGGTTCCGATATCTTCAAACCTAAACGGAACATATAGGAAGTCCTTTAACTCCTTTTTCAGTTCCTCCTGCCGGTCCTGTTCAACATAGAACAGGAAGAAGCCTCCGCCACCTGCTCCAAGTAATTTTCCGCCTATGGCCCCATGCTTTAATGCTCTCTCATAGATCGCATCCAGTGAATCGTTTGTGATACAATCTATAATACCTCGTTTCAGCCTCCAGGTATAATCTAATAATTTACCAAAATCATTCAGATCACCCTTCGATGTAAGTATCTTTTCGGCCTCATTTACGAGGTTATTTATTTCCAGTAAATCCTTGATTTTATCCTTTACCGCTTCCTTTTGCTTACTGGCTATCTGCCCTGAAAATCTTGAGAAACCGGTGAAAAACAGCATAAGGTTGCTGTTCAATCTTTCCTTTCGCTCATTAGAGATTATAACCGGACTGACTACGATATCATCATTGGTAAATCTAATCCGATTAAAGCCTCCAAAGGAAGTAGCGATCTGATCTTGAATTCCGCCGCTTTCATTACATAGAACTCTCTCCAGGTGGATTGCTTCCTTGGCCAGTTGCATCTTATCTACATACTGTCCCTTTAGAGCATGAAACGAATTTAACATGCCAACAGCAAATGAGCTGCTGCTTCCAATCCCTGATCTTGCCGGTAAATCCGCATCATATCCGATACGCAATTCATGCATATCCAAATATTTCATTGCTTCTCTAACAGCAGGGTGTTGAATTTCATCTACCGTCTTTGTATTTTCTATTCTGGAATATGTAACCTGGTTAGAATAGTCAAAAAATCTAGGAAGATGTCTTACGGTAACATAACAGTATTTATCAAATGTAGTTGATATCACACTCCCGCCATGTTCCTTATAAAATTCCGGGTAGTCCGTCCCTCCTCCGAAGAACGATATTCTGAATGGTGTTCTGGTTATAACCATCTTTCGTTTTCACCTTCCTTATTTAGTAGTGAACATATAAAGTCTGTTAACCCGGTAAACATGGCATTATCCTTACCGATCAGTACAGTCTTGCATCCGGCACTATGTCCGGCCTCCATGTCACTTTCTGAATCACCCACCATATATGATTGGCTTAAATCAATGTTATACTTCTTCGCTGCATCAAGGAGCATTCCGGGCTTAGGCTTTCTGCATTCACACTCAATTTTAAGCTCGGCTACCTCTCCGTCATATCCTTTATGAGGATGATGGGGGCAATAAAAAATATCATCTACGTATGCACCCTTCTGTCCCAGCAGGGTCTCCATTTTATTATGGATCTCCTGCAGCTGAGTAAAAGTGGCATCCCCGCGAGCTATGATTGGTTGATTTGTAACTACGATTGCCAAGTAACCGCTCTCATTGATACTCCTGATCGCTTCTGCTACACCATCAATCAATTCAAAATCTTCGATATCCTTCAGAAATCCTTTATAGACATTAATCGTCCCATCTCTATCCAGAAAGATAGCCTTCTGCTTCCTGGATAAATTCTTGGCTTGCACTTTTCCTGATTTGATGTCATGAATAACCGATTTATATCTGTCCGGCGTCCCCATATCCTTCACATACTCCGGCGAATCATAGACGAATAACTTTCCACTCGGTATCAGGGGCTTTAAGATATCTCTGTCTAAATCAAGCTTCTTTAACTCTGTCATTGAAGCCAGGATGTTTGGACTTAACATATGAAGTCCGGCATTCACACGGTTTTTATACCATAGTCTCTGGTCTTCCTTATGCAGCCAATTTAATACCTGACCTTCTTCAGAAGCAATAATAACCCCACTATCGTAAGGATGATTATTGGGATGAGTAAAAAGTGTGGCGAGACCACCCATTCTCACATGATGATCATAAAACCGTTTTATATCAATATCAAAAATTATATCTCCATTTAACAATAAGAAATCTTCCGATAACTCATTTTTAAGCAGATATAGCGCACCGGCAGTTCCCAGTGGCTCATCTTCTGTAATATAACTGATATGAACTCCAAATTTTGACCCATCACCGAAGTAGTCTATAATGGCTTGTCCCAAAAATCCAACTACAAGAATGATATCAGAATATCCCTGTTTTTCTAAGCCTTCTATCTGATATTGCAATATTGGTTTATCAAGGATCTGAATCATTGGTTTTGGAACTTCGGAATTTATGGATTGTATTCGAGTACCTTTTCCTCCGGCCATAATTACTACTTTCATATGAATCTATCATCCTCCATATCCTTTAACTTGTGATTCATAGGTTCTGGGAAGCTGATTAATTCCTATAGTTTTCCGAATTGATCAGGTAATCCTCGTAAACCTCTTTGAGCCCTGTTCTAAGGTCAATGCCGGGACGCCATCCCAAATCAAATAATCTGGAGGAATCCAGCAGTTTCCTGGGTGTACCATCCGGCATTGAGGTGTCAAAAACAAGCTCACCATCAAAACCTACGATCTCTGCGATCAGTGTTGCTAAGTCTTTAATTTTCAGATCTTCTCCGCATCCGATGTTGATACATTCATTTCCGGAATAATGATCCATTAGAAAGATACATGCATCGGCAATATCATCAATATGCATGAATTCTCTCATGGCTGCTCCGGTTCCCCATAAGGTAACCTCTTTTGCACCGGAAACTTTCGCTTCATGAAATTTCCTGATCAGGGCAGGTACCACATGGGAGGATACCGGATTATAGTTGTCTCCGGGGCCATACAAATTGCATGGCATTACAGAGATATAGTCCGTTCCGTATTGCTTATTATAAAACTCACACATTTTTAAGCCGCATATTTTTGCTAATGCATAAGCTTCATTTGTTTTCTCCAGCTCGCCGGTTAATAAATAACTTTCTTTGATTGGCTGGGGTGTAATTCTGGGATAGATGCATCCGCTTCCCATAAACATTAATTTCTCTACCTTGTTGATGTATGAGCTATGGATAACATTGGTTTGAATTGCCGTATTGATATAAATAAACTCAGCCGGCGCTATATTGTTAATATGTATCCCACCAACCTTTGCGGCTGCTAAGAATACATACTCCGGTTTTTCTTCAGCAAAAAAATCTTCGACTTCCTTCTGTCTGGTCAGGTCAAGCTCCTTGTGAGTTCTGGTAATAATATTATCATATCCGGCCTTCTTCAGTCCTCTGACAATGGCTGATCCAACAAGTCCACCGTGTCCCGCAACATAGATCTTTCCTTCTTTTTTCATCATGTATTCTCCATTCTACACAAATAAAAATTTTCCTAACTCCATATAAAGACATTCCAGAATATACAGCCTACTAAAGCCATTGTCTCTATAAACACTATATCTGTCTTTGAAACGCATGATCATTTTTTTGATGCTTTTTTGGTTACTGACACCACCGAATCTAAAGTTAGCCAATACAGCATCAATTATGGTGATTTTGCACTTTCCTTTTATCACTCTCAATAACAGATTAAAGTCTTCATAAAAATGACCCTGATCGTATAAAAACTTATTATATACTGCCTTAGTAACAAATGTCGAGGGATGGCTCCAGTCTCTCGAGGTTATATATTTTCTCTGCCTTGAATACTTTACGTAGTCTTTGCCATCCAGTCGATGAGCCCGGGTATGACCGTAAGCATAGTCGAATCGCTTTGCTTCGTATTCTCGTACAACCGTCTCTATCGCATCCTTTTCATACCAATCGTCACTGTTAATGATTCCGATAATCTCACCGTGAGAGCACTTGATCCCTTTGTTCATGGCATCATAAAGTCCATTATCCTTCTCACTGATTACCTGGCAGCTGATATTCCTATTCTCAAATTTTTCCTTATAGCTTGATACGATCTGTAAGGTACTATCCTTGGAAACTCCATCCACAATAATATACTCAATGTTATCATAAGTCTGACTTAACACAGACTCCAAAGTATCTCTGATCGTTTTTTCGCTATTCAAGCATACTGTAACTATACTGACTAATACATGATTCATTATCAAATACTCCTTCATCGGGCCAAACTGAATTCATAATGATTTTTTAATCGATGTCGTAAAATCATTTATGATAAAAGATGTATCAGAGATGTCAAAAGAAAAGGTTAAATTCCCATATATCTTGCGAAACAGAGGGATAAATCCTGATAACACAGTAACCATCCATCCCATTAGCTTACTGTAGTGTGTCTTCTTTCCATTCATCTCTCGAATAGTTGCAATAATGCTGTTTGTTGAGATATAAGCATCATTCTGAGGATAAAAGACCCCAAAATCATTCCGATCTATTCTTTCCTTAACAAAGGATGCCAGGTTTTCTATGTGAATCATACTCCTGTAGTTCTGGATTTTCGGAAGAACAGGAAGGGAATTGGCATACTTGCGTAAGGTTGCATAATTTCCTTTGCAATTAGCTCCGTATACCATAGGCGATCTTATACAGACCGTGTGAAAGGTATCGCAGTTCAGCTTTTGAATCGCAAGATCAGCCTCCAATTTACTCTTACCATATGCATTGATCGGTTGAGGTATGGTGTCCTTCGTAATGGTTACAGGTACTCCGATCTTAGCATCAATACCGTAAATGATGGCACTGCTCATATAGATGAACTGTTTTATCTTGTCCTCTTTCGCCTTTTGAGCCACTTCGATTGCTAAATCCCGATTAATTTTATAGTATAGGCCATCTAGCTTTTTATCGGTTGATACATGAGCGATCCCCGCCACATGGTAAACCACATCATATCCTTCAAATGACAGGTTATGCCATGCAGGATCCTGCATATCCAGCGTATTGATGACATATTCCTCCGGCCATTGCTTCAGCCAGTTCTCTACTGAGGTTCCCACATAACTATTCGCACCGGTGATTAAGATCTTTTTCATTTCACAGATTCCTTTATCAATTTATTCTTCTAGTCCCGGATATCATCCTCAATGATGGTTGCAGCAATTCTCTCTTCATTCACCTTGTCTTCCACATCCTTTCGGGACAAGACAAGTAGAATTGTTTTGAAGAATATCTCCAAATCTATCTTCAGACCGATATTTTTGACATATGTGATTTCATAGTTATACTTATCCTGAACGGTGATATTATTCCGCCCATGAATCGCTGTCCAACTGGTGATGCCCGGAAGAACCTCGAAGCGGATCAGCTGCTCTCTACTGTATGTACCAAGATCATTGATCAGAAAGGGTCTTGGACCTATGAAGCTCATATCTCCCTTCAAAATATTAAATAATTGCGGCAACTCGTCAATACTGGTCTTTCTTAAGACCTTCCCGGATACGGTCATTCTCTCATAGTCTGTTAATGGTACTCCGTTCTTCATCGTCTCTGTTCTCATGGAACGGAATTTATAGATTGTGAAAATCTGCTGATGATAACCCGGCCTTCTCTGCTTAAAAACGGCAGGTCCTCTTGACTCCGCCTTCACCCAAATGGCAGCCAATAACATAATCGGCCATAGGATGAGCAGCATGAGCAAGGCCAGCAAAATATCAGAGAATCTTTTGAACCTCAAGTAAACCCTTTGTTTCTTAGAGAAGCTATAATTGTCCATGAATAACCCCACCTGATTCCTATCTTGGTTTAGCCGGATTTCCTACAACAACTGATTGGTCCGCTACATCCTTTAATACTACGGCGCCCATTCCAACCAAGGATTTGCTTCCGATGTGTATTCCGTTCCTGATTGTTGCGTTACCGGAGATATAAACCTGTTCCCCTGTTGAGGAGCTGCCAAACATGATCGATTCACCTACGATGAAGGTATCAGCTCCGATATGAACATTATGGGATATAAAACAGCAATTATCTATTTTACTCCCGGTGCATATGACAGTATCATCAATTGCCCCGCGGCCAATTACAGTATTCGCTCCGATCTGAACATCATCCTCGAGGATGACCCCACCGAATTGAGGCATGGTGACTGCCTTACCGTTTTCATCCCGGTCGGTTGACAGCCCATCGGCTCCGATCACTGTATTCTCCCGAATCACTACATTATTACCGATGATGACCTTCCCAAGCAGCTTCGTACCTGAACCGATGTATACATGCTTACCGATTGTAACCTCCGGTCCGATATATACTCCGGGAAAGATAACCGCCTCTTCTCCGATTACAGCACCCTTGCAGATATAAGCCCCATTGATTACCTCATATTCGCAGGGGGTTGGATGATTCGTGATCTGATTTGTCTGAAAAAATCTGCAAAATTCCAGATGGGGATTGCTACATTTTACAACCGCATGCCTTTCTTCGATCTCCTGGGGGACATCCAGCTCCTCCGGCCAGAAAACCAGACAATTGCGTACTTGAGCTAAGCTGTCGGCCCTATTTACAAAACCGGAGGTTACCATCATCACCGTATTGTCCTTGGGATGATCCAGGGAGGAGGGAGCGTAAACAGAGAAATCCCTATTGTCTAAGTATTTATTTACATGAACGTCAAAATAATGTTTCATCAATCATCTTCTCCAACGATAAATACGTAATTTGTAGTAGCACTTCCACCGATGTTTAACATCATCCCATTCCGTGCTTTCTTTACCTGGTAAGTGCCTGCTTTTCCTGCAACCTGCTTGTATAAGTCAAGGAACATTCTTGCTCCGCTGGCTCCTACCGGATGTCCGCATCCAATCAAGCCACCACTGGGATTGATCGGCTTTGAGCCATCAAACCGGATGAGTCCCTTTTCTATCGCTTCATACTCACGACCCGGTTCAGTGATACCAAAGGCGGATATCGCTGCATACTCACTGGAGGTAAAGCAATCATGGGTTTCAAAGAAATCCATATCATCAACACTTAGGTGCGCTCTTCTGTAGGCATCTTCGACTGCTTTCCTGGTCCAGGGAAGGATGTATTCAGAAGCCGAACCATCTTCTATCTTCTTATCAAAAAGCATAGGTGCTACCCTATGTCCATAGCCCTTTACGATCGGAGCCTTTTTACCGGCCTTTCTCATATATTCCTCAGAGGCTAATACCACAACGGCTGCACCATCAGTGACCTGTGAACAATCAGATACTGCCAGCTTTCCTCCGACGAAGGCATTCGTATCGGTACCACGATGGGAAGCCTGTTCATAGCTCATAAACCATTTTCTTGTCTGAGCCAGGGGATTCCTCTTCGCATTTGCATAATTGTTATAGGATATCATTGCCAAGGAATCCATAAAACGCTTCTCATCGGGCTGATATTTATTTAATATTTCATCAGCAAGCTTACCGAACAGCTTCGGGAAAGGAAAATCAATTCCCTTAGCTTCTTTTTCATAATAGGCCGCTCTTCCGAGATAATCTCCGCCTACCTTAGAATCGACTGTCTTCATTAATTCCCAGCCGACTACAACAGCCAGATCATATTCCTCTGTCTGGATTTTACTTATTGCGGCATCCAGTGCCACTGAACTGGAAGCACAGGCTGCTTCATATCGTGCGGACGGAACCCCGTAAAAAGCAGGATTCACCTCTGTCAGCAAAGCTCCCAGATGCCCTTGGTTAACATAATGCTCCGCTATGAAGTTGCCTACGAAACAGGCAACCCGGTTATCCTTATTCAGCTCTATGATATCATCATATGTAATTCCTGCATCCTGTAATCCGTCATTCATTGCTTCCTTTAAGAGAGCAATGACATTTTTGCCTTCCTTAGTCCAATTGCGCTCATAATCCGTCTGTGCTCCGCCAAGAATATATACTTTTTTCATATAGGCACCTCATCTCTTTGCTCTGATAAATCTACGGTAGTCGTAGTTAGAATTAGTAACATAGGACAAAAGCTTCTCTAAATCAATTTGATCTAATATATTCCGATCCAGCCTCTCCTTCGCAAGCTGATAGAAATAATCCTTTCCGAACAAAGCTTGGATCAATGCAAGGGGAGGACACCAGCTAAATCCTGTTGCCATAACATCATCTGCGGAATGTATATCATATCCTACAACGGATGCTACCTCCAGTGAGTATACAATATATTTCATTAAGAATTCCAGGCACATTTCAGCCTCAATGGAATGATTATTGATTAAGGTATGAAAAGCCGAAGCATAATCCCCAATTTTCAGTGAAGCCACCATACTCTCAACAAAAGGAAAATTATACTTCACCTTTTCCCTGTATTCATTGGTACTGATGTCATAAACCAAATACCTCTTCGTACCATCGTCCCGTGTATCAACCTTATAAAGGCCACCTCCTGCCTTCCTTCCTAATTTACCCTCCCGTATCAGGTTGATGGAAAAGTCAGGCATAACAAAGGTTTCATGGGCAAAGTCATTGGTATTCTGATATAAGTTATCAACAATCGCTTTATGAACATCCAGTCCAACAAAGTCAGAGGTAACCAAAGGGGCCATGCTTCTTCCGGTAAACTGCCCGAGTATGGAATCGATATAGTCTATACCTCCATTGTATTTATACTTATCCGCATACTGCAGAGCTTCATTGATAAACTGAAAACCGATTCTGTTCCCGATAAATGCAGGATAATCCTTAACTACAACCGTCGTCCTATACAGAGAGCCGGACAGATAGCCGATCAGCTCTTTTACAAGGCCGGAATCTGAATACTCTGTGGGAATCAGCTCGCACAAGGTCATATTATAAGGGGGGTTGTACATATGGATACCAAAATAATTCTTCCGATACTGCTCCGGGAATACTTCGGCCAGCTTCGTTACCGATAAGCCTGAGGTTCCTGTACAGCATATTGTATTATCATTGATATATTTAGAAATTTCCTTAGCAATGTCCACTTTAACGGCAAAATCTTCGGAGGCGCTTTCAAACACCAGGTCGGATTCCCTGACACACATCTCCAACATAGAAAAATCAGCAGGGATCAGTTTGCTGCGGATACTATCCGCCTTAACTGATTTCACTGCTCTCTCTACCGCTTTTTCCGACTTCTCTATTGAACGGCTCACCATATAAACTTTTGCATTCCCAAAGGCTGCAAATATAGCGGATATATTGCATCCCATCGTACCATTGGCACCAATAATCGTTACAGTCTTAATATCCATAATCTACCTCCGTAATATAAAGTCGCTTTATCTTATCGCTCTAAACACACATTCAAAGGCTTCTGCATATTGAACGCCTGCTTGGCAACCACGATATGCAGCCAAACCCTTTATGGCTTCGGTGCTTCTTGGATGAGGATAATCTCTCATGACTCCACGATAATATGATAAGGCCTCTATCTTCTTATTCACCCCTTCTTCACCAACCTCAAAAAAGGTATTTGGTGAAAATTGATTCATGGCCTTGTTCATACTCCATTCTGTTGCAGACAAAATCTCCATAAAAAGTAACTCTTTCAGCGGTACGATATCTCCCCTCCTTTGAAACAGTCTGGCAGCAGCCTGACAAGCAAGTGCTACATGCAGATGGTCATTATTCACATCAGACGGATGATGGGTGATCAGAATCTCTGCACCCGTCTCCATAATGGCTTTCTCAATAAATTGGACCATGTCCAGATGAGGAACATGATTGAATTTGATATTGGGAAAGTCACCCTTAACGATCTTACTAATTCCTAAGATGCTGGAAGACTTATATAGATCATCCTCCAGCTCTGTTTTCCCGGGATGATGCTTTCTCGCATCCGCTTCACCGGAAAGGATACATAAGTTCACAGTATGTCCTTCTTTTGTTAGCTTATATATGGTAGCGCCTGCTCCCAATACTTCATCGTCGGGATGCGCTACGACAACCAGATATACCATATCAGTATGCTTCTCCTTTACTTGTCTCTACTGCTTGATATTATATGTCGGGACAATCTCTTTTACCAGCTTCCTGATCTCAATCGGTTCCATCGCACAGATATTCTTTAACTCTTCTAACTGCCGCAGGAACTTGTCCTCATCCAGCTCTATCGGCTTTCCGATATGAATCAGCTTATTCTCTGTATCCTGTAATCCTTCCTCCTCCATCAGAAGCTCTTCATATAGCTTCTCTCCCGGACGAAGACCCGTAAATTGGATATCGATATCCTCATAGGGCTTGTATCCGGATAAGCGGATCAGGTTTTCTGCCAGATCAAGTATTTTCACCGGCTGTCCCATATCCAGGACAAAGATTTCTCCACCCTTCGCATAGGCACCGGCCTGAAGTACTAAGGAGACCGCTTCCGGTATGGTCATGAAGTAACGGATGATATCCGGATGAGTAACAGTGACAGGACCGCCCTCTGCGATCTGCTTTTTAAATAAGGGGATCACACTGCCATTTGATCCAAGGACATTACCAAAGCGAACTGCCACGAATTCTGTCTTAGACCGCTTGTTATAGGTCTGCACGATCATCTCACAGATTCGTTTGGAAGCTCCCATGATATTCGTAGGATTCACAGCCTTGTCTGTTGAAATCAGAACAAATTTCTCTACCCCATACAGGTCTGCTGCAATCACCGTCTTCCAGGTACCCAGGACATTATTCTTTATGGCTTCGTTGGGGCTGTCCTCCATCAGAGGTACATGCTTATGGGCGGCCGCATGATATACAATCTGGGGCTTATAGGTCTTAAAGATATAATTCATCCTGCCGGAGCTTCTGACGGATGCGATCAATACCACCAGATCGAGGTCCGGATATTTCGTGCGTAGCTCCTGCTGTATGTCATAGGCATTATTTTCGTAGATATCCACAATAATTAACTGCTTGGGACCATGGGCTGCCAGCTGCCTGCACAGCTCACTTCCGATAGACCCGCCACCTCCGGTGACCAGGATTACCTTATCACTGACATAATCCATAATGGAGCTTAAGTCCACCTTAATGCTGTCCCTGCCGAGCAGATCCTCTACCTCTACATTTCTTAACTGGCTGATACTGACCTCGTCATTCATGAACTGATAGATACCGGGCAGTATCTTCAGGGAACAGTCGGTCTCCTTACATATATTAACGATTTCTCCGATGGTCTTTTTGGGGGCAGAGGGAATGGCGATAATAATCTCATCGATCTGATATAGACTTGCACAATCAATGATGTCCTTTCTGGTGCCTACCACTCTGATTCCCTGTATGTAGGTACCCTGCTTTTCATTCGCATCGTCGATGATACATTTTACTACTGTATTATGGATGTGCTCGCTGGTACGGATTTCTTTGATAATGGAATTGGCAGCATTACCTCCTCCGATCAGCATGATACGCTTCATGTTGCTATTATCATCTGATTTCCTGATAAGATAACGGATGAAACGATAGGAGAAGCGGCTGCCTAAGGTCAGCAGGAACAGAACTCCTCCGAATTGGAAATAATAGCTTCTGGGTATAGGTAGCTCAAAAATCTGAAAACCCACGAATTGAAGTAAAGATACTGTAACACAAGCTGAAAGGACATTCTGCATCTCTATAACACCTGCGAATCTCCAAATGCTGTGATATAGCTTGAAAAGATAAAAGATAATCAAAGTAAACACCATATTAAATGGCAGATAATACCATACTGATTCCACATAAATCATGGGAACCTTTCCCGGATTTAAGTCAAATCTCAATAATAACCCCAAAGCGCTGGATGCACATATGATGGTAACATCACACAGAACCAAAAATAATCTTCTTAACGCCAGTTTTTTATCTATTGTTCTCTCACCTTTACTCATGCCACTAACCTCTTTAGTTTCCTATTCCGATTTATGCATAAAAATAACCCCTGAATCAAGGCAAGCCTTCATTGCTCCTCTTTTCGAGAGGTCTATTTGACGATCGGTTGCTCACGAAGCATTGCTTCCATTCTATCCCCATATTCGCATATTCGTTTCTTGTAATTATCCCTGTATCTGTTACGCTCAAGCTCCGACATGCCGATAAATTCAGCATATTCAAGCTCGCATTTCTCCAAAGATGAACCACAATGGAAGCAGACTGCATCCGGCTTTCTGGATACCATTCTAAAATTATAACACTTCGGACATATGTATATTTTCAGCATGTTTTGTCTTCTCCCCTCTTAATGCTATCAAATTACATTATACTATTTATCAGAATAAAAGTAAACCTTTAAAAAGAATAATGTGTGATTTTGGAATCTTGTTCCAGCATCCATTTGACAGCTACAGGGAGCGAAACGTCTGCTTTCTGTTACCTGTTTTTTGCTTTCCTTCCCAGGCAGCTTCCCCATTCATCTTGGCTCTTCATAACTACTATACACTAAATATACACCATCATTCCACCTCTAATTTCTACCACTTGACCGTCCACCGAAAGCCAGGCGGATTTCGCCGAGGGATTGTAAACCAAGTCTCCGGCCGCGGAGTATTTCAAGCAATCAAGAAGCTTCATATAGTCCACAATCTCTATATTGGTTGCGTACCAGATGTCCTCCCGCTTACCGGTGAAGGCTGCAAACTCCTCCATCAGCTCCCAGTTATGATGCAGGTTGAATTCATAGCTGTGCCCCCATACATTCATCAGAAACAGATACTGGGATTTCTTTGTTTCCATGAAGCGCTTTGCATTCTCCATCAGGTTGTGATTATGATGGCAGGTGGCCTTCCAGGTCAGATAGTCCTTGGGAATACCGAAATCATCTGAATCGCCAACAACTCTTCCGTACTCAATGCCAAGAGAGGGAAGCAGCTTCACGATGTCCGGGCTGTAGGAACCGTTCGGGTAAGCCATTCCCCTTACAGGGTAGCCGACGATACACTCCAGCTGTCTCCGGTCCTTCATAAGCTCCTCCACCACCTGGGTGATGGGACATCTCTCCAGGGTCGGATGGGAATAGGTATGGCAAGCAACCTCATGGCCCCGATAGAGCTCCCTTACTTCCTCTCTGGGTATCATATCCGGCCGTTCCATCAAGCCTGAGTTCAGATTAAAGGTTCCCTTCAGCCCATTCCGGTTCAGGATCTCCACCAGCCTCCGGTCCTCCGCTTTTCCGTCATCATAGCTTAGGGTCAGAGCCTTATAGCGTCCCCCAGGAAAACATTTATAGATTGCCATGGTCAAATTTCCTCCTCCACTGCCGATCTGCAACTCCATAATCTGCGGTCCCTCATGGTCTTGCCTCTACAGTCCCATTCTAGCTCCCCAGACAGCCAGCTCCTTGCTGTTTCTTAATCCAAGCTTCTCCCGTATCTCCACCAGCTTGTTTCTTAGGTGCCCTTCACTGATAAACAATTCCTTCGCAATCTCATTGTCCTTCTTCCCTGCTGTGATCAGCCTGACGATATCCTGTTCTCTTTCGGTCAGCTTAGACAAATTACTGTTATCGGGGACACTGCCACTGTTATTAATGACAGCATGAAAAACATGCTCATGGAACACGGCCTGTACTTCCTTTTCAAATGTATTCAGGCCCTTATATGTGTTCTTTATGATGGATATGATCTCATCACTCTTATGTCCTTTATATATGAAGCCATCACAATTGTATCTGATCGCATTGATCATATTATCCTTCTCTGGAAACATGGTAAGGATAAGGATCTTGGTAGCAGGATTCGCCTGCTTGATTAATTTGCTGGCCTCGATCCCGTCCATATGAGGCATTCTCACATCCATCAAAATAATATCAGCCTGTTTGTCTTCATAAGAGCTGACAACATCCCTGCCATTATTATAGATAGCTACGACCTGAATAGCCTCTCTCCCGTCAATATTACGCTTTAGTGCCATTGCAGCATCGTTATCATCATCAACGATAATGATTCTGATCATTCCTTTTCCTCCCATCCGGACCATCATCTGCTTCCTGATACTCTATGGGTATAATGGCTCTTAGATTGAAGCCGCCCTCACTGGGGGAACCATATTCCAGTCTTCCTCCCAAGGCAGTGGTCCTTCGCTCCATGCTCCTTATTCCCCTGTTTAAGATTATGTTACTGCATCCTATCCCGTCATCCGAAATATACAGCTTCACCTGCTGCTCCGTTTGAAGCAAGGTAATCGTAATATTCTCTGCCCTTCCATGAATAAGGGAATTGTTCATCGCCTCCTGGCAAACATAATAAATCACTTCACCATGCTTTTTTTTGCTTAAGAGGTCGTCATCAATATTGTTGTGCGTGAATTCAATATTCAGTCCCCTCATTCTTAATTTATAGAACATGGAGCTCAAGGCCCACAACAAGCCATTGCTTTCGATATCTACCGGTTTTAATTCCTCCACAATACGTCTCAACTGAACGAAGGCACTGGTTGCTTTTGCATAGGACACTTCCAGACATTCCTTTATTTCCGTATTGCCATCGAAATTCTTCAGGGCATATTCCAGATTAGAGCTTATGATATTGATGCAGTTACCCAGACTGTCATGCAAATCTCCTGATAGGCGATCCCTTTCATCCGATAAGGTCTCTGCCATATACCTCGTAACATCCTTTATTACAATAAGCTTACCAATATCACGCTTTGTATTACTAAGAGGAAGAATGGTGATGGTGAATTGCTTTATGGATAAGTCCTCCGAATTCATTCGGATCTTATCCTCATAAATCATCCTGTCCCCTGAAGCCAGATAATCTCTGATCCGTATCAGATCCTGCTTATCTAAAGCATAATTACTGATAACATCCAAAAAAGAATAAATATGCTTCAGCACCTTTGAAGAAAGTATTCTTTCAAAGTATTCCAGAAGAGTTTTGTTATATTCATCTATGTTACCGTCTCTGTCAATAATGAGGACAGCCGAGTTGATCTGATGATATAGCTTATGATAGGCAAAGGGAATCACATTAATGATCTTATATTTGAATATCATGACTGAAATCACTGCCAATACCAGAGAGAAGCTGATCGGTACCAGATCAAAGCCCGGAGATTTGATCACCTTCATTCCGGTCAATATATTGGTGTACGATGAAAACATCACGGCAGCTACCAGGAAAATATTCTGAAAAACTCTCACTTTTTTCTTCAGAGACCTATATATGATTAAGATCCCGCAGACCCAAAAATAAAGATGGGAAATCGTAGTAGTGATATAAAACAGCAGACCCCAACGAAGGACTCCTATATCCTTATCAAAATGCCCAATCACCAGATGGAAATAGTCATTTGTCAGTAATGGCAGATAGCAAAGGATTGCCGGCAGTAAGACTAAGACTATGATTCGTTTGCTTTTTTCCAGGCTTATGGCACCGATATAGAATAATGTGAAAATCATATAAAGAGGACCGATCAGAAAAATCGGGATAAGTGTTAAGCGGATCGTGTATTGAAATAAGTCGGTGCCTCTTGTAAAATCCTCAATAATCCCAAAAAACAGCCAAAGTAATATGGCGACATGACAAGATAAAAGACTAAATAATACAGGAGTCCTTTTCGCTTTCATAAACAGAGCTGTAGCGGATATCGAGACTTGTATGATGAGTACGATATATATGATGATTCCTATCCTTGCATCTACCGGCATATATGCACCCCACACGATTATCCTTCGTTCAGTGATAACATCCCTGTCCTCTGATAACAATATCCTTTTGAACATTCCGGACTTCCATTATCTATTATATAATAACATAATAATAAATAAAGTGACAAATGTAAGAATATGAAAGCTTTTTACATAAATTTCAGAGTTGATCAGGGCAATATATAAAAAAACTCTAAAACCGCAATGCAATTTTAGAGTTTTATAACAGCGCGTAGGGGAATCGAACCCCTGTTTCCGCCGTGAGAGGGCGGCGTCTTGACCCCTTGACCAACGCGCCATGTCTTAAGGACAATATTTATAATATACTATCCTTAAGAAAAAAGCAAGCATTATTTTTAAATATTTGCTGAATTGTTAAACCAATTAAAACAGTTTGTAAATTGGACCCGGAATATAGTAAAAAGCAACAAAAACAGTAATCTACCTCCCAGCTTACAGGAAATCCAGCAGGGACATCTGGTTCGACTGAGGCAGATCTCCCAATAACCCCAGCTTAGCCATGTTGTCCACCACGGTGGAGCTGACCTTGCAGCGGATCTTAAAATCATCTCTGGAGAGGAAGGGTCCCTGCTTGGCAGCCTCCACTACACCGTCCGCAGCCTTATCTCCCAACCCGTCTATCGTACTTAAGGCCGGCATCAGCTTGTCTCCGATAATTTGGAAATGATGGGCCTTGGCTTTGAAAATATCGATCGGCAGGAAGGAAAAGCCCCTGGCATACATCTCCTGAACGATACGCATATCCTTGTAGGTGTCCTGCTCCTTATTGGTCAGCGTATTCATCCTCCGCTTATAATCGGCCATATGCATCTCCAAGCGGTCCTTACCGAGACACATCAGCTCATAGTTGAAGGCAGAGGCTCGGATGGAGAAATAGGCTGCATAATAAGCCAGGGGATAATATACCTTAAAGTAGGCGATACGGTAAGCCATCATAACGTAGGCAGCCGCATGGGCCTTGGGGAACATATACTTGATCTGTTTACAGGAACGGATGTACCATTCCGGTACACCGGCTTCCAGCATGGCCTTTTCCCAGTCCGGAGTAAGTCCCTTACCCTTACGGACACTTTCCATGATCTTGAAGGATAAGCCCGCCTCCACACCGGTCTGGATCAGATATATCATAATATCATCACGGGTACAGATGGCGGTGGACAGGGTACAGATTCCCTCCTTGATCAGGATCTGGGCATTATTCAGCCATACGTCCGTACCATGGGATAAGCCTGAGATACGGACCAGATCGGAGAAGGATTTGGGCTTGGCCTCCTTCACCATCTGCATAACAAAGTCCGTTCCGAACTCCGGGATGCCCAAGCAACCCAAATCACAGCCATCCAGATCCTTAGGCGTAATCCCTAAGGCAGAGGTATCATGGAAGAGAGACATGACCTTGGGATCGTCAAGGCGGATCTGCCTCGCATCGATTCCGGTCAGGTCCTCCAGCATACGGATCATGGTCGGATCATCATGACCCAGGATATCCAGCTTTAACAGGTTATGGTCAATGGAATGATAATCGAAATGGGTGGTCGTGGTGGCGGAGGACATATCATTCGCCGGTCTTTGAACCGGTGTAAAGGAATAGATATTCTCTCCATGGGGCAGAACGACGATTCCTCCGGGGTGCTGACCGGTGGTCCTTCTGACCCCAACACAGCCCTCTACCAGGCGGTCGATCTCCACATTTCTCTTATGGACTCCCCTCTCCTCGAAATAGTTCTTCACATAGCCATATGCCGTCTTGTCCGCCAGAGTACCGATGGTCCCGGCCCGGAAGGTATGGCCCTTCCCGAAGATAACCTCAGTATAATCATGGGCCTTGCTCTGATATTCTCCCGAGAAGTTCAGATCGATATCCGGCTCCTTGTCTCCATAGAAGCCCAGGAAGGTTTCAAAAGGGATATCATGACCATCCTTCATCAGGGGCTTGCCGCAGACCGGACAGTTCTTGTCCGGCATATCACAGCCGGAGCGTCCCGCAAAGCGCTTCACCTCATCGGAATCAAAATCTGCATAATGCCGCTCGCTGCAGTAGTAGTGGGGCGGCAAAGGGTTAACCTCCGTGATACCGGCCATCGTAGCTACAAAGGAGGAACCGACGGAGCCTCTGGAGCCTACCAGGTAACCGTCCTCATTGGACTTCCAAACCAGCTTCTGTGCTATGATATACATAACGGCAAAACCGTTGTTGATAATTGATTTCAGTTCATGCTCCAGCCTGGCTTCCACCGGCTGCGGCAGGACCTCTCCGTACATGGAATGAGCCTTCTCATAGCAGATATTCCTTAGGTTCTCCTCTGAATTAGGCAGTACCGGAGGACATTTATCCGGTCGTACCGGTGAGATCTTCTCAATCCGGTCAGCGATCAGATTGGTATTGGTGATAACGACCTCTTCCGCCTTCTCCTTACCCAGATAAGCGAACTCTGAAAGCATCTCCTCAGTGGTTCTGAAATACAGAGGCGGCTGCATATCCGCATCCTTAAAGCCCTTGCCTGCCAGAATGATCCTGCGGTATACCTCATCCTCCGGATCCAGAAAATGCACATCACAGGTAGCAACGACCGGCTTATTATACTCCTCTCCCAGGGCAACGATTTTCCTATTGATCTCCATCAGATCTTCCTTTGTGTTGATATCCCTATCCTCACTCCGGTCACTGCGGATCAGAAATTCATTGTTCGCCACAGGCTGGATCTCCAGATAATCATAGAAGTTAACCAATCTGGCAAGCTGCTCATGGGTCTGGTTCGCCAGTACGGCCCGGTAGATCTCTCCTGCCTCACAGGCAGAGCCGACGATAATCCCCTCCCTGCATTCCATCAGCAGGCTCTTGGGTACCTTCGGCCGCTTATTATAGTATTCGATATGGGACAGGGATACCATCTTATAGAGGTTCACCCTTCCGACATCATTCTGCGCCAATAGGATGGCATGGTAAACCGGGAGCTTTCTGATCGCTTCTGCAGACATTCTCCCCAGCTTATCGATCTCATCCACTGTGGTAAGACCCTTCTCCTTCAGCATCTCGGACAGCTTCAGGAAGATTTCCGCAGTTGCCCCGGCATCATCCACCGCTCTGTGGTGATTCTCCAGGGAGATATCCAAGGCCTTAGCCACGATATTCAGCTTATAGCGGCTTAAATCGGGAAGCAGGATTCTGGCCAATCCGACCGTGTCAATCACCGTATGGTCAGCCTTCAGACCAAGTCTGGAGGCATTGGCCCGGATAAAGCCCATATCAAAGGAAGCATTGTGAGCTACCATGGTACAGTCCTCACAGAAGGCCAGGAAATCCGGCAGGACCGCCTCCACCGTCGGTGCATCCAGAACCATATCATCCCTGATTCCGGTCAGCTGCTCAATCTCAAAGGGGATCGGCACCTCCGGATTGATAAAGGTACTGTACTTATCCGTCACTTCACCGCCGATGATCTTTACCGCACCGATTTCAATGATTTTATCCCTATTCTGGCTGAAGCCCGTGGTCTCGATATCAAATACTACAAAGCTGCCATTCAGGCTCTGACCTCTGCCGTCTGTTACGACCTCCTTGATATCGTCCACCAGATAGGCTTCCATACCATATATCACTTTAAAGCTCTTCGCCCTCTTCTGTTCCTCTTCGTCAGCGTAATCCTTGGGGTTAAGGGCATGATTTGCCTCAGGGAAGGACTGGACAACGCCATGGTCTGTCACAGCCACAGCACTATGACCCCACTGAAAGGCCCGCTTGACCAGCTTCTTCACATCCACCACGGCATCCATATCGCTCATCAGCGTATGGGCATGAAGCTCCACTCTCTTCTTCTGTGCCAGATCCATCCTGCCTGTGGTAAAGTCACTGATGGTCTTGATACCCACGATGGACCCGATCGTAATCTCACGCTCATAGGTATCCAGCTGGGCTATGCCCTTCAGCAGGAAGTAGGCTCCGGGCTTCAGTACCCCCAAGATCTCCTCAACCTCAAGGGTTCTGACAAAAATCTTCACCTTGATGGAGTCTGTATAGTCTGTCATTACAAAGGTAATGATACTCTTCTCATTTCCGATGGTCCTGCTATCGGGCTTGATCAGCTTGCCCCGGATGACCACTTCTCCGATTTCACCGATGATATCACAGATATGCATGGCTGTACCTTCAAAGTTTCTGCCATAGACCACAGAAGGATCACCGGGCAGCTTACGATAAGAGCCCTTCGCCTTGTCATAGGCACTCTTTCCCTTGGTCTGGCTTCCCTTACCGTTACCGGAATTGGTCTTCTTATTCGCGGCAGCCTTAGCCTGATCCTTCTGCTGTGTACCTTTCCCGGAGACCGCTGAATTTCCTGCCGGGTCCTTCTTACCCTCCATCGCAACAGGGTTTCCCATAGAACCATTCATTCCCACAAAATCAGCAGGGCCTCCCACAGAACCATTCATTCCCACTAGATCGGCCGGGCTTCCCACAGAACCATTCATTCCTACTAGGTCGGCAGGGCTTCCCATAGAACCATTCATTCCCACTAGATCGGCAGGGCTTACCATAGAAGCATTCATTCCCACTAGATCGGCAGGGCTTCCCATAGAAGCATTCATACCCACTAGATCGGCAGGGCTTCCCGTAGAAGCATTCATACCCACTAGATCGGCAGGGCTTCCCATAGAGCTGCCCCTGTCCTCTGTGCCTCCCAGGCCTCCCCCGGAGCCATTCCCGCTCACGAAAGCTGGTCCTTCTGTCCCTACAGTCGGTCCATAGCCGGCAGAATACAGGTCTTCACCCATGGCAGACCCGTAAGGATATTCCTTATTCATAGCCTCTATCATATCTTCGTCCAAGCCGGTCAGGGTCCTTGCAGACCGCTTTTTCTCCTGCTCCTTCGGTATGATATATTCAAGCTCAACACGAACGGTGTATTGGAAGCGCTCCTCAAACAGGGTTTCAAGAAAATCCTTTAAAGCAGGCATCTTCTCTCTGCTGATACAGCTATCCTTCACCTTGATATGTAGCTTCAGATCCTCCACCTTCACCTCCGCCTGTGAAAGCAGGTGGCAGACCACGATGCTCTGTTCAGCCAGCTCGGCAAGTATGCTATCCCGGTAGATCGGATAAAGCTTATCCAGGGTATACTGGGCAGACAGCTGAAACTGCGGCTTTAAAATCGCCTGGTTCCCTGTGGCCCGAAAGAGCTGGCGGTTGATTAGGTCCTCCATCCTCCGAAGCTGCTGCCGATGGATCAGACGGCTGCTTTGAAAGAGGATAAAAACCTTCATGGTTTCTCTGGAGGCGAGAATTTTAAGGACCTCTGCCTCCTCAAAAAGCTTCCTAAGGTCCCCATCAGCTTTTAATTGGTCAAATGCTTCAAAGAATAACATGCTGTAATCCCCTATCCTTCATCTGTCATAGCAGATTTCCTCTGTTGCACGAACGATACCGCTTCACTTATCCATAATCGTATCTCATTTCTCTTTCGGCTCATATAGAGCGAAAGGATATACGACGTTTAGCCTTCCTTATTGTCATTCCAGTGTAACAGTTCTTCCCGAAGGGTGGATAAGAGGTCTTCCTCCGGAACCTTACGCAGGATCTCACCCTTCTTGATCAAGAGTCCCACTCCCCTGCCTCCGGCAATTCCGATGTCTGCTTCTCTTGCTTCTCCGGGTCCGTTGACCGCACAGCCCATGACAGCCACCTTCAGGTCTAGGTCGATGTCAGAAACCATCTCCTCCACCTCTGTCGCCAGCTTGATCAGGTTGATCTGGGTTCTTCCGCAGGTCGGACAGGATACCACCTCAATTCCCCCCGTTCTAAGTCCGAGGGTTTTCAGTATCAGCTTGGCAGACTTAATCTCCTCCACCGGATCCCCTGTTAAGGAAACCCGAATCGTATCACCGATTCCCTGATACAGGATGACTCCAAGGCCAAGGGCTGATTTGATATTACCGGCATTTACGGTTCCGGCCTCCGTGATTCCCACATGCAAAGGATAATCCGTCTGTCTGGCGATCAGCTCATGGGCTCTGATACACATCAGGACATCGGAGGATTTGATGCTGATGACCATCCGGTCATAGCCCATATCCTCAATCCGTTTCACCTTATCCAGGGCGCTCTCCACAAGACCCTCTGCGGTGACACGGCCATACTTGGCGATGATCTCCTTCTCCAGAGAACCGCTGTTCACGCCGACCCGAATGGGAATGTTTCTCTCCTTCGCCACCTCTACCACTGCCTTCAGCTTCTCTTCGCTGCCGATATTCCCCGGATTGATTCTGATTTTATCTGCTCCGCTTTCCATCGCAGCGATTGCCAGCCTGTAATCGAAATGAATGTCCGCCACCAAGGGAATCCTGATATTCTTCTTGATCTCCGCCAGGGCGGCTGCCGCCTCCTTACTGGGGACCGCACATCGGATGATTTCACAGCCCGCCTTGGTAAGCCTCTCAATCTGCTCTATGGTAGCCTTCACATCCTCTGTCCTGGTGTTGGTCATGGACTGGATCAGAACAGGGTTTCCCCCTCCGATGGCTCTGTTTCCTATCGTTATTACCTTTGTGTGCTCACGATACATCTTATCTCTTCTTTCTATCTATCACTAAACTACTGTCATTATGCAGCAAATATATTCCTGATATCATTAAACAATACAAATACCATTAAGATCATCAGCAGGGCCATACCTATGAAATGCACCAGGGCTTCCTTCTCCTTGGGAACCGGCTTGCCTCTGACAGCCTCAATTAAGAGGAAGATCAGTCGTCCTCCGTCTAAGGCGGGAAGGGGAAGTAGATTCATGACACCCAGATTCGTGCTGATCAGGATACAGAAACTGGCTAAGGATAAAAATACTGCCCGAAGTCCCTGATCCGAGGCCTCCTCCACAATCTCTCCTACCATATTTACGATCCCCACCGGCCCGGAGATCTCCTTCACACTTGCCTTACCGCTGATCAGATAACCAATACTTTCAATGGCATAATTCACATAGAACTTCAGCTCATAGAAGCTGCTCCTGATTGTCTGAAGAGGTGATACCTTGGTGCTCCTGTAATTGATCCGCAACCCATCAACATAGTACTCCACCAGTCTGGGAGTCACCGTGATATCTCTGGTGCTGCCCTCATGGAGAATCGTAACGGTCACCGGCTGATTGGTCAGCGGATGTTGGTCAAAGTATTCGCTTAACTCCTTACCGCCGCTGATCTCGGTACCATCCACCTTCAGGATGGTATCCCCGGCAACAACGCCCTGTTCCCCTAAGGGAAAGGATTTATCTATTAACGCGATTTCAGCTGTTTCCGTCATACCATACTGGATTCCCAAACGGTACTCTGACCTCTTCACCGGTGACAGAACGGTGCTGGCTGTCCCCTCCCCCTCTCTCTCATAGCTAATCTTTATCTCCTTGTCCGACAGGGGATGGAACATAAAGTAGAGGTCGATTTCACGGGCAAAGTGTACCCTCTTTCCATTCAGCTTCGTAATCCTGTCTCCTGCCTTTAAGCCTGCACTCTGGGCAGGGGAGCCTTCCTCAGTTCCGGTCACATCGGGAAAATCCACGCCTGTGGAGCCGGTTACGATTAGGGCCAGGATAAAGGCCAGGATAAAGTTAAAAAAGGCACCTGCAAATATCACTGAGAATCTGGCCCAGACACTCTTCTTATGAAAAGCGCCCTCATCCTCGACCGTAGCATCCTCTCCCAGCATCATGCAGGAACCGCCAAAGGGTAGCAGCTTAAGGGAATATCTCGTTCCGTTTTTCACGAAGCTGGCGATTCTAGGTCCCATGCCCACAGAAAACTCAGTCACGGTGATGCCGTTTTTCTTAGCCAGGAGAAAATGCCCCAGTTCATGTATAATGATAATAAATCCTAACAGCAGTATCGCTACGATAATATTCATAGTACAGTCCTTTCAAAACCCTGACAATTGAACAGCTTAAGCACCGGTTCGGGTAAGCTCCTTCATAAAGTCATAGGTCTCTGTCTCAGTCTTCAGTATCTCATTCAGTGAGGGCTCCCTGATCAGCTTATGATGCTTCATGGCTTCCCCAATCAGGGTGGGGATATCCAGGAAGCCGATGTCGCCCTGCAGGAAGCTTGCCACAGCCCATTCATTGGCTGCATTATAGACCGTAGGCATAGAGCCTCCCAGTCTGCCGGCCTCCATTCCCAGCTTCAGTCCGAAGAAGGTATCCAGATCCGGTTCCTCGAAGGTCAGCTGCCCCAGCTTCACAAAATCCACTCTTTCTCCCCTGACCATTTCCTTTCTATCGGGATAGAATAATGCATAGCGGATGGGGATACGCATATCCGGGATTCCCATCTGGGCCAGAACACTGCCATCCACATATTCCACCATGGAATGGATGATGCTCTGCGGATGGACCAGTACTCGGATCTTCTCTAAGGGGATATCAAAGAGCCACCGGGCCTCCATAACCTCCAGCCCCTTATTCACCATGGTGGCGGAATCAATCGTGATCTTTCTACCCATGGCCCAGTTCGGATGCTTTAGCGCATCCGAAGCAGTCATCTTGGTCAGCTCGGACCTCTTTCTGCCACGGAAGGGACCTCCGGAGGCGGTCAGCAGCAGCTGATGTACCGTCTCCTTCTGCTCACCCATTAAAGCCTGGAAAATCGCAGAATGCTCGCTGTCTACCGGCAGCAGCTCCACCCTTTTCTCCCTGACCAGGGGCATAATCATATGCCCTGCAGTCACCAGGGTTTCTTTATTGGCAAGGGCAATGTTCTTGCCCGCTTTGATCGCTTCAATGGTGGGAAGGATGCCGATCATGCCTACCATGGCAGTAACGACCGTATCTGTTTCTACAGCTGTCGCACAGCCAATCACTCCCTCCATACCCGAGAGTATCTTCACCGGCAGGTCCTTTACCCTGGACCTTAAAAGCCTGGCCTTCTCTTCCTCATATACGCAGGCAAACTCCGGTCCAAACTCCCTGATCTGCTTCTCCAAACGATCAATATTACTTCCGGCAGCCAAGGCAGTTACCTTAAGCCCCTCCTGCTCTCTTACGATATCCAGGGTCTGGGTTCCGATGGAGCCGGTGGAACCGAGTACCGCAATTTTCTTCATATGCTTTAACCTCCAGCTGTCAGACACGAATCCTTCTACAGAAGTTACGTTTTATATATTTTATCACTGTTCCCTTATCTACTCTAAAACAGTCCGTTACCTAACATCACTGTAAGATAGTATACTATAGGTGCCGTAAAGATGATACTGTCAAAACGGTCCAGTATACCGCCATGACCGGGAATCAGCTTACCGTAATCCTTGATTTCATGATTCCTCTTGATTGCTGACGCAGCCAGGTCCCCGATTTGGGAAATCACGCTGGATGCCGCTCCGATTAAGGCAAAAAGTAATTGGGGCTTACTGATACCTGTCAGCTGTGAAGAGATGGCGGTGGCATAGAGAAATCCTATAAGAGCAGCGCCCACAACCCCGCCGATACAGCCCTCCAGTGATTTTTTGGGACTAAGCTTGGGTGTTATCTTATGCTTACCGATCAGCATACCAACACAGTAGGCGCAGGTGTCGGAACCCCATGCCCCGATAAAGATCAGCCATACCAGCCATGCTCCGTCCTCCAGCATCCTCACCTGATATATGTAGGACAGCATTATACTGACATAAAAGAGTCCCAGGAAGGCAATCGATACCTGTTCCGTATTATATTTGGGAAATTGAAAAACATAAAGCATCATGATAAGCAGAAGGAACAGAATAAAGAACATGAGGAAAAGTCCCTTCAGTTCAAAGTAGAGGAGCGCATAATATGAAAACGCTGCCAGATAACCCAGCCCTCCCAGCAGACTCTTATGAAGCTTCAGAATCCGGTATAACTCCATCATTCCGATCAGGGATATGATTCCCATCGCAGCAAAGAGTACATTGCCACCCAAAACAACAAACAGAATTGTTAAGGTCAGCACGATCGCACTGCTGCGCAGCCTTACCATAAACATAGTAGTTCCTCCTTATAAGCACCATCTATCCAATCGTGCCGAATTTTCTCTTTCTGCTGCTATAATATTCTACTGCCTTCCTAAGCTCCTCTTTATTAAAGTCCGGCCATAAGACCTCAGTAAAATACAGCTCCGTATAGGCAGACTGCCACAATAAGAAATTGGAAAGCCTCTGTTCACCGCTGGTCCGAATCAGCAGATCAGGCTCCGGGATATCTCTGGTATCCAGATGACCTGTAATTACGGCCTCATCGATCTCCTCCGGAGATAGCTTCCCTTCCTTAACCTCCTGAGAGATTGCCCTTACAGCCCGAAGGATTTCATCCCTGCTTCCGTAATTGATCGCCACCTGGAATTTGAGTCCCGTATGATGCGCGGAGGCCTTCTCCAGAGCTTCGATGCTCCTTCTTAAGTCCTCGGAAAGCATGGAAGTATCCCCAATCATCCGAACCCGCATATTATTCTTGGCACTGGTTTTAATACTGGTCTCCAGATAGGACCCCAGTAGCTTCATCAGGGCATCCACTTCCTCCTTCGGCCGTCTCCAGTTCTCTGTCGAGAAGGCATACACGGTCAGGTACTCAATTCCCATATGATATGCATCCTCACAGATTTTCTCCACAACCTTGCTGCCCTGAGTATGTCCGTAATTTCTGGGCATCATTCTTTTTTTTGCCCATCTGCCGTTGCCATCCAATATGATCGCAACATGCTTTGGAATATTCAAATCCTTCACCTGCATACTATATTCTCCATCATGAACAAGAGTGCCCCAAAAGGTCTTTTCCAATGTAATCCCTTTTGCGGACACCCCTGATTAACTTATAGGTATTGCTTAGACTGAAAGGAATTATACCGTAAGGATCTCCTTGGATTTCTCCTCCATGAGTTTATCAATCTCTACGATAAAACGATCTGTGAGTTTCTGGCAATCATCCTCCAGGCGCTTGAATTCATCCTCTGAAATTTCACTGGCCTTGTTCTGCTTCTTAAAGTGCTCGTTTGCATCCCTTCTGATATTCCGAATGGCAACCTTGGCATTCTCCGCCTTCTTCTTGACATCCTTCACCAGATCTCTTCTTCTCTCCTCTGTCAACTCCGGAAATACCAGACGAATTACTCTTCCGTCATTACTGGGCGTCAACCCTAAATCCGAGGCCATGATCGCCTTCTCAATGTCCTTGATCAGCTTGCTTTCCCAAGGCTGAATCTGAATCACTCTTGCTTCTGGTACGGAGATATTGGCTACTGCCTGCAGGGAAGACGGTTGTCCGTAATAATCTACCCTAAGCTTATCAAGAAGATGTGGATTTGCCCTTCCTGCGCGGATCGTGGAATATTCTTCTCTTAAGGTATCCAGTGTCTTCCCCATTTTCTGATTAAACTGATCTAATCTTGTATCCATTCAGGATCCCTCCAATTCATATTCAAATTCTTTCATCCGGCGAGTACCGGTAACTGCTTCTCCTCACACTATACGGTGATTGTAGTCCCGCTTGACTGTCCCAAGGCAGCCTTCACAATGCTGTTCTCCTCTGAAAGTCCGAACAGAAGGACAGGTATCTTATTTTCCAGACAGAGCACGGTTGCGGTCAGGTCTAAAATACCCAGCTTCTGATCCAGTACCTGCTGCATCGGAATCACATCGAACTTCTTCGCATCCTTATTCAGCTTGGGATCACAATCATAAACTCCATCAATATTTCTTGCCATTAAGATAAGATCACAGTCCAGCTCGGCAGCCCTAAGCGCTGTCGGGGTATCTGTGGTAAAATACGGGTGTCCGGTGCCGCCGGCCAAGAATGCCACACCGCCCTTCTTCATGCAGGCCAAGACCTCATCCTTAGAGAAAAGCTTCGTCATACTGCCACAGGAAAAGGGAGTGAAAACCTCGGTCGGAATTCCCACATAGCGGAAAATCTCCGATACATAGATACAATTCATCACTGTAGCCAGCATTCCGATCTGGTCTGCCTTGGTACGGTCGATGGTTTCGCTGGTCCGTCCCCTCCAGAAATTACCTCCTCCGGTGACGATTCCGATCTCTATCCCCTGATCCACCAGCTGCTTCACCTGTTTTGCTACTCCGATGCAGGTGGCCTCGTCAAAACCGGTTTTCTTGTCCCCGGCCAAGGCTTCACCGCTTAATTTCAGTAGTACCCGTTTAAATTCATTCATATCAGTATGCCTCCAGCTTACTTGTTCTTAAACTATCCGGAAGATAATGTATCACATGCAGGATGAAATGGCAAGCGCTTCAGCTGATGTTTTGAACTTAAATCTATATTATTCAAAAATATTGTCCACATCCACTTCGGAGTAGCTTAAGGAACAGAAGCCTTCCACAACTGCCCCATTATTGATCTGTACAGACTTTGCTTTAATGTTGCCCTTGATGATTGCTGTTGAGTCAATTACGATAGGACCGTTCACATCGATCTCACCCTTCACGGCTCCAGCGATGACGCCGGAGGTGGCAATGATGTCACCGATTACTACGGTACCCAGACCGATCTTTACACAGCCCTCACTGTTAATACAGCCTTCCATACGCTCGGTATTCACATAAACCTCTGCTGCGGAAGAGTTACCGTTTACCTTACCTGTGATGGATAATTTACCGAGGCATTCAATATCTCCGGTGATGCATCCCATGATGTCAAGGGAGCCTTCAGAGGAAATGCTGCCGTTAATTGTCGTACCCTTGGAAATTACAGTAACCTCATCGTCGTTTACTACAGAAGCTGCCTTAAGCTTGGGTGCAGCCTTTTCCTTTACTTCTTCTTCAACAGGCTCTGATACTACCTCTTCTTCTGCATTTAAGACATCCAATAACTCTAAATCGATATTTTCATCCATAATTTCGCCCTCTTCTTCTATGATTTCTAAAGATATATTATCTTCTGCTTCTATCGTATCATCCTTCACTTGTTCCACATCTTCTTCGGTCTGAACAGACGCCTCTTCGGCTTGTGCTTCATCGTCTTCCGCTTGCTCTGTCTCCCCCAAGGAAGCTTCAGAAGATGTGTCCTCGCTTGTAAATTCATCAATCAGCTCCAGCATCCTCTCATTGTCTGAAGCCTGAGCAGCTTCATCTGTCTCCAGCGTATTCACCAGCTGCTCCTCGGTATCCTCCTCCGGGTGCGTATCCTCCGGAAATAACTCATTCACAGCCTGGGATAAGTCCTCCTTAAATTCCTTAAAAAAGCTCATCAGCGTATTACCTCCCCTATATAATGGATTATTTTACGTCCTCTGCTTTTATCTGTTGAATTGGTGTAACCTCTTCCGATAACGGCAGTACCTCAGCTCCTCCGGAGAGTAAAGCCTCCAGTACGATCGGAAGGGAATCCACTGTTGTCCGTTTGCCATTAGCATCATGCATTAAGACCATGGCTCTCTTCTTTGCGGCCACACCGTTCAGAATATTTTTTGACAACTGCTCTTTCGTGAATTCAACTCCGGTAGCATCACCATTGTCCACATTCCAGTCAAAATAAATTATTTTTTTATCCTTCAGATACCGTATGAATTCCTCCATGCCGTACTTATTGACCCGATTGCCGCTTCCCCCCGGAAAACGGTAAATCGTAGGCATGTACCCAGTAGTATCATATAACAATTTCCATAGTTTTGTAAAGTCTTTATCAAAATCTTCTGCAGAATTATAGATCTGTTTATAGACATGGGAATAGGAATGCATGCCCAGGGTATGTCCCCGCTCAATAATCTCACGGTAAAGCCGCTTCGACTCCTTATCTGTCTTACCGATTACAAAAAAAGTCGCCTTTACACCATACTCATCCAGGATATCTAAAATCTCCTCCGTGTACGGACTGGGGCCGTCATCAAAGGTCAGATAGACCTTTTTCCCCGCATATTTACCGGTGCTGGCGATCTGAACCTCTCCCTCTCCCGGCTTTTTCCCAGCTGAGTCGTCTGAGACAACCTTAGTTTTATCGTCCGCTCCGCCCGGACTGCTGTTATCTGTCTGCCCTGCGGTCACAGGTGCCACCGGCCCTGTTGGAGCAACAGCTTCTTCTATCGCTTCCTTAGGATATGTATCAGAGGACAATTGAAACTCTCCCGGAGCAGGAATTATATTCCCATCCTCCAAAGGCTTGCCCTCCGCTTGGACTTGGCTGTCCTGATCTGTCGGAAAGCCCGTAGGTGTTGGGTGAGCATCGTCTGGTATATCCGTCTTTTGCTTGGTCCCGGTCGAAGGTACCGTAGCATCGGCTAGCTGTTCTGCGCTGCTCCCGGTCTCACTCACCGGGCCTGCCTTTTGATCCTCTGTCTCCTTTTGCCCTTCTTCACCGGACAAGGCTTCCGGGTAATCGGATTGCTGCTCCAAAAGCACACGAAGCTCTGCCGCATAGGCCACATTATCCGCATCTGTATCACCGGCTGTCCTTATAACCTCCTGCTCATGTATGCTGACCAAACCATCCACCTGTCTCTGCAGGTCCATTACCTTCAAACCCAATAGGATACAGCATATGGTCGGTATGATCAGAAATAGGATCACAATAGCCACAATCGCTATTTTTATCCTCTTAATTCTTCTTCTTCTCTGCCATGCAGCGTCCTTCTCCCTTACGTTTTGCTCTGTCTCCTTAACCCTGCTTTCCTCCTGCAAGTCCTCACCCCTAGCTCAAATGATCTCCTACTATTTTAACACATTCCGATAAGAAAAAACATAGTAATTCAAAAAATAACATAAAAATACAAATACCGGTGACAAGGGGACGGAGATGCGTGACAGCGTGACAAGGGGACGTGTGGCAAGGGGCCGGAGAATAATTAACACCCACCCAGGTGT
>JAEZNB010000075.1 GCA_023441965.1 Bacillota bacterium
GGGTACCAATGCCTATACCCCCATACAGTTATCCAGATATGTGACTACCCTGGCAAATCGCGGCATTAATTATGATCTTACCCTGCTGGATAGAATCGTTGATAAGGACGGCAATACGAAGCTGCAGAACAGTGCCACGGTCTATAAGGATCTGACGGATATTAATCCCGTATACTGGGATGCCGTACAGGAAGGAATGTATAATGTAGCCAACGTACCCGGAGGCTCAGTTTATACCCTTTATAAGGATCTTGGCGTTACCGTGGCCTGCAAGACCGGAACCTCTCAGATCAGTAAGGTCAATTTCAATAACGCCCTGTTCGTATCCTATGCTCCCTATGAGAATCCGGAAATTTCGGTTACCACCGTCATACCCAACGGTTATACCTCCGGTAATGCGGCGGAGCTGGCCAGGGATGTCTACCGCCTGTATTTTAATCTGGAGGATCCTGAGGCATTGATGGAGAAGGAAGCATCCCTGCCGGAGAATAATATCGCAGCCTTTTCAGATTAATTTTATCTCTATCACATCTTAATCAAGAAGGAGAAGTCAATGAGTACAATGAACAATTCGGTAATCATCAAAGGGAATAAGTACGGTATTATCGTTGTGCTGAGCCCGGAGGAAGACTTCGATGTATTAAAGCTGCTGGTAGCCGAGAAATTCAAGGAATCCAGTAAATTTTTCGAGAATGCTAAGATGGCCATCAGCTTTGAGGGCCGGAAGCTGACGAATGAAGAGCAGAAGGAGCTTTTAGACATTATCGGTGAGAATACGGACATGCATATCGTCTGCGTGATCGATAATGATACGGAGACAGAGGACGCCTTCCGCAAGACCTTACAACAAAAGCTGATGGAGCTTGAGAATAATACCGGACAGTTCTATAAAGGTATCCTGCGTTCCGGTGCCTCCTTAGAATTTGAAACCAGTGTCATTATCCTCGGTGATGTCAATCATGGTGCCAGAGTGGTATCCAAAGGCAATATCATCGTTCTCGGAGCTCTGAAGGGTAACGCCTTCGCCGGAGCCTGCGGCAATACCAATGCCTTTGTGGTAGCTCTGGATATGAGGCCCATGCAGATCAGAATCGCCGATACCATCGCCAGATCCCCTGATAATCCTGTCAAGGAGGAGAGCAAGGAAGCGAAGATCGCCTTCCTGGAGGATGGCAATATCTACATCGAGCCTCTGAATAAGAACATCCTAAATGATATCAATTTATAATATATATGATAGATTTAAGCATAGCAAGGATAAGAACCTCCGCTTAAGATGAGGTTATCCGAAAGAACTGGAGGATAGGAAAGTATGGGAGAAGTTATTGTTGTTACATCGGGTAAGGGTGGTGTCGGAAAAACAACTACCACTGCCAATGTTGGAACCGGTCTGGCAATGCTGGACAAGAAGGTGGTACTGATTGATACCGATATAGGCTTAAGAAATCTGGATGTTGTTATGGGCCTTGAAAACAGGATTGTCTATAATCTTGTAGATGTCATTGAGGGCACCTGCAGAATCAGAAATGCTCTGATCAAGGACAAGCGTTATCCCAATCTTTATCTGTTGCCATCCGCACAGACCAGAGATAAGAATTCCGTTAATCCCGAGCAGATGAAGAAGCTCGCAGACGAGCTTAGGGATGAATTCGATTACATATTAATGGACTGTCCGGCCGGTATTGAGCAGGGCTTTAAGAATGCGATCGCCGGAGCAGACAGAGCATTAGTAGTGACCACTCCTGAGGTATCTGCTGTCAGAGATGCGGACCGGATCATCGGACTTCTGGAGGCAAACGACTTGCGTCAATCCCATCTGATTGTAAACCGTCTTCGTATGGACATGGTGAAACGGGGGGATATGATGTCCAGCGATGATGTATGTGAGATCCTGGCGATCGATTTGATCGGTATCGTTCCGGATGACGAAAACATCGTAGTATCCACCAATCAGGGTGAACCTCTGGTAGGTACCGATACTTTAGCGGGGAAGGCATATATGAATATTGCTAGAAGGATTGTGGGAGAGGATATTCCCTTTATGGATCTGAACGGGAAGTCTTCCATCTTCAGCAAGTGGTTTGGCAAGCGAAAGAAAAACTAGGGGGAGGTATTCATAATGGGCTTTGCAGATTTTTTCAAGAAAAAAGGAACTGGCAGTATTGCAAAGGACAGGTTGAAGCTGGTACTGGTATCTGATCGTGCCGGTTGCTCACCGGAGATCATGGAACAGATTAAGAATGATATCATCGCTGTGATATCAAAGTATATTGAAATTGACCTCGATGGACTGGATATCAAGATTACACAGACAGAGTCCGAATCCAATAACGGTACCGTTCCTGCCCTGTTTGCGAACATTCCGATCAAGGATATAAGGTCTTCTAAGAAATAAGGATGAATACTTCATGTTCAAATTCAAAAATTATGATTTTAAGCGGTATAACTATGCCTTACTTGTCATTATAACGATCCTGGGCCTCATCGGCTCCTTCCTGATCAAACAGGTTGAGGCAGAGGGTGAGAACCTCTTTATGAAGCAAATTGCCGGTTTATTTGCTTCCCTGCTTATGGTGGTTTTCATCTCACTGATAGATTATCATTTTATCAGTAAGTTCTATATCGTTTTTTACCTGATTAATTTAGTTCTCCTGGTTCTGGTTAAAGTAGTAGGAGTCAGTAAAAACTATGCACAGCGGTGGCTCGATCTGGGATTTATGCTATTCCAGCCCTCCGAGCTCAGTAAAATCATAACCATCATATTTTTCGCTAAGCTTTTTACCGTATTCCAGCACAAGGTAAACAATGCACTATTCCTGATCATCTCATTGATCGCGATGGGAGTGCCGACTTACCTTATTCTGACACAGACAGACCTGTCCACCAGTATCGTATTGATGACAGTGTTTTTGGTGATCCTGTTTAGTGCAGGCTTAAGCTGGAAGATTATATTACCGGTGCTTTTGGTCGGAATTCCTTCCTTTATCGGTATCTTCTGGTATGTACAGCAGGATTATCAGACCCTGCTTAGTCCTTACCAGCAGGAGAGAATCCTTTCCATCCTGAACCCGGAGGAATATCCTGAGCTTATGTTCCAACAGGACAATTCCGTACAAGCCATCGGCTCCGGACAATTGCTGGGGAAGAGGCTGACGGAAGGTGCCGAAGGCTTTCGGGGCTATCGTAAGGTGCCGATATCAGAAAGTGATTTTATCTTCTCCGTAGCAGGAGAGGAGCTGGGCTTTATCGGAGGCTGCATCATACTCCTGCTCTTTATGCTGCTTGTATTCCTGTGTCTGAATATTGCCAGAAGGGCGGCAGATCGGCTGGGTATGCTGATCGCTGTCGGTATAGCCACCTGGTTTGCCTTCCAGGTATTTGTAAATATCGGTGTTGCGACCAGAATCCTACCCAATACCGGTATCCCGCTTCCCTTTCTAAGCTCAGGCTTAAGCTCCCTGATGAGCAGCATGATTGCCATCGGTGTGATCATGAACATCAGCCTGCAGCCGAAGAAAGCCGGAAGCAGAAGCACTTATTAGTATTCATATGAAGCATTTTCATTTATACGGATTTAGCCTTTCTATCAAGAGCTGCCTTTGGCGGCAGAATGGAGGTTTCCATGAATATCGGCATGATTGCCCATGACGCGAAAAAGAAGCTGATGCAGAATTTCTGTATCGCTTACCGCGGTATCCTAAGTAAGCATGTACTGTATGCAACCGGTACCACAGGTCGTCTGATTGAGGAGGTTACAAATCTAAGTATCCATAAGTATCTGGCCGGGCATCTGGGCGGAGAGCAGCAGCTGGGATCGCAGATTGAGCACAACCAGATCGATCTTGTGATATTCCTGCGGGATCCGCTTTCACCCAAATCCCATGAGCCTGATGTCAATAATATCTTCCAGCTGTGTGACAAGCATAACATCCCGCTTGCTACGAACCTGGCCACCGCAGAGCTTTTGATCAAGGCTCTGGACCGGGGAGATTTGGACTGGCGTGAGATCTTTAAGTCCTGATGCTTACGAACACGAATGAGGAAGGGTGGATTACCATGAAATATCCTTATCTTCTCCTGACTGCGGTAGCTGTGCTCTTGCTGACAGGCTGCCAAAAATCCTCCGATGGGTTCTTATCCTATCATGAGACGGTTGCATCCGAAGGATATTCTTCGGGAATAAATTTATCAGAATATGATTTTTTTGGCAAAAACCTAGTTATCATACCTGAGGAGGAGGTAACCGGAGACAGTGAATTTATTGAGGCAGAGGCAGCTCTGCTGATCGATCTCACTGCAGGGAAGTCCCTCTATGCCAAGAATATCTATGAGAAGCTCTACCCGGCCAGTCTGACCAAGCTCTATACGGCACTGGTTGCCTTAAAGCGGGGAGAGATTACAGATACGGTGACCATCAGCTATCAGGCCTCCCATATTCCTGATCCTTATGCAAAAAAATGCGGCTTTGAAGAGGGTGACACCATGACCCTGGATACGTTACTTAACTGCATGCTGGTCTATTCGGGGAATGATGCCGCAATCGCCGTTGCAGAGCATATTGGGGGCTCGGAAGAGCTATTTGTCGGCCTCATGAATGAGGAAGCCAAAAAGCTGGGAGCGGTTCAAACCCATTTCGTCAATGTAACCGGTCTCCATGATGATAATCATTATACCAGCGCCTATGATGTCTATCTTGTATTTCAGGAGCTGATGAAGTATGATGCCTTCCTTTCCATCATCGGTCAGAGTACCTATACTGCCGAATACAAGGATGTGAGAGGGAATACGATGGAGAAGACCTTCCTGACCACCAATGCTTATCTGAAGGAAAGTCAGGAAATGGTCGAGGGGCTTGTCATGAAGGGCGGCAAATCCGGGAATACCTACAAGGCAGGATCCTGTCTGGCTGTACTGATTCAGGATGCAAATAATTCGAGTTATTTTTCACTGATTATGAAAGCCGAGAATGAGGAGAAGCTGTATTCACAAATGTCAAAACTCCACACCATCATAGGAAATTGACGGGTCTCTGTCACTAATTCTACTTTCGTAGAATGGAATTTTATAGTTGTCTTTTCGTCAGTTCTGTACTATAATTACCTTATCAGGTAAGATTTTTTATAGAAATAGTACAACTTCATGGCGGATGTGTTGGATCATCAATTCATCTAGTATTATTGGCACCGCAATTAACGATGCGCCCATCATAAGGAGGAGATTACCATGATACAGATTATTGCAGGCGAGAAGGGTAAGGGCAAGACCAAGATCCTGATCGACAAAGTAAACACAGAGGTTAAGACAGCCAAGGGTGATGTTGTTTATATCGATAAGAACATCAAGCATATGTATGAGTTAAGCAATAAGATAAGGTTAGTCAATGTAACTGATTATTTTATTGAAAATCAAAGTGAGTTTATCGGATTTCTCTGCGGTATCATTTCCTGTGACCATGATATTCAATCCATCTATCTGGATAGTTTCCTCAAAATTGCGTATGTGAATAACGAAAGTCTTGAAAATATTTATCACAGACTGGAGAAAATATCCAACCAGTTCCGGGTTGATTTTGTTCTGAGTATTTCTTTGAATTATGATCAGCTTCCGGATAGCTTAAAGCAGAATGTTACTGTATCCTTATAGGATATATTTATGATAGGAACAGGCAGGCTGAAAAAAGCTTTGCTATGACTTTACCCATGATAAAGGAGCGTCATGTCTATGACGCTCCTGTTTTTTCATTCATATGAATTCACCTGTATGTTACTCATCAGTCTTCATTGCGTAATCTACCGAAGAAGCTTAAGGAATATAAGCCTGCGATACCAACAAGTGCGTAAATAATTCTGGAAACCATACTCATATCACCGAATATGACTCTTACCAGATCGAAATCGAAGAAACCGATTAAGCCCCAGTTAATCGCTCCGATGGCTACAAGGATTAAAGCAATATAATCCAATGTTTTCATATATGACCCTCCTTCTTGCTTTATGCTATTCGCGGAAGCCCTGATACTGCTTCACGAAATATTTCTTTTATTATATTTTCCTTATATTTCGTTTTTATTCATAGCACCAATTAAAAATGAGACTACTTGTATTTATAAGTAAGTTTCAGTATAATAATACTGTACTTTTGTGGACAGGAGGCTTAAACCTTGAGCAGTAACAAAAGAGTTGTGAAATTCAGACGGCGCAGGAGTGTAAATATCGGTATTATCATATTTACGATCCTGTTTTTATATATTGCAATCAATATCTACCTCTACTTCACGAAGGAGCATATGTCCATCTACGAGGTGAAGGAAGGCTCCAATGCGGAGGACAATCTCTTTACCGGTCTGGTGCTGCGGGAGGAGGAGGTCTTCAAGACAGATCGGGCCGGTTATGTGTTTTATTTTCAGAAGGATGGAGCCCGTATCGCAAAGAATAGCTCGGTATACGCAGTGGATGACAGCCGACAGATCATGGATATGATCATGACCAGTGAGGATCCCCTGAAGGTATCCGATAAGGTGAACACACAGTTTCTCTATAAGCTTGAGAAATTTAATATGAATTATTCCGACAGTAACTTCAGTCCCGTATATTCCTTCAAGGAGGATGCCAAAAGCACTGTACTGGATATCCTGAATCAGGCCATGATAGAGGAGGGCGGGACGATCGAAGAGGAAACCGGCCTTTCCTTCTCCTATGGTGTGGTAAAGAGCTCGGGAAGCGGCATTGTTACATATTATCTCGACTCCTTCGAGAATATTACGGCTGATATGGTGACAAAGTCGATGTTTGATACAGATAGCTACAGCCGGACCTTACTGCGTTCCAGCGAGATGGTCCCCATGGATACACCGGTCTATAAGCTGATCCGCTCTGATGTCTGGAATATCATCCTTCCTCTTACGAAGGAGCAATATGACCGTTTGAGCGGCAAAAGCACCATTGGCTTAACGGTGGAGAAGGACAAGCAGGAGGCCGTCGCAGCCATCAGTCTTTTTCAGAAGGGTACTGACTACTATGCGAAGCTTACGATGGACAAGTACCTGACCTCTTACATTCAGGACCGTTATCTGGAGGTCAAGCTTCATCTGGCCTCTGAGAAGGGTTATAAGATCCCCTTATCCTCCATTGTGGAGAAGGATTTCTACCTGGTACCTCTGGAATACTTTACAATCGGTGCGAACAGCGGTAAGGAAGGTCTGGTCAAAGAGACCTATAATGAGAACGGAGAAGTTAATTTTACCTTTATCGCAGCCGATAAATACTATGAAGATGAGACCTATGGCTATGTGGATACCAGGTTGTTCCCGACCGGTACCTGGATCAGAATCACTGACAGCGACCAACGCTTTCAGCTGTCACTGACAGCCAAGCTGACCGGTGTATATAATGTCAATATGGGCTATGCCGTATTTAAAAGAATAGAACCCCTCTATCAGAATGATTCCTACTGCATCGTGAAGAAGAATACCTCCTATGGTTTATCTCTCTATGATCATATCGCATTGGATGGATCAACCGCTGTGGAGCAGAAAATCATATACTAAGAAACAGAGCTCATAAGCCTGTCTAAGGCACTTTTACGAGGCTATACCGGTGATATGTGGGAGGGCCTGAAGGAAATACCTGCTTATAATGAAGGAGACCTATAAAATGAAGGAACGTATTCAGGATATCGAAAGACGCATACAAGCGGCCTGCGACCGCAGTGGACGGGACCGGTCGGAGGTAACCTTAATTGCCGTCAGTAAGACCAAGCCGGCTTCCATGCTGGAGGAGGCATATGCCCTTGGGATAAGGGATTTCGGTGAAAATAAGGTTCAGGAGCTTTCAGAGAAATATCAGATCTTCCGGGATGGCAGCCATGAGGATATGAAGTGGCACCTGATCGGCCACCTCCAGAGAAATAAGGTAAAGCAGGTGATTGATAAGGCCCTTCTGATTCATTCCGTCGATTCCTTACGTCTGGGGCAGGCGATTGAAGAAGCGGCAGCCAGGCTTCCTAAGGTCATCGATATTCTTGTAGAGGTGAATATCGCTTTGGAGGAGACAAAATTCGGTGTGACTGCGGAGGAAGCAGGACCTTTGATCGAGGAGCTTTCTAAGCTCCCCCATCTAAGAGTCAGAGGCCTGATGACCATAGCTCCTTATGTGGAGGATCCTGAAAAAAATAGGAAGTATTTTAGTAAATTGCGAGAATTATTTATTGACATAAAATCAAAAAACATTGATAATTACAGTAAAGGGAATGTTGACCGGGATTACTTTAATATTCTCTCTATGGGCATGACCGGAGATTTTGAGGTAGCGGTAGAAGAGGGTGCTACCATGGTCAGGGTTGGAACAGGAATTTTCGGGGAACGCGATTATTCTGTATCAGTATAGTATTCATAGATTGGAGAGACATAGGATGCCGAATATTTTTAAGAATTTTCTGAACTCAATGAGACTTACAGATGAAGAGGAAGAATATGAAGAGTACCTAAATGAAGAAGCCGAGAAGGAGCAGAGAAAGGCCAAACGGATGGAGCGCAAGGCAGAGAAGTACGATATGGCAGAAGAGTCTCCGAAGAATCAGGCTGCTACATCGGCTCCGAATGACTTCAAGAAGGAGAGGATGTCAAAGATGGAAAGAAGTACTGCAGGAAAGGTTGTTCCCATCAGGACAACCACCAAGGGACTAGAGGTCTGCATCATGAAGCCTACGTCCTTTGAGGATTCCCAGGAAATTTGTGACATGCTTTTGACAGGACGGGCGACAGTTATTAATCTGGAGGGCTTTGATGATAAGCTGGCACAGCGGACCATGGATTTCGTCTCCGGTGCAGTCTATGCGATTAACGGTAAGCTTCATCGGATCTCCAGCTGTATCTTTATCGTATCTCCTGATACCGTGGACATCTCAGGTGATTACCTTGATCTGATTCAGGAAAGAGGCTTTGAACCGCCCACCTTCCAGTCAAAATTCTAGCAGACGATGATGGACAAGGACGAACAGCTTTTACGGAGACGTTTCAAGGATCTGGCCCTGGCGGCAGAGCTTCGGGGCGGCATGCTCTTCTCGGATTTTCTCAATCTCCATGAGCAGAGCATATTTATGAGCATGAAACAGGAATTACCGAAGATAAAGTATTTTACTTACGGAGGTTTTGAAGACGCCGAGAGGAAAATACTTTGTTTTTGTGGTGACGACTGGATTACGGACAGTGAGGAAGCGGCTTGGCCGATTACCTGTATCCGTCTGGCTCCTGCGAATCAGAAATTCAGTGATACTCTGACCCATCGGGATTTCCTGGGCGCAATCTTAAACTTAGGGATCGACCGCAGTAAGGTGGGAGATATTCTGATACAGGAGAATATGGCATATCTGTTCTGTATGAACACCATCAGCGGCTTTATCACTGAACAGCTTAGCAAGGTGAAGCATACTACGATCCACGCCGGTATCTGCTCCGGTAAGGATTTTGATTATAAGCCTAAGTTTACTATGATTACGGGAACCGTATCCTCAGTCAGACTTGACAGCATCCTGTCTGTGGCCTTTAAAGGCTCCAGGAGCAGCCTGTCCGGCCTGATCGAAGGCGGTAAGGTCTTTGTTAACAGCCGGGAGGTCTTATCTAACAGCTATCAGCTGAAGGAGAAGGATGTCGTTTCCGTCCGTGGCTACGGTAAATTTATCTATGCCGGAACTGATTACCAGACGAAGAAGGGAAGATATTCGGTTAAAATACAACTGTATGTTTAAGGATTTCTGATCATACCGCTTCGTCAGATAAGAATAGGGAGGTTGGAGGGATGTTTACACCATCAGAACTGCGTGATAGGCTAAAGAGCTTGGACAAGAAGGAAATGGAGCAGCTCCTGAATGAGCTGGTAATTGATTTTGAGCTGCTATATGATGAGAAGGAAGACCTGCAGAAGAAAAACGAGGAATTGAACGAGAATCTCCGCTACTATAAATCGATTGAGAAGACTCTGCAGAAGGCCCTTATTCTGGCAGAGAAGACCTCCCAGGACATCAAGGCGACAGCAATCAGGGAAGCGGAATCCATTGAGATGGAGGCCAGAGCCAAGGCGAATAAGCTTGAGGCCGGAGCCAGAAGAAATCTTGAGCTGATAGAGCATAAAACCCTGAATCTGATTCATCAGTATGATTTCTTTAGGATTCAGTTTGAGAATCTGCTGAATGCACAGCTTAAGCTGATCAACAGTGAAAGCTTTATGATCAATACCAATGATTTTCTGTATCGTGAGGAAGAGGAAGAGCCTAAGGCAGAGCCCATGCAGATTGAGGAAGATCCTGTGAAGACGGAGCTTAGGGAGTCTGAGGTTCAGAAGGAAGCACCGCAGGAGAGCATCGAGACGGAGGATGGCTTTGAATTCATTAGCCTGCTGGATCAGATATAGCAAAGCAAGGAATGAGAAGCAGGAAGCCTGAATACTTCACACTGACAGAAGATAAATACATAGATATTCCAGATGATAAAAGCAGCATAACCTCGTCTTAGGGTTATAGGATGTGGTTATGCATTTTTATATATATTGGTACGGGCATACTGTGTCGTAGCGCTCTTGATGCAGGCAGCTGAAAGGAAGTTTGGAGGAAAATCGTATGAACAGAGCAGGAAAGGACCTTAAGAAAGGGAGTAAGGAAGCAATTACGGTATATTATGAAAATCAGCCCTCTTATGATATTATGCTGGAGAAGGATTACGGCAGGCTGGCGGCAGCTGTGGAACGGCTGGGTATGAGAGGCCGGAAATTCATGATTGTTACCGATAGCAATGTTGCTGCTCACTATCTGGAGGAATGTCAGTCCCTGTTCACTTCCCTGTCTGATTGCGTCATCAGCTTTGTGATTCCTGCCGGAGAGGCCAGCAAGAACCTGACAAGTGTTGAGGAATGCTATTCCAGACTGATCCGAGCCGGTTTTGACCGCAATGATGTCCTGGTTGCTCTGGGAGGAGGGGTCATCGGAGATCTGACCGGATTTGCCGCAGCTACCTATCTGCGCGGGATACGCTTTCTCCAACTGCCCACCTCCTTACTGGCTATGGTGGATTCCAGTATCGGGGGCAAGACCGGAGTGGATTTTCAATCCTATAAGAATATGGTCGGTGCCTTCCATCAGCCTAAGCTGGTCTATATCAACCTGTCTGTCTTATTCAGCCTGCCTGACCGTGAATTCAATTCCGGTATGGGGGAAATCATAAAGCATGGGCTGATCAAGGACACCAGCTACTATGCATGGCTGAAGGCAAAACGGGTGGAAATTCGGAAGAAGGACCTGGATATCTTATTGGAGATGGTAAGGGTCAGCTGTCTGATTAAGAAGGCAGTCGTAGAGAAGGATCCGAAGGAGTTAGGAGATCGGGCCCTCTTGAATTTTGGACACACCATCGGCCATTCCGTCGAAAAGCTGAAGGATTTCTCCCTGCTCCATGGGGAATGCGTCTCCTTAGGAATGTGTGCCGCTGCGTATCTGTCCTATCAGAGAGGCTATCTTAGCCTGGCCAAATACGAGGATGTCGTGCAAACCCTGAAGAGCTTTGATCAGCCGGTCAGAGTGGAAGGGCTTAAGGCGGAGGAAATCTACGAGGTGACCCGGTCTGATAAAAAGATGGACGGTAACAAAGTCCGTTTTATCCTGCTTCGAAGCATCGGGGAGGCCTTCATCGATCCCGAGGTAACGAAATCAGAGCTATTGGATGCGATTGAAGTGATATTATGAGCTTAGTGAAAAACAATATGATATTGCTAAGCCCAGTCATGTGTGTTTAGTGGATATGATATTATTCTGCTACAGCCTAGGGCAGTAGAAGAGATATGAATACATTATGATTAAGCCGGGTCGATCGGTGTATACACCGGATCATATAACGGCGGACGGAGGACTATGAAGCAGCGAATTAGCAATTTCCTGTTATTTATATTACTAATTGCGATAGATCAGCTCACGAAATATTGGGCCAGAACATCGATACTGGAGAAGGGTCCCTTTTCCCTTATTCCAAAGGTCTTAAAGCTCCAATACCACGAAAATACCGGAGCGGTATGGGGCATTTTAAGCGGACGGATCAGTTTTCTGATTATCCTGACCATCGTTCTGATGCTTGCATTGACTTATTTTTATCTGAAGATTCCCAAGGGAAAGCGTTATACACCGGTCCGAATGATCTGGATCTTTATTATGGCAGGAGCCATCGGGAATTTTATTGACCGTATATCCTTAAGGTATGTCGTAGACTTTATATATATAGAGCTGATAGACTTCCCAATCTTTAACTTCGCTGACATGTACCTGACCATATCCTGTGCCTTATTGGTGATTCTGGTTCTGTTCTATTACAAGGAGAAGGATCTGGAATTCATCGATGATATCTTCCGCAGAAGGAAGAAGCAGGACAGTGACGGTGGCTCCGGAAAGGACGAATGAGATTATGGCTATGGAAGAGGATGAGGTATTAGAGCTGTCGGAACCGGGGCAGGAAACCATACTTACCGTTGAAGAGGCGTATGAGGGCCTCCGCATCGATAAATACCTGTCAGAGCTAATGGACGGTTTGTCCCGATCCTATATCCAGAAATTAATAGAGGATGGCAATATAATGGTCTCGGATAAGCCCGTAAAAGCCAATTTAAAGGTGAAAACAGGCCAGACCGTCACTTTATACCTGCCCGAGCCAAAAGAGGCTGAAATCGCCCCTGAGGATATCCCCCTTGACATTTTATATGAGGACAAGGATATTATCATCATCAATAAGCCAAAGGGGTTGGTAGTCCATCCCGCTGCAGGACATGCTTCAGGCACCCTGGTAAATACCCTTCTGTATCATTGCGGAGGGGAGCTCTCAGGTATCAACGGAGTCTTAAGACCGGGAATCGTTCACCGGATCGACAGAGATACCACCGGTGTGATGGTGGCCTGTAAGAATGATCAGGCCCATCAGTTCATAGCAGAGCAACTGAAGATCCATTCCATCACCAGAAAATATCAGGCCCTGGTATATCATACCTTCCAGGAGCAGGAGGGAAGAGTGGAGGCACCGATCGGCAGGCATGAGCGGGACCGGAAGAAAATGGCCATAAACCATAAGAATGGGAAATATGCCGCTACCAACTATCGGGTGCATGAAAATCTTGCCGGCAAATACGCCTATATCGAATGCTCCTTGGAGACCGGCCGTACCCATCAGATCAGAGTTCATATGGCAAGCATCCGACACCCGCTTCTGGGAGATACGGTATATGGTCCCGAAAGGGATCCCTTCCGCCTGGAGGGACAGGTGTTGCATGCCGGTGTCTTGGGCTTTGTACATCCTACTACGAAGAAATACATGGAATTTCATGCACAGCTACCACAATATTTTACAGAATTATTAGATAAACTTAGACGACAGTAAGGGGAACTAATAGTGAAGCGAAAAATATTAGACAAGTTAATTGAATGGCATCAGGCATCGGAAAGTCGTCCGGCCTTGTTAACCGGAGCCAAGGGTGTCGGTAAAACTTATGTAGCCTATGATTTTGCCAAGTCCTTCTTTGATCAGATCTTCTACATCAATCTGGAGCGACAGCCTGCCACCCATGCACTCTTTCACAGTCACTCTCCCAAGGAGACCACAGAAAAGCTTTTAGACCATTTCCATATCTCCGATCAGCATGAGGAAGTGTCCTCCAGGCTCTTGATCTTGGACGAGCTTGCTTTCTGTCCTGCGGCAGGAGAGTATCTGGCAGCCTTGCAGAGTAGCAAAAAGTTTCCCAGAATCATTGCCATATCCAGTCGCCCCCTGACCGAGGAGCTGCAAGCTGCATTCCGGGTCCTGCCCCTTGCTCCCCTGGAATTTGACGAATTTCTGCTGGCAACAGCCAATGACTGGTATATTGAAGCGATCGAGAACCATTTTGAAGCAAATAAGCCGCTTCCCGAGATCGTACATAAGGAGCTCTTGGCCCTCCATGAACTCTATTTACAGATTGGCGGCATGCCCGGAACTGTCAATGAGTATCTGCATTTTCACTCTCTGGCGAATATTCCGGAGCAGCATAGTTTCCTGATTGGTTCTTATCATGATTATATTCAAAGGCTTTTTCATGACAGTGAAGCTTTGAAGATGCAACAGGTATTCGACAGCCTCACCTTTCAGATCATAAAACCCAATAAAAAGTTCCAGTATAAGCTGATACGGAAGGGAACGACCTTTGGGATATATCAGGAGGCGATTCAGAAGCTGAAGGAAGGTCAGTATGTCCTGCAATGCAAAAAAATAACTTCGGACCAGCTTAGCTCCTGTTCTTACTCCGATATAAAGGAAGCTTCCGAAGAAGAAGCAGGTTCAAATTTCAAATTATATCTACCGGATATCGGTCTCTTATATAGTAGCCTGACAGAAGAGCGGTGCCTGCTCTCGGATCCTGCTGTACGGAAGGCATTGCTGGAAAATTATGTGGCACAGGCTTTTCAGTCTAAGGGTTATCCCCTGATCTTCTGGGAGTCGGACTCCATGGCGAAGATCGAATTTATTCTTCCAAAGAAGGATCATTTTCTTCCGGTAGAGATCCATACCGGCGAGAATACCCGTTCCAAATGTATCAGTGTCCTGAAGCAGAGGTTGTCCTTCCCCTATGCTGTGAAGATATCCTCCAGAAATTTCGAATACTCGAACGGGGTAAAATATGTTCCTTACTATGCGGTATTCTGTCTCTGACCCGATTTCTGGCCCAAATCTCCTACTAAATCCTTACGAAATCCTTAAGAAAAAGATTGACAAACGTATTCTATCATTATAGAATATATTTACAAGTCTTAAACTACATATGTAGATACAATTACTCACGACAAGCTCAGATGTTTTTGAAACTTCTGAAAAGTGATTATTTTTCTAAGTTCTACTAATGTAGGATATAGTATTGGGGTGCTGGGAGGTTAATCAATATGTCGTTACCGGATCTACGGCTTCATGAAGGTGAGCTGAATATCATGGAATTATTATGGTCGAACAAGGTATTGGCTGCTAAAGATATATCCAAAATCATCAAGGAATACATCGGATGGGAGAAGAATACCACTTACACCGTGATAAAACGTCTGATTGACAAAGGAGCAGTAAAGAGGGAGGATCCCGGCTTCTTATGCAAGGCCACTGTATCCAAACGTACCGTCCAGAATATTGAGACCAAGGTATTGTTAAACAAGCTTTATAATGGCTCCTTAAGTACCTTCCTGACCGACTATCTGAAGAATCAGGAATTATCTCGGGCAGAAATCATGGAACTGGAACGGATCGTCGGAGAGCAGAGATTATAATCCATTGATCATATGAAGCTGAAGTGAATTGAATAGATTTACAACAACCGCAGGATAAGCTGCGGTTTTTCTATATCCATCTATCGGTAGAGGATTCCATGATACGATACCTATCGAACTTTTATAGCAGCATTCAGAGTAATATTTATTTCAAGATAATGGTGTTTTCTACTGTTTATTACATCAGAAAATGCTATAATACATTTAATTATCATCATCGTTTTTCATCATTATATCTCATTGCACACTACCATAAGATATTATGGTTAATCAGGAGGATTATCAGATGAGCGCACTTGATTTATTTCATCCCTTGACTGCCGGATGGTTTACCGATCACTTGGGGGAGCCTACAGCTGTTCAGGAGGAGGCTTGGCCTGCCATTGCTTCCGGTGGACATACTCTGGTTTCAGCTCCGACCGGAACCGGTAAGACCCTGTCTGCCTTTCTGGTCTTTATTGACCGCTTGAAGGCTCAGGCAAGGGAAGGAAGCTTGAAGCAGGAGCTGCAGCTGATTTATGTATCTCCTTTGAAATCTTTGGCCGGTGATATCCGAGAGAATCTACGCAGACCTTTAGTTGGAATCTACGAGGAAGAGAGAAAGGCCTATGCGAAGGGTGACTCCTCAGATCATGCCTCAGCCTATGCCACTCCTTATAATATCAGTATCGCAATCCGTACCGGGGATACGTCACAGCAGGAGCGTAGAAGCATGGTGAAAACTCCACCCCATATCCTGATTACGACTCCGGAATCCTTATATCTGCTCTTAACTGCCAAGTCAGGGCAGAAGCTTTTAAAAACAGCGAAAGCCATTATCATCGATGAACTGCACGCCTTGATTGATTCCAAACGGGGAGCCCACCTGATGCTATCGATTGCACGGCTGGACAGGCTTTGTCCAACCCCCCTGCAGCGCATCGGTCTGTCCGCTACCATAGAGCCCTTATGTACTGCGGCGCAGTATCTGTCTCCTGAGCAGGTTACCATCATAGCGCCGAAGATGCATAAGGAGGTTCAGCTGCAGGTTTCCAGCCCTTATTCCGACCCAAATGGATTACGGAGAGAAAATATCTGGTATGAGCTTGCCGCTACCGTATATCAGCATTGTGAAGGTGCCAGGAGCGTGATTGCCTTTGTGGATGGCAGAGCCTATGCAGAGAAGCTGGCCTACTTCGTAAACCAGTTGGGAGGAGACGGCTTTGCCCGTACCCATCACGGAAGTCTCTCTAAGGAGAACCGCTTGGAGGTAGAGCAAGCCCTAAGAAACGGCAGCTTAAGATTACTATGTGCAACCTCCTCCATGGAGCTGGGTATTGATGTGGGCGATATTGACCGGGTATTTCAAATCGGCTGTCCCCGGTCCATCTCCGGTACCATGCAGCGGTTGGGCCGTGCCGGCCATAATCCCGGACGTACCAGTGTGATGCTTATTTTCCCCCGGACCTCCTCGGAAGGCCTCTATAGCGGTCTGACAGCTGAGGTAGCCCGTATGGGAGGAATCGAGTACTCAAGGCCGCCGAGGCTATGTCTGGATGTATTGGCGCAGCACCTGGTCTCCATGGCTGCGGGAGATGGTTATGACCTAGATGAGGTGATGGAAATTCTACCCCGGGCCTATCCCTTCCGTGAGGTTACCAGGGAGGATGTCAAGGATGTATTATGCATGCTGGCAGGAGATTATGAGCATGAGAGAGAGCTTCCCGTACGTCCCAGAATCCTCTATGACCGCATCCATGAGAGGGTAGAAGGAGATCCCTATAGCCGTATGCTGGCAGTCTCTGCCGGTGGTACCATTCCTGATATGGGTCTGTTTACAGTCAAGACAGAGAACGGCGTTAAGATCGGCGAGTTGGACGAGGAATTCATATTCGAGGCCCGAGCCGGGGACAAATTCCTGCTGGGCAGCTTTGCCTGGCAGATCCAGAGTATCAGTAAGGATACCGTTGCTGTAAAGCAATCCAATCATTATGGGGCTCAGGCTCCCTTCTGGAAGGGGGAAGGCAAGGGGCGTTCCCTTCAGACCGGTCTGGCCTTCGGTAAAATCTTAAGAAGCTTAGCCAGGGCAATTGAGAGTGATACCCTGAAGGAAGAGCTAGGCAGCTTAGGTCTGGATGAGATTACATCCTCCCATGCAGCGGATTTTATTCAGCATCAGCTGGAGGCTGCCGGAGTTCTGCCCGATGACCGTACCATATTTATCGAGCATTTTAAGGATGAGACCGGAAGCCATCAGATGATGGTTCATTCCGTATTCGGCAAACAGGTCAATTCACCTCTTGCGGTTCTGGCCGCAGAAGCTGCCAAGAGATTAACCAATACCAATATCAGCCATTTTGATGATGATGACGGCTTCCTGCTGTTTCCTTACGGAGCCGGTGAGCTTCCGATGGGCATACTGCAGGGACTGAAGCCTGAGGATGCGAGGCCGGTACTGGAGGCTTTACTGCCCACAACCCCTGTCTTCAATATGGCCTTCCGTTATAATTCCGGCAGAGCCCTGCTGATGGGTGTCAGAAAATCAGGTCGCCAACCCCTATGGGTCCAGAGACTCAGGAGTGCCGAGCTGTTGGATCATATCATACAGTATGAGAAGCATCCGCTGATCAGGGAAACCAAACGGGAATGCCTGGAGGATTATTGGGACTTAAACGGAGTAGAGTATGTCCTGAATGGAATACGGTCCGGAAATATCAAGGTCTATGAGGTACATTTGGAGAAGCCTTCTCCCATGTCACTGCCTTTACGGAGACAGGCTGAGGGGAATCTGCTCTATGATTACACACCTACCCCGGTCAGTATCCATCGGGTGGCAGAGGATGCCCTGCAGAGGGCCCGCATGATCGCTCCCGCTGCAGAGGAGCTGGCTAGAGTATCGGAACGCAGACGGCTTCACGAGGATGAGAAGCAGCTTCATTCTCTGCTCATGATGGAAGGGGATCTGGTCGCAGGAGAGCTGGAGGTCCCGATCGATTGGTTGGAGCTTCTGGCCCATCGGGGACAGGCCCTCTATATCGAGCCCGGTTTATGGATCGCAGCAGAGCAGGAGGAGAAATATAAAGCCGCCTTGGAGCAAGGAGACAGAGATGCCAGGAAACAGCTGATCGGGCGCTTATTGCGTTATCGCGGGCCTCAATCCCCGGAGGGAATCGGTGAACGTTACCTCTGGTCCGATGAGCTTGCCGCCGAGCTGCTGAGCTCCTTATGTGAACAGGGAAAGGCCGTCTTAAGC
>JAEZNB010000085.1 GCA_023441965.1 Bacillota bacterium
CGTACACACGATTTCCAGTCGTGCGGTATACTGTAATTGGTCGCACTTGGCTGCATAGTCCAAGGCTAAAAAAGGCTGTTTAATCACGTTTAGCTGAACTCTACCGCATAATGCCGCATAATATCACACATGGTTGCTTTCGGGTTACGTGGACATGAAATGGACATTTTAAAGCATAAACTTATCAATTCTTGATACTGCATCACGCTTATGCTCATCTTCAATGTGTCCGTAAATATCAGCCGTGATTTTGATTGACGAGTGGCCGAGAATATCCGATACGGTCTTGAGATCAACGCCCTCCATAATCATGACGGAGCCAGCCGTGTGCCGCAGATCGTGAAACCGCACAACAGGCATTTTTGATCGCCTGAGAACCTCCTTAAATTCATCAGACAAATAGCGAAGGTTAATCAAGCGCCCGTCATCAAACGTTACGACATAATCAGACTTATTATATCTATTCCAGCGTATCTCCATATTTTTCTTTTGTTTCTCACGTTGAGATTTAAGAAATTCAACCATACCGTCGCTAATCGGTATGGTGCGTTTTTTATGCGACTTAGTATCTCCCGGTCCATCATAGGTCATTTGGCGAGATATGGTAATCTGTTTTTGCTTCCAATCAATATCACGCCATTCCAGTCCTAAAACCTCACCGCGCCGCAGACCGCACGACAGCGCCAACCGAACAGCCGGATATAAAACATGCCCCTCAAACGTTTTTAGATATAACGCTATTTCAGCGCGAGGAATGAGGCTTGCTTTTTTTTCGCTATTCTTCTTGGGGGCGTCCACAAAGTCACACGGATTTCGGTTTAGGATTCGCTGCCGCTCGGCCTGTTTTAACGCCCTGCGCAAAACGCGATGCACATACAGCACTGTAGTCCCTGAGAGCGATACTGAGAGCTTTTTGTACATTGACTCAATATCTACTGCCGTTACAGATTGAATATCTCTATGCCCGATCAGTGGCTTTACGTGAGCTATACAGTCTTTGTAACCGCGAGCCGTATTTGGAGCAAGTTGTGTTTGTGAGACTATCCATGTATCAAGATACGCGGATATTGTGACTGCTGATTTTTGAACATACGAGCCATCGTTGATTGAGTGCTCAATATCTACTTTTCGACCATGTGCGAGTTTCCACGTCGAGAACGTTTCAGATTTCCGCTTTCCATCTTCCGTCCACCTGACGCGCCAACGGGTAGCGCCTTTTGATGTGGTGTATTTTTGGATCGTTGCCATTAAAAAAACCTCCTATTTACCAGTTTAATACATTGACTTCTCAAATTATGGGCATATAATTGTATATACATAACATATTTACATCATTTGCACTGTCCTGTTTTCTGTACATCACACACACTACAATGAGAACAAACGTTCTTGAAAGGGGCAAACATGAAAACTCGCATTTACGGCATCATCCTAGAAGACAAATTTTATCACTTTTCACTACTGCGGCGACTGATTTTTAATCTTATTGGCAAACGCTAAAATTTCATTGATTTCGTCGGCGCTGAGGCCGGTTTTTACAGCTTCTTTAACTGCATAAACGGCCTTTATCCCCTCTATTTTTAATTCTTCCGGCAGATCATCGAGAATAGCGATGTCAGGGTTGTCTACTCGCCCGAAAAGATAGTCTATGCTGACGTTAAAGTAGTCAGCGATAACATTAAGAGTTTCTAAATCCGGTGTACGATTTCCATTTTCATAACCACTATAAGTAGACGGCTGAATTTTTACCATATCAGCCGTTTCTTTTTGCGTCTTTCCTGATTTAACTCGCAGTTGTTTTAACCGTTCTTTGAAATACGACTTTTTCAATCACATTCTCCTTGTACAGCATTATTTAAAATGAACATACCACAATCGCATATATTTGTCAACAAATTGCATAGAAAATGATGCAATAGCATTAAAAACCTATGCGAAACGCATATTAAGTAAAAAAAACTATGCAAAACGAATTGACTAATACGCGCAACGCATATATAATAACAGCATAAGTCACACATCGGAGGTCAGTTATGCGATCAGCAATGCTTTATGGTCTTAGAAAACAGCACGGTATTAATCAATTTCAAGCGGCTGAGATTGCCGGATGTTCAAGAGCTGCATACCAACACAAGGAAGACGATATCGAGAAATTCACACTAGGTGAAGCAATTAAACTTTCTGCATATTTTAACAAAAGTCTCGAAGAAGTATTCGGGATAACCAGTAAAAACAAAACAGCATAGGACAAGCTTTGAAATGTAAAGGAGTATTTGTTATGCATTTATACACCATAAATGAAGCGTCTGACATACTGAGAATCCACCGAAACACGCTTCAGAAACTGCGCGATTCCGGCAAAATCAAGTCAGTCGTGATAGGAAAAAAGGTTCTGGTTTCGGACGAAGCAATTGCCGAATTCATAGAAGCTCAGACGCAGAAAGGGAAGTGAATCATGAACGCTAAAACTCAATCCTACCAAATGGGACGTACAGCATTCTGGCATGGCATAAAACGTTGGCGCAAAGACGAGCGGTTCCGGCGAGCACTCAGGATGATGCATCTGATCGAACAGTTCCGCATGACTCGGCAGTGGAAACTCGGCTGGCGCGATGCGGCGGAGGGGATGTGATGGATTCGCAAATGGCACTACAGTTCATTGAGTGGCTGACTGGGCTGATCGTACTTACCGCCGTAGTGGTGGGTGCATTGGGACTGTACGAAATGAGGGAGGCAAAAAAGCGCAAATGATGATAATTCCGACATGGTTATTCTGGCTGCTTGTATGCGGACTGTGCGGATTGCTTGGCGCGGTCGTGGCAATGGGCGTGAGCAGTAAGCCGCCAGAGGGTGAAGACGAGGACGAGCGCCGCTGAGTGGCGCGATATGGGGCGGTAGCAGAGCGGCGATTGCACCAGACTGTAAATCTGGCATACCACACCGAAGGTTCGATTCCTTCCCTCCCCACCACAAGGCCGGTTCGACTCCGGCTCATGTTGTCGAGGGCGGGTGCGACGGGAGCGCGGTTCGACTCCGCGTGCATGTGTTCGGGACAATAATCCCGATCTAGCTTCGGTGAGACAATGACACGGACGGCCAGTCCGTTAAAGCGTCGTAGGAATGCGGCGCAGGGGCACGGCGCTTACTGGCAAGCACCTCTGTGATTCGGCGGTAAGCGTCACATGGAGAATTAGCGTGCGCAAGACAAACCGCTGGTAAAACGGCGCAAGACAAACCGGGCGCGAAGGGAGGTGAAAGTCTCTCGATTCTCCACCATTTCCCCATAATACCCCATACCTCACCCGGCGGGAATAAGACTCGCCCGCCGGGAATCTTTTTGGATGATATGGCCGCATGAGGCTGAGTTGTCCGTGGCGATACGCTATAAAAAACCAAGGAGGAATATCCCGATGGGAGCAGGAGAAGTATGTTGCGCAGCCGTGCAAGAGCAGACGATGAGAATGGCTCTTGAGGCATCTCTCGACAAAGCCGTAAGCACACTTATGGCAGCAAGGGAACTGAGAGACAGGATTCGCGGATGCCAACCACAGCCAGATCAAGGCAAGAATGCGCCGTCAGTTGTAAGTGTTGATGACTACATTAGACAGATTCTTGAAACGCAGCTTGAGACATTCAAAATCATCGACAGCTTAGTCGTCCACATCTAGTCGTCGCAAAAAATCGCAGCAGCCCCGCACCAAGCACGCCGGTTCACGACTGCGGGTTATGAAAAGTCGGGGCTGCTGCAAATCAAATTTAGGAGATTCAACATGTCAAATCCTAGCGCCGAAACATTCAAACAGATATACCTCGAAAAATTCGATAAATACATTCTCCGTGACGGCGCAACTGATCTGCGCGTCTGGCTCTTAGCAAACGATTTCTTCACCGCTCCGTCCAGTACGAAATATCACAGCGATCATGAGGGCGGACTGTGTGAGCACAGCGTATATGTATTCAATCAAATGTGCCGGTTGCTTCGGTCATACACCGAGATCAAAACAACTGGTGAGACTGCGGCGATCATCACGTTACTGCACGATGTGTGCAAGATCGGATGTTACACCAAGGAGAAGAAAAGCCGCAAGACGGGACGTATGCTCTCAAACGGCAAAGCAGAGTGGGAAGATTACTGGGGCTATTCATGGAACGAGCAGTTCCCGTACGGCAACCACGGCGGCAAATCGGTGTTTCTGATCGAGCGGTTTATGCGCTTGACAGAGGAAGAAGCTGTGGCGATCCAGTGTCACATGGGAAACGAGGACGGCAAGTACGGCGTATCGGAATCGTATAGGCAATATCCGCTGGCGTGGCTGCTTCACGTAGCCGACGAAGCGGCGGCATATCTGGATGAGAAGGAGCGATGAGAAATGATAACCGACCCGAAATGCTTTGCCGCGAAAAAGGGCGGAGCGTACTGCACGGCAACGACATACACGGATTGCAAAGGCGAAAAATGTCCGTTCTATAAGACTCGCGAGCAGTTAGCGGAGAGCCAGAGGAAAGCGGATGAGAGAAACAAATTAATCGAAAGGAACGGAGCGAAATGAGCGAAACAGACGTAATTATGTCCGTGCTGACCGTGTGCAATAAAGCGCGGGAAAGCATGGTCAAGGAGGGTAAGCCGGACACGAGAACGTACCGGCAGATCGAGAGGATCGAGGCGCTGTGTCTGTCCAATATGGCAGAATCCGAAACGCCCGTAACGGGACAAGGTATCGCAGCGGTCATACCGAATACGAGCGGATTGGAAGGTGTTGGCCGTGTTTAACGACGTATCTGTTGACCGAAGGGGCAAGTATCTCGCCAGCAACGCAACGCCGCTTTACTGCTCGGAAGTGCTGATGCAGTCTATTGCGAACAGTATCAAGGATTGTTGCGAGTCTAAGCCTGACGAAAAACCTGACGAAGCGATTCTGAGGTTTAAAATCGGACGGGATTACGTGAAGGTGCTGGACTACATGATGTCGATGATGGAAACGGAGGTGTACCCAGCGGTGAAACGATTGCATTTGCTGGTTTATCCAGAGGACGCGAAGCAAGTGGAGAAGGAGGTGACTGAATGAACATTAAATGCTGCACCTTATGTCGCCATTGTAACAAAGCGTTCGACGAAAAGCCATGTCGTTGGTGTAGGAATATCGGACAAGGCTGTTTCAGTCTGTGGCAACCTGTCACCCCATCCAAGCCATTTAAACGGCTGATTCGCTGGCTGCGCGGAAAATAAATCAAAATCGAAAGGAACACACCCCATATGAAAACATCCAAAATTATCATCCGAAACCTATTCGGTATAGCCGAACGCACCCTTGACGGTCATTCGGTCGAACTGTCAGGTCCGAAGGGTACGGGAAAAACGTCCGTGCTCGACGCGATCCGATATGCACTGACGAACCGCTCCGACCGCGATTTTATTATCCGACAGGGCGCGGATGAGGGCGAAATTTTGATTGAGACTGACACTGGACTCAGTATCAACCGAAGAACCCGGACAAACGCTGCCGATTCTGTCAAGGTGCGCGACGGCAGTTTGACACACACACGCCCCGCCGAATTTCTCGGCAAGATATTCACGCCGTTGCAACTCAACCCGGTCGAGTTCACCCAGATGTCGCGGCAGGAGAAGAACCGCGTCATCCTTAACCTGGTCGAGTTTCCGTGGGACACCGCATGGATCGAGCAGCAGTTCGGCGAAATTCCGCGTGGCGTAGACTACTCGAAACACATCCTCGAAGTGCTGGCGGACATTCAGTCCGAAAATGGCGTGTATTATCAGAGCCGCCAGAACATCAACCGTGATATTCGGAATAACACTGCGCTCATCGAGGATATCGCCAAAGACATTCCCGAAAATTACGACGCAGAAAAATGGGAGAAATATCCGCTGGGCGAACGATACGGCGAGCTGGATCGGCTCAAGGAGAACAATTCCGTGATCCAGCGTGCGAAAGCGTTCAAGGCAGCGTATGAGGATAAGAAACGCGGCATTCAGGCGACCAGAGATATGGATATTGCCGCAGAGGAAAAGAGAATGCAGTCCCGGCGCGAGGACATTAACATTGACATCGAGCGCCTTAAATCAGAGATTCGCGCACTGGAAACAGAGCGCGACGGTCTGGATGTGGAGTTTGAGAAAGAAAAGCGCCTCATTAACGCGCAGTATGAAACCGCCATCGCAAAACTCGACAAGGACACTGGCATCGCTGCGAAATACTGCGACGAAGAACCGACCGATGTGACAGCCCTGCAAGCCGAAGTCGAAACCGCCGAGGCGATGAAGCGGCACCTGAACGAATACCGCCGGATGACCGCGAAACAGGCCGAGACGGACGAACTGGTCGCTCAGTCGGAAGAACTGACCCGCAAGATCGAACTGGCTCGGGAACTGCCGTCCACGATACTGAAAACCGCGACGATTCCGATTGCGGGGCTCACTGTCGAGAACGGTGTGCCGCTGATAAACGGGTTGCCGGTGTCAAATCTTTCCGGGGGAGAAACTTTGGATTTGTGCGTTGAAATCGCGGCGGCCAAACCCGGACAGCTCAATATCCTGTTGATTGATGAAATCGGTCGGCTCGATACGAAATCGAGGGCTGCGCTGTACCGTAAGTGCATCGAGAAGGGCGTTCATTTTATCGCGACTCGCGCTGCCGATACAGACGAAATCGAAGTTACCGCGCTGGATTCTATCGCTGACGTGGACAGGTACGAGGCGGAGGAATTGGCGCGGGGAGATAAGGAGGTATCGGCGTGAGCGGCATGGAGTTTTATTCCGAACGCATTTGCACCGCACGGAAACAGCACGAATGCGAAATGTGCGGCAAGCCCATTAAGGCGGGCGAAGTCTACGGGCGCGAAACTGGCAAATTCTATGGCGATTTCTTTTCCCGCGCCCTCCATGTCCATTGCCAGAACATGGAACATGAATACTGCCAGAACGTCGATACTGAGTTTTCATGGGATGCCATAACCGACTACATACAGGAAAGCGAATGTTACAAATGTGAACATTCAGCACAGCGCGACGACGAGCCGGACTGGACGGAATGTGAATATTCAACCGTCTGCGAATGTCCAAAGCTTATCGAGAAATACGGAGGCGCGGAGGAACTGGCGAGGAAAGAGGCGGCGGTATGAAAAGAGCGCAAATAGTAAAGTCCGGTTTGATGCCCGGCGACCGCGTTGTTATGACGGGATGCTACGAGGCTGAGAAGTATGGCGACAAGGTATGGACGGTGCGTTCGGAGCCGTGGGGTTTGTGCGGCTCCGAGGTAGTGCTACTCGAAGGTAAGGCTGGCGGATTCGCCACGGAGTATTTGAGAAAGGTTTCGTAATGGGCGCTTTTATCGATTTGACAGGGCAGAAATTCAATAAGCTGACCGTCCTTCGCAGGAGCGGAACCTCAAAAGATGGACAGGCCATGTGGGACTGCGTATGCGAATGCGGCGGTCGGTCGGTCGTTGACGGCAAAAGCCTCCGAAGGGGCGGCATAAAGACTTGTGGATGCTCGCGGAGAAAACCGAACCTAAAAAGGCGTAGACATTGTGGGTGCGACACAAGACTTTATAGCATATGGGCGAACATGAAGAATCGCTGCCACGGTACAGGTAACGCAGATAATTTCAAATATTACGGAGGGCGAGGAATCGCAGTATGTGAAGCATGGCGAAACAGCTTTGAGACATTCCGCGATTGGGCGCTTTCCAATGGATATGCTGACACACTGACGATTGACCGTAAAGATAACGACGGGTCATATTCGCCAGATAATTGTCGGTGGATAACGCTGCGCGAGCAATTTTCAAACAGACGCAGCACGCACCTTGTAACGTTTGACGGCAAAACGTTTTCAATAACGCAATGGGCGGAAATCACTGGGGCATCGCGTAGCACGATTATTCGCCGGGTCAAGAAAGGAGTATCGCTTTATGGCTAAGACACACTATAAACAACTTATCAATCCACTATACCTCGGGGCCTATTCGCTCGATAACGGCAAAGGGGGATATACCGACATCGTGCGGACGATTGCCTCAATCAAGGTGGAGGAAATAGTCGGCACGGACGGCAAAAAAGAAGAATGCCCTCTCGCTCGCTTCTCTGAGGGCGGCAAGCCGATGATACTTAATACCACCAATATGAAGATGTTAGAGAAACTTTTTAAAACTCCTTATATCGAAGATTGGTGCGGTCGAAAAATCCAGATCGGAGTTGATTCCGTGCGGGCCTTTGGTGAAACGCTGGACGCCCTCCGAATCAGAAAGACGCTGCCTCGCGAAACCGGCGCTCCGAAATGCTTGGATTGCGGCTCGGAGATTACCGCGACCGAAAAAATGTCAGCGCCCCAGGTCGTTGCGTTCGGACAGAAACGGTATGGTAAGGCGTTGTGCGGGGCGTGTCTGAGGAAGGTGATGGAGCCGAAGCAGGAGGAAGCGAATAAGACGGTCGGGGAAACGCTGACCGAGGAAACCGCGCGGTATTTCCGGGAAACGGCGAAACAGGCTGAGCCGAAACCGGGCGAACTGGACGCGAACGCGCAGGAACTGTTCGACGAGGCACGCGGCCTGAATAATCAGCCCGACCCGACCGAATCGGGCGAGAGTGAGTTTGAGAAGATGATGCGGGAGGGAAAGACCGATGTGTAATTGTTTGACCGAAACGATTCAGCGCGTAAAGAGCGAACTGCCCGAAAAGAACCGCGAGTTTGCGAATCTGCATATAACGGACGCTTCATTTGACGGCGAGGCTATCATGTTCGATGGCTCGCCAAACCAGCTCGGCTATGCGGTAACGATAAATCATGAGCCTATCGGACGCAAGAAGCAGACAAAGATAAACCTACTTGGCTCGTTCTGCCCGTTCTGCGGCGAACGGATTAAGAAGGAAGGTGCGGCGGAGTGAACGATAAAAACGATACAATCATCAATAAAATACGAAACGATATGTTGCTATACCAAGACGAAAAGCAAATAGTCGAATCCGCCCTCCGCGCCCAGCAGGAACGGGAGAGCCCGGTGCCGTGTGAGTATTGCCGAGAAGCCGCAAAGATTCGGCTAAGCCAAGTAAAAGTAACGTTGCGATTTCCGGGAACAAACGTTCTGTTCGGAATGGAACCAGCAGATGCCTTATTCTGCCCGATGTGTGGACGCGAGCTCACCCACGAACCAAAGGAGGCGCAGTGATGGTTAGGCTTGCACTGGAAACAGCGAATGGAATCATACGGCAAGGAGAGGTTGTTACGTTCCTTGTAAGGGGAGAAAAAGAACCGAGAAAAGGCACATTGAGTCAAGTGTTTACTAGCGTTCATGAGCCGCACCCTATCTGCTTTGGCGTACGGGAGGAACCGTATCACAAAACGCATTGCATTGCAGACGTAGAGTTTATTGACGTTCAGGAGGCCAACAAATGATTTTAACCGAATCTAACTATTTCTCCACCGAAGCGAACCAATACTATATGTCCGCTTCGCAATACAAATCATTCACTCAATGCGAATCCATGGCGCTCGCAGAACTTCGCGGCGATTACGTCCGTGAATCCAGTACCGCGCTGCTGGTCGGAAGCTACGTTGACAGCCACTTCTCCCGCACTCTCGACATATTCAAAGCGCAGCACCCCGAGATATTCAAGCGGGACGGCGGGCTGAAATCTGAATATGAACAGGCCAACCAGATCATTGAACGAATCGAGCGCGACGATGCGTTCATGTCCGCGATATCCGGCCAGTCGCAGGTCATCATGACGGGCGAAGTCGAGGGTATCGCTGTGAAAATTAAGATCGACTCGCTGCTGCCGGACAGAACTTGCGATTTAAAAATCATGAAGGACTTCGATACTGTCTGGTCGGATGAAGAATGTCAGCGCGTTCCGTGGTGGCAAGCATGGCGCTATGACATTCAGGCCGCTCTATATCAGTACATCCGCGCACAGAACGAGGGTGGCGAGATTAAGCCGTTCGGTATTGCAGGTGCCACAAAGGAAAAGCCGGAGCCGAATATCGGACTGTTTGAATTTCCGCAATCCGTTCTGGACGCGGCGATGGACGAGATACGAGCGAATATCGTTTATTTCGATATGGTGAAGCGCGGAACGGTCGAGGCTGTTTCGTGCGGATCGTGCCCGTGGTGTAGGTCGCAGAAGATTTTGACTGGTTGGGAGGAATTGACGGCATGATTAACCGCACGATTTTACAAGGCCGCCTATGCGCCGATCCTGAACTCCGCACAACACAATCGGATGTGTCGGTCTGCTCATTCAGGGTCGCCTGGTCGGAAAAATACCGAGAGAACGAAACCAAACTGTTTCTGAATTGTACTGCATGGCGCGGTCTTGGTGAGATGGTGTCAAAGTATTTCGTCAAGGGTCAGGAAATCGTGGTCGAAGGGAAACTATCGACCCGTGACTGGACGGATAACAGCGGAAATAAGCGGAGCCAGGTTGAAATGACGGTCGATAACGTGAGTTTCTGCGGACCGAAACGCGACGGGTCAAATCGGTCGAATGACGTGCCGCCTTCGCCGGATGATTCCAATTTATTTGGCGACGAGCCGAATGATTTTGAGCCGCTGGACGACGAGCAGATGCCGTTCTGATTGGAGGAAATAAGATGGTAGCAACAGTTAAAACCAAAGACGGCAAAGTAACCAAATACGCCAAGACGGTATGGGTTTCAGTGATGCAATCCCATCCAGACAAGTTATATATACAGACGCGGCTTCGTGGGAGCGTAAAGGAAACCTTTATCGACTTGGCGGATATAGTCAGTTATCACGTAAAACAGCCGATATGACCGACCTAGCCGCCACAATTAAATCCGCATTAACTATGGATGCCGTCGCCCGAATGTATGGCTACGAACCAAACGCAGCGAACTTCATCCGATGCCCATTCCACGGCAGCGGGAACGAGCGCACCGGCTCTATGAAAATCTATTCTGGCGATGGCGGGTTTCATTGTTACGGATGTCATGCGGGAGGGTCGGTTATAGACTTCGCGATGAAACTATTCAGCTTACCCTTCCGGGACGCCTGCGCCCGCCTCAACGCGGATTTCCGTCTCGGCATAGATTTACAAGCTCCGGTCGATGCGTACGCTCTCAAGCGGCGCAGGGAGGCACAGGCGGCGCAAAAACAAGCCGAAGCGAAACGGATTGAGCGATACCGTCGGGTGACGGATGAATACGCGAGGCTGCGAATGGTTCGGCTGCGAGAGAATCCGGCGAGCTGGGATGGTATGACGCCGGAGTTTCTGGATGGTCTGAGGCGCATGGATGCGTTGGAGTGGTGGCTACATGAGAATTTGTGAGGGGAAATGAATGAATTTACCGAAAGCGGAGTACAGCGAAGAATTTGACGCGCTTCGTAAAAATCGGGTCGCTGTCAGTTTTCATAAATACGGGAGCGCGGCAGTCAATTTTGGACAAGGGCTAGTCGATGCAGGAAAGACGGCCATGCAGTGTATTGAGAACTTCAACCAGACAAGGAACACCGAATATCTGGTTGATGCCGCAAACTACTGCATGTTCGGTTTTATGTACCCGAGAGACGGCGAGTTTTTCAAAGCGACTGAAAGTGGAGAATCGGCAGGAATTGTCGGAATGAGCATAAAAGAAATGGAGAATTTCAGATGAAAATAATTAAACCTTATCACGTAATCGAAACGTCGATCGACGGCATGGCGATTTTGGAACACATCGAAAAGTGCGGAAGGACTTGCTATAAAAGCGAGGACAAAATTACCGCCGTGAGCGCGGCGAAATTCATCGAGAAAATCATCAGCAGTGGACACGAAAGTGTGATTGAGCACTTTTCAATCACTGTGCGATTTATTTGTGATCGTGGCGTATCGCACGAACTCGTCAGACACCGCCTTGCGTCATTCTCTCAGGAGTCAACGAGATACTGCAATTATGGAAAAGCAGACGAGATCACCGTCATTGAGCCGTGTTTCTTTAACGAGGACGATGGGAATATTGAAGCGTTTTATACGTGGGAATCCGCGATGCAGGACGCTGAACAGGCATATCTCGCTTTGATCGCACAAGGCGCAAAGCCGCAGGAGGCTCGCTCTGTCCTTCCCAACAGCCTCAAGACCGAAGTGGTCATGACAGCAAACCTGCGCGAATGGCGCACGATATTGAAGCAGCGCACATCTAAGGCGGCACATCCTCAAATGCGCCAGATTATGATTCCGTTTATGACGGAGCTGAAAGAGCTTATTCCGGTTGTTTTTGACGATATTAAGGCGGCGGAATAGAGCGGTGAGCATCACGAATATTTCTGCATAACTATACACAGAAACCGAGGTGAGCACCATCGACGAATATAAATTACCCGATTTCGCGCCGGAAGATTTTCTCGAAGCGAAACCGTACGAATACGTTCACTCAATCGAAGACCCTCTGAAACAGAAAGCAACGTTTCTTCGGTTGAGAGCCATGGCAAAGGAAATGAAAGTCACAGGATTTATGGACATGTGGCAGTCTTACCTCAAGTCGCTCCGCACGAACAAAATCGACGCTTACGTTGGCAACGCGACATCCTTTCAAGGCGCACCCATCGAGCTCAACGCGGGCGAGTGGGAGGTTTCCGAAACAGGAATATCCCGCTCTACGGGGTTCGGTGACGAGATCGCTTGTGTCCACCCGATCATCCCAATCGAGCGGTACGTGAACGTCGATACCGGCGTCGAGAAGCTGAAAATCTGGTGGCGCAAGGGCAAGCAGTACCGGACGGGCATATTTGACCGTCGCGTACTGGCTACAGCATCCGGTATCGTCGCCCTGGCCGACCACGGCGTTGCGGTGAACTCGGAGTCTGCCAAGGCTTTAGTGAGGTGGCTGCATGATGTTGAGAACCTGAATTACGACCTGATTCCAGAGAAACAGTCGGTCGGTCGGCTTGGATGGATTGACTCGGAAGCGGATGAAACGCCGCGATTCAGCCCGTATGCCGGTAGCTTGGAGTTTGATGGTGATGAGAATTTCCGGTCGTTCTTTGGAGCCGTATCGAAGCGTGGGAAACTGTCTGAATGGCTTTCTATGTGCAAGGTCATCCGAAACAACCCGAACGTAACCGCCCGTATCGTATTGGCCGCATCGTTTGCATCAGTACTCGTTCGCCCTCTTGGTGGACTCCCGTTTTTCGTACATATGTGGGGCTCAACGTCTGGAACCGGAAAAACGGTCGGCCTTATGTTGGCCGCATCGGTGTGGGCGAATCCAGAGATGGGCAGATACATCCACACGTTTAATTCGACCTCTGTCGGGCAGGAAATGTCAGCAGCGTTTGTGAACTCGCTGCCGTTAATACTGGACGAGCTCCAAGTGATTAAAAACAAACAGGATTTTGACGAGACGATTTACAAGCTGGCAGAGGGCGTAGGCCGGACGAGAGCAAATAAAAGTCTCGGGCTAAACCGGACGTATTCTTGGGCGAACTGCATGATAACGACGGGCGAAATGCCATTGACTACAGGGAGTTCCGGAGCCGGTGCGGTAAATCGAGTTATCAACGTAGAATGCAGAGATGCCCTGTTTGAAAACGCACGCGCCATAGCAAATTTTTCAAAGCTTCATTACGGACACGCTGGCAAGATTTTTATTGAAAGCCTTATAAAAGACGGGTTCGGCAAGGCGGTCGATCTGTACGGAAAAACCAGCCGCGAGCTCGCCAAATCGGACACGACGGAAAAACAAGCGATGGCCGCCGCGATAATTTTGGTAGGCGACATACTGGCTACTGAATATTTATTCAAAGACGATAAGGCGCTCACCATAGCTGACCTGACCGAGTTTCTGGCGACAAAGGCCGCTGTCGATATTAACGCTCGCGGCTACCAGTACATGTGTGAGTGGGTTGCGCAGAATGCCCACAGGCTGACCAAGGATTCGTCTGACGGCAAGGAGTGTTGGGGCGACCTACAGGATGGTGTCGCGTACATCGTCCCGTCACGGTTCAACGATGCGTGCAGTGACGGCGGATTCAATTCTGCGGCATTGCTGAGTTGGTGCAAGCAAAAAGAACTGATTCGAATGAACGGCAAGAACATGAAATTTCCGTGGCGGATCAACAAGATTCCAACGCCCTGCATAGCGCTGATTTTACCAGCAGATATGGGCGATTTCGAGGAAATTCCGCCAGAGGAACAGGGAAAAATGCCGTTCTGAAAGGAGTTATTATGAGTGGATTTATTTTAAAGAAGGGTGAGAGTCTATACGGGTACGCCTACCAGTGCGTGCACAACGGACTTCCCGTAATGGCTCGGGTATACGCAAAAGGAAAGAGCGAGGACGAGGCGGATAAATCGGCTGCTAAAAAAATTGGGCAAAAATGCAGCCGATATGGCCTGTCTGACCCAAAATTATTGAAGCGGGCTTGGCTGGAATAATAATGCAAATTATTGAAACAAGATTATTAATTATCGCAAAACGATATAACCGTTAGGACTTGAAAACGGTAGTCCTAACGGTAGTCCTAACGGTGAAACCCGCATGAATACTGACAAAAGTGGCTGTCGTTAGGACTGTTAGGAGCGTTAGGAAAAAATCATGCACGTATATATAGCGTGTGTGTATACAGATATGGAATAACTGGTAAATTTATATATACACATTCCCGCGCGTGAGAAAACATAAAAATAGTCCTAACAGTCCTAACGGTGGCAGAAAACCCGCATCAGCATTGAGTTTTAGCGTTAGGACTCAAGTCCTAACGGTGTCCTAACGGTCATAACGAAAGGAGCTGCCGTGATCAAACCAATCAACCCATGTACCCCTCGCTGTCCAAACCGAACCGCAACTTGCAAGATCGACGGATCGTGCGACCTATACGATATTTACTTCGCCGAGCAAGCCAAGTATCGCGAGTTTATGAACGCAGCGAGGCAGACTGAATCCTCGGCGCGGACGGTCAAGCGGAATGGCATTATGACATCAATCAGGAGAAAGAACGCATGAGTGAATTAATACTCAGAAAATACCAATCCGACATACTCGACGCCGTGCGCCGTTCATTCGCTACGGGGCATCGGAGGCCTCTCGTGGTGCTTAGCCCGGGCGGTGGAAAAACGGTTATGTTCGCGTCGATGGCGCAATCCAGTCAAGCCAAGGGTAAAACGATATGGTTCTGCGTACATAGAATCGAGTTACTGGAACAAACCGTCGAGACATTCGACCGATACGGAATACCGTGCAATACAATCCACATCGGAATGATTATGACCATGGCGAATCATCCTGAGAGATACCCGCAACCTGATTTCATAATTTTTGATGAAGCACATTTCAGCATGGCAGCAACGTGGCGGAAGATAACAGATCGGTTTCCTGATGCGTACTTGGTCGGCCTAACCGGGAGTCCTGCGAGATTGGACGGTCGTCCGCTTGGAGCGATTTACGACGATATGGTCATGGGCATCACGACGCAGGAGCTAATCGACCAGAGCTACCTCGCACCGTATCGGTATTTTGCTCCGGCGGTAACGGATTTATCCAGTTTGAAACGCCACGGTTCAGACTTCGACATGGATCAGGCGACCGCGATGTTATCGGAGCGTGCGGTATTCGGGGATGTGATAAAACACTGGCGCGAATACGCCGACGGATTGCAGACGATATGTTATTGCAGTTCAATCAAGCATAGCACGGCAATGGCCGAGGAATTTCAAGCTGCTGGGATAAATGCGGTTCACTTTGACGGAACGACGCCCGATGCTGAAAGACGAGATATTGTCAAGCGGTTCCGTCATGGCGAGATCAAAATACTCTGTAATGTCGATCTAGTAAGTTGCGGGTTTGATGTTCCCGATTGCTGGTGCTGCGTTCTGTTAAGGCCTACTATGTCCGTCGCCCTATTCATTCAACAGTCCATGCGAGCACTCAGACCCCAGCCCAACAAGACCGCGATAATCCTCGACCATGTGAACAACTATCAGCGCCACGGCCTGCCGGACGATGACCGCGAATGGAGCCTGACAAGCACAATCAAGCCGCGCAAGGAGTACGGAGAGGACGGGCTCTTAAAAATTCGCCAGTGTCCGAAATGCTACCACACGTACAAGTCGGGGCCGCCGGTCTGTCCGAACTGCGGGTATAAAACCGAGATGACTCGGGAGGAAATTAAGAACGTTCGCGATATAAAGCTGGCGGAGATAAAACAGCGCCGAATCGAAACGGCACGGGAGAACGTCACCGACAGCACGGAGTTGGACGAGTGCAGAACATTAGCGGAGATACAGGCGTATGCGAAACGGCGCGGATATAAAAATGGCTGGGCGTGGCACGTCTGGAAATCTCGTAGAATGAAAGGACAACCAATATGAAAATCTACCGACCAGTTCAACCGGAATCAGACATACAGAACCATGTGCGTGTGGCGTTATCTAAACACGGCTGCGTGTTCCGTACCAATGCGGGGCGTGCATATCAGGGCAAGATGGTTTACTCGCAGGAGTTCAAGCAAATGGTACTGACTGACATCCATCCGGTCAGTCTGCTTGCGCCCGGTTTCTCTGATTTATTATTCGTCGGACAGAACCGCACGGCGTTCATCGAAATAAAAAAACCGGGCGAGAAACCTCGGCCTGACCAGGTTAATTTCCTCGACCGCATGACGTCTCTCGGCCACATCGCCGGGGTTGCACGGTCTACAGAGGATGCGCTGCGGCTGATCTGGGTGGATGTATGAAAGCGCCAATACTGGATGTGACCTGCGGTGGTCGGATGATGTGGTTTGATAAGGATAACCCGAACTGCCTATACGTGGACAACCGCAAACTGCATGACGTAGAACTTTGCGACGGACGGAAATTTTCGATCAACCCTGACGTTCTGGCTGACTTCACAAATCTGCCGTTTCCAGACGAATCGTACCACCTTGTCGTTTTCGATCCGCCGCATTTAATCAGAGCCGGTGAAAAGTCATGGGTGGCCACAAAGTACGGCAAGCTCGGACCCGATTGGAGGGATGCGTTGCGAATCGGCGCGAACGAATGCATGAGAGTGCTCAAGCCGTATGGGACGCTGATATTCAAATGGTGCGAGGATCAGATATTGACGAGCGAAGTAATCAAGGCGATAGGGCGCAAACCGCTATTCGGTCACATATCAGGGCGCAAGATGAATACGCACTGGATGACATTTATGAAACTGCCGGAGGTGCTCCCATGACCGGTTATCCGCCAAACGCCGACTCGACCCGGCTCGTGACCGATTCTGTACGTTTCGCCGAAGTCCGTTACGAAATAACCGACGGGCACCTGATTATCTGGACCAAGCGAGACGGAACGCTGGCTGTGAAATTAAAAAATATCGTGCCACTGCTGAACGAGATTAAGGATGTGGCGGCGGTGTGGGGAGGAATTCGCACTTGAAATTCATAGATATGTTTTGCGGTATGGGCACAATCCGCATGGGTTTTGAGCAAGCTGGGCATGAGTGCGTTTACTCAATCGAATGGGACAAGCACAAACGAAAAATATACGAGGTGATTTATGGCAACAAACCAGAGGGTAGCGATATCACAAGCGTCAGGGCAGATGAACTTCCTGCATCTGATTGCTGGACGTTCGGAGCACCCTGTCAAGACTTCTCTATCGCCGGACTCCGAGACAGGCTTGACGGCGACCGTTCAAGCCTTGTGCGAGAAGTATTCAGACTCGTCCGGGAAACTCCGGAAGAACATCGACCCGAATGGTTGCTCTATGAAAACGTTAAGGGAATGCTGTCATCAAATAAAGGACTTGACTTCCTCGAAATACTCTTTGAAATGGCCTCACTCGGCTACGATATCGAGTACTGCCTTGTTAATTCAAAAGACAACGGCGTGCCTCAAAACAGGGAACGCGTGTACACTCTCGGACATCTTAGAGCCAGAGGTGAACGAAAAGTATTTCCTGTCTCCGGACAAGGTAACGAATATTCTACGGTCGGCAAGACAAAAACCGCAATTGCTCGAACACTTACCGCCGGAGGACATAGCGGAGGAAATCATAGCGGGATGACGGTTATTCAAGTGTCGCAACGATACGGCACTAAAAATGAGCCAAACCCGAGCGGAGGCAGGGTGTATTCTTCTGACGGAATTATGAGAACGCTTGGAGCCGGTCACGGGATGTCGCAACCACTTATAAGGGAACGATCCGGTTATGACCGCCGCATGACACCCCGTGAATGCATGCGACTCCAAGGCGTACCCGACCACATAACCGATAAACTCATATCCGCCGGAATCAGCGATACGCAACTATACCGAGCCGCCGGTGATGCGTGTACGGTCAACGTGGTATACGAAATCGCACGGCGCATGGATGGAGGAACCCACGATGCATGACACACACACTATCCACCGCGACACGCACATCCCGGTCGCCATACCGGTTCGTGGCGGTGATAATTATACCGACTTACCCGTCATCACCCTGCTCGTTGCAATCTTAGCCGACATGTCCGCCGATGCTGCGGTGAGGTATATGGGACTGGTGGAGGCGGATCGAAACAGAGGGAAGGGAGGTGAAAATATTGTTTGATATCGAAAAAATGCGCCAGCGCGGAATCGACCCGCTCAGTATCTCTATATGCGAGAAAATCAACGAAAATAACCGTCGGCGCGAATCATGCACAGGGCACGTCTTTGAACTGCCCGACACGAAGAAACTCCCGCTCAAGTACATCTGCACGGTCTGCGGGTACGAAGCGGACAGTCGTTATGTGGACGGCTACGATGATGCAAAGAAGCACGCCGTGATCGGCGCGAAACCGCCAAGAGCGAAGGGATGTGAATAAATTATGGCGAGATATATGAACAGCCAGAACGTCGCGGACAGCATTCTCAGCATGGCACGTCTGAATGATGGCGATCCGTACCGAACCGGATATTACGCCGGGCTCGACCGGGCTCTCGAAATTATCGCGGCGGAACCAACCGCCGACGTTGCCGAGGTGAAGCGCGGGGAGTGGGAAAGTGTCGCAGAGAGATTACCTGACCGTGGAGAATATCTGTGCACATACCGTGGCGAAGTGTTCATAGCGGAATATCGAAACGGGTTCTGGTCGGCAAGATCAAACAAAATCGGTTCAGCTCTGTGGGGTGTAACGCACTGGATGCCTATACCTGATCCGCCCGATAATAACAATACTGCGTTAAACAGCGCGACGGGGAAAGGATGACCATATGGATAACATCAGGGCGTTCCTGCAATCTCAAATCGACAGCGGAATTAGTATGCATCGCATCAGCCGTTGTTCGGGCGTATCGGTAGCGACTATCAGCCGTATATGCTCGAACCCCGACTTTTCGGTGAATATTGTCACGGCGAATAAACTATTGCATCCGTTCGGATATACGCTGGCAATAAACTATATCGGGCAGTCACCGATACCATGCGATCCGCCTGACGATATACAAACCTGTTGACAGCCGTTCACGACTATGCTATGTTATCATAGAACTAACTCAACCTAAAATTAATACGGAGGAAATACCATGACAAAACCGATACAGGCTGACGATACCGAAGATACGGTCAGGGAAATCGTTAAACGTCAATCGAATGGTAAGAACTCACCTGTGATTGGTAATAACGGATATGATATACAGAACGAGGAAGGACAATCTCTCGTCGGTAAGATTCTGAGAGAAACACTCGAAGCGTATAGGATGACTCCGGTTCAATCAGACAGTGAGCTTATAGCCAGACTGGATGAGTACTTCGAGAGATGCGCTTCAAGGGATATTAAGCCGACTGTTGAGGAAATGTGCTTATTTACAGGATATTCCATAAAGACAATATGGGCTTGGGAAACGGAGAATAGGGGTGGATTCACGACTCGCACCGTAGATATCATTAAAAAAGCGAAGGGATATTTAGCAACTTTTGATGCCAGACTGCTCATCGAGGGCAAGCTAAATCCAGTCTCTTACATCTTCCGAGCCAAGAACTATTACGGCATGAAGGACGTTCAAGATGTTGTGTTGACCCCGAATAACCCTCTCGGCTCCGATTCTGACCCGGCGACTCTGAAACGGGCGATTGAAGCGCTGCCGGAAGCCTCAGAGTAATCCGACTCTGCCAGAAAAACCCATCGACTCTATCAACTCTGCTGGCGACTTTCAGCCAGAGCCGAGCAACTATGACTCGAGCAACTATAATTTGCCCTGTCAGACACGAAAAAACCGCTCCGATCCGTGACGATCAGGGCGGTTTCTGTTTTGATGGCAGGGAATGCTGGCGGCTCCGGTCGTGCGGCGTGGTGTCCGGCGGTTCGCGCTGCCCTGCGTCGCTGCGTGTGCGCTCGATTCTGGCGCGGAATATCCGAAGTAACACAAACATACTGCAACGATATAAAACGGCTTAAATTGGCGCGTGTGGCTCGTGGTGAGGTGCGTTATTCGGGCAGAGGGCATGAAAAAACCCGGCATGGTTAGCCGGGCAGATGTGAATTTATTCGATTATGCGAAGTCGATATAGTAATGTTCCCCCTCTCCATCAGGTTCACCACACGCGAATGCGATTCCAAGAATATCGAACGCCGCAATTAGTGTGGTATAAGTTTCTTCGGTATCGGTCATTATCATGCTGCTATCATTCCATATGTCATACTTTTCATTGTTGGCCGTCTCGGCTCCATTTGCCTCGATCATCTTGAGAATGTTGTCTGTCAGTTCCTTATTGATATCGTCAAACCGTTTCATTTCATTTCCTTCCTGCCCGGTTTAGCCGCCGGGCTCGGTAGTCGTTATTTGCTGCGTTTCGCAAGGTTGCCCAGGATAAGCAGCGGGAATATCAGTATCAGTAAAATTATCAGCACGGCACCACCTCCGCCAGTGTGAAGCATCCGGCCCAGTCTTGCACGATCGCGCCGGTATTATCGAGCACGACGGTAACATATCCGCTGTAGAGCGCCGCCAGCGTGCAGGGTGCCTTTTCGCCCCGTCCGATGTCTAGCAGCAGCTTGCGTCCGCACTGGATCGCAGCGGCTCGGATCGCGTCGCCCGTGGCCGTGATTGTGCGGTCGTCGGCGCTGAGGTGGTAAATCATATGAGAGCCTCCGTGATGTCATGATCCACGCCGTACAGCTTAAAATGTGTCTGTCCGGCCAGTGGGTGCCCTCCGCAATAATGCGTCACGTTCGCCATTGTGCCGTCTTCAAAGAATAGATACTCATTGGCTTCAATGGATTCAATGACGGGCTCGTCGTTCATGCTGACGTAATCGTATTCTTTCTCATACGTGTTTTGCAGTGATTGAATTGTATCATGCTCAGGATCGCCGCTTATGAAGTCGTCCGGCTTCATGATGGAGAGCTCGAACCGCCTGTGTGCTTCAATTGCGTTTTCTCGCGCCGCCGGGCTCAATTCAGCTAGTGTATACAATTTGATCGTTATGCCTGTGTCTATCATACCTCATACCATCCTTTCCTTTGTCGGGGTTCTGACCGCGCCTTTCGGCCCCGCATTAATCCCGGCGGTTAGGCCGGGCCAGTCTGCGTTATGCTGCGTAACGTGGCAGGAAGCAGTTCTCGATCTCGCCCGTTTCGCGGTTGATATTTCTGGCAATTCCAAATATGTCATGCGCAAAATCCATCTTGGGCGAATCCAGTAATTCTGACAGTTTAAGCGGGCAGGTTGCGTGTGCCGCCTGAACATCCATAAACATGGTCATACGGTCGGCATAGAACATTTCCTCGCGCTCAATGCGGGCGACGATCTTGTCGATCAGGGTTATATCTTCCTTCGTAGCCTTGCTCCAATCTATCATATCAATTCCTTTCCGCCGGGGCTTGTGACCGGCTCTGCCGCATTACCGCGCATCGCTGCGCGTCACTCTGCATCGCTTCCTTCCTCCCGGCCTATTATCGCCGGACCGGGGCGGCGGTGTGTCGTTATTCTTCGTCCGGCCCATCAATAATGCCGAAGTCAATCAGATACTGTATATCGTCTTCGTGCCAGTCGTCCGGGTTCGCTTCGTATTCTGCCTTTAAGTCCTCTGCGAATCCTTCATGACCTCTGTATGGCGTATAGTGCCACATCTCAAGGCTATCCCCGTTCATCATAAGCACCTGGGCTTCTTCGTTCGTGAGGAACACGTTACCGCTATTCTGATTCATCATCAGCGTAACACCTTCTGTTTCAAAGTCGTCCGGGCCTTTTCCATTAGCATAGGCTTTAAGCAAGTCCGCCGCCATGTCCAGTTCGCGATATCCAAAGTCTGCAAGGTTAGTCGTTGTGCTCATCTTCATTCCCGTCCTTTCAATATGTCCGGCTCTGTGCGCCGGTTAGTTCGCTATGGTTCCCACGTGGATATTGCAGTACCCACGCTTAATCAGTTTGTGCGATATCATCATAATGATATCAATGTCATTGCTCGTTATGGTCTGGCGCTTTACTCTAATACAGTACATTCGGTTCGCTCCCTTCGTATTGTCCGGCTCTGTGGCCGGTGGTGTTCGTTATGTTCATTATATCGCACAATACAATAATGTCAATAGGTTTATTGAATTTAATTTAGTGTACAATCTTGGACGCATACCGGCGCGGATCGGTACCCCGTGGGGGATATAGGCAGCGCGTTTTGGTGCCAGTGACCCCCGTTAGTCCCGAAAAAATAAAAAAAGCTAAAAAGAGTCCAATTAGACTGTTGACAAGTCCAACAATGTGAGTATAATAGACTTATAGAGATTGATTGGAGGAAGTAAAATGAAGATCGGATATGTTCGGGTCAGCACGGTTATTCAGCACACCGAACGCCAAGAGGATAAGATGGACGAAATCGGCGTTGACAAGCTGTTCATGGAAAAGATAAGCGGTAAGGATAAAAACCGTCCGCAGCTAAAGGCAATGCTCGATTTCATCGGTGAGGGCGACGTGGTTTACGTGACCGAGTTGTCGAGACTGGCCCGTTCCATGATCGACCTTCACGAAATAGCCAAGCAGATCAAGGAGAAGGGTGCTGAGCTGAAAAGCCTGAAAGAAACGGTCGATCTAAACTCTGCGACGGGAATGTTTACCTTCAGCGTGTTTGCTGCGATGGCTGAGTTTGAGCGGGCGCTTTTGAAGGAGAGACAGAAAGAAGGCATCAAGGCGGCGAAAGCGAGGGGTAAGACTTGGGGCGCAAAAACTCAGTACGGCACGGACGCTCGGGAGCTGCACGAAGTGATGTCGGCATACAGTGGCGGTAAAATAACGCTGGAGGTCGCGATGGAAAAATTGAGCATGAAGCGGAGCACGTTTTTTTACCGGTATAAGAAGTGGAAAGTTGAAAACGGGATGGAGGATGCGAAATGATGAAAGACAGATACAAGGCGAATGTATATATGTTGCCGTTTCTGACTCCCGACGAGATACCCGACAGCGCGACCCCATGTGTATATTTCATGTTTTCGGGAACTGATGATACGCTTTTGTATGTCGGGCAGACCAAAAACCTTAAAAACAAGGTGTCGCAACACAGTATCAGTCTCGATAATATGGCGGGAATGCTTGATGACAAGTCGCTTCGGGTGTCAGATACAAGGCAGTTCCGGTCGATGCTTGCGATTTAAAATCTGTCGAAAAATATTACATCAAGCGGTACTGCCCGCCGAGGAATAAAGATCATAACAATCCCGAGGTTATCCGCGCATATGAGCTTTGGTATTACGAAAAGCTGTTGGCTGCGTGGAATCGGAACAGGGAACGCGCCGGAGAAAAGCCGGTGACGTTCGAGGAAGCATACGGGAATGTGATGCGCCATACGGCGTAGGAAGGAGCTGTTTTAAATGCCCGAGATTAAATTCACGGTGCCGGACGGGGCGTATTGCGGGGAGTGCGAGTGCCTGGAGGATATTTCGCCGCATCCCGTAGACTCACCCGATCCTGTCGTAGACATTCTTATGAATTGCCGCAGGTACAGCCGGTTTATACATGGTCGGTTTATTGTGCCGAGCAGAACTGTGTTGCCCGTAGAAAAATGTGACGAATGCAAGCGTGTCGCATGTGTGGAGGCGGTAAATACGGAGCGTGCCCGATAGGGCGGAAAGGATTGGTATGACTGATAAAGAGCGAATTTTAATGATGATCGTGACTCGAATTATACCGGGGCTCAGGTTTAGCCCGATGAATCGGCACGACGAGTACGTGACCGGCAGTATGCTGAGCGGCAACAATGTAAAGCACGGCGATCTGGTTTTTGCGAACACGACAATTGACCCGAACGACTTCATGGTGGGTTTCGTGGAGCGGGTTGAAGAAAATGGGAATGTCGTTGTTATTCGAGAGATCGGGACTGACAGGCTTTGTAATTACTCAAACGAGTCGTTTTCAGTAATCAACAAGGATAAGCTTGGGTACGAGGCTCTTGAGGGAATCCAGTACAAAATGTTCCGAAAGACGCTGAAAGCATTTTCTGAGCATACGGGCTATACGACTCGTTTTAAGTCAATTCGGTTTGACGGAAAAACCTGCATAGTCGAGGCAAGAAAGACGTTTTCAAACGATGCGATATTTGAGGCTCGATTTGATTACGATTCAAAAACGACGATAAAAGGTATCGGTGCGATACTATCTAAATTGGAGGCGAGCGCATGAGAACCAACATGGGACTGTATCGCGGGAAGCGGACGGATAATGGCGAGTGGGTGGAGGGTGCATACGGTGTGCTCGGGAAGGGCACGGATATTGAGTCACACGTAATTATGGTGAGCACGCTATCGAATGGCACGGTTGATCGGTTTTATTTTACGGACGTCCCCGTCGATCCCTCCACGCTCGGTGAATGCACTGGCCTGCCCGATAAGAACGGGCGGATGGTGTTTGAATCGGATATTTTGAAGAGCGAATATGGCGTTTGTGTCGTGAAGTTTGGCGCGTATACCGAAGGTGTCGAGGAGCGAATCCATGAGGTTTTGACTACAATTCATCCTGTCGGCTGGTTTGTTGAGTACCCTACTGGCGAACAGGCAGGATGGGATTGGGTTGGCAGCGCCGATTACTTTGAGGTCATCGGGAACCTGGCGGACAACCCTGAATTGTTGGAGGTGGGGAAGTGAGCGAAGAATTGAAGCCGTGTCCGTGCTGTGGTGCGGAGCTGAAAGTATTTGGCCCCGAAGATTGGAGTCCGTCGTATGATGACCCTGATAGCGGCGGCTATCCGTATAATGCTAGTTGCGATTGTGGGTATTCGTTCAGCAATGGCAGTTATGAGTACGATGAGTTTTTGACTGCCGCGAACCGCCGCGCCGATGGGTGGGTTAGCGCAACGGAAGGGTTTCCGGAAGATGGTGTGCGCGCTTTAGTTTATGTATCTGCATTTTGGGGCGAATCTATTCATGTTGCGACACATGACTCACATCAAGGCAAGTGGATAGCTTTTGGAGGCCTTATGAGTTGGAGGGACGAGTACGTCGCTCACTGGCAACCGTTCCCGCAGCATCCCACCGCTTGACACCTCCGCTCCCGTTGGTATAAACTGACACCGAAAGGAAGGTGTTGGGATGAAACGGAAAATTATTATCGCGGTTATTGCGACTGCTGCAGTCCTGGTCGGGCTGCTGATCGGAGTGATTGTCCGGCAGGAACAGATTCAGCATGATGCTATGATGGACGCATTCTTTGACGGTGAGGGAAAGCCAATCGGTGAGTATTTGGAAGAATTTAATGAGGAATACGGTGAACGCTCCGAATGATCGGGGCGTTTTTATTTACCACGGACGGCGACCGATTTCGATTTTGGCGCCGCCCATGTTCTGCGCGAACTCAGCCAGCATGGCCATACCGTCGGGAACGTCGTCGTTTTTATTCTTGCCGCTCATCGTCCACGAGCATAGCAGGTTCATCATGCGCTTGTAGTCTTGATTCGGATATGTCGATGGGTCACGGAACAAAACGTGCTCTTTCACCCAGGGCGAGTTCACGATGATGCGGGTTTCTTTGTTCGATTTTGTTCTGATCGTGGTGATATGTGTGATTCCATCGCGTTTTTTTATACCGTCTTGGATTTTCTCGGCGGTACGAAACCCTGCTGAGTTTGATTCAAAGCGAACCATTTTAACGTGGCTTTTTACAAGGAGGTCTGTCATGCGAATATCTATCAGTTCGAGTGCGGAGTTATCGCACAAACAATCATCCAGATAATAGTCTTGTCCATAAACGTGTGCTACGGGCAAAAACGCATAGTCTGTGCCGAGCTCCTTTGGATCACAGATGCCGATTATTGCGTCCGGGTCATGGCTCGGCAGCTCGAAATACCGCCTCAAATCGTCGGGATGATACAATATCCCCTCGCGCTCGATCGGCTCGTTCATGTACAGCGCACGGAACGAAGCGTCGTCAAGCGATTCAGACATATCGTTGAAAAACTTCTTATCGAACCCGACGTCGTAGTCATAATTAAAATTGCTTTCGCCGTCGCTATTCAGCGCGGGTATCACTATGAATTTCGCCTTATCGTTGCTGTCGTGAAGCCGCTCAAGCCGACCGATGACATCATGGCAGCTCCACCTGGTCGATATGTGGAGCTCTTTTGCGCCGAGTTTTTTTCTCGATTTTAGATCGTTCGCATAAGCTTCCCATTTTTTATCGAGCCGGTCTTTTGACATGGCCTCTTCGATACCGCTCACAAGGTCATCAGCGGTCAGCAACCCTTCGCAGCGGGTCGCGCCGGTCAGCGACGCTCCGATTGCTCTGAATGTCAGTGTAGAGAACCGGTGTTTTTTATTTAGATCAATCGTGAGCTCTTTTGCATTCGTGATGATTGATGTGATCTCGGGAAAAACATCATGCCAGAGATATTCGACGCGATCCTGCATGATCGCCAATACGCCGTCGTATAGGGAGTTTGTGAGCATTCCGCTGTGGCCACTGCCGAGATTCGGTTTGTCAGGCCATTTTCCCGCAACCCATGAATGCAGAAATATTTCGAGCGTGGTCTTGCCGGTTCCGGGCGGCAAACTGATACCGAGTAGTTCCAGTTCGCCATCAACAAGCCGCTGAATATCACAAACGACCGATTTAAGCACGCGGCGTCTCGGCAAGTAAAACCGCTTCTCCGGCTCTCGGTTCCATTCGCAGTAGATCATATAGTCTTCAAACACGTCTCGCGCCGAGTACAAATACGTCAGCTTATTCAATTCCACGAACCGCACGTCGCCCGTCCGTCTGGCCGCATTCAATGTCGCCGCCCGAAGCTCTCGATTAAACGCATAAGATTCCTGTTTATCGTCCAGCAATCTGAGCGCGTCAAAATAGAGCTTGTACGGCTCGTATGCGTCGCGTTGAAGATGCGGTTTAAGTTTTTCGAGTTCGGCTTTCATGACCATAGTATACCACGGGTGGTAGAGTCGTGCAATACACGATACTATATGTTGACATTGGCGAATCGTGGGAGTATAATACAGGTGAGTAAATATGTTTTCATTGCGCTCATTGATCCACTTACCGCGCCGCAGAGTTATCCTTTCGCTGCGGCGTTGGGTTGGTGGGAATGGTGCAAATAATCGGCGTGGGAGGTGTTCCAATGTCAACGGACGATAAAACAAAATCGCCGAAAATGTTTGGCAGAGACACTATCTATACGCTCGTGGATGAAATTACAAGAGAGAATTTACCCAGTGTCATTAATAACGCGCTGACAGTCCATATAAAAAACTCAACACAGATAAAATATCTGGCTGAATATGAAAAAGGCAATCAGCCGATTTTGAATAGAGAAAAAATCATTCGCCCTGAAATATGCAACAAGGCTGTTGAAAACCATGCTGCGGAAGCGACGGCGTTTTTTTCCGGGTATTTCATAGGCGAATCTTGCAAATACATTCAGCGTGGAGCGAAAAAAGGCGTTTCGGACGACATTGACCGTCTGAATGAGTATATGTACCTTGCCGACAAGGAAAGTTGCGACGAAGAACTGGTTAATAAGTTTTATTGCACTGGCGTGGGGTACAGAATGTGCCTTGCAAGCTCCGATAAAAACAGCGACGTTCCGTTTGAAATTGATTCATGTGATCCCGAGAATACGTTCATCGTTTACAAGTCTGGTTTTGGTAAGCGCCGGATGCTTGGGTGCCAGATTATAAAATTGGCTGACGAATCAACAGTGTATGCAGGCTATACGAAAACTCACTACTTTGAGACGGACGGAAAAACCGTATTGAAATGGGAACCTCACACATATATCGACATACCGATTTTTGAATATAACGCATATACGACCAAGATGGGCGTATATGAACCCGTAATAGACATTTATGACTCAATCAACAAGACGCAGAGCAATAGGCTTGATGGCGTCGAAGCATTTATTCAGGCATTGCTAGTTTTTGTAAATTGCGACGTTGACGCAGATGGCGTTGATAAGATGCGTCAATCGGGCTTCGTAAAGCTGAAAACAATGGGCGACGTAAAAGCCGAAATAAAGCTGATTGCAGAACAACTCGACCAGATGCAGACACAAACATTGATTGATTGCATGGTGGACACGTCCAAGGCGATCATAGGTATGCCGAACAACGCAAAAGGGCTCGGAGGCGGCGCTTCTGGCAACGTAGGGTCTGTCGTAGCTTGGCAAGGATGGGAGATGTGCGAGCCGCGCATAAAGAAGACTGAGCGGCTGTACAAGCGCTCTGAGCGGCTGTTTATGCGCCATTTGCTGAAAATCATAAAGGACACAGACGGGATAGACATTGACGAATCTGACGTTGAGCCCGAATTTGCCCGCCACAACATAGAGAATATACAGGTCAAAACACAGTCGCTTCAAACGATGCTTGGTTGCGGAATCGAGCCTGCGGAAGCGATAGCGGCAGTGAAGATTTGGAGCGATCCGAACGCCGTAACGACAAAATCAAAGGCTTTTTTGAAAAAGTGGGAATATAAAGAACCCACGGCACAAGAACCCGTAAAGCAAGAACCGCCCGTGCAGCCGTAGCGACTGCTGGCGTTTTCAATTAAGCAGCTATGCGTTAAATAGCAACACCTGCGGACGCGACCCGCGGTAACAAAGCGTAGTGTGGAGGTTAAGGATATGACACGCGAACAGGTTAAGGCTATTTTCCCCGAAGCAACGGACGATCAGGTTGATGCTTTTTTAAACGCTCACGGCGCTGATGTTAACAAGGCCAAAAAATCCGCAGCGGATAACATCGCGGAATTTGAGCGGCTCAAAGGCGTTGAAGCGGATTACGAAAAACTGAAAGGTTCGACCCTCACCGAACAAGAAAAGCTGCAAAAACAGCTTGAGGCGGCAGAAAAAGCTGAAAAACTGTTCAAGAGACAGACAAACAAGGTTGCCGCAGAAAAATTGTTTGTCGCGGCTGGCTTAAAAGATGACGATTATTCAGAGCTTTTGGAATCCATCGTCACGGAAGACGCTGACGGCACAACAAAAACAGCAACGAATTTTGTCGGCATACTGAAAGCGCAAAAAGAAGCGACCGAAAAGGCCGTCAAGGAAGAGCTCATGCGCAACAACCCGAAGCCGCCCGCTGGCGGTGGTGGTGGTGGCGTTGACAAGAAAGCATTCGATGCGATGTCGAGCGCAGACCAGATCAAGTTCATGAGCGAGAACCCGAACTGGAAAGAAATTATCAGTAAGAAGGAGTAGTGATTTAATATGGCTGGAACCTATCTGAATTACCCGTTCAACGAGGAACTGTTTCTCTATCAGTGGCAGAACGAAAAAGACCCGACACTGACGGCTCTCTATGAGAGTGGCGCAGTGCAGGCGAACGGCACGATCCAGCAGCTCATCGCTAACGGATCGGATATGTACACCATTCCCGTGTACAACATCATCGGCGGCACGCCTGAGAACTACGACGGCGCGACCGATATCACCCTGACAGACCCTGATGCAAAAACTCAGAGCGGTATTGTGTTTGGCCGTGCGCACGGATGGAAAGACAGGGATTTTATCCGCGATTATAACAGCGGCGCAGACCCCATGAAACAGATCAGTTCTCAGGTCGCGAAATATTGGCAGAAACAGCGTCAGACGATCTTGCTCGCGATCCTCAAAGGCATCTTTGGTGCCGTAGATGACGAGAGCGGCGCTTGGGACGAATGGCAGAACCACACCTATTCCATTGCCACTGCCGGAGCCTCCGTTGCTGACTCGAATAAACTCGGCGCAACCACGGCTGGTGATGCGCTGCAGAAAGCGGTGGGCGATGCAGCCTCTATGTTTGGCCTTGCGATCATGCACAGCAAACCGGCCACAAGCCTTGCGGGACTGCAGCTTTTGAGCTTCCGCAAGTATACGGACGCGATGGGCGTTGAGAGAACGCTCCGCATTGCTGATCTTAACGGCTTGACCGTTGTGATTGACGATGGTGTTCCTGTTGCGGACAGCGCGACCGCTTCCGGCGCGAAGGAGTACACGACCTATCTGTTTGGCAGCGGTGCATTACAGCACGCTACAGCTCCGGTCGATACTCCCGTGGAGATCGAGCGCGACGCGAAAGACGATGGCGGCTACAACGCGCTGATTACCCGTCTGCGCGAAACCATTCACCCGAACGGCTTTACGTATACGAAGCCTGTCGGCTATACCGCTTCGCCTACCAACAACCAGCTCGGCGCATCCGGCACCTCCAACTGGTCCGTTGTCGGAAACCCGAAGAACATCGCTATTGCTCGTATCATCTCCAACGGTTAAGGCCGGGGAGGTATGTGATATGTTTTATGTGATTGGCAATAAGGTTTACAGCGCGACTTACGACGAGGATAACAGCCGTTATCCTCTCGTGAGCGTTGCAATGGCTGCTGATGGTGCCGTTACCATCACTGACGAGGGTGAGGGTATCGCGACGATCCCGGCCCCGTATCGCAAGTGTACCCTCGAAGAAGTGATTGCGATATTCGCGATAGTTGCTGGTGGAAAACAGAAACCATACGCTACGATTTCGGGCAACGATCCGGTAACGGTTTATCTGGATGAGGCAAGCAAGGCCGCAACGCTCACGATTGCAAAGCCGTCTGCGGGCGATTTCTCGCTTGTGGCATCCAGCAACACGGGCATCGCAACCGTTTCGGAGGCAGATGGCGTATTCACCATCGTTCCGGTTGCCGCGGGAATGTGTAACATCACGGCAAAGTGGACTCCGACAGATACGGACTTTGCCGCATCTACTGTGACGATTCCCGTCATGGTTGTTCGCAGAAAAGTCGAGATCGCGCAGGTTCGCGAACAGAACCTTACGAAAAACGTTGCAAAAACGATTGTGCTGCAGCCGAACATAAACTCTATTGCTTATACAGCGCTATCGTCCGACACAGGTATCTGCGCGGTTGCGATTACGGGCGGCACGGGACACGAACACGACCTTGTACTCACTCCGGCTGCGAGCGCGCCGCTTGGCAAGTGCAAGATTACTGTTTCCGCTGTTGAAAGTAACGGCAAGGCTGATGATAGCGATGTCATGGAGTTTTGGGTGAACGTCTGCAATTCGGCGGTGTCGATCACTGCAATTGACGATCAGACTGTAGAAGCTGGCAAGAGCAAAGAAATCACGGTGACTTGCGCCGGTGCGGAAATACGCGAGATCACAACCTCCGATGCGTCGCATGTGACTGTCGAGAAGACGGCAAAACTGAAATTCAAAGTCACAGCGGTTGGCGAGGCCGAAGATGCAGCAACCGTAACCGTATATTGCGATAAGCGTGGGTACGGTGAGGACAGCGAAGACTTGACGGTTACTATTTCTTAACGAAGGAGGTGCGTGGTATGACTTCGGTTGAAAAGCTCGCGATGTTAAAGTCGCTATTGAAAATAAGCGGAACTGACGCAGATACCGAGTTAACCACGCACCTCAATTTTTGTAAGCTTGAAATCCTCGCGTGGCTGTATTCTGGTAAAACGCCCGAAGGTATAACGGATGTTCCCGCGCAGTATGAACCGACGCAAATCATGGCTTGTGTGGCTGGGTACGGGATCAGCGGCGCAGAGGGGCAGACGGCGCACAGCGAAAACGGCATTAGTCGGATGTGGAAATACGAGGACATGGTGGCGTATGTAAGGGCGCATGTAGCGGCATACGTGCAGGTGATTTGACATGCGCACGCTGAATCGCAACAAACAACCGCTCCATTATGCCACGTTCGTCAGCAAGGATGAGATCACCGACGAATACGGCAACAGCACCGGCGCGTACGAGATCACCTATTCCGTTCCCGTCGCTGTAGATTGGAACGTTCGCGGCGTTGAATCGGACGCGGAAGTCGCTATGTTCGGAATTCTTGCGAAAGACACGATCCGCGTCGTGTGCGAGAAACCACTACCGATTGATACAGCCTCGATTATCTGGTTCGGAATCGAACCGCCAGACCCGTACACAGCAACCGCGCCGGGTCACAATTACAGGATCGCAGGAATACCGCCCACGCTGAATGACGCGGTGTTTTATGCGGTGAGGGTGAGTGAATGAAGTCTAAGCGGCTGAATATCCTCGGGACGAAATATGACCTGATATTCAAGGGTGAAAACGACGATCCGGCGTTTGAATCGTGCGGTGGTTATCGGGATGCCTATGCAAAACAAATCGTAATACACGACTTCAAGCCGACCGACGAACCGATGGAAACAAAGAATCTGCCCGCTGTTGTCAGACAAAATGTTCGCCACGAGATCGTCCATGCATTTATGTTTGAGAGCGGATTAGACTGTAACGCGGCGCACTACGACGGCAACTGGGCGCGAAACGAAGAAATGGTCGATTGGTTCGCTATTCAAGGACCGAAAATCTACGCCGCGTGGAAAGAGGCTGGGGCAATTTAAGGAGGAAAAAATGGATATTGAAAAGGTCACGGACAAACTCGGTGAAATGTCCGACACACTGAACGGTATAGGCGGCAGGCTTATCGTTGGTTCTATGCGCGATCCCGCGATAAAGGAAGCGCACGAAATGACGCTGGCTCTCGGAGCAGAGATGGACGACCTCATTAATGACCTGCTGGGCGAAGATGAATGAAAATCTCCATCGCCCTCTCCGAATCATCCATCAATGATACGATTAAGCAGCTCCGCCAGTATAAATCCAGCCTGACCAAGAAAATCGAAGCCCTTATAACCGCTATGGTCGCATACGGTGAGGACTATGCGATAAACGAGGTCGGCCACGTCGATACAGGCGAAACGCTTGAAACAATCAAAGGCTATCGAAGCGGCAACAAGGGCGTGATCGTGGCGGGCGGAAACGCCGTGTGGCTGGAATTCGGCTCTGGTACGCGATATAACGGCCCGGTCGGGTCGAGTCCGCATCCGATGGGCAGCGAGCTCGGAATGACGATAGGTGAGTACGGCAAGGGACAGGGTGCGAATCCGGGCGGTTGGTGGTACTACGACGCATCCGGGCAGATCAAGCATACTTACGGCATACCGGCAACGATGTTTATGTATCGAACCGCGAGAGAGTTGGAACGGATTGCGCCGGAGCTGGCGAGGGAGATTTTCAAGACATGATTGATTGTGAAAATGTCGTATTTTCGACCGTAGCGACCGCCCTGCGCGATAAATTTAAACCTCCACTGACAGGCAAATTAATCAGCGTAAGCGGCGATATTGCTGCTGTACCGGCAAGCTTTCCCGCAGCGATGGGTTCCGAGATGGATAACAGCATTTATGAGCGCACAATGACGCTTGATGGCGCTGAACGGCACGCATCTGTCATGTGGCAGTGGGAGGCCGTCTCGGATAAAAGTGCTACAAAAAAGTCTGAGTGCAAGGACATAATGGCAACGATAGACGCTCAAATGCTTGGGGTGGGATTTATGCGTATGCCCGGAAGCGGTCCTATTGGAAACGCAGACGCTACAAAATATCGAATGGTCGCCCGATACAGGGCTGTCATATCAGCCGGGGAATCCTCTGGCGAAAATACTGTATATCGAATCTATCGGAGGTGACTTGTATGAAATGTCCTTACTGTCACGCAGAGGTAAAACCAATCGGCGCAAACTGCCCGAAGTGCAAAGCGGCGATTGTGAAGAAAGAAACCAAACCTGAAACGAATAAAAAAGGAGATGAATCAAATGGCTCTTGAACTTACTACAGTGGGCGCGAAAGTGGCTTATGCCGTTGCTACGACCGCAGGGACTCGCCCGACTACGGGTTATACCGATCTGATTGGATTGACCGAGGCCCCCGAAATTGATCTTGCCGTGGAAACGCTGGACGCAAGCGATCTTTCGGACACCAAGACACGATACAAGCCCGGTCGTCTTGACCCTGGCGGCGAAAAAACGTTCACGGCGAACAACACGGCAGCTTTCAGAACCTTGTGGGCGACGTGCGTATCTGCTGCTGAGACGGCTTTGGCGGCTGGCAAAGAAACTTATTTTGCCTATATCGTTGATGGTGATGACGATGCTTATTACTTTACCGGAATGCCGCAGGCGTTGGGGCATGGCGGGCTTGCTCAAAACAGCATCGTGACGTGTTCGCCCAAGATTGTGTGCGACGACGTTATCGGCTACGCGACCGCGCCAACCGCTGCGTAATTGTTACGCAGTAAAATATAGGAGGAATGGAAAATGGCAAGAACCACAATTGATTTTGAGTATGACGGCAAAGAATACTCACTCGCATACACGATCGACATCATGAAACGCCGCGAAGCGTTGTTTGCGAGCATTATCAACGGAGAAAAACCGCTTTCTGGTACGGAAGATATGTTTTTGCTGGCCTTTGAAGCCAATCACTCGAACGTATCTAACCACATAAGGCGGGCGATCTTCGCTGAGTTTTCCGAAACGTCAGAAGACGGCTCGTTAATGGAAGCCCTGCTGGAAATGGCCGTTGAGTGCAGAGAAGCGGTCAAGCCAAAGGGAAACGTCAAGTGGAGGATGAATCAGGGGAACTAGGTTCGTCCTCCACTAAAAAACCAACAACGTTTGCCGAATACGCCGACGAAATGTGCGCTTACTATATGGCTCTCGGCGTACCGTATCATGAGTACTGGCACGGAAACTATGCGCAATTACAGTATTATGCAAAAGCTGATGAACTCAAGCGCGACCGTGAAAACTGGCTCGATTTACGACAAGGCTCCTATGTGTACGATGCTCTTTGCGCGGCTTCTCCAATACTCCACGCATTTGCACCAAAAGGAACAAAGCCGCATCCATATCACAAGTTACCTTACGGAGTAAAAGAGCAGATCGACCCGGAGGTGGCAAAGGCTGAATTCTTAGCAAAATGGAAAGCCGACAAAGCGATATGGAAAGCAAGATACGGAAAATAACGAATGAGGCGGTGAGGATATGGCAGCGACAATCGACGAGCTGCAAATCGAGATACAGGCAAGTGCAACGAAAGCGTCCGCCGCTATTGATGCGCTCACTGCCTCACTGTCCGGTTTAAAGGGTGCAACTAAGGGCGGTGCGGGGCTGACCACCACGACAAACCAGTTTAAAAACTTCTCTGATGCGATAAACAAAATAGTGAATCCGTCGGAAAAAGTGAGAGCGCTTGTAGATGGATTGAAGCCTCTGAGCGAGATCGGAAAAAGCAATCTTGGCTCCACACTGAATCAACTCAAGAAAATCCCTGAAATCACGGCGGGTCTGGACGATACAAAACTGTCCGAATTTGCCGCGAAAATTACGCAGGTCACGGCGGCTGTTCGACCTCTGGCGGCTGAGATGGAAAAGGTATCGGCAGGATTCTCGAAGCTGCCAGCGAATATCCAGCGAGCGATTAATGCGAACGCGAAACTGACGTCATCGAACTACAGAGCGCAGGGTTCGTTCTTTAAGCTCTCTAACATCATGGCGAAAGTATATGCTGTTAAGCGGATCGGTAATGTAATTTCCGACTGGATTGAAGAATCGAACGATTACGTCGAAAATCTCAATCTGTTCACCGTCGCAATGGGTGAATACGCGGAATCTGCAAAAAACTACGCTGAGCAGGTCGGCGACGCAATGGGTATTGACCCGTCCGAATGGATGCGCAACCAGGGCATATTCATGACGCTGCTGACCGGTTTTGGTAACGCTGCCGACCGTGCCGCACTAATGTCGAAGAATCTGACGCAGCTTGGATATGATTTAAGCTCGTTTTTTAATATTACATTCGCCGATGCTATGCAGAAGCTGCAATCGGGCGTATCGGGCGAGCTTGAGCCGCTCAGACGCCTTGGTTACGATCTGTCCGAAGCGAGACTGAAAGCTATTGCGCTATCGCTCGGAATTGACCGCGCTGTATCGTCCATGACGCAGGCCGAAAAATCACAGCTTCGGTACTACGCCATTATGACGCAGGTAACGACCGCGCAGGGCGATATGGCGCGTACATTACAGGCTCCGGCGAACCAACTTAGAATACTGGCCGCACAAGCGACTCAGGCTGCTCGTGCGCTTGGTAATATATTTATCCCCGCGCTGAATGCGATATTGCCGTATGCAATCGCATTCCTCAAGGTGATCCGCTGGGTTGCGCAAGAGATAGCTAATCTGTTTGGTTTCTCTTTGCCGGATATTGACTATTCCGGTCTACAGGGGGTCGCAGCGGGCGGCGAGGACGCGGCCGGTGCACTGGACAACGCGGCTGGTTCGGCAAAGAAGCTCAAAGGAATGCTGGCTGGATTTGATGAAATCAACGTGATTCAGCAAGACGCCAGTGGTGGCGGAGGTGCTGGTGGCGGTGGAGCCGGTGGTGGTGATCTTGGAATTAAGCTGCCTGAGTATGATTTTTTGGGCGATATAATCGGTAATAAGGTAAACGGAATATTTGAAAGTTGGAAAAAAACATTAGAGCCAACAATAAAATGGATAGTCGATAACTTTGATACAATCAAAACCTTGGCGATAACCATAGGAGCGTTAATATTAGGATGGAAGATAGCAACAGGTTTTTCTAACTTTATTAGCGCTTTAACCAACTTGACTAAAAGCGGAAAAATAGTTCTTAGTTTAGCCACTATTGCTACAGGCGTGACTCTTGGGGTTGACACCATCAATGCGATATGGAGCGGAAAATTGAATGCAGGGAGTGCAGAAGCGGCAATTAGGAGCGGAATTGCCAGTTTGCTTACGGGACTCGGCGGAGCTGGACTGATTTCTACAGTTTTTACAGGGGTTGGGTTTGGGTCTGCGCTTTTGATTACACTACCTGCGGTAATAGCTATTATGGCAACAAGCGTGAGTCTTTCTGATGCAGAAGGTAAGGCGGGATTAGGAAACTTGCAAAAGCTAATGGAAGGCTCTGAGGCGGGCTTGTCATGGGAAGAAATATCTAAAAATTTTGAATTCGGAAGCGCACCTGACAATCAATGGTACGATTGGATTCTAGCTTTGTCGGGCGCTGCATCTCGATCTGTTGAGCTTATTAAATTTTTCGGTAATGAATCTGGAAAGGCGTACTTTGACGGGTTGACAGAAAGTACAGAAGAACGCGCAGACCTTGCAGAGACGCTTCTTGGAAAGCCTTTTCTGGCAGGGTGGGGAAATATCAAAAACACTTTCAGCGCAAAAAATCTCACGGCTTTATGGAATGACATAAAAGCGCCTTTTGTAAAAGCTGCTACATGGTTTGACTCAAGTGTTATAAAGCCAATTGGTGGTTTCTTTGAGGGTTTGTGGAAAAGCGTATCTGGTTTTTTTTCGAATCTATGGAAAGATATTTCTGGGATATGGGAGTCTACAGGAACATGGTTTGACACAAACGTCACTACTCCAATTACCGGTTTTTTTCGTGGAGTTTGGACGAGCGTATCTGGATTTTTCTCATGTTTATGGACGGACATAACGGGCATTTGGAATGGCGCATCTACATGGTTTGATACGAACGTCATTAAACCTGTTATTGGGTTTTTTGAAGGCGTCTGGACTAGCGTGTCGGGTTTTTTCTCGAACTTATGGACAGACATAACGGGGGTTTTTACAAGCTTCGGAACGTGGTTTAAAACAAATGTAACAGACCCGATAGGTAAATTTTTTAAAGATGCAATCAATGCGGTAATAGATGCGCTAAACTTCATGATTCGCGGTCTTAACAAAATAAAGTTTGATTTGCCGAAATGGGGAATATTGGGTGATTTAGCGGGTAAATCATTTGGAATAAATATTGGGCTTATCCCGCGCTTTGCATCCGGCGGCTTTCCTTCCGCTGGCGAACTGTTTATGGCGCGTGAGTCCGGCCCCGAAATGGTCGGCTCAATCGGAGGCAGAACAGCAGTCGCAAACAACGACCAGATCGTCCAGAGCGTATCGGTCGGCGTAGAACGGGCAAACGCTGAGGGGAACGCCTTGCTTAAACAGATTTTACGCGCATTGCGTGAGCAAGACCGCGAAATTATCATCACGCCAAGCATGGAGCTTGGCAGAGTGAATGCGCGGTCAAAAAACATGTACGACGCAGCAAGGGGAACGGTATGATGATTTTAAAGAAGAAAAAATCTCACAACAACCCAAGTGATGCGCATGTCGCAATAACGCCTAACAATGTAGCTCCCATAATAAATAGCGTCCACAACAATGTGCTGTTTGATCTCTTTTTTTGCACAACCGTAATGCTCGGACATCCGCAATGCGGACAATTAGCCGCCTCACTACTGATTTCATTTCCACATTCTCTGCACTTAATCATTGCCATGAAGCGCACCATCCTTTCAGTGTCAGTTTATACCATTATCCAGCGCGAGTCAAGGCGGTTTATGTTTGAGTGGGGAGGGGGGTATTCGGCATGAGAACGTACAAGTATTCGATGCAGTTTGCTGTAGACGGTGTTGCGATCCCCGATCCTGCTGGATTCAGTGGACAGACGGCGGATCAAGACTTGTCTGCCGAGCGCGATGTTAACGGCAAACTGAAACGGAACATGATAAACGGAGCCGAGAAGGTTCCGACTGAAATATCGTATAAGAACATTGATTGGGATATGTGTAAATTCATTCTTCGCCAAGTGAAAAATAAGCCGCAGTTTCGGTTTACGTTTCCTGACCCGAACACGGATTCTTATACGAGAACGGGCGATTTTTATGTCGGGAACAGAAAATGGGATGTTGTGTGGGCTCCCGACGAAGGACTGTGGCTTGCAAATCTGTCTTTTAGCGTGATTGAGGTTTAAGCATGTACAATGTGAGTTCACAATTTCATACGGCGGTATACGGAACGTCGCCCATCACGCAAGCTTTGTTTCGCTTTGCTGACGGCACGCTTTTTACGAACGAAGATATCCATTCATCGGGCTTAAAACTGATCGAGGCTGCCAACCACGAAGAAGAACTCACGATAGGCGCGTGCCTGTCGTCCGTGCTATCCGCAACGTTTATGAATTACGATGGTCTACTGACGGGGTTTGCGTTTGGTGAAGCGGAAGTCGGCCTGGGCGTAAAAATCGGCACGGACACATTCGTTCCGACCGTTGCAAACTGTACGGCGATCCACGGCAGCGTGATGTACACAGGACATAATACAGAGCCGTACCTGAAAGCAAACGGAGCGGCCACAGCGCAACAGCCGACGTTTCCGGTGCACTCGATCATAGTTTATGAGGGTGAAGTGCTGTGCGTCGGCTTTGACGGTCAGACGTGGACGACTAGCGGATATTCGTTGCCGGTTGCCGACAACGATTTTATGACACAGAAATACGCTGCAATGGCGGCGTCACATCTCGGGTACGATTTTGCTGGCGACGTGATGAGAGTCTACAGCGAATACGGCACGGTCGAGATATACGAGTTTGCAAAGCTGGGCGTGTTTAAGATTGACACCCCGAAAAAGCGCAATACGAATCTGATTTCCGTTGACACCGCATATGACAAAATGAAAAAATTCGACGTGGACGCTTCGGCGCTCTTTGCCGGATTGACATACCCGATTACATTAGGCGGTATATACTCAGCCTTATGCAATTTTGTTGGCGTCGAGAGCGTGACAACGACGTTTATAAACAGCACGCGGTCATTCAGTGTAGCGCCAATAGATGCCGAAGGAATTATCGCTCGGGATATTTTAAGTTGGATAGCGGAGGCGGCCTGCTCGTTTGCTCGTATGACCCGTGACGGAAAACTTGAACTGGCATGGTTTGCTGGCACAGATTTCAAGATACCAGACGCGCAGTATTTTAAAACAGATATGGCCGAATATAGCGTTCCGGCGATAGACAAGCTGCAAATTTCGAGTTCCGAAACCGACATAGGTGTAATTATTGGAACTGGAACAAACGGTTATCAGATATTAGACAATCCGTTTCTATACGGGGCGAATGACGCAGTGATACGCGGATATGGTACGCCGATATATAACAGGTTGAACGCTTTCGCTCCGTTTAACCCGCTGACGGTTACTGCGGTATGTGACTGGTCAGTGCAGGCCGGAGATATTGTTTCGGTTACGATTGGCGGTATAGATTATTCCTTGCCAATCTATTGCCAGACGGTTACATGGAAGGGCGATGCCCGGGTTGTATACGAAAGCACGGGCGCAGAAAAACGCCCGGTCATGGACGCGGAAAACAGGCGGATATATCGGCAGAGCAGGGCATACCATGAGTTTGTCGTGGATGTGAACGGGCTGACGTCGCGGATCGGTGACGCGGAGGGGAGCATATCTACGCTCTCGCTCACCGCAAGCGGATTAAGCACGCGGATGACAAGCGCCGAAGGGAACATATCTACGCTCTCGCTCACCGCAAGCGGATTAAGCACGCGGATGACAAGCGCCGAAGGAAACATATCTACGCTTGAGTTGACGACGGGCGGGTTAAAACTCGCAGTTGATAGCAGTAAACTTACTTTTGATGCGAACGGCTTACATGTTTATAACGGCGGATTTGATATTACAAACACAAGCAACACAAAGGTTTTTCAAGTTGCTGCTGGCGGCGGTGTTAGTATCGTTGGTTCCGTAGATACTATCGCGGCGTCCGGACGACGGATTCTCATGTGGGGTTCGAATATTGCGTTTTATAACGGCGCGACATGGGCTGCGCAGATAGATACGAACGTTGACTATGGTATGCGCCTGTTTGGAAACAATGGGATCGCCTTGTACGCGCAATCGGGTGCATTAAAACTCTATGCAAGCGCTGGCGACGTAGAGGTGTATTCTGATAGCGATTGGGTGAATATCAAGGGATCGTTAAAAATTACCACTTACAACAGCCAAAACCGCTTGATTATGGCAAGCCCCGCCACGGCATCCGGTGGTTCCGAATGTCGCTGGGTTGACAGGACGGCAGATTTGGGCGGTTGGTCACTAGGCCGTTATACGTCATCTCGGAAATACAAAAAAGATATCGAGTATTTTGGGGATGAGTACGGGATTGATGTATGCCGAAGATTTAAGCCCGCCACGTTCAAGTATATTGACGACGAAAAAAAACTGGTCAACTTAGGGTTGATCGCGGAGGATGTTTTTGATGTCTGCCCTGAGGTTGTGTCATATCATAATGACGTACCTGACAGCGTGCAATATTCAAACATGGTCGCTTTGGCAATATCGGCAATACAGAACTTGGATAAGCGATTAAAAATTTTGGAGGGAGATGTGGCATGATTTTAGAGGAAAGAGATAAATTGGCTCAAATTTTTAACACTCTCGATCAGATGACCGTTATCGGGTATACAAACTGTTCGATACTGTCGAGATGCATGACCGAGATCAAATTGCTGATCGAGAATCATGACGATGCAAATAAGGGAAAAAAGGAGGCCGGTAAATGCTTATCCAAAACATAACGCTTGATTTTACGAAAGAATACACTGCCGGAATTGCTGTGCAACAATACGAAACCGACGGTCGCGGCTTTGAGCTTAAAATAACATCGAACGGCACGCTTCCGATCAATTTAACCGGCGCATCAGTCACGCTGTACGCTACGAAACCAGACAACAACACCGTTTATGAAGCCTGCACGGTTCTCGACGGCGCGGCTGGTAAAGCGCTGTTCGTCATGCCGTCGAGTATGTGTGATGTGGATGGTTCGCTGGCGTGCGTTATCTTGGTGTCGAAAGACGGCAAGACGCTTCGGTCGCCGGGGTTTGAGATCACCGTCAATGAATCGCCGGACATAAGCGGGGCAGCTGCGAGCACGTCACAGTGGACATCTCTGGAAGAAGCGTTGGCTGATGTGGCGGAGGTCAAGGCTCGGATTTCGACGGCAGAGGCAGAAATCTCGGATCACGAAACACGAATCACGCAGAATAAGGATGGTATATTAAACATACCAAATAAAAATTATTGCATAAACGGCATTTTCCAAATCAACCAAAGAGCCGTATCGGGTACGGTTGTGTTATCGGAGGGGCAGTACGGACACGACAGGTTTAAAGCAGGCACAAACGGCTGCACTTATACGTTTGCCACATCGGGCAACGTAACAACTATCACGATATTAAGCGGATCATTAAAGCAGGTGATCGAGGGCAGTTCTTTACTAAGTGGCAATCACACATTATCGTGGAGTGGCACTTGCCAAGGACGAATTAATGGGGGATCCTATGGAACTTCGCCAAGATCGGCGTCGCTTACTGGTGGCATAAACGCAGAGGTAGAGTTTAGCACCGGCA
>JAEZNB010000100.1 GCA_023441965.1 Bacillota bacterium
TTTTGCCTAATCCTTTCTTCAGATTCCACCTCACGATGGACACCCTTGGCTTTGGCTGTATCCTTCCCACTGCCGGGCGGATTGGGGACTTTCACCCGTTAGAACGTGTGCCCACCGGGCACACAAGCAATACAAGAGGCTCAAACTTGATAAAGCCTCTTGTATTTGCGTGTCGATTCAGAAATAGCAGACATTACCAGCTGGTATTTAAGATTGGCGAAGCGAGATAAACCATCGTTTTGCCTGCCTCTTCGTCATAGGCTATGGCAATCTGGATATTCACCTTACTTCCCATAGACATAATATATTCATTGATCAGTCCCGTATAGGCATAGACTGTGTAAAGGCCATCCTCTTCATAGCTCATGGCAACTTCTCCATCAAGCTCCTTCACCATCAGCTCCGATATCCTATCCTTCTCGGCAGAAGTCAGCATTCCACTGAAGCTTCCCTCATACTGGAGTGTTAACTGCTTCTTTTCGACTCCGAGCTTGGTGAGAGCTTCCTCCAGGAGCTTCCGGTACCTATCCATACTATGGATGCTGTCTTTGATTCTCAGCTTGACCATAATATAGTGCTTCATTTTTACTTCCTCTTCCTTTTTCTGCTCAAGGCTGATCACCTTTAATATCGTAGTGGCATGCTTCGCCTGCTTCTCGTAGGAATACTCACTTCTGCCTTCTTCTCTGGAAACAGCAATCTTCTGATCTATCTTCAGACCAATTGCATTAGCGAGATAATAAATCAGTTGCTTCTTATCCTCCTCGCTTAAGAAATCCTTCTGATAATCTGCAATCATCTCAATGCTGCTTCTCAAATCACCGGAATTGGTATTCACAAATGCCTGAGTCAACTTGGCTTCCTCATAAAAGAAACGATTCATGAACAGCTGGGTTGCTACAGCAAGCCAGAGCACTGCTGCAATATATAAGGTAATCTTTGTCTTCTTCCTAGATAAGATACTTTTCAGGGATTCGTAAAACCGACTTAAATTCTCCATAGTAATACCTCCCAATGATGGCTGCTTACGGTTCATTTGTTATTTTTCCCTGAATCAGAAGAATTATTCCATGGGATTTCCATAGTTATCCATCCCCTTATCTCAATATGAGCTGATATCCAAAAGCATAGGCTCCTCCCCTCAATAGCTAAGTATTAGCCTTCCCGGACAAGAAAAAGGCTCTCATTGTCAAGCAAGCTTGATATGACAGCCAAATTTTATTGCAGGTGATACGAAAGCGTTTTCCCTATCTTTGAAGGATTTCCTCTGTTCCCTTTACCTTCATGAACAGTCATGATATAATAGGGTAACTCCCCCTACAACCGAAAGGTGTTTCGAAAGGAGATTCCCCTATGAATATGCCTCTGCTATACCGAAGACGTTTTATTCCTGATGAACTGGTTCCATTGAAGGATGATCGTATCTTAAGCCTTGACGATCATCTTATTCTTACCAAGTGGACTGCTCTCCATCCGAGGAAGGATATCGCCGGAGGGATCTCAGCCTACTTTTTGAATCAGGGCTTTAAAGTAAGCAAGGTCTTTAACAAGGAGCAGGAGCTTGTCTACTGGTATTGCGATATCATCCAGCAGAAGCCCGGCCCTGAACCGGACACCATGATATTTGAGGATCTGCTGATTGATGTTATCCTGCATCGGGATGGTTCCGTTCAAATCCTCGACATAGATGAGCTTGCCGAAGCCTTTGAACAGGGCCTAATCTCCGGTGATGAGGTCACACGGGCCCTACGTACCTTAGATTCCCTGCTTAAGCTCATTTATCAGGGTCAATTCCCTTCCTTGATGGAAACGGTGGAGAAGGCGGAACCGTCTTATTCCTCCAGCATCTGAATTCTTCTGATATGCCTTTCATTTCCGGAGAATTCCGTACCTAAGAAGGTGTCCACAATCTTGATTGCATGCCCGGCTCCGATTACTCTTGCACCCATGGCTAGGACATTCGCATCATTGTGAAGCCTGGTGGCTTCCGCACTGAAGCAGTCATGGCATAAGGCACAACGGATCCCTTTCATTTTGTTGGCCGCAATGGAGATACCGATCCCTGTTCCACAGATTAATATGCCCTTTTCACATTCCTTCTTCTGAATGGCCCTGCCAACTGCCTTGGCATACTCGGGGTAATCGCTGGCGTTCACATTTCCGCAGCCAAAATCCTTATATTCAATCCCTTTCTCCTCCAGATACTCAATGATTGCTTTTTTGAGCTCATACCCGGTGTGATCATTTCCAATCGCTATCATAAGCTACCTCCTTTATTTCTCTTCATTCAGTTTATATACTGTCTTTTTCACCAGTCGTGCCAGGGTGGTGAAGCACTCCTCATAATCAATCAGGCTTCCGCCGTAAGGATCTACCACATCCCCGATTTCACCGGTAAATTCCGTAATGGTATAAACCTCCCGAGCTTCCGGATACTCCTCCAGAACCTTCTTCTTCTGACCCTGAGTCATCGTCAGTATCAGGGTTTTTTCATCTATGTCCACAGCCTTCAGGCCCTTGGACATATGATTTGCCAGTTCCAATTCATGCTTCCCCAGTACCACCTCGGCTTTTGGATTAATCGGTTCTCCAAATAATACAACCAATCCCCGGGAGATTACCTTCATTGTACTGACTCTCTCCAGGTTCTTATAGATCGCTTCTGCCATCGGACTCCGGCAGGTATTACCGGTACATACAAAGATAAGCTTCTGATATTTTCCCATATATCCTCCATTCTGCTGATAAAAGCAGTTCCTTTCTAACGATACGGTTGGTATGCTGTGCACAGCGGCAGAGTTAAGAAACCTTAACGATACGATAGCCCGCTGCCTTCAGAAGGCGGTTCATAATTGCCTGTCCCAGGTTATTGTCTGCAAAGCTCTCAGTTAAGATATACTCTGTCTTTAATTCATCAAAATCCCGCAGGGTTGCATAAAGCCCTGCTGCTATAGAGTTCTCATCCTGTCTGGAGCCTATGGTCTTCACGGTTCCATACAGATACTCCTTCTCGGTCTCAGAGGTCGCGATAATTCCTACGCTCTTCCCGGCTTCCGTAAGTTCCTTAGCCTTCCGGTTTATTTCTGTGATCACCTCGGCTATCCTTCCTTCATAGATGGTCAGACAGCCCTCCGGTGCATAATGGCGGTACTTCATTCCCGGTGCCTTCGGTATAAGCTTCTCATCCGGCTTCTCCAGTAATATAGCCGGATCATACTGTACCTCACCCAGAACATGTTCGATCATGGCCTTTGTAATACAGCCCGGCCTAAGGATCACCGGTACTTCTCCGGTTAGATCGATGATAGTTGACTCAAGACCAAGGGCTGCCTGCCCGCCGTCAAGGATGATATCCACTCTGCCGTTCAGATCGTGTATCACATGCTCGGCCCTTGTAGGACTGGGCCTTCCCGACAGATTGGCACTGGGTGCAGCCAGGAAGATGCCGGAGCTATGAATCAGAGCTCTGGCCAGCTTATGGGCAGGAAGGCGGATGGCAACCGTACTTAAGCCTCCGGTCGTTTCCTTGGGCACACAGACCTTCTTATTCAAAATCATAGTCAGGGGTCCCGGCCAGAATACAGAGGCTAACCGGTATGCTGCCTCCGGAATCCCCTCTGCCAGCTGCTCCAGATCCTCCACCCTTGAGATATGAATGATTAGGGGATTATCCGATGGTCTTCCCTTAGCCTCATATATCCTTCTGGCGGCCTGGGGATTTAGGGCATCCGCTCCTAAGCCGTATACGGTCTCGGTCGGAAAAGCAACCAACCCACCCGCCCGAAGCACCTCTATGACCTGCTCCAAGTTCCTGGCCTCTATCTGCTCCTGCTTTATTTTTATTATCCTGGTATCCATCTATATGCTGCTCCTCGAACTCCGTGTTTCTTTCAGAAGGCATCCTGTGATACCGTCTACCGTGCATTATAACACCTTTCTCTTCTAAAATCCATACTAACATCAGTTTGCTTATCAGGGCCCTCTTTTTAAATATTCCTGCACTCCGAGGCTGATGGCTTCCGCCATTTTATCCTGGTATTCCTCGGTAATCAACAGGGCTGCCTCCCCGTGATTGGACAGGTATCCGCATTCAACAATGACCAGGGGACACTTTGTCTTCTTCAGCATATAATAGCTCTGATTTGCTTTGGCCTTCCGGTGATTTCCGTCCTTTATGGTCTCCTTGATCTGCTCCTGCAGGATTTCCGCCAGCTTCTTTCCTTCTACAGACTCCCCATGATAGAAGACCTGGGCCCCCTTTACATATTCCTGAGTAAAGCTGTTCTGGTGAATACTGAGTGCAAATTTAGCGTCACTGTCATTAATCGTTTTGATTCGCCGGTTCAGATCTGATCTTTTTTTATTGGCATCCCCTTCTGAGTACAGGCCGATATCCTCTTCCCTGGTCATGATGATCTGATAGCCCTTTTCTTCCAGTAGCTTTTTCAGTTTCAGGGAGATCTTCAGATTAATGTCCTTCTCCAGGGCATAATTGACCCCAACCTTCCCGGGGTCCCTGCCACCATGACCGGGATCTATCACAATCGTAATTACTTCCGCCTCCGCTCTGCCAGCTCTATGGAATATATGCTTCATTACCTTAACGGATTGCTCGGTGGTCAGAACTTTGGCCAGTACCAGCAGGAGGAGAAACAGGATATAGAAATACTTCTTCTTCATAGACCTACTTCCAAATATTTCGCTCCCTACATCTTATGAATCACCGCATTGTCCTTATTCTCTGCGATATGAAAAACCGGTGATCAGAAGCTCATTCTCTCCCGTAAGGCAGCCACAGAGACACCATCCATCTCCTGAAAAAGAACCGTAACCTCCTGTCTTGCTTTTTCACATGACAGAAAGTCCGGTCCTCTTCAATCCAATCATGGTATTCCATGACTAATTCAGATATTTGATGATAATATCCCAAACTTCTTCTTTCTCAAGTCCCAGCTTCCAGGCTGCCACTCCGGCTGTACCGGCCTTATAGATTGCCTCCATCTTCTCTCCGATGGAGTTCTCCTCCTCCTTCCAGATCCGGTAGGTGGCTCCCTCCTGCTTATATTCGCCGTAATAATAACCGTATACCTCATCCCACTCCGGCTCTATGCCCTGGTCTGTAAATACATTTGCCGCATTCGTCATAGCCTGATAAACTACCGTCAGATCACCGTCAGCAGTCTCCTTCCATAAAGCAGAGTAAAAGGGAATTGCAATGATGGTCTTCTCCTTGGGTACATCCTTCAGCGTATTCGTGATCGCATCCTCCACAAAGCCAATGGAGGCTACGGGGCCTGCCTTCTCAGAACCAACGAATTCATTATAAGCCATGATGATAACATAATCTATGATCTTCCCCTGTTCCTCCAGATCATAATACTCACGATAAGGAGCAGGTACAAAATTATCTGCGGAAAGCACCAGACCGTTATTCCTGCATTTGACGGAAAGCTCTCTTAGGAACTGGATATAATTTTTTCCGGCTGCGGAGGGTATGTTCTCAAGGTCAATGTTAATACCGTTCAGCTTATATTCCAAGGCCGCCTGAATCAGGGAATCCGAGAGGTTATCTCTTGACGAGGTACGGGAAAGCAGCTCTCCCATATTCACATCCAGATTCACATCCGTTACCAGGCCCCATACCTCCAGGCCCAGCTCATTTGCCTTATTTACATAGTCCTTGCTGGCAATACTGCTGATTGCCCCGCTGCTATCCAGGACATTGAACCAGGTCGGAGATACCACATTTACCCCCTTTGTCTTTTTGATCAGGGGCTCCAGATTGGCATTCGAATCCTGATTCGTTACCTGATGGAAGATCAGGTTGATTTTCTCCTTTCTGGTCTGAGCAGTATATTCCGGTGCCCGGTAGGTACTCTCCAGCTTTTTATAAAAGGACTTCTTCACATTCTTTTCCTTCACGTAGCCGATGATTCCATCCTCTGTCATCACCTTTACGAAGCCCTTTCTGGGTGCCTCTTCCATGTCCACAAACATGAGGGAGCTGCCTACGGGAAGCTCTGTCAGAATGGGCTTCTTAATTCCGGGCTCCGATCTTAGCTGCGTAGCCTTGGTAACCTCAGTATATAATTTCTCTCCCCATTGATAATTGATGATAACACGATTCGGCTCCTGATACAGACTGTACTGCAGATCAGAGTATCTGCCGACAAAATCCAGTGCCAGATAAACCTGATCTGCCAGCACCTTAACTATCTCATATTTTTCCTTCTTAACGGTGGGATTCAAGGTCATGGTCACCGTATATTCACTTTTACCGGCTTCAGCCCTGATAATTTCGGTTGGAGTGGTGTAGGTCAGCAGGTTCTCCTTGCTATCCCAATAAAATCTATGATTAAACTTCTTCACCACAGTATCATAATCTATATAGACCGTACCGTTCAGGAACAAGCCGTTTTTATCATATATCTTATCCTGGAGGATGATCATAAGCTCTGAATCCTTCACCTGATAATACTCCGTCAATAACATCACTTCATCGCTGGGTGTCAGCTTCTTCTTAATAGCAAATCCCGCAACCAACAGTACAATGACCAGTACAAGCGATAAACCAATGACGGCGATCCTCATTCTTTTATCCATACGGTATATTCCTCCATCCGGGTATCTCATCTATACATATTAATCTTTGGAGCCGCGATCAGCTCCATGCAGCTCTGACCGCCTTATGTATCGCTCCCACTCGTAATCTATATCACATTATAGCATTAAATGAAACAACCGTCATTACTAAATTTCGACCTTTTAAAGACCAAAATCCCGGCAATCCGAAGCTCTGGCTGTTCCTACCAGCTGAACTTAAGAAAGCGGGATTTATGATCCTTCCCTATCGTACTTTCGATGAGCATTAGGGGCAGTTGCATTTGAACAGATACTGCACAAAGGTATAGAGGGCTTTTTAAGTACCGGTTAAGCCCCTGCTTCTCATCATAGCTTTCCCCTGATCGATCGGTTCTCCAAAAGCATATCCCCGGTAGGATGACTGACAATCCGGCTGGTGCTGTCATAATATCTATCGTTCGGATAAGAAGGTCATTTGTGATATGTTATACTTATCCTTACCGGATTAGCCGGACTGTACAGACTCACTCCAATAACCTTCGGAATAGTCTTTTGGTTTCCTTTGATGGCTTTAAGGGATCTGTCTCCATAGGAATGGAATAAAATCTTCCGTCAAACTCCTGCTGTATAGACCGGATGGCCCTTTCCCCGGCATAGGGGAGTAGATAGGTCCAGGCATCATAGCCCCTGATGGACTGGGCAGCTCTGATAAAGCCACTCAGCTTGCTAAGATTCCAGTCTGCCCACCCACCAATTACCAGCTTTCTGCTGCAGCGATTGAACTCTCCTATGCTAGTGTCAAGCGCATAGCCGAAATCCAGTAGGATATACTCATAATCCTCTCCCAGTAAGAATGGGATTTTGTCCGCAGTCACATCCTTATGGAAGCTGTTATTGCCGAAGTGAAAGGAAAAGTCGTCCTCCCGGTTCCATCGGTAGGCCTGCTGCAGTCTGCTGAAATCATGGTGACCGTTGCATTCTAAGTAAGCCGTTTTCCTTCCCAGCTCTTCCCCAAGATAAAAGGCCAGCAGTAAGCCTGTATAGGTTACACCGGCTCCCGGATGAACACCGATCAGTCCGATAACCTCTCTGTGGCTGTTCCTCGGAATATTATGATATAGCATTGGTTTTCGCATCATCTGTCTATCCTCTCCATAACAGTCTCTGCCAGCTCCTCCAGAAATTCCAGCTCCGCACCCTTGGCCGGTGCTGCATAGGGATCCGGTGCATATGGGACCCGTAAGCAACGCCTTCGTCCCATCTGTCTGCTTACCTGCCGGAATTGGTTCCCATCCAGGTAGTTAAAGAGATACACCGGCTTCTTCTGATCCTCCAGCAGCCTTAATACCTCCTCCGCCTGTTCCAGCTCCCAGTCCTTGCCGCCCAACAGCAGAAGGGGAAGCTCTGCCTCAAGAAAGGTCGGCAGCTTATCCTTAGTCAGACATCCATAATCCTCTACCACTACCTGATACTCTCTGAAAATCTCCTCATCGCTTCTCCCAGGGATAAGCAGGGTAATCCCCTTAAGCCTTACGGTATTTCCGTCAGTATCCAAGCCCTCATAACGGTTCCTGATGGCTCTTACGGTACTGCTCGGGTTACATTCCCGGTAGATACAGGTTACTGACTTCTGCATAAAAAGCTTACACAGACGAAAACATAAATGGGTTACTCCAATCCTTGGCTGTACTCCGGCAACAGCAATTCTGACGGTCGGACCTGATTCACTTTGTCCCGGCAGGCTTATCCTGCCAGCTGATATCACTTTGCTTAATTGTGCTACAGAAGCATATCTGCCCAACGGATGAAATCTTAAGCAGCGGCTGATTATTTTCTTCAGTTTTCCGGAGCAGGTATAATAGGTCTCAATATTGTCAATCCTTTTTTTGTCCCTCCCGGGGGATGTTCCGGTTGCCATAAAATACATCAGCATACCGATCCCATATACGTCACAGCGCTCATCTATCCCTTCTCTTTGATACATTTCCGGAGCAGCATAGCCATAGGTACCGCAGTAGCCCTGATCGCCGGCCGCAGCCTCGTCCCGGTAAACAGCAGATCCGAAATCTATCAGCTTCAGATCCTTACCGGTAACAATAATATTGACCGGCTTTAAGTCCAGGTATAGAATTGGTCTCTCAATATGATGTAAGTAATGGATCAGATCGCAGAGTTGAAGAGCGAAGTGTATGATAGTTTCCGTATCCAGACAGCCCTTTGCAGACACATAGCTGTTAAGGGTAACCCCTTCCAGATATTGTTCGACAATATAGGAACCATTCGGATCTTCTTCAATATCATAAATTATAGGAATACAGGAATGTTTTAGATTTTTAAGAATTTGTGCTTCCTTAAGCTGTAATTCGTATAGGGGATGGTCCTTAGACAGACATTTGATTGCCCGATATGAATTGAGTCTGATATGTTCGGCAAGATAAACCTTGGCAGTGCCTCCTCTGCCTAGCAGCCGTATGATACGGTACTTTTGGAACCAGATTTCCTGTTGCATTCTCTCCTTTCCTATCAGCATAGGCATATTTGTGAATCCTGTCCAACTCCTATTATATACAGATTATGGAAGTACATCAAGGGTTTTCTCGCCGTCTGATTTCACAAACTTTTTGCCGGTTTGTGTGCAAAATGTCCTTGTCAATCGCGGTAAAATCCTGTAGATGAAAGGGTTTTATTAATACAAAATTCACAACTATACGTATTGACTTATGTATCTTTTTAAATTATACTTTTTTTACACCAATCATTGATTATTGTAGGATGTGGATTTTGCGCTCTGTGATTCAACCGGAGGTTCCGCATCGTTAACGTAAATAATCATTTCCTGCTTGCACAGAAAGGGGTGTACAGTATGAAGATTGAGAAAATCAGTGACAACCAAATAAGATGTACCCTGAATAAAAGTGATTTAATCGACCGAGAACTGCGGATCAGTGAGCTTGCCTATGGTACAGAAAAAGCCAAGGCTCTCTTCCGGGATATGATACAACAGGCCTTTTATGAATTTGGTTTTGAGGTAGACGATATTCCTTTGATGATTGAGGCGATACCCGTCTCAACGGAATGTCTGATACTTGTAATTACTAAGGTAGCAGATCCGGATGAGCTGGATACCAGGTTCTCCAAGTTCTCCTCCTTAGGCCCCCGCGATATGGAGGATAAATCGGAATCAGATGAGGATTCCTATGCCGACGAGATTATCAACAGCTTTGACCAGATAGATTATGCAGATGATACCGAGGATGAGAGCAAGGACATCACGGACAGCACCGATACCGAGACCGAGGAGAAGCCTAATCTTCAGGTTTCCACGAATCTGATGAAGGTCTACTCCTTCCGTTCCTTGAAGGAGGTAACCGAACTGGCGAATATTCTTCTGGGATACTATAACGGTATGAATACCTTGTACAAGAATCCTCAGAATTCAACCTACTACCTGGTAATCAGCATGTCCGCCCACACACCGGAGGAATTCAATAAAATCTGCAACATCATCTCAGAGTATGGCAAGGCAGAGCGTTACACCTATGCCAGCTCCTCCTTCTATGAGGAGCATTATGAAATCATCGTGAAAAATCAGGCTCTGCAGATTCTGTCAGTCATGTAATATACATGGATACATCAAATCAATCAAATCATGTACACGAAAGGATGAGGGAGACCTCATCCTTTCTTACTTTAATGATTACTAATCCTGTTTTGCATAAGCTGATAAAAGGGATGCCGCAGCTTCATACTGCGGCACCCCCATGTATCCCTCTTACTCCCCGATTACCTCATAAATTCTGTCCATCAGATCTTCGGGATCAAGTCCGTGAACCATAGCAGCCTCTTCCAGGGTCTCTCCCTGTGCGGAAGGGCATCCAAGGCAATGCATTCCGATATCAAGCAGTACCGGAATAATATTCTGATCGGCTGAAATTGCCTGAGCAATTGTCATGTCTTTCGTTATCGTAGCCATAATAAAACCTCCTTTATTCTATATCAATGGATAGAACCTAAACGAATTGAGATTCGTTATCAGCTTAATAGCCTGAGCAACATTATATTCCATCCATTCGCTTCCGTCAAGGGTATAGCCGCTGAAAAGATTTCAATGAAAGACTTTATGCTCCCCGACAGGGGCATGCCTTCATTTGGAGCTTGTAATTATGTAGAATTTGCTTGCATTATTGCTATGATTAAGTTAAAATATAGGGGATTGTTTGAGAAGGAGGGATATTATCATGGCATATACAATTAGTGATGAATGCATCAGCTGTGGCGCATGTGCAGGCGAGTGCCCGACAGATTCTATATCTGAAGGCGCAGCTCATTTTGAGATCAATGCTGAAAGCTGCATCGATTGCGGCGCTTGCGAGTCCACCTGCCCTACCGGTGCGATTTCTGCATAATCCAGACCAGTACATAAGGAGCTGCTTCAAAGTCTCATGATCATGAGGTTTTGAAGCGGCTCCTTTTTTGCCCTTTTATGATTTCCTATGAGAATCAGATATATATTCTGTGCTTCTTTCTGAACTTGGATTTCTTTCTCCTTCCATCCAGAGTGGCTGCTGCCATCATTCTGCTCTTCTGATAATCTCTCAGGGTCAAATCAAATTTTCTGAAGCGTTCCTCCTCTTTCTCCTCCTGCAGGCGCATCAGAAAACTCATTTCCTTAATCACACTTTCTGCCACAACACCGCTGATATCGTCAGAAAGAGTGGCATTGTTCTCTTTCAGGGCTGCCATGATAATCTGATTCATAATAACCTTAAACTGGCCCATCTTATCACCGGGCTGCTCCTCCAGCTCACTTTTCTTCTCATTTGTGATAAGGCTTGTCCCCTCAGTACCGGTCTCATCAGACCGTAAGTCTTCCTGATGTGTCTCTTCCATTCCTGTCTCCTCCATACTTGTCCCGCCAGCAGTCGGCTTATTTTCTTCTCCCCATAGCTCTATCACCTTACCGTTCAGCTTGTCCTTCAGTCTGACCATCGTCTGCTGATCAAGGCCTTCCACCTTATTCAGGTTGGGGAGCAGTAATTTTACTGCTTTCAGTTGAAAGCCCTGTTCCTTCAGGTGCTTTATCGTTTTCAGCAGATCAATATCTGACTCTTTATAGTATCGGTGCCCCATTTCGTTTCTTCCAATGGGAAGCTCCAGCTGTTCCTCCCAATATCTCAGTACGTGGTCTTCTACCTCCACCCTTTTTGAGGCTTCTGAAATCATATACCTAACATCAGCCATTGCTTGTCCCCCTTATAAGTGTAATTATTTTCCACTTTTTACATTATAACATAGCAAGTACCAAATGCAATATAGATTCCACATATTCCCATTTAACTTGTCGACATAAAAAGAGGAAACCTCAAAGAAGCTTCCTCTTTTCTACATATTCTACTATTCTCTTATTTTTCCGAAGTAGCGGTAACAGCTAGACCTCTCATCTTCCTTTTTTCATGACTTCCAAGCAGATACATGAAGAAGGAGGCTGCAATCGCCAGTAGGAAGATACAGGGCCATACATTGTTAACTCCATACCCTTGTATGAATTTACCCGTAATATAAGGAGATATGGAACCTCCTGTACCGGAAATGATATTTATCATGGAGTTGAACCTGCCCCGATGGGAGATTGGTGTATGATTCGCGATATATACACCGATATTTGTCGCATTGATAATCTCACCTACGGTCCATATGATTGTTGACAGCAGGAAGAGCCATAAGCTGTTAACAAAAAATAACATGCCGAAGCCCACCGCATAGAAGATTCCGGCAATGCACACATTGTAGATGGCCCTGATTCTTCGGGTCAACAGCGTAATGATCGTCGTAAAGGCGATTACCTCCAGGCAATTCACCATATTTAAGGTCCCATAATAGTTGGGGCCCAAAAGCTCACCAAAAACAGCTTTGGCCTTGAGGGGCAGACTGAAGTTGGTCTGTGCGTAAATGAAGGAATAAATCGTATCTAAAAGAGCGAAGATCAAAAGGGCCGGTCTGCGCAGAAGTGCGGCAATCATCCCGCCGGTTTCTGCCCTCTCATTGACCCGTTCCTCCTCCAGCACCACAAATTCCTCCTTCGCCGGCTTGGTCTCCTTAACGAACTTCACCAGGAGCAGAATGGCGATCAGAGAGGTGATCGCATCTCCAAGGAAAAGAAGCTTCATATACTTCTGGAAGAGGAAGCCTGCAACGACAGAACCGATCGCAGTTCCGGCATTCATGCCCATATACAGCAGGGAAAAGGCTGCCTGCCGATTCTCCGGAACCGTAAGATCATTCATCATGGCTCCGCTGGCCGGGTGGGAGACGCTTCCAAAGAAGGAAGACAGAATCAGCAGATAGGGTACATAATGAAAGGTTTCCGGACTGTCAATGAATAAAGCACTTGGCAGGTAACAGAAGGCAGCAAGGCTCATGAAAAGGATCATGATCTTCTTTCTTCCCATCAGGTCTGTCAGTTTGCCTCCGAGCAGGGAGCCGGGAATCTGCAGAAGGGAACCCATCAGCAGGTATTTACCCACCATTGATTCCGAAAGACCGCCCTTCTGAGTAAGTAATAGGGTCATAAAGGGGAAAACAAAGTTTCCCATGGAATTCACGACTCGTGCGATAAATATGATATAGACACTTCTCGGAAGACCAAAGTAAGTAATTTTTGCTTTATTCAGTTTCATAGGATTATCTCTCTAAGTTCGCAAATTTTGTATATTGTGCCTGCCATGCCAATTTCACGGTACCTACCGGACCATTTCTCTGCTTTCCGATGATGATTTCGGATACGCCGGGTTCCTCCGTGTCATGATTATAGTAATCATCACGGTAAATGAACATAACCACGTCGGCATCCTGCTCGATGGCTCCGGATTCTCTTAGGTCCGAAAGCATGGGTCTCTTGTCCGGCCTTTGCTCCACGGCACGGCTTAGCTGTGACAAAGCAATCACCGGTACATTGATTTCCCTGGCCAAGGACTTTAAGGATCTGGAGATCTCCGAGATTTCCTGCTGCCGGGACTCTGACCGTTTGCTTCCTGTCATCAGCTGCAGGTAGTCGATCATTACTAAGCCCAGGTTTTTCTCCAGCTTCAGCTTTCTGCATTTGGACCGCAATTCGGTGACAGAGATTGCGGAGGTATCATCTATGATCAAATTGGAATTACCGATTATTCTGGCACTTTCCATCAGGGCCGCCCATTCCTCGGCTGACAGGTTACCGGTACGGATATTCTGGGAATCCACTCTTGAATTCATGGCAAGAATACGCTTAACAAGCTGGTCCTGAGACATCTCGAGACTGAAGATGGCTGTCGTTACATTAGACTTTAAAGCCACGTATTCAGCGATGTTCAGCGCAAAGGCCGTCTTACCCATGGAGGGTCTGGCAGCAATCAGGATCAGGTCGGAGGGCTGTAAGCCGGCTGTCTTATAGTCCAGATCATAGAAGCCGGTCGCAACACCGGTTACACTTCCCTGATTTCTGGAGGCAGCCTCGATGCTGTCAATGGAGCGCAACACCACTTCTCTGATCTCCGTAAACTCCTTCGTGCCCCGGTTCTGAACAATATCAAAGACCTGCTTCTCTGTCTTCTCCAGAATAATGTCCAGCTTTTCCTTATCCAGATAGCAGTCATTGGCTGTTTCCTCTGATACCTTGATCAATCTGCGGAGCACTGCTTTGTCCTTGACGATCTGCGCATAGTATTTTACATTGGCCGAAGTGGGAACCGCTGTTACCAGATCCCGGATGAACTCCAGGCTACATACCTGCGGAGGAACATCCTTTTCCTTCAGGCGGTCCTGAAGGGTTACCAGATCTACCGGCTTCCCCTCGTTATACAGCTCCTGCATGGTATCGAACAGTATACTGTACTGTTGCTCATAAAAATCAGAGCCATTTATTATCTCCGCCGCAGCAACGATGGCATCCCGGTCCATGATCATGGCTCCGATAACGGATTGCTCTGCTTCGGCGCTGTGCGGTAGTATCCTTTTAATTAATGCCTCATCCATAGTATCCCTATCTCCACGCTGCTCCCGGCAGCTTATACTTATTTCCCTTAAGACTTCTTAGGCGAATCCCTTATGCAAGGTCATCCGGTCTAAGTCCTCATACAAGCCTTCATAGGCAATATCTTTAAGAAGCTTCTATACGGCTTCTACCTCAACCTTCATCTCGGCAGTAACCTGTGGATGCAGCTTTACAGGGACCGTATAGCTTCCCGCATTCTTGATCGGATCAGCAAGCAGCAGCTTCTTCTTGTCCAGCTCCAGACCAAACTGCTCCTTTAATGCAGCAGCGATTTCCTTGGTAGAGATGGATCCGAAGGTCTTGCCCCCTTCACCGGCCTTAATCTTCACCTTAATCGCTACTTCCTCCAGCTGCTTTGCAAAAGCCTGTGCCTCTGCCAGGATCTCCCTCTGCCTCTTCTCTTCGGCAGCCTTTTGAAGCTTCAGGTCATTGAGATTCTGCTTTGTTGCCTCAAGTCCAAGCTTCTTGGGAAGTATAAAATTCCTCGCATAACCATCGCTTACTTTAACGATATCTCCCTTTTTCCCCAGGGCTTTCACATCTTGTAATAAAATAATCTCCATAATAACCTTGTATGACAGATCTGTTACCTATCATACCTTCCTTTCTATCATTCTAATATCTTCAGATACAGCGGTAACAGGGTGTAAGCCCTGTCTCCGGTATGTTTCATCTCAATATCGCACATCGTGCACCGGAAGGCAACCCCTAATTTATAGCTCTCCTTCCTTCATCATGGAAGCCAGGGTCATCTTCAGCTTCATGATAGCCTCATGAATCGCACAATTCTCCAGCTGAGCACCTGCAACGCTTAAGTGACCTCCGCCTCCCATCTTCTCCATGATGATCTGCACATTCACCTCATCAATGGACCTGGCACTGATATAGATCTTATTGTTAAAGTCCGTTAAGACGAAGGAGGCTTTGATGTCCGTGATATTCAACAGCTCATTGGCAATCTGGGCACCAAGTACGGTGGGACTGTCCACCTCAGAGCCTGCACATATAGCGATGGCATAATGGTCCAGATAGACCTCCGTGCTGCTGATGGCATCCGCCTTTGTCTTGAAATCTGTAATCTCACTTCGGAAGGCCTTGCGAATCCTTGTTACATCGGCACCGCTTCTTCTTAAGAAAGCGGCTGCTTCAAAGGTTCTGACTCCTGCCTTCGTCAGGAAATTGTTCGTATCAATCATGATACCTGCATAGAGGGCATCTGCCTCCACCGGCTTCAGCTTCAGATTTCCTCCGATATACTGCAGGATTTCCGCCACCATTTCACAGGTAGAGGAGGCATAGGGCTCGATATAGGAAAGAGCGGCATTTTCCACTGCTTCATTGGTTTGTCTGTGGTGGTCAAAGATTACAATCGTCTTCGCATACTCCAACAACTCCGTACACTCCAGATAGCTGGGACGGTTTACATCCACAATAACCAGCAGGGTATTGATATCAACAATTTCTTTGGCCTGATCATTCTTGATGAACATATCCTCTTCATAGTCCGGATTACCGATAAAACGGTTCATCATCGGACGCAAGGAGGTGGTTACCTCATTAATGACAATATGAGCTTTTTTATTTAGAGTTTTTGCAATCCGATATACTCCGATGGCAGATCCGAAGGAATCGACATCTCCGATCTTGTGTCCCATAATGACAACCTTGTCCTTGCCCTCCACGAATTCACGGAAGGCATGGGCCTTCACTCTGGCCTTTACCCGGGTACTCTTCTCTACCTGAATGCTCTTGCCGCCGTAATAGGATATCTTCTCCCTATCCTTAATAACGGCCTGGTCGCCGCCTCGGCCCAGGGCCAGGTCAATGGCTGCACGGGCATACTCATAACCGATGTTGTAGTTTTCCGCATTGACACCGAGTCCGATACTGATGGTAACAGCCATCTCATTCCCGATGTTGACGCTCCTGACCTCTTCCAGAATGGAGAATTTGCTGCTTTGCAGCTGTGATAGGTACTTTTGCTGAAAGACAAAGATATACTTGTCCTTCTCCAGCTTCTTAATGATTGCGTCTATATTCTGCATGTATTTATTGATCTTCCTGTCAACCAGGGCAGTTAAGAGAGAGCGTCTGACCTCATCACTGCTCTCCAGAGCTTCCTCGTAATTATCAATATAGAGCAGGCCGACAATCAGTTTCTGTTCCTTATTCTCCTTCAGCAGAGCTATGATCTCTGTCTCATCGTATAGATACATCGCAATCAAAGCATTTTTGCTGTCCCAGGAGTTCTCATCTTCATAAGCGCTCCAGTTCGTATCCTCATCAAAATCCGGTGCCAGCACCTTCCGCAGCAGTACCCTGTAATTCCTGCCGCCATGGATCAGATGTAACACCTCATCCTCCTCAGATTTTGGTAGCGTCTCCACCGTGATCTCAGGGAAAATATGTGAAATTCCTTGCCGTGCCGCCTTACGCTCCTGAATAATATCCAGAAATTCATTGTTGCCCCATTGGAGCCTTCCTTCCACATCAAGAATGGCATAGGGCAAGGCCAGCTCCTTTAACAGGCGTTTTTGAATCTGTCCGTAATCCATCGCATAGCGGACCAGCTCTGCTGCCAGCTTGTGCCGGTTCAGGCCGTAGATAGAGAGGGACATCAAAAAGTACGCCAGAATAAAAGCCGACATCACAAAACCGGCTTCCCTGCTGATGATATAGATCGTCAGGTTCGCGCAAAGCATGAATCCGGTAAGGACTACCGGCCACATTAGGTATCTTCTTAATGAACCCTTCAGCCTCAATTTTCTTCCCATAGCAAATTTAAGACTCCTTTATCTGCACCTTCAGGTTCTTCCTTTGTTCCGGAATGGAAATATAAGTATTCCGGCGGTGTTATTACATTATAACATTATTACAAGGCAATTAAAAGTAAAAATTAGTTCTGGCTTCCATATACCACAGAAACCCCCGTATTGATATAGTCCGGTCCTGTATCCTTACCGGCTATGGCTGCCACAGCCTGCGCCATACCAAGATAGCCCATGGTATAAGGGTTTTGATCAATAATGACATCCAGGCTCCCCTTTCTTAACAGCTTTGCGTTCGTCTCTGTCAGGTCCAAGCCGACCCCTACAAATCTGTTCTCATTGGCCTGGTTCGCTCTGCCGATCCCTATTGTGGCACCTTCACTGGTTCCGAATAAGGCTACCAGGTCCCTATTCTGATCGATCAGCATTTGGGCAGCGGCTTGTGTTACCTCCGGTAAATCGTTTTCTGTATAGATCGTTTCTGTTATGCGATACCCCGGGCTTCCTGCTATGGTGTCTCTAAAACCCACTTCCCGCAGATTCGTATTCTCCTTTTCCGTCAGATTAACAATACCGATTGCCCCTTCATTGATTCCCCTGTCATTCAATATGGAAAGCATGGCCTCTGCTGCCATGACTCCGGCTTCATAGTTGTCAGTGGTCAGGGTAGTGATTGCCTCTTCATAGGCAGGTGAGTCCACATAAATTACCTTCACCCCCCTGGCTTTGGCATCCTCTACAGAACCTGAGATATATTTTGGATCGTCCGCTGCGATGATAAGAGCCTCTGCCCCCTTCTCAACCGCCTCATTGATGATTTCTATCTGCCTCCTGGTACTTCTCACCTCAGGAGCTTCCCATTTATATCTCACCCCGATCAAATTCGCCATATCCTCCGCCCCTTGATTTAGGAGATCCCAATATTGAAAACCCTTATCCGTGGTGATCAGGTAGACATCATAGAACTCGACATTCTGGAAGGTCGTCTGGACTCCGCGGGTGCTGTTTTGATGCCATATCACAAAAAGGACGAATGCAAGGATAATGACAGCCAGGTCAAACAAAGCTTTTTTATGTATCATTTTTACCAGCTTTCCTAGAGGCATGAATTCATGTATCTTTAAAACCTCTACCCGAATGATCTCTATATAATAAATATATTTCACCGGACGAAAAATAAACTATAAAACATAAAATAAGCCATAACATCCCTATGCTACGGCTTATCTACTATATTTTTTCTGTTCATTGATAGAAGCTCTTACCGGCGGAAGCGTCCGAAGCTTTCCAGCTTCAGCAGTTTACCGATGGCTTCAAAGGATTTCCACCAGTTCGCGCTGATTGCAAATTCCTTCACATACCGATCTCCCTGATACCATTCCCATGGAAGCTCCCAGACTCCAGATGAAGGTCTGCTGTCTATGATACGGTCCAGCTCCTCCTCGACTTCTTCCTTGTATTCCTCATATAGGCTGCTACCCGGAGAATCGATGAATTCCAGGGGGCTTGCCATAAAGTTATCCTTTTCCTGTTCGATCTTTCTCCTGACCAGATCAAGAATCTTCCCTCTGACCGAAGTAAGACCATAGCGATCCGCCAGTCCGGCAGCTTCAAGCTCCTCCAGGAGCCTAAGGCAGCCCTGGACTCCCATATCCCCAAAATTCTCTGTGACAGGAAGGCGATCAAGAAGCCTTCTGCAATACCGGTCAGCCATGTGGTACAGTTTGGACCCGGGATCCCCGTAGCGCAGGAGAAAGCCGGATAGTTGGGCAGTTATCCCAATACTCTGAGACTCATTTGCCTGCTCATTATAATCCCACCAGATGGCATGAGGGTAAGCCTCATTGGACGGGATCAGAAAGAACCAGCCATACTCCGCCTGATATTCCGTCTGCTCCAGGTAGCGGAACAGTCCCTGATAGATGGGATGGCTGATATCCTTATAATCGATCTGTTGCAGGATACGGATCACAAAATGGGCGTTATAGGGTGACGATGCCGGATTCCAATTGTCAGGCTCAATGATGTTACCAAAGCCTCCATCGCTGTTCTGATAAAAGAGCAGGTGCTTCAAAACCTCTTCCTTACTTCCCTTCTCGAAATGATACTGCCATAAGGCCAGGTCCAGAGGTCTCGCATTTCGGTAGATCCATCGGCGGATCTCCTCATAATCCTCCATACTCAGTAATTTCATCATACTTCCTCCCTCCCGATCGTAACTGAACTCGTTCTTTTAGTTCTACCTTATCTCCTAAAGGCAGATCTTACCTGTTAATATATCATGATTTCGAATCTGTGGGAAGTCGGTTCTCGAGCCTAGGACTATTGTAAAATAAGTATTATCTGTTATCTGTAATTATGTTGGGTACCAGAACTATTATAAAAACATCTATAAGACATTATGAAAAACTCCAACCATATTCAACATTTTAAGGTGGAGATATCTAATAGATGCATTCTAGAGGTCAACTTATCTATGGCATTATTTAATTTGCATCTATGATTTGCTAAATGATTTTTTTAGTCCCCCATATACTGTTATAAGGCCTGCAAGTACATTTATTATATTTGAAATATTAATCCATTTAGAATCAGGAAGTAGTAGATATATAAGTATAACCGAAATACATAATATTACTAGTACAATTATTGTTCTATATTTACTATTGGAAATTTTCATAATTTCTTTAGGAACATCATTTTGGCTCATAATATCGTTACACTCTTTAATTAAGTCATTGAAATTAGTACCCTCGAGATATTCAACATTCTCATCGAAATCAAGGATAGCCTTTAATCCAGTATGTATAGCAGTTGTAATAATGATCAAGTATGTACCTAAATGATGTTATCTGATTTTTAAAGAACGCTTCCCCCTTCATCTTATATAGCAAATCTCTTAATGCACGCAAGTATGTAATATGTGCAATTGTTTTATCTCCACTAATCAATAATGATTCTAACATTTTTATATATTTATCAATAGAATCTATACATGCTTGTATAACAAATACATATCTCATTATTTTACTAAAACCATCTGGATACTTGGCATTTTGAAAATAATAATAATCCATAAAAAATAAGTACAAATAAATTTGAAGTGATATATGGTATTTTCTTAAAGGATTATAGAAAATAAAGTAAATTCCACCTAAAATATAAAATGCGCTAATTAATAAAAACACTGTATTAGCGCACATAAATTGATTATTATTGGTAATAATTTCATATGTTGCATATCCAATAGTATATAGCATGAACACTATGCTTGTCCAAATCCATGTAATAAAAAAACTACGTTTTCTTAATATTTTATTTTCAATATGGGGTGATATAGCTACATTATATATCGTTTCGTTATACATTAAAATCCTCCTTTATCCATAAAAAGTATCTAATTAACATAATATATTACTATCATTTTCCATCTATTTCAACACAAATTGCAACGTATTCTTCTTAAGGTAATGCATAAAAAAGCCGCTACACAACCCCAAGGTCATGTAACGGCTATTTCAATTTCATTTAATAATGGACTTAATCCATTGTGTAAGGCATAAGAGCGATGTGTCTTGCTCTCTTCACAGCTACTGTTAATGCTCTCTGGTGCTTTGCACAGTTGCCGGTGATTCTTCTGGGAAGAATCTTGCCTCTTTCAGATACATATCTCTTTAACTTGTTGGTATCCTTATAATCGATACCTGTATGATTCTTATCAGCGCAGAATACACAGACCTTCTTTCTTCTGCGGCCGAAGGTTTTTCTCTTCATAGGAGAATCGCCCTTATCATCTCTGCTTCTATTGAAAGCCATATGATTACCTCCTTATCCGAATTTTATAGCTTATTCGCTATTAATTAAATGGTAATTCTTCGTCTATACCATCCGGGATATTCATGAAGCCGTCGCCGATCGCTGAGCTGGGCTCGGGTCTGAACTCCCTCTGGAAACCATTGTGGTTACCGGCCTCCTGGTTGCTTCCTTTGCTTTCCGCAAATTCCACTTCCTCTACCACTACATCAGTGGTGTATACCTTCTGTCCGTCTTTATTCGTATAAGAGCCTGTCTGTATCCTTCCGACAGCAACCATCTTCATGCCCTGCTTAAAATACTTCTCAACAAATTCTGCCTGCTTGCCGAAGGCAACGCAGCCAATGAAATCTGTCTCTCCATTCTCGCCGGCACGGCGGAATCTGCGGTCTACCGCTAAGGTAAATCTCGCAACTGCTGTGGAATTCTCCCCCTGTGAGTATCTCACTTCCGGATCTCTGGTCAAACGGCCGATTAAAAATGCTTTATTCATTAATAAATACCTCCCTTGTACTTTCGCCTTAGGGTAGTATAACGGTTAGGCATCTTTTCTGATGCACAGATATCTGATTACATTCTCCATGATACGAACTCTCTGCTCGATCTCATTGGGAACTGTAGAATCAGATTCGAATTGAACGAAATAGTAGTAGCCTTCCTTCATCTTCTGAATTTCATAGGCTAATCTCTTCTTTCCCCAGTCATCAACATTGGTTACTGCTCCACCGAATCTGGTCACAAGCTCTTTTACTGCTTCCAATGTAGCTAATCTGGCTTCATCCTCGATTTTTGCATTAACAACTAAGGCTAATTCGTATTGATTCATAGTTGCGTTGCACCTCCTTCTGGTCTCTGGCCCTTTTCTAGTACAGGTGGCTGACGAAGAAACCGACTTGTACTTAAAGAGCAAGGAAATTAGTATAACATATCACAATTAGTTATAATACCATAAGATTGTAAATAATACAACCGATATTTTTACCGATTTTCGTATAATAATATGGACAATATGCTGTCAGAATCATCCATAAGGTAAAGCACCACCCTTTATTCGTACAATCTGCTATAATCGGACAATCTTTTCTGTAAAAGTGACAGAATATCCTCCGGCTCCATGTCCTTTGCCTGATCTACGTTAATGGAGACAGGGGGCAGCTTCATAATCATGTTTCTCTTCACCTGTCTTCTCTTGCCCAGGGACAGCTTGGTGATAAAAAGCTCGATATCCTTGGGGATTACGGCAATTACTCTGGAGCGGTAGAGATTCACGATCTGAAACTCCCTGATGTCATCATAGGAGATAAAGCCCATGCCACTGATCGTGGAATTGTCAATGATACCATCCACCGTAATCGTCAGTAGCTTTCTCACTTTGACAGCCTTCGAGATGCAGATGATAAACCCAACAAAGAATAGAATGGCCGCAAACAATGCAGGCAGCCAAAAGCTCCTTCTATCCTTTGATATACCATAGATGTAGATTGCCAGAGAGGCTATGAACAAAAATAGACTGGCCAATGCCAGAGATGCCGCCCTATAATTTGATTCCTCGATTATAATATCCCCCACGAATACTAACCTCCGATCTCATGATGCCGACGAGGCCCGAAAGCCCGGCTATTTCTATTGTAACGTTATTAACCATTTTTTTCAAGTCTTATCCTACACGAAACGAATGAGTGGAATTCATAATATAAATGGATAAAGCTAGTAAATTTTTATTGACAAAAGTGTTACGATACTGTATATATTGACATATACAGTGTATATACAGTTAACAGCTACTCAGAGCTGTAGCGAAGCAGGGCCTGGCCTTGTTCTAATAGGGAGGTAATTATGGAGAGTGGAATTCGTGTGGAGCATCTGTCAAAAAGCCTTGAGGTATTTCGGCTGGAAGACATCCATTTCACCATGCCACAAGGATATGTACTTGGATTAATCGGCAGGAACGGTGCCGGTAAAACAACCTTACTGAATACCCTGATGGGTCTTTATACACCGGAGGAGGGCCATATCTATATCGGAGATTATGACCGGGTCACCGAGGCGATTAAGGCGAAGGAACAGCTGGCTTTTGTCACGGACGAAAGCTTCTACCCCACCTCTATGACTCCTGCGGGGATTGGCTGGCTCTTTCGAAGTGTCTACAAGGGCTTTCAGGAAGCCCAATATAAAAAGCTATGTAAGCGCTTTGGCTTACCCATGCATAGGACTCTCAGGAAGATGTCTAAGGGTATGGTCATAAAGCTAGAGCTGGCTCTGGCCTTCAGCCGCGATGCTTCGGTTTATATCTTCGATGAGCCTTCGGCCGGCTTGGATCCGGTCTTTCGCAAGGAGCTGGTGGATCTCATTTTTGATTTGATACAGGATGGAAAAAAGACCGTTATCTTTTCCACCCACCTTACTGACGAGCTGGACCGGATCGCTGACTATATCCTGCTGCTTGAGCAGGGTAAGCAGGTTCTTTTTGAACAGAAGGAGGATCTCATCAGCCGTTACCGGCTGCTCAGGGGTTCTGAGGAAATGTTTGAGAGGTTCGGTCAGCGAATCATCGGTAAGAGGTTGACGGAGCACTGCTGTGAAGCCTTGATCTGCCTTGATTCCTTATCGGCTGACGAGATCGCTCATACCTTGGAGGCTGCCTCTACTTCAACCGAATCCACCGGCAATCGTTATTGTGAGAAGCCGCAGTTAATGAATCCGACTGTGGAGGATATTATGTATTATTTCATCAAGGGGAAGGAGGGCTCCCAATGATTCGCTTCACCTTCAAAATGATGCTTCTGGATCTTCAGAGCTTATTTAAGGGCTATTGGATCCTATTATACCTGGCGTTCCTAAGCTTTTCCCTCAGCTCGTTTTTCATATCCGATAATCCCCTTACCCTTTTTTATGTTAGTTTTGTCTGCCTGTCTTTCCTGATGCCGCAGCTTCCCAAGCTGTTTTATGTATTGCCCTTTGACAAGAGGCTGATCAGACGCTACCTGCATCTGAGGGGGCTTCTCTCCTGCCTGCTCATATTTATCATCGGTGGCCTGATTACTCTCATTTCCTTATGGGATCCGGTCCCTTATCCGGAACAGGGTTGGCGCAGTCTTATTTTATTCGCCCAACTCTGTATCATGTTAAGCATAGCCCATGTAAAGGCACCTGACGGTAAGAAAAGAAAGGTTATCCTTCTGGTCACTTTATCTATTCTTCAAGTGATCGTCCATTTGGTATGCCTTATCGCCATCAAGGATGTAACCATCATGCTGGCGGTAAGCTTCCTTCTTCTGGTATCCAATGACCTTCTGGTTTATCGGATCTTGAACTTTGTAGAGCTTAAAAATTATACCGCACCGGTATACTGGTATAATTACAATAACAAGAAGCTAAGACAGAATACGCGGGAAGGAGGTCAAAGGTCTTGAATATCGTCATCTCTAATACCAGCAATCTGGCTATCTATGAACAGATTGTAGAGCAGATCAAGGATGCGGTCATCCGGCAGGAGCTAAAACCGGATGAGGCCCTCCCCTCCATCAGAAGCCTGGCCAGGGACCTGCAGATCAGTGTCATAACAACAGCTCGGGCTTATGAGGTCCTGGAAGCAGAGGGCATCCTCTATGCCCAACCCGGCAAGGGCTTCTATGTAAAACCCTTCAAGAAGGAGCTGTTAAAGGAAAAGAAGCTGCAGATGCTGGAAGGTCAAATGCTGGACTTAATCCGCCAGTGCAAAAGTGCAGACCTCTCCAAGGAGGATATGATCACAATGATCCAGCTGCTATATGACAGCAGGGAGGAGGACCTGATATGATACCGGAGGAAAAGTTAATATTAGAGGTAAAGGACCTCACAAAGAAATGGAAGGACTTTACCTTGGGGAAGATCAACCTGTCCCTTCCCGAAGGCTATATCATGGGTCTGATCGGTAAGAACGGTTCCGGCAAAACAACCCTCATCAACTGTATCCTGAACGGTACCAAGAAAAGCAGTGGCCGTATTCGGATTAACGGAAGGGATTACCGCAGCCTGCCGGCTAAGGAGGAGACCGCTTTTATCTTGGACCCGGCGCCCTTCTTCGATAATAAAACCCTACTGGATAATGCCCGTCTCCTTGGGAGCTTTTATCCCCAGTGGAGGGAAGACCTATTTCTTAAGTATCTGCACACATTCGAGCTATCCGGATATGCTTTGTTCAGGGATCTTAGCAAGGGAATGAAGACGAAATTCCAGCTGGCCTTTGCTCTTAGCCACAAGCCAAAGCTTTTGGTCATGGACGAACCGACCGGAGGCATGGACCCGATCTTTCGAAGAGATTTTTACAGCCTGCTGCAGGATCTGATCAGTGAAAGCAAGGCTTCCATCCTGATCTCCACCCATATCACCGGGGATCTGGATCGAATAGCGGATTTTGTTACCCTGCTGGATAATGGGAAGCTGGTCTTCACCATGACCAAGGAGGAGCTCATAGACCATTATCCGATCCTTCGAGGAAACAGGGAGGATATCCCCCTGCTTAAGGAAGGAAAGCCCCTGAGACTCCGGAAGACCGTAAACGGCTTTGAGACCATGCTGTCGGATACCGGCTATCTGAAGCAGAACCCGGAGCTAAAGAAACGGGTCGTTCTGTCCAGACCTAACCTGGAGGAAATCATGTACTTTTTCTCTGAGCCCCTGATTGAGCAAGGAGGGATGGAATGAACCGGAATACCAGAATGCAATATGCCTTTGACAAAGAAGTCTTTAACGCGGGAGATATTGTACTGCTATGTAATGCGCTCCCCAATATACCCTACTTTATAGCCATGCTCTTCGGCTGCATCATGCCGGTCGGGACTACCATCGGTATAGCCTTTACCATATCTTTCTGGCTTACTCTGGTGGCTCTGACGAGAAGCGCCTTTATCCTGCAAAAGGGCTGGAAAAGCGTTGCAGGCCTGTTAAGGTATCACCCCACCAAGAGAAGTACCATCCGAATGAGCAGGTATACCCTAGTTTTTAAGAGCATGCTGCTGGAGCTGCTGATTACAGCCATCCCCATGATCCTGTTCTTCTACTGGTTTGATCCACTGAAATTTATCGCTGCCCTGCTGACCGTAGCAGCTACCATGACTCTGGTAGGCATCATCGGGATTGAGCTGTCTATGTCTATGGAATACTAATTCCATGGACTATTTGCTCCAAGGAATTCTAATTCTAAAACGTATTCCTTCCATTGCATTTTACTTCCAAGGTATATTTATTAGGAAGCGAAAGCCACACATGGATACTGCTCATGCTACGAAACTGCTTGGGTATTTTCCTGTCCTGTGTTAAAATAGTAGAAGTTCTATCATTATTTAGTAACCGGGAAGGAGAATCCGAATGCAAATCAAACATACAATCCCTGATAATGCCTCCTTTAGCTTTCATAACAATGCCCTCTTCTGTATCGGCACCGGCCGTATGGGACTGGCACTGCAAAAGGCTTATCATGATCAGCTGGCCCTGGTCCAGGAGGACATCCATTTTTCTTATATCCGCGGTCATGGGCTGTTTTCCGACGACATGGCGATTTATCAAGAATATGAAGAGGATGGGGTCATTACGGCCGAGTATAACTTCACCTATCTGGATATGGTGATGGATGATTATCTCTCCCTCGGCTTAAAGCCATTTTTGGAACTGGGCTTTATGCCTGAGAAGATTGCTTCAGGTACACAGACTGTCTTTTATTGGAAGGGCCATGTAACCCCTCCGAGAGATTATCAGCAGTGGGCTGATCTGATTCAGGCCACTCTTCGCCATCTGATCGACAGGTATGGCCGTGAGGAGGTCTTAAGCTGGCCGATTGAGGTATGGAACGAGCCGAATCTGCCGGGCTTCTGGAAGGATGCCGATATGCAGGAATACTTCAAGCTATATGAGGTATCTGCCAAGGCGGTGAAGGAAGTGGATCCGGGACTTCGCGTCGGAGGTCCTGCCATCTGCGGTGTTGACGATGAACGCTGGCTGACAGAATTTCTGACCCACTGCTCTAAGGAAAAGCTTCCCCTGGACTTTGTCACCCGCCACGCTTATGCGACCGAGCTGCCGGACAGCGTCGGTCATTACCACTACCAGCTGCTTCGGAGTCCTAAGGTCATGCTGGATGAGCTTACCGTCAGTCGCAACATTATAGACAGCTTTCCGGAATACCGGGGAATGGAGATGCATATCACAGAATTCAACACCTCCTATACCCCCAAGAATCCGATTCATGATACGAATCTGAATGCTGCATTTATAGCCAGGCTTTTGAGTGAGATGGGGGATACATCTGCCTCCTATTCCTATTGGACCTTCGGAGATATCTTCGAGGAAATGGGGGTGGCCTTTACTCCCTTCTCCGGCTGCTTCGGCCTGGTGGCTAACGGCATGATCCGCAAACCCACCTTCTGGACCTTCTCCTTCTATCGTCAGCTGAAGGGAAGTGGCGTTACCCGTGAGGAGAATTACATCCTGACCAAAGAGAGTGACGGCACCCTGCACGGAATCGCCTGGAACCCGGTGGAAGCTGTACAGGAAGCCTCAGATCTTGATCTTAGCCTGACGCTGCCCATCCCAGACGGCGAGTATGCATTCATTACCAAGCTGGTGGATGAAGCTGTATGTAACCCTCTAAAGGCTTGGCTGGAGCTTGGCTCACCGAAGAACCCTTCCAAGGAACAGCTGGAGTTGATCCAGGCTTGCTCCCTGCCTCAGGTAGCCATTAAGAGAATGAGTATTACCTCTGGGACCATTACGATTCCGCTCCACCTCTCCAGAAATGCCCTGCTTTATTTTCGGCTTCAAAAGCTTAGCCCTGAGCTGGACCGCGGCTTTCTGCCCGAACGGATACAGGGAGCACAGGATGAAACAGATCCGATAAGTCCCTGATCCTTACCGTTAGGTAAAAGGTGCTTTCTCACCAAGCGAATACTATTGTTTTGACAAGAAGAGAATATGCTCCCCATGCTGTAGTATTCGGGATCATATTCTCTTTTCTGTTACATAGATTCCTATCTCTTATCTACCGATCTTCTGATCAGAAGCCAGCTGAAGCTTAAGAAGAGGACAGTCCCTACAATAGCGGATAGGAGGAAGTTATAGGGATGATCCTTCTTTAAACCAAGGATAGTACCCAACATATACCCGATAAACCTGCTGATTCTTCCATTTGTAATCGTAGCATCCACAATCGGTAATACAAAGAAGAAGCCTGTGGGAAGACCGACAGAGACAGCGATCTTAGCCGCCTTACTCATTCTGTAATAGGCAGTCGTGATAAAGTAACCAAGGGAGAAGGTCAAGAAGTATAAACAGAGAGTGAGCAATATGCCCTCCGCATTCTTCTGCAGGAAGCCAAGCTCCTTCGCCCGGTTATAGAAGATATCCTCATATAATCCGCTTATATGAAAGGACGGATTATTACGGGTCAGTCCTGATATAATGTTAACGATAATACGGTCAATCACCATCATTCCGCTGCAAATAATACCTGAAGCAATCAGCCGACTAAAAAACATGGTTTTACGCGATACCCCATTCTGTAAGAGCATCAGGAAGGTTTCCTTAAAGGAATTCAAACCAAGCACAAACAGAAAAATGGCCGTGGACGTCTCTATGCCGCCTGAGCTTTGGAAGTTGGAGGTATCCGACAAGGATATGGATATCCCAAAAAATACGATGATTAATGCTACTACCAGATAATATATCATGATAGATTTTTTGGAATCATCTATCTGATAACTGTATGCTGCTTTCATATTCATTCTTCTTCCCCCCCTAAGCATTCGTCAGCTGGACAAACAGCTTCTGCAGATCCATCTTCGTGACCTCAATTCCCTCCGGTATCCCGGTCCGGTCCAGCTCTCCAAGTATATATGCTGACTTTAAGCCCCCTAAGCCGTCTGTTCCGATGACATTCTTGCCAAGGATATAGCTGTCAATCTTTGCAGCCGCACCTGACACGGTATAGCCCTTCGATAGAAGCTCATCTCTTGTTTCATTCTTAATGATCTTGCCCTTCTTAATGATCATGACATTCTCAACTACATTGGATACCTCCTCGATCAGGTGGGTGGAAACCACGATGGTACAAGGATTGTTGCTGTATTTCTCGATCAGCAGGCGATAAAAGAGCTCTCTGTTATTCGCATCCAACCCCAGAACCGGTTCATCCAACAGGACATAAGGTGTGTTGACCGACAGGGCGATGATTACCTTGAATATGGAATTAAAGCCGGTGGATAATGCCTTAACCGCTTTATTCGTATTCAGTTCAAACAGCTCAGAGGCATGCATGGCATATTCCATATCAAAGTCGGGATAAAAGGCCTTGGTCCATTGATAGATGTCCTTGACCTTCATCTTGGTCGGATAATAGTCCTTCTCGCTCATCATATAGATCTTCTTCTGAGCGGCATCATTCTCCTTGGCAGGCATGCCATCGATCAATATCTCTCCCTCTGAAGCAAAGATATGATTTGTGATAATGTTCAGCAGCGTGGTCTTGCCTGCTCCGTTTCTGCCCAGTAAGCCGTAAATCTTATTCTCCTCAAAGGTTAGGCTGACCTGATCCAGTGCACGGGTATTCCCGTAATTCTTCGTAATATTTCTCACTTCAATACTCATTTTCCAAACCCTCTTTCCAGCATAGATATAATATCTTCCTTGGTTAGTTGAAGCCGCTTCGCTTCCTCAATAAGACTGCCAATATAATTGTCATAAAATAAATCCTTTCTCTTACCCTTCAGCTTTTCCACTGCTCCTGACGCAACAAACATACCTAACCCCCGTTTCTTATATAAGATTCCTTCATCTACCAGCATCGATATTCCCTTTAAGGCTGTCGCCGGGTTGATCCGATAGGTGGCAGAAAATTCTGTTATGGAGGGTATCTGACTTTCTTCCTCATAGGCACCGGTCAGTATGGCATCCTCGATCCCCTCAGCGATTTGGATAAATATGGGCCGCTCACTATCAAAGTTCAAAAACATGTGGACCCTCCTTTCTCCTTATGGATTGTTCCTGGTACTTTCCTAAGCCACTGTCTCTTAATTTTTCTATTAAGTGATACATTAATTGGTTCTTACCTCTTTCCAAGATATTCGGTTAGTTAGTCAAGTAATTAACTAATACAGAGTATAACCCCCTTTCCTAATACTGTCAATAGGAAAATGAATGATTTTAAAAATTTTTAAAAATTTGCAAAGAGTACTTTACCTGTCGTAGTAATTGTGTTATACTCTGTTTACTACGACAGATGAAGTAGTTATGCAGATGGCCCGCGCACCCATCTGCTCATAAGAAGGAGGGATCATTGATGATCAGCAGTGATGTGATCAGAGGGTATAATGATACGATCATCCTATTCTTCCTCCTGGAGGGTGAATCCTATGGGTACGAGATATCCAAGAACATAAAGGGTCGGTCAGAAGGTAAATATATCATGAAGGAAACGACTCTATATTCTGCCTTCAACCGCTTGGAGAGCAACGGATATATCGAATCCTTTTTTGGAGAAGAAACCTTCGGAAAGAGACGGACCTATTACCGAATCACACCGTCAGGACTTGCTTATTACAAGGAGAAATGTGAAGAATGGGCATTAACCCAAGATGTAATTAATCGATTTATAAAGGAGTGGGATGAATAATGGAAACTATTAAAATGTATCTGGATAACATGTTTTCCGCATTACCTAAGACAGCTCAGATGGCAGAAATAAAAAACAACATTCTCTCTAATATGGAAGAGAAATATAATGAGCTGAAGGCAGCAGGTAAATCCGAGAACGAAGCCATCGGCATCGTCATTTCGGAGTTCGGAAACATAGACGAGCTGGTAAATGAGCTGGGAATAAAACGGGAGGAAGAGACCGAGAACTCTCCCCTGATTACGAAGGAGGAGACTTACTCCTATCTGGCGGTGAAGAAGACCACCGGCCTACAGATCGGTATTGGCGTGTTCCTGTGTATCCTTGCCCCTGCTGTCTTGATTTTACTGAATAAGCTCTTTGATGACGGGGTCTTCGGCACCGGCTTCCCGCAGAGAGCCGGATCGGTATTAAGCCTGATCCCTATGTTCCTGCTGGTCGCCGTGGCTGTTGGTATCTTCATCTTCTCAGGCATGAACTTTGAAAAGTATAAGTATATAGAAAATGGGGTGACTCTTCCGCTCGGAGTAAAGTCCGACATACAGAAGCTCTATGACAGCTATAAGCGTCCCTATATCATCAGCTTGATTACCGGTATCAGTCTCCTGATCCTCTCCCCCATTTCTCTCTTTGTGACCTCTGTGATGGGAGATGATTATACACAGTATGGCGTGGTAATCCTGCTTGGTATCGTTGCCATTGCAATATTTGATATCAGCTGTTTTAGCACGGTTCGGGAAGGCTATTGCCGCCTCTTGAAGATTGAGGAGTATCAGCCGAAGCAGCAGCGTAAGGAGGATAAAGTTATAGGTGCTGTCGCTTCTATCGTATGGCCCTTATCCGTAGCCATCTTCCTCTTCTGCGGCTTTGTCTATCAGACATGGGGGAAGGCTTGGGTCGTATTCCCGATCACAGGAGTTCTCTTTGGTATGTTCTGTGCTGCCTACAGCATCATAACCGGAAATAATGATCATCAATAAAGCACACCTCATAAACTGATCGCCCTATCTGTTCCTTAATGTAAAACCAGGCATAACAAATCCCTGTGGTTCATCCACGATGGACTGTGTGCCTGGTTTTCTGTACCTTCATTCACCATTCCTCCGAAAGGATTGCATATTGATAGGTATCCTGCCAGAGGGGTTTCCCCTCTCCATCTGTTTTAAAATAAACATTCTGGAGCTCGTGGCCTTCCCTTCTCATATGTAATCGCTCCAGCAGCTTCCAGGAAGCTTGGTTACAGGGATTGCAGCTTGCCACCACTCTACGGATCTCCTTCTCATGAAAGGCATAGTCAAGCAAGGCCTCCACACTTTCTGTCGCATATCCGCAGCCCTGATAATGCCGGTTAAATACATAGCCCAGCTCCCAGGTACCAAATTCCCTCTTGGAAAAATATAAATTACCGATCATTTTTCCGGACGCCTGCAGACAAACAGCCAGGAACTCCTCATTCTTGGATCGTCTGACCGCCTCCAGCCTGCATTGTTCTCTGGTGTAAGGAGGATAGGGCTCATACCTTACCACTTCCTCATCAGAAAGATACTCATACAGGTCCTCAAAATCCTCCGGCCGGAAGCGCCGGATCAGTAGTCTCGGTGTGAATAGGTTTATGTTCTCCATATTGCTCCTCCGAATAAAAATAACATTGCCGCTTCCATCATATAACAAACTGGTGGAAACGGCAATGCTTTCTATTTGATAGGAGGTATCATGCATTATTAACCTTTGACAGCACCCTGGGTCAGACCACTGTAGATCTGCTTCTGGCAAAGGATAAAGATGATCAGTGCCGGCAGCATCGTAATGATGACTCCTGCAGTAATGTAGTTATACTGGTTCCCATAAGGCCCGGTAAAGGTATAGAGGGAGGTAGACACCGTAACCAGTCTGGCCTTGGTCTGAAGGTAAAGATTAGCCATGTAATATTCGTTATAGGTAGCAACTCCCTTTAAAATCATACAGGTAATGATGGCCGGCTTTAAGAGTGGGAAGAGGATCTTAAAGAAAACCCCAAAATAGGTAGCCCCATCCATAATCGCCGATTCATCAAGAGAAGTTGATATATTTTCAAAAAACTGCAGGAAGATATAGACTGAGATGACATCCACGCCCATCATCAGAATCATATAACCATGGAGCTTATCAATCAGCTGCAGGGTATGCATGATCTGATAGACCGTGACCTGGGTCGCTATTCCGGGAATTAAGGCAGCGAAAAGAAAGAGATTTCTCACCAGGCCGTTCCCCGGGAATCTAAATCTGCTTAATATATAGGAAAGCATAGAGCTGAACAGGATAGAGCCTCCCAATACAAAGATCAGGATGATCAGCGAGTTCCGAAAGGCCACGCCCATGTTGGCATCCTGCCAGGCAATCTTAAAATTCTCAAAATAGGTAAAGCTACCGGGAAGGGTCATTACATTGGTGCTTGCATACTCCTCCTCGGTTTTAAAGGCCGTGATAAAGGTCGAAGCCATGGGGAGCAGGGCAATGAAGGCAGCCAGCAGCAGGGAACCATACTTTATGATTACCCGAAGCGCACTCCCAAGCTTCTTCCCCATGCTCTTCATAATGGAGATCAAGCGAGAGCCATAGCGGAAGAAGCTCCGAAAACCCTTCGGCTTTCCAACAGTGTCCATTATCTTGCCTCCCTTCTCTGATACCTTCTAAGCCTCCTGCGGGTCCTTTTGGACACATCCGCATTCGCATCACTGAATACGTATTTGAACAGGAGCTTCTGGCCTATCGTAACGATGATGATCAGGCTGAACAGAACCAGTGCCATCGCCGAGGCCTTTCCTACCTTCTGCAGATCGCTGTGGGCGATGTTATGCATCAGATAGAAATAGGTTGCCGTCCCTCTGGTTCCGCCGGTGATGACATAGGGCGGTTCAAAGGCACTTAGGGAACCGGTGACGGACAGAATCAGATTCAAAACCACAATGGTCTGGATACTCGGTAGGATGATATAACGGAACTGGCGTCGCCGATTCGCTCCGTCGATACTGGCCGCCTCATAAAGCTCCTTATCCACTGACATGATCGCACCGATGAAGAGCACCATGTTCTGACCCAGATAACGCCAGACGGAGGTGGCTACCAGGGAAAAGTTATTGATCTTCTTATCTCTTAGCCAATAGGGCAGGTTCGCAGGATCAAAACCGCACCAGGATAATACCGTATCCAGAACAAAGCCTCTGGTATATAAGAATCGGAAGGTTATTCCGATGGCTATTCCGCTTAATAGATAGGGAAAGAAAATAGCTCCCTTAAAGAAGCTTCCTCCCTTGGTTTTAAAGCTCAACATAGTGGCAAAATAAAGTGCCAGTACCAGCTGTACCAGGGAACCCAGAAGATAATAGAAGGTAAGCTTCAGGGAACCCATGATTTCTTTGTCGCTTAAGATGCTGCTGTAATTATCGAAGCCGATAAACGTCCTTTTTCCGATATACTTCATATCATACAGGCTGAACTGGAACATTTTAAAGAAGGGTAAATAGGTGAATACAAACAACAGAAGCAAAGGTACCGTCATAAACAGGAACATGACCAGGAACCTTTGACCCCGTCCGCTCTTCAACCATTGGAGCAGAGCAGGTTTATTTCTCACTGCCTTTGCTGCGACAGCCTCCTTGTTCTTACTGTGAATTCCCATAAGACCTCCGATTATGATATGTCTGATAAAGGACAGAGGAGACCGGACCCTCACGATTCTTTACTGCTAAACGGAACATCCGGTACTCCTCTGTCTGTTTTTACTTATTTCACTGCAATGCCCTTATCCTGCTGGGCCTTTGTCCATTTCGCATTCCAATCTGCCATGATCTCATCCAGAGTCTCTGAACCGTCCAAAGCGGCCTCAAGAATTCTGTTCACATGGGTATTCTCCATGTTGATACCGATTTCAGATGCTGTGTTCAGATCATTGAGGAAGGTCTCCTCTCCTGCGGGAGCAGGATTATCCACAACAAATTCAACCCCTGTAAATGCTGACAGAGTCGGAGGATATTCTGCACCTTCCGGAATCGGAATTCCGCCCTCTGTAAATGCGAACTGTGATTCCTCTGTTAACCATTTGACATACAGCATCGCTGCAATCTTATTGTCTGCGGAGGAATTGACATTAATTCCGTAGCAATAGTCAGGACCTGCGGAAGCATACTGCTTGCCATTCACGGTAATCGGGAAAGGCATATAGCCGATATCGTCAGGATTGGGACCGGCACCCTGCATCTGTGTCACAGCCCAGGAACCAAGAACCATGGTAGCGATTTCGCCGTTGTTCAGCTTACCCTTACTGCTCTCCCAGTCCGTGGTGGTAGGGTCATCCTCGATCAGACCTCTGGCGACTGCTTCATACAGAACATAGTAAACCGCATAAGGTCCGGTCATATCTCCCTTGTTTGCAAAAGGATCCTTGCCATGTACAAGACCATTGTTCATATAATCGGGATCACCAGTTGCAGAGCCACCGATATATGCATCCCAGGCTCCCATGGTCCAGCCTGCAGCAAAGTTCGTATACATGGGAATGGCATCGGTATTGTCCTTGATCTTCTTTAAGGCCGCCAGATACTCTTCCGGTGTCTTCGGAATCTCGGTGATACCGGCATTTGCAAAAACCTTCTTATTATACAGAACGCCCTGTGCATTTACTGTGGAAGCAATTCCGTATACCTGTCCTTCATAGGCCCAGTTGTCGATAAAATTATAGTTCTTCTTGATCGCATCATAGCTTCCGAAGGATACAAACAGACCGGGAGCCTCACTCTTCAGCACTGTGGTGGGGATCATGCAGATATCGCCCCAGTCCTTGGTGGTCAGGCGGATGATCATATCTTCTCTGTAATCTGTTGTCGCTTCGTATTCAATGTTAATTCCGGGATATAGCTTCTGGAATTCCTTTATGTAATCCTGGAACTTCGTATCTACAATATCTGTCCTGTGTGTAAGGAATTTTAAGTTGGCCTTTATGTCCTTATAGTCTTCTCCCAGTTTGATTGAATCGATGGTGGGAAAAGCACCCTCTGTCTTCTCTTCCTGTGTTCCTTTCTTAACCTCTGTACCGGATGCTGCATCATCCTTCTTCTCTTTACCGCAGGCAACGAGTGAAATTGCTAGGGTAAGTACGAGAAGTAAGCTCATAAGCTTCTTCATTTCAATTCCCCCTTACATAATTTTAAGTTATCGTTAACTTACGGCTTAATTATATATTATGTATATTATTATTGTCAATACCTTTTACAAATTATTGAAATTGCATGAACATCATCTGTAATTGTCCAGTCCGGGCCTGGTATCCTTCGGTTTTATCAGACGCCTACGTTTCGGCATGCAGATCCTTGACTGAATCCCGTATGACCAGATTACCGCTGATGATTTTCCTGCCCCTGGGACTTACATCACCCTGAAGCTTCTTCATCACCGCCAGGACTGCCGCTTCCGCCATCATTTCCATATCTACCTTTACGGTTGTCAGCTTGGGCGAAGACAGATGGGCAAAGATATGATTATCAAACCCCACCACAGAGATATCCTCCGGAATCTTATATCCTAGCTTTTTCAGCTTTTTGACAAAGAGATAAGCCACCGAATCACAATTACAGATGAAGGCGGTCGGCAGCTGATCCGGAAGCTTGAAATCAATGATGGCTCCGTCTTCTCCCCGATCCGGTAAGATCCATTCCTCCTTAATCTCCAGCTTGTTCGTAATCATCGATTTATAGTAGCCGAGATATCGGTCCAGTATGCTGCTGGTGGCAAAGATATTGCCGACAAAGCCAATCTTCGTATGCCCCTTAGAGGCCACATAGTTCGTTAGAACATATGAGCCATAGAAGCTGTCGCTGATAATGGAATCCACCCCAAGCTGCTCGTCATAGAAATCCAGGAATACCAGAGGAACTTCTGTCTTCTTAATGGCATCCAGGTAGCTTGTACTCATCTGGCCGATGATGATTACTCCGTCCACCTTATTGTCCGAGATCATATTCGGAATCAACAGCTCCTTTTCCGCTCTGGCTGCAATCAACTCCATAATACCGTAATAATTGGCCGCGGACAGGGCCTTCACAACATACTGGTACATCTTCAGATAAAAGGCGTCTGCATCGTCCAGCACGAAGCGGTCTGCGATGATCACCCCGATATTATAGCTCTTTCCTTCCTTCATACCCTTCGCCAGAGAGTTGTAACGATAGCCCAGCTTATCTGCCATATCCTTAATCTTTTCCCTAAGCTCCGGTCCCACACCCTCCTTGTCGGATAAGGCTTTGGATACTGTTACCGTACTGATCCCCAACTGAATCGCTATATCATTCATCGTAACACTCTTCATATGAACCCCTCCTCAGGGGTATATTAACATTTTATGTTAAGAATTACAATCCTTAATTAGCTAATTTAAAGTAATATATTTTAAGTTCATTTACCTAATATTAAGCTAACAGCACAACAGGACCCGATTATGGCATGAATCGACCTCCATAAAGTCACTTCATTGGTTTTAAAAAAATGCCCCCTTACCGGTTTCATCCGGCTAGGGGGGACTGTTTATTTAGGCCCGGCTTATGGGGGACTGTTCATGATTATAAGTATAAGCATTACATTTTATATGATCTTACTTCCCAAACTTTTCTTCATAGTTGCTGATGCAATGCTCTATAATTCTTATGGCATCGGCAGGACCACCGAATTCATTCACTGCCGTTTCTTTATTCTCCAGCTCCTTATACACACTGAAGAAATGTCTCATTTCATTAAAAACATGCTGGGGCAGTTCGCTGATATTCCGGTAGATATTATAGGTGGGATCATTATAGGGGATGGCGATGATCTTCTCGTCGCCCATACCGTTGTCGATCATATTCATAACCCCGATCGGATAGCACCTTACCAGGGTAAGGGGATCAATCGATTCAGAGCAAAGCACCAGGACATCCAAGGGATCCAGATCATCCCCGTAGGTTCTTGGTATGAAACCGTAATTTGCCGGATAATGGGTGGAGGTGTAGAGAATTCGGTCCAGTATAATATGACCTGTTTCCTTATCCAGCTCATACTTCTTCTTGCTGCCCTTTGTAATCTCGATGACTGCCACAAAATCCTCCGGACGAATCCGCTTAGGATCAATCTCATGCCATATATTGCCCATGTAAACACCTCTCTCTATTCTTGATGAATCGCCCCGATTCAATTATACCATTTAACAATAAGCATCTCCAGATTGCCGGATATCATTCTCACGAATTGCGTTTGTTTACGTAAAGCATTCCCACTTATATCCTCTTCCTTCTGAACAGAGCGATGGAAGCTACGATTGCCCCAATGATCAAGCCTATAGTGATGATCACCGGCCAGAGAGCATCTGCCGGCTGCAGGCTTCCGCTTAAGAGGTCCACATTATGAGAAGTCAGGTAGATCGGATTCAGCTTCTCTAGGGTGGGGAAGATATTCAAAAGCAGAAGAACTGCCAATACCGCTGCCGTAAGGATCAATCCGCCAAAGCTTCCCCCGGCAAGAACACCGGACAAGAGGATCAGGGCAAGCAGCAGGGCTCCAAAGAGCCATAAGCAGAAATAGGAGAATAGGATATTCCTGATATCCGAGGTATCAAACAGATACATGGTATAACCCTGATTTACCGCTCCGGCAAAGGCAAGCGCTCCCGTCCACAGAATCAGAGCCGTCGTATATTTTGAAAGGATGACCGTATGCCTGCCAAGACCCTTCGCCAGGATGTTGACCAAGGTGGCTCTTGTCAGCTCATTGGAAATCATTCCTCCGAAGATCAGCAGAATTACAACGATCCCCATCTGGGTCGTGTTCTTGAAAAACTGACCATAGGCATCCATGGCGCTAGGTTCCGGTATCGTGATGACCATTCCCTGCATATCAATCCCAGACAGAATATCCGGCAACAGCTTGGCTGTCAGGGGGCTCATCAGGCCAAAGAGGAAGAAGACCGAGAAGAGAATCAGCATACGGTAGCTTCGAAGCTGTTCCATAAACTCTTTCTTAACAAATGCTCTATAACCCTTCATCTTACCACCTCCAGAAACACATTTTCAAGGGAGGGCTCAAGTATCTCGTAACGCAGCACCCGGATGTCCTCCCGGACCAGTAAAGCCATAAGCTCCTTACCGACTTTCTCTGCCTTTGTCAGCTGGATCTGAAGGCTGTTGCCCTCAGCTGCTGCCGCAAGGACAAAGGGAAGGCTGCTGATGGTAGCTGCCAGGTGCTGTGCAATCCGGTCTCCCTCCACCTCTATCCGAATCTCGTCCTTCCTGCGCTCGTTCTTAATCTCCTGTACCGTACCCTGCAGTACCAGCTGTCCATCGTTCAGTACCCCGATGCTGTCACAGATCCGCTCCACATCGGACAGGATGTGGGTGGAGAAGAGGATGGTGGTTCTCTCCCTGGCTACTGACAGTATATCCAGGATTTCCTTTCTTCCGATCGGATCCAGGGCAGAGGTCGGTTCGTCACAGATCAGGAGCTTGGGTTCATTCAGCAGGGCCTGGGCAATCCCAAGCCTCTGCTTCATGCCCCGGGAGAAGCCCCTGATTCGCCTGTTGGCATTCTCCAGACCGACCAGCGAAAGCAGCTCTGTCGATCTGGCTGTAATCTGCTCCTTAGGCAGACCGGTGATTTCCCCGCAGAGCCTTAGGTATTCCTTGGGACTCATATATCCATAATATTCAGGGACATCCGGCAGATAGCCGATATAACGGTTCGTTCTGGTATTGCCATAGACTGCCTTCTCCCCACACACCCGAATCTCTCCGGCATCGGGCTCCAGAAAGCCCAGAATCATCTTCATCGTAGTCGTCTTACCTGCCCCATTCTTCCCGATAAAGCCAAAGACAGAATGCTCGGCTACCGAGAAGCTCAGGTCCTTGATCACTTCCAGCTCTCCGAACCTCTTTTGAATATTCTTTAGCTCTAAGATCTTCATTATTCTTCTCCTCTTCCGACAGTAAAGTAAACAACAGGTCCGATGATCTGAAAGCATACCACAAGGACAATCCAGAGAATCCGGTTTCCGAAACGGTACTTCTTATGCTTCAGTACATGGACCAAAGCAGTGAGCATAAGAGCCAGTTCAACGAGAATAATCGGTATTAAAAAAGGTAAATACTCCATAAGCTTTTCCATAGCTTCCTCCTTCTGCGCTTATGAGCGCTGATCTATATGATGTCCCTCCGCCTCTTTCTCATCTTAACGGAGAGGACACGGTTACATAATCTAAAATCAAGTCAATCCTTTGTTCTGTAAAGATGAGCTTCCTTCCAGCCGCTTTACAATGTTGCGGTATCGCTCCTCCTCCTTCAATCCCTCCAAAGCCGGGTTATTCACAAGGAAGTGTTTTATATCGTACCATATCGCTTCCGTACTTCTGGGTAACACAGCTTCCATATCAATCCCCTTATAATATTGCTCCAGCACATCAAAGATTTCATTTCCCTTCAGAGCCATCCTTCCCGTCCCCATCCGGTCCATCAGCTCTATGCAATATTCCAGCGCATTCAGGGCTGTCTCCTTGTCTCCCACTCCGGCGAAGGCATATACCGCAGAAAGCTCCAGCTGCATCATAAGAGCAGGATGTAAGTCCTCCAGCTTGAATATTCTATTCAGCTCTTGATAGATACCATAGAAGAGCTTCAGCTTGTTTGAATCACTTCCGTACATCAGGAAGAAATCCTGGGCGGCTTGTATGATGCACATGAGATTTTCAAAGACATATCCCTGCAGATGCTCCAGGGCCTTATCCATATCTCCCTTCATCTGATAAGCCTTCACCAATAGGCTCTCGGAACTTTGCCTGCTTTCATTCAGCCTTTCTAACAGCTCGATTGCCTCGGCAGGCTTCTGCTGACTTAGAAAGCATACCGCCTGTAGGTGGATTGCCTGCTTTTCTAAGGCCACATCTCCGGAGCTCTTCTCCAATCTCTGATAAAGCTTCAGCAGCTCATTCATGATCTCCTCGGCGATTTCCTTCTTCGGAGCCAGAGAGACGTGATTTAATAGGACCAAGCCCAGTTGCATCTGCAGCTGCCAGCAGGAGTAATATTTCTTCAGATAGGCCCTGCATTCCTTCAGCACCTGCTCGAAAGGCTCCTTCGTGAAGGCTTCGGCCAGTCTCTGATACAGCTTCCGAATCTCTGGCATCGTCATCTGAGGCTCATAGCCGACCAGTTCATCTATACTGATATCAAAATAGGCAGCCAATTCGGGAAGTAGCAGAATATCGGGATAGGTCTGTTCCGATTCCCATTTTGAAACTGCAGGCTTCGATACACCCAGATAATTCGCCAGCTCCTCCTGAGTGATCCCCTTACGCTTACGATGCTCTGCTATCTTTTGTCCGATTCTTAAGCTTGACATTTTCTCACCTCCTAATTAATTTAGTTAACCATTGGTTATCTTCTGTCTTTATTTTAGTGCAGATCAGGTCCAATATCAAGGGAGTGCAAATTAACTTTTGGAAATATAATTAACCATTAGTTAACCTCATGGCAGGACCTTCCCTTATGCTCAATTCACAAACAATAAACCCTCTGTCCGCTTCCTCTGTCATAAAAAACACCTCTGATCATGAGCCGCCCCATCAGTCAGACGTAACAGCCTGAATATGGGAGATCGGTTGATTGACCAGAGGTACTTATTCATATAACTTCTATTTTATAAATCCAATGTCGGAATTCGCATAGGAGGATCGGAATAGCTGTCTACTTCACATAGTGACAGACATCCAAAATAACCTTACCTTCCTCATCGGGGGTGGTGAAGCGAGGGCATCCATAGCGTTCAAAGAACCAGTATGCGCCTTCCTCATCCGTAACGATTTCTTGCCCTTCCTGCATGATTCTCTCCGCACACTTATCCTCCTTGCCGCAGATCTCCCATTTCTGACCATGGAGCCAGCAGTTACCCAGCTTGGCTGCCGGCATATCTACATAGCCATATCCTTCCGGCACCTCGGACCCTTGAGGAAGAAACATACCGATCCAGTACTGAAAGGGTTCCCCTTCCTTATAACGCATCAGTCCGACATAGGCGTCGCTATCCTCATACTGACCCTTAAGTTCTTCCGTTACCAGCTGCTCCAGGGGCTGGAAGAGATTGTTCTGGAACCACTGACCCCACTTCTGTCCGAAGCCTCCCTCTACTCTGTCCTCATCCCCATACTTAATGCCAATGAAACGCATGGCCGGTACCGATTGTACATACGATTTTGTAATCTCAAACATATAATAGCCTCCTATAAGATTCTTAATTACCTTCTTACCATATTATAGAACATTTGTTCTGCTCAGTCAAGCATAAATTGTAATATTTTCCTTTCTCACGGGCGGCAAACAGGGCACATCAATTCATTCCATAATTGACATAGCTGTGCTTTCTTCTGAAGTCAATCGGGGTCAGGCGGAAGGACTTCTTAAACAGAAAGCTGAAGTAGGACACATTATTGAAGCCGCACTGATCGGCGATCTGATAAGCCGGTAGGTTGGTTCTTAGCAGCAGCTCCTTCGCCTTGTTCAGTCTGGCTGTGATAATATAATCATTGGGTGTGGTCTTCATAAGCTCGGTAAATATTTTATGAAAGTAGTTGGGGCTTAAGTCAGCGATATCCGAAAGCTGCTTTAATGAAAGCTTCCGGTGAATGTTTTCATTGATATAATCCATGGTTTTCTTGATGGTCTTTCCGTAGGGAGAGGCCTGCATCGTATTCACAGGATTGCAGGAATCCTGATAAAGCAGATAAAGGATGTCCAGAACGCAGGATTTCATAGGCAGCTCGCTACCCGGAATCGGATTGAGATAGGTTTGATAGACCTTATCAAATAAGTCGTAGTATTTGTCCTCATTCCGGATATGGAATATGGTCGGTATATTGTCCAGAATGGAGTTGGTGTAGTAGGGTTGGAATTTTGCTTCGGACCGCTCCCAGTCACAGGTAGCATACCAGTTATCGTAGATCGGGAGGGAGTTCGTCATATCAAAGGAGATAAAATAACAGGAGTATGGCATAATCCCCTGCGTAGATTGCCCGGGTCTGCGGAAAACAATATCTCCTTTCCGGATCGGATACAATTCTCCGTCGATATACATACTTCCTTCACTGTCAAAAAAGTATTCCAATTCATAATCTCTCACATGCCTGGCTTCCAGTGCTTCCCCCTTCTCAAAGTCTTCATCGCCGTGAAAAACCTGAGCGTAGATGACCCTGGGGTTTATCTTAGATATCGGAAGATTTTCATGTACTATATCCATTTTCACATTCACTCCTATCTGTGTTAACTCGCCCTTGGCTCAATTTTATGGACTTTCAGACTGTCCTACGAATTCCTTATATTTTATTCTATCATAAGATTTTGATATAATAAATAAGATTATTGCTTGTGAATCATGATTTTCTATAATAAAATTCGAAGTAATCTGACATACACTTTCCTTAGGAGGAAGAGACATTGCTTTCCATTATAAAAAGACAATCCAATCACTTTACCCTGATTATGAGAATCGCCTTGCCCATTATTGTCCAAGGTCTGGTTTTTCAGTTGCAGGCAGTCGTCGATAAGGCTTTCCTTGGAAGGATCGATACCAACTATCTTTCTGCTGTCGGTATCGCCCAATTGCCCTTTCTCACCTCCGTCGAGGTCCTAACTGCAATCTGTACCGGTCTGACAATCATCGTTGCCACGAAATTCGGTGCCGGCAAGTATAAAGATATCCCCATCAGTGTTAATGCCTCCATTTCCTTCAGCCTCTTGTTCTCCTTACTGCTTTTCCTTATTTGGCTGGCCTTTCCTGATGTGATCTTTACATGGATCAATGTGGATGAAACCCTGCTTCCCTATTGCATGGATTATGTCCGTGCCCTGTCCTTCTTCCTGATCTTATTCGGCTTAGACATATCCCTTCAGGCTGCCCTTCAGGGAATGGGCAAAACCAAGGTAATCATGTATGTGGGTCTGGTCAAGGTACTGTTGAACATCCTGCTGGCCTGGCTTCTCATCTTCGGAAGGTTTGGTTTTCCTGCAATGCATGTCAAGGGAGCCGCTTTGGCGGTAACGATATCCAATCTTACCGGAAGCCTGATCCTGATTGCATACTTTATCCTGTCCAGGGAGCTTTCCGCGAATATGAGGCTTTTTGATATCCTCCGTTTCCGTTGGAGCTATTATAAGGAAATCATCCGGCTGGGGCTTCCGACCGGCATCGAGTACTTATTGTGGAACGTCAGTAACCTGGTCCTGATCAGCCTCTTGAATCAGCAGGACAACCAGGTGGTCGCCATCTATACCGTAACCTTTACCATTGAGATCTTCGTCTATATGATTTTTAACGGAATCGCCAGAGCCACGCTCACCTTGGTAGGTAATCATATAGGCGCAGGCAATAAGAAGGCTGCGAAGAGCCTCATGACAAGCTCGATCCTTTATTCCATGATCTTTGTCCTCCTCTTCTGCCTCCTATTTGCTCTTATTCCGAAGGCCATCTTGTCCATATTTTCAAATGATATGGAGCTGATTGAGGCATCATCCTTTTACCTGATCGTAAGAGGAATCACCATGTTCCCCAAATCCCTGAATGTGGTGGTAGGCAGCGGCAACAGGGCCAACGGTGATGTAAAATGGATGCTGTATACACAGATCTTCGGATCCGTATTTGTAATCGTCTCTGCTTACAGTCTCCTTTACGGACTGAACCTGGGCGTAATGGCGATTTATCTGACGCTCTTCCTGGATGAGCTGCTCAGGGCAATATTGAATACCCTTAGGTTCTATAAGGGGAATGCTTTTCAGCCATTGCCTTTCCTGTCACTGAAAAGCAAGGCAGGAATACAGGTGGAGGATTCCTTATGCAGACAAGGTAATACCCTAGAATAGATGCAATGATACGTTGAAAAGCGAAAGAGCTCAGGACCTTCAGGAGAGGTTCAGAGCTCTTTCGCTTTTCATTACTCAATTACCAGGATGTCACTAAAGCCTGTCATTTCAAAGAGACCAAGTATTTCCCGGCTTACATTCCTGATTACCAAGGCTTTGCTTTCCTCATCCGCCTTTTTCATCCCGATGAGCAGGGCCCGCAGACCGGCGCTGTTGATGTAGGCCATCTTTGTCAGATCCAAAATGACCTTCTGGGTTTCTTCGATGGCCTTCAGTAAAGCATTCTTTTGTTATTCTTATAAACTGCCTGGTAGTCACATAAGTTAACAAATATTATCTTCATATACTCTCCGATCTGCAAGCTTTATACATACAAGTGTAACAGTCATGAAGCTCGTCCATAAATTCTATGTAAGTACGGATAAAATATTACAAATACAGGATTACGCTATGACTCATCCCAGAAAGAGCATGCTATATATCCGGTGGGCTCTTGGATAATAGCTGTCAATCATAGCTTCGAATTCCTCTCTGTCGGCTTCTATTCCCGCCACCAGCTCACTTAACTGATGAATAAACCGGTTGGCCTTCCGATGCATCTCATCCAGGCGGTTTCCCTCTGACACATAATTCTCCAGTCTTCCGCCGGCTCTGTAGGCATCCTTCTCAGTCCCCAGAAACAGCTTTGCCAGACAGGTATCATACTGTCCGGTCGCCATGATCAGCCCCATACAGTCCGCAAATACTTCGTCCAGCAAGACATTTTTCAGTTCCCTATATTTTCTTCTGCATATAAAATGGGTAAGCTCATGATATTTTCTGATTTGTAAGGAGATATTCTGCCATTCGACAGGTGAATAGGAGGTAGCGGAGGCATCCAAGCCACTGTAGAAACCCTTGGATAGTACGATCAGAGCATCTCTTTCGCATTTCTCACGGTTATAGAGACCGTTAATGGTCACCGCACCCATAGATCTTGGGATCGGAGTTGGTTCACAACGATAGGCTGTCTTTTGAAGGAAGCATTCAAAATCCTTCCTCACATTCAGGAACAGGATAGGGATTTCACCACAGGTGAAAAGCTCTACAGTCAGCTTATCCCTGTCTGAAAAAGAAAACGGTAAGTCCTTCTCCCCATGGGGTATCACATGACCTTCATATACAACCTTTTGATACAGTTCAGACTTAGATATATCAGGCTTAATCGGAAGCATGAGCTGAGGATATCTGTTCTTCAGTCTGTTGATCGGATGCTCTTTGTCCATAAATATTATCCCTCCAAGGATGACCTTTCGCATATCATAACTTATATTAGCCTGATCGCGATTCATTATAGCTTTATCTGTATGTCCATTTACCTACCTCTATTCTATTAATCATTGGTATCTTTTGTCAATCTTTAACGCTCGGCATCTTCTTCTATAAAACCTCTTATCGTAAGATAAACCTACTGCTTTCCAATACTTCTATGCAGAACTGACAGTGATTCCTGTCATATTCTATAAAGATCGCCCTACAAAGAAAAGGGCGTGTTCAAAACCAACATGGAAGTAAGTCTTGAAACACACCCAATTCTTATATATTGAGGATATAACTATAAGAGAATTATGTATTAAGCTATTTTATAAGTGTTGCATACAGATAACCGTCTTCACTGCCATAATAGATGAGTCCATCCGATAAGAGCGGGCTGGTGAATATTCCGCCTGTGCCTACCATTTCCTTCCATACACAATCCGAGGTGTCGCCCAGCTTGTAAACCTGAAGGCTACCGGATCCGGGTTTTGCATAAGCATCCCCACTGGTAACATACAAGAGACCGTTATCAATAATAACCTTTGAGAAAGAATTCATATAGAGCGGATATTCGGCTATAACTGTTCCGTCATTGAAATTCAAGGCATATACCTTCTTAGAGTCTGAGGTTGAAATATATACCGTATCTCCATCTATTACAGGATCTCCTGTAATCCAGGAATCCTTGGGATCCTTATACTCCCACTTCGTTTCACCGGTATTGAGATCAAGTGCTGATATGGTCCTGTTTCTGCCGGCGATAATGATGACACCGTCCTTAATGACTGCTGAATTCTGGAAGGCTACATAGAAGTCTCTCTTCCACACGATTTCCTGTGTTTCCAGGTTAACTGCCTTATATTCTCCGCCCCAGTCACCATAATAGATAATTCCATCCTGTATCACCGGAGTGGAACGTACGCCTCTGTTGCCGGGAGCTGTGAAATCCCAAACCAGCTCACCCGATGCCACATCAAAGCCAAGCATCCTACCTGTACTGCTTCCGAAGTATACGACATTATCATAAACGACCGGTGAACCATCATGGTAATCCCAATCATCCTTCCTTAAGTAGAAGTTATCTGCCGGCTTCAGATCATATTTCCAGATCTCAGCTCCGGTCTGTGCATCAACCGCATAATAAACCTCTTTGCTGCAGAAGAATATTGCATTATCCAGGGCTGCAGCCTGACTTATGATCGGATTACCCGTGTTGTATGTCCATACTTCCTGACCGGTTTTCTTATCAAGTGCATAGAAGTTACCGTCTTTACTTCCAAAGTATATGGTATCTCCGACAAGGATCGGAGAAGAGGAGACACCTTTTCCCGTCTTGAATTTCCAGGAACCATCCTCCGCTACCTCGGGATTGGGTACTTCCTTCTGTACTTCTTCAGCATTAGCTGTATCCCCCGCAGCTGCTTCTTCCGCCTGATCGGCATCTTCCTCACCCTCTGCCGCATCATTATCTGTCGTCGTGCTGCTATCCGCTGCAGGCTGATTGTCACTTGCATCATCACTGCTCTCCTTGGTGCAGGCAGCTACCATAACAAATATGAGACATATTATAGTGGCAAGCATGAATCTCTTTTTTCCTAGTTTCATATAATTAAACACTCTCCTTTTCTCGGCTAAAGTACTACATAAACAGTTCTCTATCATATTATCCGAGAACCACCGGGATTGGAATGGCAAATATACACGTATAATATGCTAATTTACAATTTATCCGATCTGAAGTAACCAGTTGTGAAACTCCCTGCCTGCTAACGGGTACACTCAGTTAGCACCTTGTTATATCTTAAGCACAAGATGAACTGTCTGCTGAACATAGAAAAACCCCGTACTGTGTACGAGGTTTTTCTTTCATGGCGTCTGCCAATTATGAACCATTTGAATACTGCCACACTTTTTATGTAATGCCTTATTTAACCGAAGCTATGCTCCTATACGGCTCTTCGACATCGTATATCCTGTCCATCCCATGGGGTGCTGATATTCCCCTGTCTTTTTGAAGCCCGCATTTTCATAGCATCTTATTGCTCCAAGATTATAATCAAAAACACCCAATTCGAGTGTATCTAAGCCCAGCTCCTTGAAGGCGTAATTTGATATTAATTCCAGAGCTATCGTTCCTATTCCGTTGCCACGCATTTGAGGATGAATGAGATAACAGCCCACTCTTGCAGTCCGGTTCTCCTTATTTATTCGAAATATCTGTATGGTTCCAACAAGTGTTCCGTCGTTCTCTATTGAAAATACATGAAAATCCTCAGAGTTTATTCTTTCGATAAGCTGTTCTTCTGTTAATGGGTAAGTGAAGTTAGACCATTGCTTTAAAAAGGCTTCGGTGCCTTCATTCCAGCTTAATACTGTCTGTATATCCTCGATTTTCATATTTCTTATCGTAACCACGTATCTACCTCCGATATAAGCTTGGTGCTTAAAAGTATGGCATTGGTCTGTCAACCGTGTTCGTGTTATATTTTTCACCGTTTGCAGCAGGAACAGTGTAGTTTCTTCCGTCTCTCGTAAATTCCTTAAAGAAATAATAGGGGAAATGCGCATCATTGACCAAGAAAAATCTATACTGAATTCTATCTTCCGTATTAATATCATCACTATTACAATCAACATGATACCAGTCTCCCTCAAGCTTAACCAAATTCCACATATGAGAGCCCCCGGCTATACCGTTGATCTTAATCGTATGTATATCACATAACCCCGCAAGAAGTTTAAAGGTATCTGCATAGCCTGTGCAAACACATCTGTTCAGTATCAATGCTCCATAAGGATCCTGATCATTCGGGCTGCTACCGTAGGTTACCGTCCTACAGATATAATCATGGATTGCCTTCAGCTTATCATAATCCGTCATACCGGGGGTGATGATTTCCTCCAGTACCTGCTTGGTCTTATAATATAGCTCAAGCTCCTTCTCATTCAATAAGGAGAGATCAGAAACATTATTTTTAATCGCATAGGCAACGGTCTCAGAATCCACCACAGGATTCGTACCCCAAAACTTAGCGAAATTACACAGCAAATTAAAGTTAATTGTTAATACCTGACTTGCTATGTCTCCGCTGTATCCTATAAATTTTAAGGTACAGCTCTGCTCCAAATAAATCGTTGAACTAAATCTTGTAGAGTTCTGAGTGGGCGTAGTGCCATCGACGGTATAATAAAATTTCTCCCAGATATCCCAATTCTCCGATGGAAGATAAAGAATCGGCCCATCATAAATTGTTACTGAGCAGTCCTCGTCAATGATAAATCGCTCTGAAGTCCTTAGGGTAGGCTTACAAGTCGCTGCAAGATAATCATAATCAATCCGGTGATCTGTCGTCATTGTATCCTGATCATCTGTGAAATCATCATACTCATCCGCAGCATAATCCTCATCCTCGTCATAGAGAGCTTCCTCATCGCTTTCCACCCAGTCTTCCGGAGAGCCCAGGATCTCAACCCAACAGACATCACTTATATTACAATCAGAATTCGTCTCCAGCGTCACTAATACTAACCGGGCCTCGCTAAGTGCAGTTAAGGTATTCTTACTCCGATCAAAGGAATAGGGTACACCCGATTTCGCTTCCCCGGTATCATATTCTATTGTCCAGATCAATTCATCCTTCTTATTTGGCGGGTATACATAAACATAGTCCAGCTTGATTGTTTCACCGACATTCAAATATTCAGGAATATTGATAAATCGCAGACCTTCTACCTGAACCTTACAGGTAGCTTTCGTACCATCATTCGCAGTTCCGGTTATGGTTGCTGTTCCGGCTGCTTGTGCATATACAGCTCCTGTTTTATCTACGGAAGCAACACTGCTATCAGAACTGGTCCATTTCACCTTGTTGGACGGATACATGACCTTCTTATTTGAATCAATCATAGAAAGATTGATCTTTTTGTTTGGCTTAAGCATTACCTCTTGATAGTTCAATACAATCTTATCGACTGTTACCTTACATTTATATTCTTTGCCTCCCACAGTCGCTGTCACAACTGCGGTTCCATTTTTCTTGGCTGTTACTTTCCCCTTGGTGGATACCTTAGCCACACTGCTATTGCTTGATTTCCATTGAACTGTACCGGAGATATTCTTAACCTGCAAGGTCTCCGTCTGTCCCTCGTATAGATAAAGCGTTGTCTTGTTCATAGCGGGTGTTGCCGCCTGCACTTCATTATGTACACCGAAATGATTGAGCATTGTTGTAATTATTACCGTCAAAGCTAAGAATAATAAAAGGTTAGGCATCCGTTGTTTACGCATAAGTCATCTCCTAGGTCTCTTCAGTATAGTACTATTTTATACCAATTTTAGCATTTAATCTTGGATATATCAATTATATAATGTTTTTGAAGGTCAGCAACTAAACTATTCGTTGAAAATTTGGTTCTTGACCATAAATGACGAATTCTCCTTCCCCCAAAGCAATGGAATGATCTTGTTCCCGCAATTACCCACCCATGATGAGGAATTCCCTTGAAGCACAACAGCTTCATCCTAAACAGCCTTACTTATAGGTAACCATATTTCAATTTCATATGGAGATATATGTGGATTGATCGGATGATAAATCTCTAAAGAGGCGTAACCTTCTTCGCATCCTTTCGTCTCAGGTTCAATCAGGGATATATAACCAGACTTAGGAAGCCACTCTTGCCATATACCGTTACAGAGTTCATTGTAGATAATATGTTTATTTTCAATGTCAGTTCCATGGGTTTTAAATATGCCATACTGAGATGGATATAAGGTAAACTCTTCAAACTCTGTATTTCTTAAGCCAGGGGGACGCTCACATACTATGTGATACGAAAAGGTTTGCGCATCCATATCGCATTTATAACAAAATAAACCGTATATCTTATCCGTATAACATAATTGCATTAGTTTTCTAATTGACCCATCCGCATAATACTGCTTCCACATTTCAAATTGCATCTTCATAGAATCTTCCCATGGCAGCATCTTGCCTAATCCCAATAAATTCAGTTGTTCACATGACGCAATTCTGTGCTCTATTTCCATACTTCCTCCCTATTTTTCTTACTTAAGTCACAGTGACATGCTACAGTAAATTCTTGTATTATAAGTCATAGTATCAAATTTACCAATACAACTCAATTATGCTCGATGTTCGCAGCCAAAATATCATTTACTTTTTCTAATAATTTAGGCTGTATATCCGGATAAGTCCAATTATCCGGCAGCTTGTCAAAAAGTTCTATCTTCTCTATCTCATAACCCGGTAGTTCTTTAAATATCGCTATATCAGCATAATATAGCATACCGAACGTCTCAACTTCATTTTCAATCACTCCGTCATTACCACAGACAGAATAGATACAAATCGGCTTCAAAATATAATCTATTGCACCGGTTTCTTCATATAGCTCTCTTTTCGCTGTTGCTAAAATGTTCTCATTATCTTCTCTATGACCACCCGGAAATTCATATGTATTTCTTTTTCTATGCTTACATAACACCCATTTACCTCTGCTCTTAGATACAATGACTGCAAATTTCAATAGACTATCTTCAATATCATTATAGAAATTAACAGCTACCATAATTATTTTCCTCCTCCATATGAAGAGCATGTTTCTAATATTATAAAATATTTATATGGAAATATCTACGATTGACATAATGATTTCCATTTCTCTCAGCTTAACAGTTGTCAATGCATTATATGAGGGGGTTATAGGTGAAGAAAATTAGGAAGACTCGATATTCAATATAACGTATACGGTAAACCATGAGTACTAGCCCGGTTGTAAGCCGTCAGCAATGACGGCTCGGTTTACTGTTTTTACTTTGCTGTTTTGCTTCGGTATATTCCGGAAGTTTCACAGACCATGGTAAGAGATTATCTAAGAATCCTTGGTCTTTATCCTCCTGGTGTTCCATTATTTCTGAGAGCACATACTCCAGATACCGGAACGGATTAAGATTGTTCGCCTTGGCAGTTTCTGTGATGCTGTAAATAATCGCATTTGATTTTGCACCTTCAATGGTATCAATCAGCTTCCATGTGTGTTTATGCAGGCAGAAGCTACGCAGTGCCCCTTCGGTGGCGTTGCTGTCCATTGGAACCTCGCCATCATCAAGGAATACCTTGAGATTATCTTCATGATTGATACAGTAGCTGATTCCATCCAGAGTTTTTCCTTTTGACAGCTGGCTGCTATCCTTAATTCCCTTTGCCCACGCAAAGAAGGCCTCTACAAGTGGCTTTATGGTGATCTGTCTCATCTTTTGCCTTTCGTGAGGACTCAGATCAGATAATTCATTATCCAGATGATAGATGGCTGCGATCTGTTTGATCGTCTGATATGCAATCGTTTCACGGGCTGATTCCTTTTTATCCTTTGGAAGAGCCTTGAGTGCTTCGGCGAAAGGTCTACGCGCATGTTCATACAGGCTTCCTAAATACCTGTCAGCACACTGAATCATCCAATTGGCCATGACCTGTTTGGATATATGAATATCGTTGCGCAGGAACTCCTGGCTGATGCGATACATGGCATTCCATTGACGTACTTGGCATTCATAATACTTGCAGCCAACGATGGTGTAACGATACTGTTACGCAGTAAACTCTTTGGCCTGTCTGCTTTCACAATAGACTGTTTTGGTGGTCTAAGGATAAGTGTTTTAGAGTTGATTCAAGCTAAATTGTACTTATCAAAGAATATGATACCGACAAACTGTTCAACTGGAATAACCCAAATAGAGAACAACTGGAACGTTTAATTTTTATAAGAAAAAATTATTATAAGAAACCACAGTAAAAGACCCTGTTGCTTAACTGCCAAATCTTCTATTGGAAATATCGGTATGGAACTATGAGTTGAATGATAAGAGCCGTATGAAAGGAGATTTTCACGTACGGTTCTGTGAGAAGTTTGGGGTGAAATTCCCCTTACTTACTCGACTGAGAGGACGGGAGTTAACCACTCCCTCCTACTCGATTACAACTGAGCTTACCCAGCTTTTAACCCTTAATTTTTAAGGGTCTCTCGTTTTTAAAGTCGGAATTTTATCATCAAAGGCACTAGATTTATACCAATGTAAGTTCACCTCACAGCGAGCAAAAAAAACTAGTTGATGACCATATGGTGAAAGCGGCCATCGCTAAAGAATTGCTGTAAAAGGGTGACTATAACACTTTTTTGATACCTATTGTTCTAATAATTTCGTTTAATTTACCCCAGTCATTTATTAATGCATTCAAATATATTTCACCATGTTCGGTTATTCTATAATACTTTCTTTTGGGACCATTCGTTTCTTTACCGGAATATATTTCAGTCACTCCACCCTTACATAGCCTTCTTAGAATTGCATAAAATGTGCTTTGATTCACTTCAGGGAAGTTATGTTGTAATAACTTAATCAACTCATAGCCATATATATCCTCTTCTGAAACAAGAAACAAGATACACATTTCTAATATTCCCTTTTTGATTTGCGCATCCATAACGTATCTCTCCCTCTGTATATTTGATGAATATATATGGCCGCTAGTACTGATAGCACAATCCCTGTAAAGTAAACAAGCAATGATCTTGCTATTAAAGATTTAACATCATTTATATCAACTGATCGATGTTGCATATTTAATAAGCATAGTATGAACGCTATGTACCCTAAGATGTTACACATTACTGTATAAAACTTAATTGAGCAGTTATAAAATTTATATATTGAAAATACTAACAGTAATAACCCTAAGATTATCATTAAGTAGAATACTTTTGATACAAATGCTCCGATTTCATGTATCTCAATATCAAAAAAATAACCATCTAAACTTGTCTTTTTATCAGAAAAAAACAATGCAAACATATAATTTAGACCTGTTAAAATAATTAAAATACAATGTAAATATACAATTTTTTTGCTATTCATATTTTTTGTATTGTAGATTGTGGTTCCAGCAAGTAGTTTTCCTCCTAATACAAACCATAATAAATATCCGGTAATAATAATTCCAATAATACTATCTTTAACCATATTTACATTAGTATTAATATGACTCATGAAAGTTAATATATATACTGATAATGCAATAGCTAAGAGAATGCGTAATATAAACCTAAAGCTAAACCTTTCTGTTTTACTTGCCCTTGATTCAATTCTTATATTCTTCACAATGGTTTTAGGATTTCCAAAAGTTTTACAAAGTTCTTCTTCGCTTTGTCCGTCATTTAAACCTGCAGAAAAAAACTCATTATAATCATTTACTATTTCATTAATCTCTTCTGAATTAAAGTGCAGTTGTAATTTGCTAATTAACTTTTTTAGAAATATATCTTTTGTCATATGTCAAAGTTACCTCCCCACATTTATTAACTCCACAATTAATATTTTTATAGTTAAAAATTACCACGCTACTGCTCATTAGTCAATAGTATGTTGTTATTAACTTTTAATAATGACAGTTAATAAGTATAAGAAAGAGCATATCGAAAGTTATTGACATAGGGACATATATATATGGTAATATTATACAAAAAGACTCTAGAGTGGTCAGATATTAATTTCAAAAATAAGACCATTCGTCTACAAAGACAGTTCCTAAGTTCGCAAGTAGTCAATGATGACCTATCTTTCAAAGAGACGAAACATTATTGTGTTGATTACGTCAAAGGAAAAACTGCTCAAGGCTTTCGAGATATGCCATTGATACCCAAAGCCATTGTAATACTTGATAGGGTTAAAGAAGTTAATCCCGATAGTGAATATCTATTCGTACAAAATGATAATGAGCCAATCACTACAGTTACATTCAACCGTCATATCAGATCAATCTGTAAGGAACTGAATATCCGATATCGCTGTTCTCATAAGATTAGATTTTGCGTAGCCTCTTTACTCTACAAAGACGGTATACCTGCTACAGTCATACAGGAACTGTTGGGACATACAACTTTAGCAATGACATTACATTATTTGCGGATCATCACACCAAAAGACGAGGTGTTCAACCAGATTACAGAGGTTCTTAGCAAGCCTGCATACACTTGCATACAATAACTGAATACATAAAAAATCCTCTAAGCCTTATTTATCAAGGTTTAGAGGACTTCATTGAGAGAGGCGACAACCAGATTTGAACTGGTGATCAGGGTGTTGCAGACCCATGCCTTACCGCTTGGCTATGTCGCCATATATTTAGCTTTCTCATTTATAGCTATTTTATTATAACAACCAGGCTTATATACGTCAAGAACGAAATCCGGTTATTATCTTGTTTTTCTGCTTTCAGAAAAGCAACTCCCCGAGTAGGGCTCGAACCTACAACCCCGCGGTTAACAGCCGCGTGCTCTACCATTGAGCTATCGAGGAATAGGTAAGCAAAAGCTCTTATAACAGAAAAAACAGAAAGCAATTCAGTGTTTTCTGTTTCCTTTGATATATCGATGAGTATGATCTCATCCTTATTGACAAACTCTACACTAGAAAATGATGACTTACTGTCCAAACCTTTTCAGGTCAAGCCCTCGACCTATTAGTAACAGTCAGCTGCATGCATTACTGCACTTCCACCTCTGTCCTATCTACCTGATCGTCTTTCAGGGGTCTTACTAGCTTATGCTATGGGATATC
>JAEZNB010000001.1 GCA_023441965.1 Bacillota bacterium
GGAGTACTGTACTCAGGGCATGGGCTGCTTCGGGATTGTTCGGGTCCTTGGCCAGAGCAGCTGCCGCTGTAAGTACGGCAAAATCTCCGTTCAGCCGGAAGGCTGTCTCAACCGACGAGAGATTGCACAAATGGGTGGATTGCTCGGTGAAGCGCTCCTTACCGCTGAAATCAACTTCCCCGGCGGCTGTCTTGAATTCTTCCTTTAAATCGGGGTGCAGCAAGGGTAAACGGGCGTCATAATACTTTTTGGCAATGGCTAAGACATCCTTCATACCGGCGTTTGTGATGACAGGCAGGATTTCGGATGCAGTTCCGGATGAGCTCTTACTTTGATCCGGAGCTTCGGCACCAAGGCTTGAACTGTCAGCTTCACCACCAGGCTTCTTCACTATTCCGCTTGTACTGGGATCACCGGCAGGTTTATCACCGCTGCAGCCGCTTATGGAGCCGGCCAACAGTACCATCGTAAGTAAAAAGCAGATTATTCTTCTGAACCGGGTAGTTCCAATCATAGGCTTAACCTCCGAATTTATATTCTTATTCAGTCTGATTATAAAAGCAATTCCCGGATGAAAAAACTACATTGATGTGAGCTATTTGTACTTTATTTTTTATATATCCTCCTGGCGATGTGAGATTTTCGCATTTTAGGTATACCTGTTCAACTGGTCGTTGCCTCTATCTGCAGGTAAGAGTATAATAGAAGCTAGACAAGCTGGTTGCAGCAGGAGTACAGGAATTGTTGCTAACATGATAAAGGGATGTAACTGTAAATACAGGTTAAGTCCGGTAGCCGCACGGATGATAAGGAGATGCCTATGAATTCTTATATTTATGAAGCAATCGAACATGGAAGGAAATTTCCTGCGAAGATCTTTGTAACCTCCATTGGTCAGTCCACCTATCACTGGCATTATGACTATGAGCTGATCTTGGTGCTGAAGGGCTCGGTATCCCTGAAGCTATGGCCGGATTCCTGCATCCTTAGGGAAGGAAATATCGTACTGATCAGCAGTAAGGCAGTACACGGACTGAATGAAACGAATGAACATAACATCTGTCTGCTGATCCAGATGAAGCAGGAGCTTTTTGAAAGCTGGAAGGATAAGAACCAGAATTATCAGTTTTATCTGAATTCAGCCACAGACCTGGTAAAGCCGAAGGTTCCCTATGAGATTTTCGCGAAAACAGCGGCTGGAATCGGTTTACGGTGCTATGAGGATACCCTGACGGACTACTACCGGATTCAGGCCTTACTTTATACTCTGGTTGCGGATATCTTCGAGTATGTCCATTATGACATCAGGCAATATACGGATAAGAATACAACAGTGCTGGAAGCTGACCTTTTGCTTAAGATCATAGAATTTGTGGAGAAGAATTATTCAGAGGAAAAGCTTACAGAGCTCTTATGCCGTTACATCGGCATGAGTGACAAGACCTTATACCGTTTCTTAAAATCCCATACGAATCTGACCCTGAAGGAGCTGGCAACCTCCATCAAGCTGGAGAAAACCTTGCAGCTGCTGACCCGGACTGACAAGCCCATCTCTGTCATTGCCCAGGAATGTGGCTTTGGTACCGACAAGACCTTCTATCGGATCTTTAAGAATGAATTCGGGATCACGCCCAGAGAATACCGGCTCCGGGGCAGCAGGATAGAAGAGAACAGGCAGATTCGAGGCTATATCGACTATAATCAGAGGGAAGCGATCCGGCTGTTGAAGAACTACATATAGGATTTACATGAATCGATTCCACGGAGGGTTGGATGAAGGAAACGAGAAGAGACAGAGATAAACTCACCAAGCGGGTGAAGGCCATACTTACGGAGCTGACTCTGGAAGAGAAGGTTAGCCTGATGAGTGGGATAGGATATTATTTCGGTGGTTCCTATGATGGAGCGGAAAGCTCGAATCAGCATTATAATTACCGACCCTTTTATTGCGGCGGACTGGAGCATATGCAGATTCCCGTGATGCTTTTTACTGACGGATCCAGGGGAGTCGTGTGCGGTTATAATACGAATACCTGCTTTCCGGTTTCCATGCTTCGGGGGGCAACCTTTGATACAAGACTGGAGGAGAAGATTGGCCGTGCCATCGGCAGAGAGACAAGAGCCATCGGATGTAATCTCTTTGCAGGAGTCTGTATTAATTTGCCCTATCATCCGGGCTGGGGCAGAAGCCAGGAAACCTATGGGGAGGACTCCTTCCATATCGGACAGATGGGCGCGGCTCTGGTTAGAGGGGTGCAGAAGGAGCAGGTCATCGCCTGCATCAAGCATTTTGCCTTTAATTCCATGGAGCTTTCCAGGTACCGTGTGGATATTACCTGTAGTAAGAGGGCAGAAAGAGAGGTCTTCCTTCCCCATTTTAAGGAATGTATCGACCAGGGGGCCGCAGCAGTCATGACCTCCTACAACTCCTATCAGGGGACCTATTGTGGGGAGAACAGCTATCTGCTGAAGCAGGTCCTGAAGGAGGAATGGGGCTTTGACGGCTTCGTCATGAGTGATTTCAATGACGGCATCAAGGATACCGTCAGAGCGGCCAACAGCGGTCAGGATATGGAGATGTGCAATACCCATTTTTATGGGAACAAGCTGGTGGAAGCGGTGAGAAAGGGTCTGGTACCGGTGGAGAACATCGATGATGCGGTGCTTAGAATCGTAAGAACCCTGCTCTACTTTACCGAGAGTCATAAAAAGACCTATGATAAATCCGTCCTTGGCTGCAGGGAGCATGTTGCCCTGGCACTGGAGGCAGCCAGAAAGGGCATTACCCTGCTGCAGAACAGGCATCAGATATTACCATTTAAAATAAAAAAGAAGGCCAAGGTTGTGATCTTTGGTAAGCTGGCAGACCATGAGAACACCGGAGATCATGGCTCCAGCCGGGTCTTTCCCAGCTATGTTGTGACCCCCCTGCAGGGCATCGCCCGCTTACTGAAGGATGCACAGATCATCTATTATCCGGGCTGTGATGCGGACCATGGGAAGAGACTGGCAGCAGAAGCGGATTATGTCATCTTTATCGCAGGCTATAATCATGATGATGAAGGAGAGCATGTGGACGGAGAGGATGCCCGATATGGTGATTACCGGGGTGGAGATCGGGTTCATTCCCTGGGGCTTCATCCGGAGGAGGAAGCCTTCCTCAAGTCGGTCGGACCCGTCAATACAAATTCCTGCGTTATCCTCATCGGCGGTAATATGATCCTGCTGGAGGAATGGAGGGAGACGGTTAGCGCCATTCTGATGGCATATTATCCTGGGATGGAGGGAGGTACTGCCATAGCAGAGATCCTCTTCGGTAAGGTCAACCCCAGCGGGAAGCTTCCCTTTGTCATCGCGAAGCGGGAGGAGGAGCTGCCGAAGATCGATTGGCTTACAGACCATCAGCGGTATGAATATTATCACGGCTACCGAAAGCTACAAAAGGAGGGGGTAGAGCCCTCCCTGCCCTATGGCTTCGGCCTGTCCTATACCAGCTTTTCTGTCACAGAAGCCGCCTTTGAAGTAAAAGAGGGAAGGATCGAAGCCTCCTGTACCGTAAGGAACACCGGTGAATTAAAGGGAGAGGAAGTCATTCAGCTCTATGCGGGCTATCCGAATTCTGCCGTTGACAGACCGGTGAAGGAACTGAAGGGCTTTCAAAGGATCGCCTTGCGGCCGGGAGAGAGCAAGAGGGTGAAGATCAGTCTTCCGACAGACCGGCTCTGCTGGTATAACGAAGAGAAGGGCTGTATGGAGCTGGAGCATATGGAGTATGAGCTTTATATCGGAAGCAGCAGTGATGATAAGGATCTGCTGAAGGGAAGGATCCTTCTGTAGCTGAAATCATACAAGATATCCGATATGGAAGGGAAGCGCATGGATAAGGCTGCATCGTTTCGGCTCATGTCATCCGTTCTTCTTGGTATAATTCTCAATGAGTATAAGAAAAAAAGGCCCCGGACCAGGGAATACGGGCAGCTTGTCCATGGCAAACAGCCTATGATATCCTGTTTCGGGGCTTTATGTATTCTGAAGTATGCCTGTCCTACTGACACGCCTTTTCTTTGGTTGAGGATTATTTATCCAGAATCTTCTTCAGCTCATCCATGAAGGTATTCACATCCTTGAACTCACGGTAAACAGAAGCAAATCTGACATATGCGACGGGATCAAGCTCCTTGAGCTTATCCATTACGATTTCACCGATGACATGACTGGGGATTTCTTTATCTTCACGGTTAAAGATGGCGGTCTCCACTTCATCCACCAAGGCAGTGATCCGATCAACGGAAATCGGCCTCTTATGGCAGGAACGGAATACACCGGCCTCGATCTTGGAACGATCGTAAGGCTCCCGGTTATTATCCTTCTTGATTACCACGAGCGGGATGGTCTCAACCTTCTCGTAGGTGGTGAACCGTCTCTGACATTCGTCACATTGCCGCCTCCTGCGGATGGAATTATTATCATCTGCCGGCCTGGAATCTATGACCCTGGTATTATCCTTATTGCAAAATGGACACTTCATATCAAAATCCTCCCATTTATTCAGTCCTTCTATCGTATTCCCCATCATATGATACAATTTGATTATATTGAAGTTTGTCCGAACGGTCAAGAAAATTATTACAGTTAGGGAGAAAAGTAACAAGACTTATAGCTTGACAAGGCATTTCTCTATGTCAACATCCACCAGGATGATATCAATCCCGATCTGTTTGATGTTACAGCAGCTGATCACATACTCATGATCCCTGCCCAGAATACCCCATACCTTACAGGGACCGGGTACGATAATATGTGTGATATGACCGGTACAGATATCAAATTCAATATCACAGACATAGCCTAATCGCATACAATCCCTGCAATTAATGACTTCCTTCTCCCGAAGCTCACAAATGCGCATATAATCACCCTTATTCTTCCTTGGTTTATTATATGCGCATTCTGTTCAAATGTCTCTTATGAAGATGAAATAGTACAGCTTAGCCAGCAGGGCTACATTAAGAAGCCTTCAGTGCAGAGGAAAGGCTGCTTGTGCTTACAGAGCAGCTACCTTGTCCTCCAGCTCCTTGAGGAAAGCTTTGGACGGGAGATAGTTCACCCTGATCGGATCCATAATGATTTCCACACCGACCTCCTCCAGGGCCTGGTGAACGATGCCGATGCTCTGACCGCTCCAGCCGTAGGAGCCGAAGGCAAAGCCCTTCTTACCCTTGGGGGAGAGACCCTTAAGGTAGGTCAGAAAAGCACCCATGTTGGGGGTGATGCCGCCATCCAGAGTAGGGCAGCCGACTGCCAGATAGCGGGCGGTCAGTACCTCTGTCATAATCTCGGACAGCTCATTTACATTTAAGTCAAGATACTTTACATTTACACCCTTCTTCGTAAAGCCTTCAGCGATATAAAGGGCCATCTTCTCCGTTGAATGCCACATGGTATCATAGATGACCAGGGCAGTATTCTCTGTTTCTCCGTTCGCATAGAAGCGGTAAGCCTCGATGGCTTCCTTGATATGGCTTCTCCAGATGACGCCGTGGCTCGGAGCGATCATCTCGATCTCAAGGCCTTCTACTACAGCCAGTGCCTTCTTGGCCTGGGCACCGAAGGGCATGAGGATATTGGCATAATAGTGCTGGGTCTCCCGAAGGACATCAGGCAGGTTCACCTCGTCATCAAAATGCTTATTGGAGGGATAATGCTGTCCAAAGGCATCGTTGGAGAAAAGTATCTTCTCCTCCGGGCAGTAGGTGACCATATTGTCAGGCCAGTGCAGCATGGGAGTAGCTACAAAGCTTAAGCTTCGTTTACCCAGAGACAGGGTGTCTCCCGCCTTGACCTCCCGGTAGGGATAGGAGTCGCCGTAATGGGCAGTCAGGCCCTTGCGTCCATTGGGAGAGGAGGTGATGAGCTCAGCCTTGGGTGCCGCCTTCATAACCACCGGAATAGAGCCGGAATGGTCCATCTCCACATGGTTAGAGATCACATAATCAATTTCTGACGGGTCTACGATCTCCGAGATACGGTCCAACAGCTCCTCTGCAAAGGGGGCTTTCACTGTGTCAATCAGAGCAATCTTCTCGTCTACGATCAGATATGCATTATAGGTAACACCACGGCGGATGCTGTAGCCGTGAAAGCTCCTGGAATTCCAATCCACTACGCCGACATAATAAATGCCGGGTCTTAATTCTGTTTTATTCATAAATCAATAATCCTCCTATCGATAGTTGAAAAATCAGTAATTATTATCATTATAGTAAACTTCTGCCGGGCGTTTGTCAATGAATTTATATGTACTATTATGCATTGATTTCACCATGGCTATCATAAAGGCACGAAAGTATTTTCGAAAATAAACAGAAACAGAGCCGGTAACGATTCATGAAATATTTGATTGCAATATTTTACATATCTTGCTATACTAGCCATAGCAAATGATTCCTTCCTTGTGGGAGAGACAAGGGAAGGAGAAGTTATGTTCAGTAAGGCCTACAGCGCGGCAATCCATGGGATCGATGGACTGATCGTATCCGTGGAGGCCGATGTCAGTGACGGTCTGCCCCTTTTTGACATGGTCGGATATCTTGGCTCCGAGGTCAGGGAGGCCAGGGAAAGGGTCAGGGTAGCACTGAAGAATTCCGGTTATATGTTACCGGCTAAACGAATCACAATCAATCTGTCTCCGGCAGATATCAGAAAGGAAGGCACAGCCTTCGATCTGCCGGTCGCCATCGCAATTCTGACAGCCTTCGGCTATCTGCCGGAGGAGAATCTGAAGGATTATCTGATCATCGGAGAACTCAGCCTGGACGGAAGCATCCATAAAGTGAACGGTGTCCTGCCAATCGTCTACTCTGCCAAGCAGCAGGGCTTCTTAAAGTGCGTGGTTCCCCTGGAGAACGTGGGAGAGGGAGCGGTAGTTGAAGGGATTGACACCTACGGAGTAGCCAGTCTGCGGGAGGCAGTCGAGCTGATTGGGGGCATTGGGGCCTTCACTGCCCATAAGGCAGATATCGCAGAGCTTTTCCGGAATGCCCGGACCTTAGACAGCATTGACTACGCAGAGGTGGCGGGTCAGACTGCAGCCAAACGGGCCATTGAAATCGCAGTTTCGGGTATGCACAATATCCTGATGATCGGGCCTCCCGGAGCGGGAAAGACCATGCTTGCCAAGCGGATTCCCACGATTATGCCGGACCTGACCTTTGAGGAAAGCATGGAAATCTCTAAAATCTATTCTATCGCAGGGCTCTTGGAAAACAAGGCTCTGATCTTAAACAGACCCTTCCGTTCTCCCCACCATACGATCACCCAGACAGCCCTGACCGGAGGAGGGAGCACTCCGAAGCCCGGTGAAATCAGCCTGGCCCATCTGGGTGTCCTCTTTCTGGATGAGCTGCCTGAATTCCAGAAGAATACGATCGAGGTCCTGCGGCAGCCTCTGGAGGAGAAGTCCGTAACGATTGCCAGACTGTACGCCACCTATCGTTATCCTGCAGGCTTCATGCTGGTAGCCGCCATGAACCCTTGCAGCTGTGGCTACTATCCGGACAGAAACAGATGCTCCTGTTCCCTTCCCCAGGTCAAGCGCTATCTGGGACGAATCTCCCAGCCCCTGCTGGATCGCTTCGACATCTGTATCGAAGCCCTTCAGATGAACTATACGGATCTGCAGCAAAAGACACAGCAGGAAAGCTCCGAGGAGATCAGGAGCAGGGTGTCCATCGCCCGCAGGATACAACTGGAACGCTACAGGGATCAGAATATCTGGTTCAACTCCCAGCTGACGCCCCGGACCATCAAGAGGTATTGCAGACTGGAGCCCAAGGAACAGGCTTTGCTGGAGCAGGCCTTTGTGAAGATGAATCTGACCGCCAGGGCTTATCACAGGATACTGAAGGTGGCCCGGACCATTGCCGATCTGGACCAGAGTGAAAGGATCGGGACGGCTCACATCAGTGAAGCCATCTGTTACCGCAGCATGGACCAAAAATACTGGGGGGAATAAGGCGTCCGTTATAATAGGAAGGGAGGAAGGAAAGACAGGTGAACAGAGAGGAGTATCATTACTGGCTGGCAAATATACCGGGCTTCGGTGCTGTCCGTATCGGGCAGCTGCTGCAGATTTTTCCGGATGTGAAGGAGCTATACCATGCGGACAGGAGCAGTCTGAAGCATCTTACCGGACTGAAGGAGGAGGAGCTGGATCGATTGATCGGCAGCAGGGAGGAGTACAGGATCCGGAAGGCCTGTCAGAAGCTTCAGGAGAAGGGGATCCGCTTCATTACAATGGATGACACCGAATATCCGAGAAGGCTGAAGGAGCTCTACGGGGCACCCTATGCCCTCTATGTGAAGGGAGCGTTGCCATCGGATCGGATGAAGACGCTGGCGATCATCGGAGCCAGAGACTGTTCCGCTTATGGCATGGAGATTACCAAGTACCTGTCTAAGGCGATTGCCCAAGCAGGCATCGGGATCATCAGCGGTCTGGCCAGGGGAATCGATGCCTATGCCCATATGGGAGCCCTTCAGGCAGGGGGCGTAAGCTTCGGAGTACTGGGCTGTGGGATAGATATCTGCTATCCCAGGGAGAATCTACAGCTCTACATGGAGCTGCAGAAGGAGGGAGGGGTCCTCTCGGAATATGCACCGGGCATGAAGCCGCTGGCTTATCATTTCCCCATGAGGAACAGGATCATCAGCGGCCTCTCCGATGGGATACTGGTGATTGAGGCCAGGAAGAAGAGCGGAACCCTGATTACTGTGGATATGGGACTGGAGCAGGGTAAGAATATCTATGCCCTGCCGGGAAGAATCACAGATCAGCTGAGCGTGGGCTGTAACAATCTGATTAAGATGGGAGCAAAGCCGGTTACTTCGCCGGAGGATATTTTGGAGGACTTTCAGATTTATATCACGAGCGAGGGAGAGGGGGAAGACGTCCGGCCCGGTCTTAGTTCGGAGGAACTTCGGATTTACCGGGAGCTAAATCAGGAGCCCAGGCATCTGGAGGATATCCTGGGAGTGACTAAGCTCCCGATTCATCAGCTGACGGAGCTGCTTTTATCCATGGAAATGAGGGGAATCATCCGTCAGGTCATGAGAAATTATTATGTGGCTTGTGAGATGGCCGGAACATAAATGTTAATATTTTACTGAACACCTATTGACAGCTACCTCTTTCTGGTGTATAACAACATAGCAGTTGTTTCTTTAGAAACGGCATATATTACCCCCCCGATTCCATATCTATGTATCAGGATCTTCAGGGGAGGATAAGATGCAGGCAAGCCTATTATAATACGGAAGGCAGACCGTAATGGATACGAAGGATACACGGAATAAGCCGACCGCCATAGATTATTCAATGAATATTCATAATATTTGTCTTGAATCGCATGGAAAAATAGTGTATGCTAGTTTAGACTTTTAACCAGAATCAAAGAATACATGATGTGTAACAGGGTTAATACTTGATATATAACCTCTCCATAATGAAAGGCACACATAGAAAGAGGGAAGTTACTTTTATGCCACGAAATCTTGTAATAGTTGAATCGCCGGCCAAGGCAAAGACCATAAAGAAGTTCCTGGGGAATCATTATGAGGTGCTCGCTTCCAACGGGCATGTCAGAGATTTACCCAAGAGCCAGCTGGGTATAGATATAAAGCATGACTTTGACCCCAAATATATCACAATCAGGGGCAAGGGAGATCTCCTTGCCAAGCTCCGTAAGGAAGTGAAGAAGGCCGATCGGGTCTACCTGGCTACGGACCCTGACCGGGAAGGAGAAGCCATCTCCTGGCATCTGGCTCAGACTCTGAAGCTGGAGGAGAAGAGCTTCAGCAGAATCACCTTCAATGAAATCACCAAGAATGCCATCAAAGCCTCCATCAAGCAGGCCAGAGAGGTAGATATGGATCTGGTGGACGCCCAGCAGGCCAGAAGAATGCTGGACCGTATGGTGGGCTATATGATCAGCCCCCTACTCTGGAGTAAGGTGAAGAGAGGCTTAAGTGCCGGCAGAGTCCAGTCTGTAGCCCTGCGGATCATTTGTGACAGGGAAGAGGAAATCAACTCCTTTGTTCCGGAGGAATACTGGAACCTGGAAGCGGAATTTGCCCAGGGGAACAAAAAGCGTCCCCTGATTGCCAAATACAATGGATATAAAAGCAACAAAGCCGTCATCCGAACAGAAGCGGAAATGAATGAGATCTTAGACCGGCTGAAGAATGCTGTGTTTGCCGTAAAGGAGATTAAGAAAAGCGAGCGGCTTCGCAAGCAGCCCTTACCCTTCACTACCAGTACCCTCCAGCAGGAAGCGGCCAAGAATTTAAACTTCTCCACCCAGAAGACGATGCAGCTGGCTCAGCAGCTCTATGAAGGTGTAGACATCAAGGGGCATGGAACAGTCGGTCTGATTACTTATCTGCGTACGGACTCCATCCGAATCAGTGATGAGGCTGACACAGCAGCCAAGAGCTTCGTGAAGGAGCATTATGGGGCTGATTTCGTGGCAGTTGAGGATAATCCGGGCCGTACGGGCAAGAAGATTCAGGATGCTCACGAAGCCATTCGTCCGACCTATGTGGAATTTGAACCCTCCTCCCTGAAGGAATCCTTAAGCCGTGACCAGTTCCGGCTTTATCAGCTGATCTGGAAGAGATTCGTTGCCAGCCGTATGCAGCCCGCGAAATATGAGACCACGACGATCAAGCTGGAGGCTGCAGACCATCGCTTCTCAAGCGCCGCTTCAAGGCTGGTGTTCGAGGGCTTTATGAAGGTATATGATCCGGAGGATGAGGATGAGGAGACCGGTGCGACCTTCGAGGCGATACAGGAAGGGGATGTCCTGAAGCTGGCAGAGCTGCGGAAGAGTCAGCATTTTACCCAGCCTCCTGCCCATTATACTGAGGCTTCTCTGGTTAAGACCTTGGAGGAGCTGGGCATCGGCAGACCGAGCACCTATGCGCCCACCATAACAACCATTATTGCCAGAAGATATGTGGCGAAAGAGAATAAGAATCTATACGTGACAGAATTGGGAGAGGCCGTGAATAATATCATGAAATGTGCATTCCCCAGTATTGTTGATGTTAATTTTACAGCCAACCTAGAGTCCCTGCTGGACTGTGTGGAGGACGGAACCGTTACCTGGAAGACAGTGGTGAAGAACTTCTATCCGGACCTGGAGGAGGCGGTCAACCATGCCCATGAGGTCCTGGATAAAATTCAGATTGAGGATGAGGTTACGGAAGAGCTCTGCGATATGTGCGGCAGGAACATGGTGATCAAATACGGACCCCATGGGAGGTTTCTTGCCTGCCCCGGTTTTCCTGACTGTAAGAATACGAAGCCTTATCTGGAGAAGATCGGAGTAGCCTGCCCTGACTGTAACGGTGATATCGTAATCCGTAAAACCAAGAAAGGTCGTAAGTATTATGGCTGCAGCAATAACCCGGACTGTGGTTTTATGTCCTGGCAGAAACCTTCTGTCATAAAATGTGAAAAATGCGGCGGTGTACTGCTGGAAAAAGGAAATAAGCTGGTCTGCTGCGATGAAAAATGCGGTTTTGTCACTTCGGCGAAGGAAGTCTAGGTCCCTTATCTTGTGGGTAAGCTTCTGCTTTCCCCTTATTGCATGCAAAATATAGTATATTGCAGAAAAAATAAAAAAATTTGATGCAAAATAAGGGAAACTGTTGAAAAAGTGTGTCAAAAATAAGAAAAAAGTATTGTTTTTCAAAATAATATGTGCTAAAATGGAAAAGGTAGTACAATTAGAAAATACTTCTATTTGTATTACCTTATTCCATATCAAGCGAATGGGGTAAGGCCGAAAAGACAGATTATTTTGGAGGAGTCATTTCATGAGCGTTCAGTTATTGGATAAAACAAGAAAGATTAACAACTTATTGCACAATAATAATTCGCATAAGGTAGTGTTCAATGACATCTGTGTTGTTTTAAGTGATATACTGGAATCCAATGTACTGGTGATCAGTCGTAAGGGGAAGGTTCTTGGGGTGAAGAACCGTACCGATATCATCGAAATCAAAGAGCTGATCAAGGATGCAGTCGGAAGGCATATTGACACCTTGCTGAATGAAAGACTCCTGAACATACTTTCTACGAAAGAGAACGTAAATCTGGGAACCCTTGGTTTTGAATTTGATCAGATCAATACCTATCAGGCAATCATCACCCCGATTGATATTGCAGGAGAAAGATTAGGAACCTTATTTATTTACAAGACCGGTGCCCCCTACACCATAGATGATATCATCTTAAGTGAGTACGGAACAACGGTGGTCGGTCTGGAGATGATGAGATCGGTCAATGAAGAGAATGCGGAAGAGAACAGAAAGGTCCAGATTGTCAAATCAGCCATCAGTACCTTATCCTTCTCGGAGCTGGAAGCCATCACCCATATTTTCGAGGAGCTGAAGGGGAACGAAGGAATTCTGGTAGCCAGTAAGATAGCTGACAGGGTTGGCATCACCAGATCCGTAATCGTGAATGCTCTGCGTAAGTTCGAGAGCGCCGGCGTAATCGAATCCCGGTCCTCGGGTATGAAGGGTACCTATATCAAGGTATTGAATGATGTGGTATTCGAAGAACTGAAGAATATGAATGACTAGATAACTTGATCAAATTATCAGTAAAAATGCAACAGAAGCAAATGAATAAAGAATGGATTGAACGATAACAAAAGGATTTGTGGGCTACCCCCATGGGTCCTTTTTCTTTCGTGTAAGCAAAGAAAATCCCTTTCCCTAAGAAGCGTTATCGTAAGTAGTCTATCGGGGAGACACATACCGGGTTTTCAGGGTGCTGTAACGGCTTTCTGCCATAGTCTGCATGGGAAGCAAAAATATGCCTGACAGGAAGCATCACAAATACGAATAATATTCCATGGAAATACAAGGTTTAGTATTATTCTACTAATTTTTCAAATATATCTTGTGTTTTCAGAAATATTAATTATAATAATGTTATAAGGAAAGGAGTGCGTATATGATAGGATCGAACGCATTTAACTATATCAACGTACTGGATAAAGCAGCAGATGCAAGCTGGAAGCGAAATGAGGTTATTAACAATAACATAGCGAATGTGGACACCCCCGGTTATAAGCGTAAGGATGTTCAGTTTGAGGCTTATCTGATGTCAGCTCTGGTAGGGGATGGTTCCTTAGAGAAGCGGGTAGGCAGAGCGGATCTGAACCGGCTGGATGCCAGTGTATATACGGATTATTCCGGCTTAAGCTACCGCCTGGACGGGAATAACGTGGATATTGATACTGAGTCGGCCAATCTGGCAGAGAACCAGATCAGATATTACGCCCTGCTTGATTCCATGACTCAGGAATTCAACAGATTAAAGGCCGTGCTCCAGAAGTAAGCTTGAAAAAGCTTCAGATACGAAGCAGTAGGAGTGCCGGTGAGCGGCGATAGAACAGAAGACAAGCATTCTTATAAATACATTGATTGCAGGCTGCAGCTTGCAGCTACAGGGTAAGAGAGGAGGATAACAGACATGCCATCCATGAACGGAATGAATATCAGTGCCAGCGGTATGACCGCACAAAGGCTCAGAATGGATATTATATCACAGAATATCGCTAACGTGAACACAACAAGGGACGAAAACGGCAATCCCTACCGCAGGAAGACGGTCGTCTTCGCGGAGAAGGATGTCACTCCCTTCGGAGAGGTTCTGATGAAGACAGAAGGAACAGCCGGAAACGGAGTCAAGGTAACGATGATCTCTGAGGACAGGGAAGCACAGATGCGTAAGGTATATGATCCCACCCATCCGGACGCGGACGAAGAAGGGTATGTTACCTATCCGAATGTGAATATCGTACAGGAGATGACGGATCTGATCGATGCAACAAGATCCTACGAAGCGAACGTCACAGCCTTTAATGCTACGAAGAACATGGCATTAAAGGGGCTGGAGGTCGGCAAATAGGCGGAGGTAAGAGATGAACATAGCATCTATTGGAAGCTTAACTGAGCTTAGTAAATATGGAATAGATTCGGCTTCTTCGGTTAAGGAAAACAGGAATGCAACCTTTGAAAGTCTCTTTGAAGCAGCAAAGGGGCTAATCCAAGAGGCGAATAACTATACCAATGCAGCCGAGGAAGCAGAAATGGCTTACGCCCTCGGTCTGACGGATAATACCCATGATTTACAGATTGCACAGCAGAAGGCCAATCTTGCAATACAATATACCGTCGCAATCAGAAACCAGGTTTTAGATGCCTACAAAGAAATTATGAATCTGCAGTTCTGATAATATATTCTTAAGGAGAACGGGATAATGGCAGACAGATTGAAACAAATGCCGAAGCAGCTGTTGGCATTATGGAACAAGTATACCGGCAAGCAGAAGACCATCATTGTCAGCGTGGTCGCTGCTGTTGTATTAGCCTTTGTTGTTCTGGTCGTAATATCGAACAGGGTACAATACGAGGAACTGACCATCACTGAGTCCTCCAAGGAGGCCAGTGAGGTAATCGCTTTATTAAAAGATGAGGGTATAAGTTATAAATTGGGATCGGATAATCTGACTGTATCGGTGGATCTTAAGCGCTATTCCGATGCGGTTCTTCTGCTGGCCAGCAATGATATGCCTTCCACAGGCATAACGCTGGACGAGCTTCTGAATAACAGTCTTAGTACGACGAACAGTGACCGGACGCTAAAAATCAATCTATATATGCAGAACCAGCTCCGTAATTATATCATAAAGATGGAGGGAGTAGAGGACGCTCAGGTGTACTACATACCTGTGGATTCTACCAATACCATCCTTACCCCGCAGCAGGAGACCAATGCCAGTGTCCTGCTTACTACCAATGACGATTTCAGGCCCGAGACAGCAAAGACCATAGCTCAGGTCGTAGCCTCTGTCATTGGGAATTCCTCCGCAGAGAAGGTAAAGGTGGCGGACCAGTATGGTAAGCTGCTCTATGGCGGGCAACAGGATCTGTATTCCGGTGCGGCCAACAGCAATGAGGACTATAGAGAACGGCTTAGGAATACCTTTATCAACAATATTTATATGCTGCTTCTCAAGAGCGGCTTTGATGATGTGGAGATTGCACCCCATCTTGTCATCGATAACACTAAGGTAACGGAGTTATATAAGGAATATCTGCCGGCAGAGGGTCAGGAGCAGGGTGTATATAAGCATAGCTATACCTATAATTCGGAGAATATGGGCAGTTCGGGCGGAGTACCCGGAACCACCTCCAACGATGAGATTGATTACATGCTGGAGGATTCCTCCACCTCAAGCGGAAATGTGGAAATTGAAGAATATGATTACCTTCCGAATGAAAGAGTAACCAATACAGAGTATGAGGTTGGAGCGATTGACTCCTCCAAGTCCTCCGTCAGTATGGTACTGCGCAGGCTGATTACCTATCTGGAAGAAGATCTGGAAAGACAGGGCCTGCTGGAAGGAACGACCTTTGAGGATTACGTGCTGGCGAATAAGGCAGAGAAGAAATTAGCTGTGGATCCAGAGCTGATTACGATGGTATCCATGGCTACAGGTATATCAGAGGATAAGATACAGATTACTGCCTTTGAGCAGCCGGTATTTGTGCCCAAGATGGTGGAGCAGAGAAATTTTGCCGATTATCTGCAGTATATTCTGGCCGCCTTGATCGTAGCATTGATTCTCTTTGTTGTATTCAAGGGCTTCGGACCTGTGGAGGTTACCGAGCTGGAGCCTGAGTTATCCGTAGAGCAGCTACTGGCTACGACGAAGGAGAATCAGACCATTGAAGATATTGACTTCAATGAGGTATCCGAAGTAAGAAAGATGATTGAAAAATTTGTGGACGAGAAGCCGGATGCAGTGGCCCAGCTCTTGCGTAACTGGCTGAACGAGGAATGGAATTAATTTACTGACACTGCTGTAAGAGGCAGTATGGAGGTTGTAATGGCAAGAACAGGTAATAATGATATCAACGGTGTACAGAAGGCTGCGATTCTTCTGATTTCCCTCGGACCCGAGCGGTCCGCCAGTATCTTCAAGCATCTGAAGGAGGATGAGATTGAGACACTGACTCTGGAGATAGCCAATACCAGAAGTGTCTCACCTGCCACCAAGGATCAGGTCATGGATGAATTCTATGAGATCTGTCTTGCCCAGCAATACATCGCCGAAGGTGGTATTGCCTATGCAAAGGAGCTCTTGGAGAAGGCACTGGGTGTGGATAAGGCGAAGGATGTCATCGGTAAGCTGACAGCCTCTCTTCAGGTACGTCCTTTTGAATTTGTAAGAAAGACCGATGCCTCCCAGCTGTTAAACTTTATCCAGGACGAGCATCCGCAGACAATCGCCTTAATTTTGTCCTATCTGTCTCCGAACCAGGCATCTACGATTATCTCATCTCTGGCGCCGGATAAGCAGGCAGATGTTGCCAAGCGTATTGCTCAGATGGACCGTACCTCGCCGGATGTAATCAAGGAAGTGGAGAGGGTATTGGAGCGTAAGCTTGCGTCCCTCGTGAATCAGGATTACACGATTGTCGGCGGTGTGGATTCCATCGTTGAGATCCTCAATACCGTAGACCGCGGTACTGAAAAGCATATTATGGAGACTCTGGAGATCGAAGAGCCTGAATTGGCAGATGAGATCCGAAGGAAGATGTTTGTATTTGAAGATATCTTAAGTCTGGATGATAAGTCGATCCAGAGAGTATTACGAGAAGTGGATAATAATGAGCTTGCTGTTGCTCTGAAGGGCTCCAATGAAGAGGTTCAGAATGTTATCTTTAATAACCTTTCGAAACGTCTGGCAGCCATGATCAAGGAGGATATGGAATATATGGGTCCTATCCGTCTGAAGGATGTAGAAGAGGCACAGCAGAGAATTGTAAATATCATCAGAAAACTGGAGGATTCCTCTGAGATTATTATTTCCAGAGGCGGAGGTGACGAGATCATTGTCTAATGTAATTAAGGCCTATTCCATTCGATATGAAGAGGAAGCGATAAAGCCCATCGACAGCCACTTGAAGCGGGAGTCGGATATCAACGAGAAGAGAAGCCACAGAATTGCACCCCCTGCCAAGGAGGTTTTTGACGGTTTTGTGGAAGGAATACAGGCAGTAGTCGTGGACCCGATTCCGACTGGGGAGGAGCTGACTGAGAAAGCCGGCAGGCTGCTAGAGGATGCCAGAAGGGAAGCGAAGGCCATATTGGATCAGGCCAGGCACGAGGCTGAGCAATTGAAGGCGGAGACACTGGCAGCTGCCAGAAAACAGGGCTATGAAGAGGGTCAACAAAGGAGCCTTAAGGAATTGCAGCGAAAGACAGCGGAGCTGGAGCAGCTAAAGCTTCAACAGCAGGAGGAGTATCAGGCCCTGCTTTCTGAACTGGAGCCGAAGACAGCAGAGCTGATTGCGGAGCTGATCACAAGGATTACCGGTATTCTGCTGGAGGAGCATAAGGATGTGATTCTGTATCTGGTAGAGCGGGCTTTCCTGGAACTGGACAAGGCCTCATCCTATACCATAAGAGTTAGCAAGGAGGATTATGAGCTGCTTGCAGGTAAGAAGGATTATCTGGCCGGTTTGATGGAAAGAGAGATTTCCCTTTCCATTCAAGAGGATTCAAATCTGAAGAAAAATCAGTGCCTGATAGAGACTGAACTGAAGGTCATAGACTGTAGCCTGGATGTCCAGCTGACAAATCTTATTTCTGATTTAAAGCTTCTGACTCTATAGGTTTTGACGAAAAATGCCGATAATATAGAATAAGGCTAAAAACCAAGCCTTATTCATTGGGAATAAGCCTATAAAACAGGCTTATTCATTGGAAATAAGCCTATAAAACAGGCTTATTAATATAGAATAAGGCTAAAACCAAGCCTTATTCATTGGAAATAAGCCTATAAAGCAGGCTTATTCATTGGAAATAAGCCTATAAAACAGGCTTATTAATATAGAGTAAGGCTAAAAACCAAGCCTTATTCATTTACACGACGATATTAGAAAGCGGGCTGGGTGAGTTGGTCGATTTTGATAAGTACAGGCAATTGCTTGATAAAAGCTATGTGAAAGAAATCGGCAGGGTATGTAAGATGGTTGGACTTACCATTGAGGCGACCGGGCCGGCTTCGAATTTAAATGATGTATGCTATATCAGCGGGGACAATCAGAAGACAAAGAAGATTGCTGAGGTAGTAGGCTTCCGCGAGAACCGGATATTACTGATGCCCTATGATGATATGACCGGGGTTGGGATCGGCAGTCTGGTGGAAAATACCGGAGCCTCCTTTAAGGTCCCGGTCGGTGAAGAGCTCTTGGGAAGAACCCTCGATGGTCTTGGATATCCCATGGATGGTACTCCCTTGCATATGAATCGCTATTATCCATCGGAGGCGGCACCGCCGGATCCGATGTCCAGAAAGATCATAGATGAGGTGTTACCTCTTGGGGTGAAAGCGGTCGATTCCATGCTAACTGTGGGCAAGGGCCAAAGAATTGGTATCTTTGCCGGGAGCGGAGTCGGCAAGAGCACCCTTCTTGGTATGTTTGCCCGCAATACAAAGGCTGACATCAATGTCATCGCTCTGATCGGTGAGCGTGGCAGAGAGGTCAGAGAATTTATAGAACGGGACTTGGGAGAAGAGGGTATGAAGCGGTCTGTGGTAGTAATCGCAACCTCTGATAAACCGGCTCTGATTCGTAAGAAGGCAGCCAAAACAGCAACTGCCATTGCTGAATACTTCAGAGACCAGGGAAAGGATGTCCTCTTAATGATGGATTCCCTGACCCGTTTTTCCATGGCACAGAGAGAAATCGGACTGGCCTCCGGAGAACCTCCGGTATCCAGAGGATACCCTCCCAGCGTATATTCCGAGATGCCTAAGCTCTTAGAGCGGGCAGGGAGATCGGATAAGGGTTCCATTACCGGCCTATATACGGTTCTGGTAGACGGTGATGATTTTAATGAACCGATCACCGATACGGCAAGAAGTATTCTGGATGGACATATCATGCTATCCAGAAAGCTGGGGAACAGAAATCATTACCCGGCCATTGATGTCCTTCAGAGCATTTCCCGTGTCATGAGCTCCATCGTGACCAAGGAGCATAAGGCGGCTGCCGGTAAACTGAAAAATGTCCTGGCAACTTATCAGGATGCAGAGGATCTGATTAATATCGGAGCCTATAAGAGCGGCTCCAATCCCGATATAGATTATGCGATCTCCAAGATCAGGCAGGTGAATGAATTCCTTCAGCAGGAGGTATATGAGAAGCATAGCTTTGATCAGGAGATTGAGCTGTTAAAGGAGATCTTTAACTAAGCATGAAAAAATTCCGCTATCAAATGGAAAACCTGCTGCAGGTGAAGCTGAAGCTGGAGGAGCAGGCGAAGATTGCCTACGGAGCTGCCAGACTCCGATTGACGAAGGAGGAAGAAAAGCTTCAGGAGCTTCAGAACAGGAAAGCTCTCTATGAAGAAGAGGAACGGTCCTTAAGACTGGAGAAGCTGGATCTGCTAAGGATCCGACATGCAGCAGAAGCGGCCCAGGTCATGGAAGAGAAGATCAAACTACAGAGGACTGCAGTGAAGAATGCCGAGCAGAGACTTGAGGTAGCCAGAATCAGACTGAACCATGCCATGGTCGAACGGAAGACCCAGGAAAGGCTGAAGGAGAAGGCCTGGGAGAATTATCTGCTGGAATTTGATGCAGAAGAAAGAAAAGAAGTGGATGAGCTGAACAGCTTTCAATACAGTAATCCCGAGCAGAGTGAGGAGGACAGATAATGGCAAAGGAAAAGGCCGGGGAGAAAGTGAAAAAAGAAGGAAATAAGGTGCTGACCATCCTCATAGCCCTGCTGATTGCCCTCATATGGTTTGCCATCTTCGGTATGCTGATTAAACTGGATGTCGGAGGCTTCGGCTCCGGTGTGCTAAGACCGATATTAAAGGATGTACCCTTGATTAATCTGATTTTACCAAAGGTCTCGGAGGAGCAGCTGGCACAGGAAGAGGATTATGCATATGATTCCTTAGCCAAAGCAGTGGCCAGGATCAAGGAACTGGAGCTTCAGATTGCCGAGATGAATAAGGGAACAGCAGAGGAAGAGAATGTAGTGGAGGAGCTTCAGGCAGAGATAGACCGCCTGAAGGTATTTGAAGAAAACCAGCTGGCTTTCGAAGAAAGACAGAAGGAATTCGATAAAAATGTTGTATTTGCAGCAGCCGCTCCCGGTGTAGACGAGTATAAGAAATATTATGAAGCCATCAACCCGGCAAATGCCGAACTGATTTACCGGCAGGTGGTGGAACTGCTGCAATACTCGGATACGATACAGGAGAAGGCCAATATCTATAAGAGTATGGATCCTAAGGCTGCAGCCGCGATCATGGAGACTATGACGGCTGACGTGGAGTTTGTAGCCAAGATGCTTCTGGCCATGAAGCCGAAGGAAAGTGCGGCTATTCTGGCAGAGATGGATGAGGTCGTAGCAGCCAAGATTACAAAGAAGATGCTTGACATGGATGAAGAGAAGCTGGCTGGGAATTAAAAGGAGGTAAAAAGAAGGGCGCTCATTTTCTATCAATCCGGTAGGAGAGGGAGAAGCGTCTGAATGACAGACAAGAATTTGCTTACATAGGGGAAACTCTTTGTAATAGATATCATAAGAAGAAAGGAGGAAGGCAAATCAATGATGACGCAGAGCGTTATGACGCAGACTGCGAGCTTGTCCCTGACACCGGCCGGCACATCAGCCCCCAGGTCTAAACGAAGCAGCGGCGGCTTTGAACTGTTCATGGACAGAAGTATCAGGAGTACAGACAGCACAGATGCACAGATAAAAGCAAAGGCTGCCCAAACGAAGGGGAAGCCGACAGATACCGAAGCCTTAAAAGGTAAGCAGGCGTTCGGTGATGAAGTAAAAAGCAAGCCGGATGATGCTGCAGCAGACTCGAACCGGGACAAGGCAGTCGACAAGGAAGAAACGTCTCAGAAGGTTCCTGTGGGAGCCGAGCAGAGGAAGACCGTTGCAGAAACAGCACAGACTTCTCAGTCGGCAGAGGAAGTACCGGAGGAAAAGGCAGGAGGCGAACAGGGCGACCAGGGCTGGATACAGCTGCAGGAACAGCTGCTTAGCTTACTGCAAACCCTTCAACAAACCGTGATGGAGCAGTTACAGCTGACACCTGAGGAGTTTGAGGACTTGCTAAGAGAGCAGGGACTGGTTACGGCAGATCTGACAGAACCGGAGAGCCTACAGCAGCTGCTGATGGCGAAAAACGGCAGTTCGGATGTCCTGGACTTCCTGACAGATGGCAATCTGAAGGGAGAATTTGATCAGCTCTTACAGCAGGTGGAAGCAATCCTTAAGGAAGCAGATTTCAAGCTTTCAGTCGATCAGCTGAAGACAGCACTTCAGGAGTTGGCCACAAGAACAGAGCAGGAGGCAGGACAGACAGCAGAGATAGTCACCGAGACAGAGATTAAGAAGCCGGAAATGCGATCTGAACAGCAAAAGCCGGTTAAGGATGAGCCTTCGGTAAAGGAAAAAGAAAGTAAACCAGAGGAACACGACAAGGGTCCTAAGACAGAGCTGGTGCATGAGGCCGACAAGGAAAGAGAGAACAGAGAGACGACATCGGACCAAAGAAGAGACGAAGCCTTTGAGCAGGAAAAGCTTAACAGCTATGAGACCTTCCTGAAAAATCTCACAAAGCCGGGACTGGAGTTGGAACCGGAACCCATACCGGAGGCCAGAGCGATGGAGCTACAGCAGATCGCAGATCAGATACTGGAGAGGATCAGAGTAGTGGTGAAGCCGGAGCAGACCTCCATGGAAATGGTTTTAAATCCTGAGCATCTGGGTAAGGTCAATCTAACCGTTGTTTCCAAGGACGGTACAATGACAGCCAGCTTCAAGGTTCATAACGAGCTTGCCAGAGAGGCAATTGAGAGTCAGCTTCAGGTTTTAAAGGAGACCTTGAATGCCCAGGGCATTAAGGTGGAAGCGATCGAGGTTACGGTGAGCAGCTATTCCTTCGGAGAGAGCCAAAGCTCCGGTGAGGAAGATCAGGCCACAGACCGGAACAAGAACCAGGGACATAAGCTTACCCTGGAGGAAGCGCTTCAACTAAATGAGCAATCAGAGGAAGAAGAAGGTCTTGCTGATATCACAGGCTTAAGAGGCACGAATATTGACATGACTGCATAAGACGGAAAAGCGATCTTTAGAGAAAGGAGGAAACCATGAGCGATTTGATACAGTCTGTTACAGACGGTGTAGTGAATCAGACGAAGAAAAACCAGGCAGAGAAAGGACCGAACAATGAGCTTGGTAAGGATGCTTTCCTGAAGCTTTTGACAACGCAGATGAAATACCAGGATCCCTTGAATCCGAATACGGACACAGAATACATAGCACAGCTCGCCACCTTCTCACAGTTGGAGCAGATGCAGAACATCAGCACCATATCAACGAATTCCCAAGCCTTCGGCTTAGTCGGTAAGGATGTCGTGATCAGGACGGAAACCTCATCGGGAGAAACAAGATATGTCAGCGGCCGGGTGGATTTCGTGAGTATGACAGGCGGGAAGGCCCAGATGTCAGTGAACGGCAGTCTTTACCCGATTGATAAGCTGGATAGTGTCATTGATGGCACCTATATTCTGGAGCAGGGACTCCCCGGAATCCTGCAAAAGGCAGACCTAACCTTTGACTTTACGGATGCTAAGGACCAAATCTTCAGTGTCAGAGTCGGAGAGGGAGAAACGAAGGCAGATGATGCGGCGATACAGATCGGAGATAAGATACTTGACAATTCCCTGGTCAGCATTAAGGATGACAAGGTAATTATTAAGAAGGAAGCACTGGCAGGCTTTAAGAACGGTACCTATAAGGTAACGGTAATCTTCAATGATCCTCTGTACACGACAGTCAAGGATATGGTTATGCTGACTGTTAAGAACTCAACCGTAACAGAAGAGGCAGAGACACCGAAGGATGAGACGGAGGATAGGCAAGAGGAGGAAAAAGAAGTATGAGTATTCCCATTAACCAATTTCCCTCCATAGAACAGATGACAGAGCGGCTGAATGCCAATAAAAGCACTGCCGCAGCTGTAAAGCAGACAGCAGGAACCCCCTTCAGCGAGATATTACGTGAGAAACAGGAAGCTGTAAGCGGGGAATTAAAATTCTCCAAGCATGCCAACGAGCGTATGGCAAGCAGGAACATCGATCTGACCGACGAGCAGTTCAAGAGGCTGGAGAATGGAGCAATGCTGGCTGGAAGGAAAGGAATTTTAGAATCACTGGTTATGGTAGATGATTTTGCCTTCATCGTCAATGTAAAGAACAATACGGTGGTAACAGCCGTGCACGATGGAGAGGAAAAGGTGTTTACCAATATTGACGGTGCAGTAATCGTTTAATAGCCGGACCTTTTGGGGGCTAAGGTATCCATGACTGACAGATTGGATACAGGTGATTACGAAGCACAAACAGGAGGTCATTTAGTATGATGAGATCATTGTTTTCTGGCGTTTCCGGTCTTAAGGTACACCAGACAAAGATGGATGTAATAGGTAATAATATTTCAAATGTAAATACCATCGGATTTAAGTCCAGTTCCGTAACCTTTTCCGATGTATTTTATCAGACAACGCAGAAGGCATCCGGACCCAATCCGGCTACCGGCACTACCGGCCGTAATGCGATGCAGGTCGGTCTCGGCTCTAATGTAGCATCTGTTACAACACAGATTACTGCGCAGGGAGCATCCCAGAGAACCGATAACCCCTTTGATATCATGATTGAAGGAGATGGCTTCTTCATCGTGAACAGCGGTGGAACAAACTATTTTACAAAAGCCGGATCCTTCAATGTGGATTCCTACGGTACGCTCTGTACCCCTTCCGGTGCCTCAGTAATGGGCTGGCAGGTGGATCCCAACGATCAGACAAAAACCATAGCCGATGCGGTATCGCCGCTGAAGATTATGTCTCCGGAAAATCTCTATGCGAAGCCGGAAGCAACTACCAATGTGTACCTGTCGGGTAATATCGACAGCAAGGACACCCAGCTGACCAGTCTTACAGGTAAGATGGTAAATATCAGCTTCTTTGATAACATGGGTCATAGCTATACGGCTGATCTGGTAATCAGACAGGCAGAGGATGTAACAAATCAATACAGCGTTATCATAAGAGATATTAAGGATGAGGATGGAGAATCCATCTTCAGAATTAAGGAAGTGGATGACGAGGGTAATGTAACCTATCAGCCTTCGGCAATCCAACGTTTTACCTTTGGTGATATGGACTGTCAGGTAACAGTCGATACAGATACAGGTGCCATAACAGTGGATTCGGCGGACCCCCCTTTGATCAACTTCAACGGTGGTACCGGTGAGTTTGTCAGTGTAGGAGATGGGGATGCGGATTCATCGACCAAGAGCTTAAGCCTGGTCATTGATGCCAGTCCGAATCCCTTCAAGCCGATCGATGTGGATTTCTCCAGCCTTACCATGTATTCCTCCAGCGGTTCCTCTTCCATTGAAGCAACCAAGGGAGGTCTGGACGGAAACGGAACCGGTAAGAAGGTGGGTAATATGACAGGTGTCAGCATCGATTCTTCCGGTAAGATTTACGGAAAATACGATAATGGTGACAGCAGACTGCTTGGGCAGATTGCTGTGGCTACCTTCTCCAACCCGGCAGGCTTGGAAGCAGTGGGTAACAGTATGTTTGCGGCAACACAGAACTCGGGAGACTTTGACGGTATCGGACAGGATCCTACCCTGGGAGGCGGCAGCCTGACAACGGGAGTATTGGAGATGTCCAATGTAGACCTGTCCCAGCAGTTTACGGACATGATTACGACGCAGAGAGGTTTCCAGGCAAACTCCAGAATCATAACAACATCTGACACCCTGTTGGAAGAACTGATTAATTTAAAGAGATAACCTAGGGCTGATGTTTGAATAATTTCATATTCAAAAGCGTCAGCTGCACAGACGCTTTTGAAAGCGGCAGGATTGAGTGGGTGGCAGCAAACCGCTGCCACCCTTTTCGATTACTATCGGAGGAAGACATGCGAATTTAGGCAGCAGAGGGTAGAGTACTGCCACACTGGCCGGATATCCGACCGAAAGGGGGACGTATATATGATAGAAGTCACCAGATTGAACGGGAAGAAGCTAACGATCAATGCAGAGATGATCGAACGGGTGGAGGAGTCTCCGGATACCGTGATTAGCTTAACGAACGGGAACAAAATAATAGTAAAAGAAAGTAGACAAGATGTTAAAAATCTTGTAATATTATACAAAAAAGAACTATTTTCGCGTGATTTATAGGGGATTTGGATAAAAATATCAAGGATGGAAGGTGACGGAGTTGGATTTAGCATCCATTTTGGGCTTGGTCATGTGCTTGATTGTAGTAGCATATGGTATTGTAAGTGGACCTCAGGGTTTTTCTGCTTTAGGTAATTTCTATGATACACCGTCAATATTCATTACATTTGGCGGAGCATTTCTATGTGTGTTAATAATGTCTCCGAGCTTAAAGGGATATATCAATAGCTTGAAAAGTATGGCTCTGATCTTAAAGGTTCATGCAAGCAATGAAGAGGAAACCATTAAGACCATCATCGGACTATCCAATGTTGCCAGAAAGGAAGGTCTTCTGGCTTTGGAGGAGGCTGCCAACGGTATCGATGATGAATTCCTGAAAAAAGGAGTGCTTCTGATTGTTGACGGCACGGATCCCGAGCTGGTGCGTAATATTCTGGAGACGGAGCTTACCTGTATCGAGGGCAGACATTCTAAAATTACAGGCTTCTGGGATTCACTCGCAGCCATGGGCCCTGCCTGGGGTATGATCGGAACCCTGATCGGTCTGATCAACATGCTGAAGCAGCTGGCTGATTTAAGTACCATCGGACCGAATATGTCCGTTGCTTTGGTTACCACCTTCTACGGAGCAGTTCTGGCGAACTGGATCTGTATTCCGATTTCAACAAAGCTTAAATCGAAGAATTCTGATGAAATTATGATAAAGGAGCTAATGGTGGAGGGATTGCTCTCCATTCAGGCAGGAGAGAACCCCAGAGTTATTGAGGAAAAACTGAAGTCCTTCCTGTCACCGGCACGCAGGGATGCCATGAAGGAAGAAGGCGGTGAATAAAAGTGGCTAGAAAAAGAAGTGAAGAACCCTCCGGGGGGAACGCCCCTTGGCTGAATACCTTTGCTGACTTAATGAATCTTCTGCTCTGCTTCTTTGTATTGTTGTTTGCCATGTCAACCATAGATAATGAAAAGTTTGAGAAGATTTCCATTTCCTTTTCCAATGCCATCGGAGTCTTTGAAGGCGGTGGAACAGCAATCGGAGAAGGTATGTTGATTTCCTCCGGAATGTCCCAGCTGAATAACCTGGATGAATTCTTCTCCAATATGGGTGAAAAATCACAGGAGAGTGGCTCGGATATTACAGAAGATGATCCAACCTCCAGTGGTGGTGAAATTATCATTGAGGATCAGAATAAAACAGAGCTGGAAGAAGCAAAAGCAAGGCTTACGGAAGAGATGGAGAAGCTCTCGGGAGCCATGTATGATCAGATCGCGGAGCTGACAGAGCAGTATAATCTGGTAGATTATGTGGAGCTTGGCATCGATCCTGAATTCCAGTATGTTCAGCTTTCCATGAAGGGCTCCATACTTTTTGCTTCAGGTAAAGCTGATATTTTGGAGGAAGCGAAACCGATTTTATCCAAGCTGGGAGATGTTTTAAATAAATTTGATGGCTATACAATTGAAATCATAGGTCATACTGATAATGTACCGATGACCAGTGGTACCTTTAAGGATAATAATTGGCTCTCCTCAGCCAGAGCATTAAATGCTGCTGAGTATCTGATAGCGAATAAGAAGCTGAAGCCGGCTAAGGTAAAGTACTCGGGCAGAGGCGAATACGATCCGATCGCCAGCAATGATACAGCAGAGGGCAGGGCAAAGAACCGTAGAATAGAGATTAAGATATATAATGAGCTGAGCAACAGATAAATGACAAAGGGGAGAGAACTTGTATGAAGAAGAATATGTTAACGGTGATTATCATGGCCATGGCTTTGATCAATATAGTCCTATCAGCGGTCATTATCTTTGTTATCGTGCCTACCTCCAATAAGACCAATAAGCTGGTCAGCAAGGTTGCGCAGATCATTGACCTGGAGCTTGAATCTCCGGATGATGAGAAGGAGCAGATTGCCGTATCCGATATTGAGACCTATCAGATCCAGGACAAGCTGACCATCCGTCTGAAGGCCAGTGACAGCAAGAAGCATTATGTCATTGTCTATGCTTCCTTATCCATCAATAAAAAGCATGAGGATTATGAGGCTTTAAACAAATATGTTGCTGACAAGGAGAATGAAATCAAAGAGATTTTCACGGATGAGTTCTCTGCCTATACCATCGATAATGTAGATGAGAATAAGAATCTGATTAAGGAAAAGATACTGGACAGAATTCAGGATTTGTTCAAATCAGATTTCATAATAAATGTATCCTTTGGAAATTTGTTATATGACTAAGAATTTTGGTGATTTTCTGCGGCTTTTATGTTATTATGGGTGTAGAAAAAAACGAAGAGCTATTATGCTGCCACGTAGCGGTATCATCGGAGGGATGTAATTATGGGCGACGTCTTATCCCAAAATGAGATAGACAACCTGCTCGCAGCGATCAGCAGCGGTGAGCTTGACGCGGATGAGTTCAAACAAACGAATGAGAAGCAGATCAAAAATTATGACTTCGCCAGACCTTCCAAGTTCTCAAAGGAACACCTAAGAACGATGAATATCATATTCGAGCATTATGCCAGATTGCTTTCGACGAATCTTCCGGCCTATCTAAGGAAGAATGTCCAGGTGGAGGTAATCAATTCAGAAGCGGTAACCTATTCTGAATTTACCAATGCCTTGTCCAATCCGGTATTGCTCGGTATCATAGATTTCTCTCCCTTGGAAGGGAACATCATTCTGGAGTTGGCTGATAATCTGGGCTATGCGATTGTAGACCGGATGCTGGGAGGCGGCGGGTATCCGCTTGAGAAAATCAGGGACTTTTCAGAGATAGAATTGTCAATCATAGAGCGTATCTTTATTGTATGTACCAACCTTCTGCGGGAACCTTGGGCGAATGTAATTCAGCTTAATCCCAGATTGATGAGGATAGAGACGAATTCCCAGTTTGCCCAGATCATTTCGCCCAGTGAGATGATCTCCATTATAACGATGAATATCAAAATCGGAAATATTGAGGGAATGATGAATATCTGTCTTCCTTATGTATGTCTGGAGAAGGTGATTGACAAGCTAAACACCAAGTACTGGTACTCCACCATGCAGTTAAGTGATGATAAGTCCTATCAGGATATCATCGAGATTGCCATAGCGAAGGCAAGGGTTCCGATCCGTGCCGTCCTGGGGAAGAGTACAATCTCGGTCAACGACTTCATGAATATGCAGAAGGGGGATATCATCAAGCTGAATTCGAAGGTAGATGATGAACTGAATGTGTTTGTCGGTAACATTAATAAATTCACCGCACTTCCCGGTGCTTCCTCAGGTACCTATGCGGTTAAGATTTCATCAATTATTAGAGGAGAGGAGTAACAGGCTATGGATGGGATGTTATCTCAGGAAGAGATAAATGCTCTGCTGAACGGCTTGGATACGGATAGCGCGAATGAAAGCCAGAAGCTGACCGATGCCGAGAAGGATGCAATCGGTGAGATATCAAATATAAGCATGGGAACGGCAGCAACTACTCTGTTTTCCTTGGTCAACCAGAGGGTAAACATTACGACACCGATTGTGGAGTATGCTACCTGGAAGGATATCGTAAACAGCTACGATAAGCCTTGCGTATTTATCCAGATCTATTACGCAGACGGATTGGATGGCAACAATATATTAATTTTAAGGGAAAGAGATGTTAAAATCATTACGGACCTGATGATGGGCGGTGACGGAACAAATATTGACGGTGAGCTGTCCGAGCTGCATTTAAGTGCCATCAGTGAAGCAATGAACCAGATGATGGGTTCGGCTGCCACTTCAATCTCCTCGATGCTGGAAAAGAGGGTGAATATCACTCCTCCGACGGCAACCATCGTCGATCTTTACGAGAATATCAGTGCCGTGGATATCGCTGAATTCTTAAAGGGTTCCTTTGTAAGGGTATCCTTCCATATGGAGATCGGTAATCTGGTGGACAGTGTTCTGATGCAGCTGTATCCCTTCGATTTTGCCAGGGATCTGTATCGACAATTTATTCAGGCCTCTTCCATGGAGACAGATGTACCGACCTCACCACCTGTTCAGGAGAAGGCACCCCAGCCTGCACCCCAGCCCGCAGCGGCTCCGATGGGTAATCCACAGTCCAACCCCATACCGATGATGCAGCCCATGGGTTATCCTCCTTATATGATGAACCAGGGTATGCCGGGAGCAATGCCTTATATGATGCCACCGGTACAGGATGTGAATGTACAGACAGCACAATTTACTCCCTTTTCACCTTTGCCCACAGGGGTAGTGCAGCCGGAGAATATAGATTTGCTTATGGATGTTCCGCTGGAGGTAACCGTAGAGCTCGGAAGAACCAGTAAATCCATCAAAGAAATACTTGATTTTGCACCCGGAACTATCATAGAATTGAATCGTTTGGCCGGAGAACCTATCGATGTACTGGTAAACGGAAAGTTTGTTGCCAAGGGTGAGGTTGTGGTCATGGAAGAAGCCTTCGGCATCCGGGTGACTGAAATTACGAAGCAAAAGTAATAAGTATATATTACATTAATCATATAATCAAAACATACAAGATAGGAGAAATAAAAATGGCGAAAAGTATTTTGATCTGTGATGATGCGGCATTTATGAGAATGATGATCAAGGATATCCTGATTAAGAACGGATATAACATTGCAGGCGAAGCAGAGAACGGTTTGAAGGCAATTGATAAATATTCGGAGACAAAGCCCGACTTGGTCATGATGGATATCACGATGCCGGAGATGGATGGAATTCAAGCCTTAAAGAAGATCAAAGCCATGGACCCCGGTGCCAATATCATTATGTGTTCAGCTATGGGACAGCAGGCAATGGTAATCGAGTCCATCCAATCGGGAGCGAAGGATTTCATTGTGAAGCCCTTCCAGGCTGACAGAGTATTGGAAGCAGTCAAGAAGGCAGTTGGCTAGACTTAGAGCAGCCAAGGTTTCTCCCTGGCTGATAACGGAGAATTGTGATGAGAACATTGGTCTTACTGCAGAGTACAAGAGATGAAGAATTCTTACATAGTTTAAACAACAGGGCGTCAGAGGCAGCTCCGGAGAAGTTTTCAACCACAAATAATCTTGTGCAGCTGCTGGGCTTATGTATATTACTGGCAGTGATCCTGTTTGCCGCTTATTATACTGCAAAATTCGTCGGAAAAACAAAGCTGGGGCAATTAAAGAGCAGTAACTTTACGGTGATTGACAGCTATAAGCCTGCCCCCGGTAAGATGCTACAGATCATTAAGGTCGGAAAGAAATATCTCCTCATAGCGGTTGCGAAGGACACCATCAGCTTCCTCAGTGAATTGGAGGAAACAGACCTCGTATTGAAGGAGAGTATCCAGGCGGAGAAGAAGAGCTTCCGGCAAATCATCGATAGCATGAAAAACCATAAGGAATGAAGGTAGGTATCATGAATACATCTGTGAATAAACGTATGAGGAAAAAGGTGTGGTTCATAGCATTTCTGCTTACCTTATGTATCGTAGCCTTGATCCCGACAGGGCGGGTTACCGCAGCGAATGTACAGGATACCGTTACCGCAGAGGATACCGGAACCTCGGGAAACAATATCCGCGGCGCCCTGGGGCCTTTGGAATTTACCCTTAACACAGATGAGGATGGAGAAAGCCTGTCAGCAACCCTTCAGATGTTACTGGTGCTGACTGTGATTACTTTAGCCCCGTCTATTTTAATTATGGTAACCTCCTTTACGAGGATTATCATTGTGCTTCATTTTATGAGGTCTGCTCTGGGCACACAGACAACGCCACCGAACCAAATCCTGATCGGACTGGCCTTGTTTCTGACCTTTTTCATTATGTCCCCGGTCTTTACACAGATCAATGCGAATGCGATACAACCCCTGTCTAGGGGGGAGATTACACAGGAGGAAGCCTTCGAGGCAGGAACAGCTCCGATCAGGAAATTCATGCTGGAGCAGGCTGAGATCAAGGACTTAAGGCTGTTTATGGATATCGCACAGATTTCTACCGTCGAGACAACAGAAGATATTCCTTTAACAGTGATTATACCATCCTTTATTATCAGTGAGTTACGAAAGGCGTTTATCATCGGATTTCTGATCTACATACCCTTTATTGTAATAGATATGGTAGTGGCCTCCACTCTGATGTCCATGGGTATGATGATGCTGCCGCCTACCATGATCTCCATGCCGTTTAAAATATTACTCTTTATCATGGCGGACGGCTGGGGCTTAATTGTCGGAGAACTGGTGAAAACATTTTATTAGTGGGAGATGAAGTCATTGAATGAGCTGGTGGTAATCGATATAGCAAGACAAGCCCTCTTCCTGGTTCTGAAAACAGCGGCTCCTATGCTGCTTACCTCTTTGGTGATCGGGCTGATTGTCAGCATTCTACAGACAATCACTTCTATCCAGGAGCAAACCCTCACATTTGTTCCGAAGCTGATCGCCGTATTTGTAGTAATTATGCTGGTTGGGAACTGGGTGATTACTTCCATAGCGCAGTATATGATAGAATTGTTTTCTAATTTCAGCTATTACATTAATGCCATATGACCTTTACACTTCAGAATTTTGAACTATATTTATTAATACTTGTGAGGATCAGTGCTTTTCTTATGACAGCACCCTTATTCTCTCTGAAGCATATACCGGTGAGGGTGAAGGCGGGCTTTTCGATCTTTATCGCAATCCTCCTCTTTTACTCAGTACAACAGACGATGCCGGAGTATTCGGGAGTAATCGGTTTTTCCATCCTGGTGGTATCAGAGGCGATTGCCGGAGCCCTGATGGGGCTGTTTGCTAATATATCATACCATATTCTGGCATTTGCAGGCCAGATCATCGATATGGAGATCGGATTTTCCATGTTAAATATCATGGATCCGACAACGAATATAACCACTACGATTTCCGCTAACTTTTACGGATATCTGATTATGCTGATGATGATCATAACTGATCTGCATCATTTCATTCTGAGAGCCCTGGTGGACTCCTTTCAGGTAATCGGTCTTGGGAAAGCAGTACTTAGACCTAATATGTATGAACTGATGGTTGATTTTATGATAGATTATTTTATTATTGCTTTCCGAATTATCCTTCCGGTTTTTGCAGCGATTCTTTTGGTGAATACGATTTTGGCTATTTTGGCGAAGGTCGCTCCCCAATTGAATATGTTCGTCATAGGAATGCAGCTGAAGATCTTCATAGGCTTGGCTATCCTGCTCATGATCGTCGGACTGATACCGTCCGTTGCCGATGCAATCTTTAATGAAATAATGAAAATGCTTAAGGGAGCGGTACAATGGATGACCTAAGGAATGCAGGCTTTCTTCTTTCTTATCGGCTGCAGTACTTTGCCGATGCTGCTGAAAAGACGGAAGAAGCAACCTCCAAAAAATTAAGTGAGGCGAGAAAAGAGGGACAGGTAGCCAGAAGTAAAGAACTGATCACTGCTGCCGGACTGACTGCTCTTTTCCTTGTAATTAAAAGCTTTGCAGGTTACTATACCGAGCATTTTCTGGAAATGTTTCAAAGAACCTACTCCAGCATCGGAGAGGTAGCAGGAGAGGAACTGACCCCTGGCATAGCCCATGAGATCTTTCGTGATATGATTTCCACGATTCTGATCACCTGCCTGCCAATCTTTATTGCAGGAATGCTGGTATCCTTTATCGTTGTTTTATATCAGGTCAAATGGAAGATATCAGCGAAACCGATGCGGCCTAAACTTAGTAAGCTCAATCCGATCAAGGGTTTTAAGAAGATATTCAGCAAGGATAAGCTGGTGGAGCTGCTGGTTGAGGTGGTCAAGATAGCGATCATTGCCTATATCGCTTATGATACCCTGAAGGATGAATGGGCAACCCTATTGAATTTATATGACATTAGCCTGATTCAGGCAGTGATTCTGACCGGTGATATCATTCTAAGCCTGGGCTTGAGAATCTGCCTGTTTTTCCTGCTGATCGGCTTCGCAGATCTATTTTATCAGAAGATAAAATTCAGAAAAGATATGCGAATGACCAAACAGGAGGTCAAGGATGAATATAAGAATTCGGAAGGAGATCCTAAGGTAAAAAGCCAGATCAGATCCAAGATGAGGGAGGTCTCTCAAAGACGTATGATGCAACAGCTTCCGAAGGCGGATGTTGTCATCACGAACCCGACCCATCTGGCTGCAGCGCTCCAATACGATAAGAGTATTTCCGAAGCTCCGATCCTGATTGCAAAGGGTGCAGATTATCTTGCACAGAAGATTAAGGAGGTCGCGAAGGAAAACGACATTGCCATCGTGGAAAATAAACCCTTGGCGAGAATGCTCTATTATAATGTAGAACTAGGGAAAGAAATTCCTCCGGAGCTTTATCAGATGGCGGCGGAGGTTTTGGCATATGTTTATGGATTGAAGAATCAGAAGTGAAATTAGATACATGACAGTAAAAGGGGGGGACTTGGGATGAAGAAGACAGATCTTGGCGTTGGTTTGTATATACTTGCAGCCTTGATTTTCCTGATTGTACCGATGCCTTCTTTTCTCCTTGATATCCTGCTTGCACTGAATATATCGCTGGCAATGGTGGTCCTGTTCAATACCTTATTCAGCAGGGAAATCCTTCATATGTCGTCCTTCCCGACCATCCTGCTCTTTACGACAATATTCAGAATCTCACTTAATGTTTCCAGTACAAAGCTGATTCTACAGACCGGAGAACCGGGCAATGTCGTTACTACCTTTGGTGGCTTTGTCGGTGGAAATAATCTGGTCATTGGATTGATTATCTTTATCATACTGATCATGGTACAGTTCATGGTTATCAACAAGGGCTCTGAGCGTGTGGCAGAGGTTGCTGCCAGATTCACCCTGGATGCCATGCCCGGTAAACAGATGGCTATCGATGCAGACTTAAATACAGGCGCCATCACAGACGCTGAGGCGAAGCTTAGAAGAGAAAAGATCCAGGAGGAGGCGGCCTTCTTCGGTGCCATGGATGGTGCCACGAAGTATGTTAAGGGAGATGCGATTGCAGGTTTGATCATAACTGTAGTCAACCTGGCCGGTGGTACGATCATGGGCATGATGTCCATGGGTAAAACGGCCGGAGAAGCCTTCCAGCAGTTTGCTGTCCTGACCATCGGTGATGGCTTGGTCAGCCAGATTCCGTCTCTGATGATCTCCTTAGCTACCGGTATTCTGGTTACCAAGGCATCGAAGGAAGCGGATGTCGGAGATTTACTTGTCAAGCAGCTGCTTTCCATCCCCAAGGTACTTTATATGGTTGGCGGAAGTATGATTTTCTTAGGTATCGTTACACCTCTGGATACCATTGTATTTGCGGCTTATGGTCTGGTCTTTCTCTTCTCCGGAAGGGCGATTGCCTCCAAGCTGGAGGTTACAGCCATCGAGGAGGAGGTGTCCTCGGAGGAGGCTGCGGCCGACGAAATCCGAAGGCCGGAGAATGTGGTCTCCTTACTGCAGGTTGACCCGATTGAGCTGGAGTTCGGTTATGGTATCATCCCTCTGGCCGATACCAACCAGGGCGGTGATCTCTTAGACCGTGTTGTATTAATCAGAAGACAGATTGCACTGGAGCTCGGCTGTGTGGTTCCCATGATCAGACTTAGGGATAATATCCAGCTGAACCCCAATCAATATATCATTAAGATCAAGGGAATCCAGGTCAGTGAGGGAGAGATCCTCTTTGACCACTATATGGCCATGAATCCCGGATATGTGGAAGAGGAAATCACCGGCATACCTACCTTTGAGCCATCCTTCCATCTGCCGGCCATCTGGATTACCGAGGGACAGAGGGAGAGGGCGGAATCCCTTGGTTATACTGTAGTTGATCCGCCGTCCATTATTGCGACTCACTTGACAGAAGTGATCCGCAGCCACATCTACGAGCTGCTCAGCAGACAGGATGTTCAGAATCTGGTCAACAATATCCAGGAGGCAAACCAGACCCTTATCTCCGAACTGGTGCCCAAGCTGCTTAATATCGGTGAGATTCAGAAGGTGCTCCAAAATCTGCTTCGGGAAGGCATCTCCATCAGAGACCTGGTTACAATCTTTGAGACCTTGGCTGATTATGCACCTACTACCAGGGACACGGATGTTTTAACAGAGTATGTAAGGCAGAATCTGAAACGGGCCATCTCAAGAAAGTATTTCCCTGTCGGCGAGATGACCAGTGTAGTAACCCTGGATCCGAAGGTGGAGCAGGAAATCATGGGTTCCGTGAAGCAGACGGAGCAGGGAGCTTACCTGTCACTGGATCCTTCCATTACCAAGGAGATCATCGACTCGGTTCAATCCGAGGTTCAGAAGCTGGAGGATCTGGGAAAGAGCCCGATTATCATAACCTCACCGATTGTCCGCATGTACTTTAAGAGACTGACTCAGGATTATTTCAAGGATTTGATTGTTGTATCCTATAATGAGATTGATACAAATGTTGAATTACAGAGTGTTGGGATGGTGACAGTGTAAATGATTATTAAGAAGTTCCAGGCGAATACGGAGACGGAAGCAATCATGCTTGCCAAGGAAGAGCTGGGCAAGGATGCTATTGTTATGAACATTAAGACCATATCTCCCAAGGGAATCTATAAGCTGTTTCGTAAACCTCTGGTAGAAATCACCGCAGCTGTGGATGATAATATTACCTATAAGAATGAAAAGACAAAGAGCCAGCCACTGATTAACCCGCAGCCCAAAAAGCCTGTTATGCCTGATATCATTTATGAAGAGGAAGGACCCGTCTCCGGCATGAAAAGCTTCTTTGAGGAGCCGAAGGAACCCTCTGCGATTGAAGTGAAGCTGAACAATCTGCAGAGTCTTTTGGAGAAGCAGATGAGCGAGAAGGAAGCTGCACAGCAGGAGGAGAAGGCAGCCGCAACGAATAAGAACCTGGCCTGTATCCAACTGATCTATAATCAATTAATATCCAATGAAGTTGACGAAAAATATGCAAATCAGATCATTACAGAGATAGAGGGGACCCTGAAGAAGGATTCCTCCATGGATGTGATCCTGGCGAGTATCTATCAGAAGATCATTCTGAAGCTGGGACAGCCTAGGGTGATAGAGAAGGCAGGGAAGGGACCGAAGTTTATCTTCGTGATCGGACCGACCGGCGTGGGAAAGACGACCACAATCGCGAAAATCGCTTCTAAATTCAAGGTGGATGAGAAGGCCAAGGTGGCCTTCCTGACAGCGGATACCTATCGGATCGCTGCCGTGGAACAGCTGCGGACCTATGCCAATATCCTGGGGATACCCTTAAAGGTCATCTACACTGCTGAGGAGATGAAACAGGCCAGGGAGGAGTATGCGGATTTTGATCTGATCTTCGTGGATACCGCAGGCCGGTCTCATCGCAATAAAGAGCAGAGAGATGATATTGAACTTCTGATTAACTGCATACCGGAGAATGAGAGAGAAACCTATCTTGTCCTAAGTGCCACGACTAAGTATAGAGACCTGATTAAGATTACAGAAGCCTATGCTGAAATTGTAAACTATAATCTTATCTTTACCAAGCTGGATGAAACCAGCTGCATCGGAAATCTGTTCAATATAAGGATGTTAACACAGGCACCCTTATCCTATGCTACCTTTGGACAGAATGTACCCGATGATATATCCAGAATTGATGCTCAGAGCATCGCGAAGCAGCTGCTAAGGGGTCAATAGGACCAACCAAGCAGATGAGTGCTTTACTTGAAAGCACATGGAGGATTTTATGGATCAGGCAGAAAAACTAAGAAGAATGGTAAAACAACAAAATCTCCCCAGAAGAATCGCCAGAGTCATAACCGTAACCAGTGGTAAGGGCGGAGTAGGAAAATCCAGTGTCGCTGTTAATCTGGCCATTGCCTTAAGCAGGCTTGGAAAACGGGTGATCATTCTGGATGCTGATTTTGGGCTTGCCAATATAGAAGTCATGCTGGGTATCAGACCTGCTTATAACTTGGCAGACCTGATGTTCCGTGGAAAGAATCTGACGGATATTATTACTCCGGGACCGGAGAACATCGGCTTTATCTCAGGAGGCTCGGGTATACAGGAGCTTACCAGCCTGACCAGGGATCAGATTGTATACCTGATCCAGAAGCTGGTGGAATTGGATGAGATTGCCGATATCATTATTATAGATACCGGTGCGGGAATTGCCGATTCTGTGCTGGAATTTGTAGCAGCCAGCTCGGAGGTTCTGCTGGTCGCCACACCTGAACCGACTTCCATCACGGATGCTTATGCCTTACTGAAAACCTTGAACAGAAAGACAGATTTCTCCCTCAAGGAGACGGTGATTAAGATGGCTGCCAACCGTATTGATACCTATGAGGAAGGTAAGGAGCTGTATGACAAATTAAGTCTGGTTGTGAATAAATTTCTCAACCTCAAGCTGGAATATCTGGGGGCTATCCCGCAGGATGGCAATGTATCCAAGGCAGTGATGAAGCAGAAGCCTGCGATCCTGCTCTACCCGAATTCTCATTTTTCCAAAGCGATTAACAGCTTTGCCAATATCTTATGCGAATATGAACCGGAAAATCTGCAGGGAAAGAAAGGGATTGCACAATTATTTACATATCTGTTAAAATCCAGAATAAAGAAGTAGAAGAGCCGATAGTTTTTTTGTAGAAGGATATATCGTAAATGGGGGTAAGATATGTTAAGTGATCTATTAACGATCGGTGATAAAATAGATATATTACCGCCTGATGTGACAGCACTCAGGGAATCAAAAGCATATGTAAGTCAGCTCATGGATATTGATGATGAAAGGACAATCAGCATCGCTATGCCCTATCTGAATGGCTTGATGTACGTATTGGAAAGGGATGTGAGATACAGACTGATCTTTTATACCTCTAAGGGACTGTATCAGTGCCATGGTAAGCTGAAGGGTGTTTATCGTGAAAACAATGCGATTATGGCACAGATGCAGGTGCTCTCCGAGCTGAATAAGATTCAGAGGAGACAGTACTTCCGACTGGAATGTGTCCATGATATAGAATACAGGTTAATCACCCAGGAAGAAATGATTATGGAAGACCGCCTGACGGTAGACAAGCTATTGACTCCGGATGAAAAGGCAGAGGTAAGAAAAAGACTGGCACAGTTTGACAGCAGCTGGCAGAAGGGATCTATTACAGACCTGTCCGGTGGAGGTGCGAGGTTCAATTCGGATTCTCCCCTCTTGGCTGGGGACAGAATCAAGATGAAGCTGGAGATCGCAACCAGCAGTGGGCTGAAAAAGATGATATTGGGAGCAGTGATTATCGCTTCCGGCAGACATGAGAACAGAAACGATAAATTTGAACATCGGACAGCGTTTTACGATATCGGCAAAGCGGATCGGGAAGACCTGATTAAATATATATTTGAACAGGAACGCAAGAGAAGAAGAAATGAAAAAGTATGAAGAAAAGCCTTGGGGTATTCGAGCTTTCCAATAAATGCATGGCAAGAGACAGAAAATTCGGGATTAGAAAGGCAATGCAGACATGAAGAAAAAAATTTTAATAATTGATGACTCTGCACTTATGAGAAGGGTACTCTCTGATATAATAGTAAGTGACGGGAGATTTGATGTTTATGGTACAGCAATCAATGGTCTGGAAGCCTTAAGCATCATGCAGAGCAAAGCAAAGGAAATAGATGCCCTTCTGCTTGACATCAACATGCCGAGGATGAATGGACTGGAGTTCCTAAGTGAATTGAAGCTTCAGAATATCAAGGCCAAGGTCATCATCGTCAGTACAATCGCTAAGAAGGATGCCAAGGAGACCATTCTGGCTCTGGAGCTGGGTGCTTTCGACTTCGTAACAAAACCGGAAAGCTACGAGGAGGTCAAGAGCAACAAGTTCACGGAACGGATCCTTATGACCCTGGAGGCAGCAACTCAGGCCAGGGAGATCACCGAGACCAGAATCAAGCCCAGACAGCCGATACCGAGGACTGTACCGACGGCAGTACCGACGACAGTACCTATGGAGGATGTGACCCAGAAGGAAACACCACGCAGAAAACGCAGGACGACGGAAAGTACGGGCGGTGGGAAGCTGGTAGCGATTGCCTGCTCAACCGGAGGACCGAAGGCTCTTCATATGGTAATTCCCAAGCTGCCTGCGAATCTGGATGCCGGTATTCTGATTGTCCAGCATATGCCGGAGGGCTTCACAAAATCACTGGCTGACCGACTCAATGATATGAGTCAGATGGAGGTAAAGGAAGCAGAGCATGGGGAGATCCTGAAAAAGGGTACTGTCTATCTGGCAAAGGGTGGCCATCAGCTAAGACTGCTAAAGAATGAAGAAGGCCAATACCAGATTTCGGTAACCAAGGAAGCGGCGAGGCATGGACTTCTGCCCTGTGCCGATATTATGTATGAATCACTTGAGGAATTAGACTTAGACCGGATCACCTGTGTGGTTCTGACGGGAATGGGTGGAGACGGAACGGAAGGAATTAAGAAACTTAACAAATCGAAAAATATTTATGTGATCGCACAGAACGAAGAAACCAGCATCGTGTATGGAATGCCCAAGGTGGTTGCCGAGGCTGGTCTGGTGAATGAGGTTGTTGCGTTAGATGATGTCTCTGCTGCAATCATAAAGAATGTGGGGTGCCTTGAATGGACGTAAGTCAATACCTGGAAATTTTTATTGAAGAAACCAAAGAGCATCTTCAGAGCCTGAATGAACATCTGCTGGTTCTGGAGAAGGAACCGGATAACGAAGGAACGATTAATGAGATCTTCCGAGCAGCGCATTCGCTGAAGGGTATGTCCGGAACAATGGGTTACAAGAGGATGCAGCGCCTGACTCATGATATGGAAAATGTATTCTCTGAAATCCGGAACGGTAAAATGAAGGTATCTTCTGAACTGGTTGATGTACTGTTCAGGGGTCTCGATGCGCTGGAAACTTATTTAAGCAACATTCAGGCAGATGCCGATGAGGGTACGGAGGATTATGAGGATATCCTGAAGGCGTTGGGAGATATCCTGAATGCCGGACTTGAAAATGCATCTTCTGCCAAGCCCAAGGAAAGTGAACCGAAGGTGACGGCCGCTGCACTTCCTGCTGCTGACAACGATAAGATGAAGTTCAAGAACTTAAAGCTGGAGGAGCATGAAAAAAAGGCAATTGCAAAGGCCGGAATGATCGGCATGAATGTCGTAGGTCTGACCGTATACATACAGGAATACTGCGTGTTAAAGGGAGCGAGAGCTTTCATGGTCAATCGTACCCTGGAGGAGTACGGTGAAATCATTAAGCTGGATCCCAGTGCCCAGGATCTTGAGGATGAGAAGTATGATTTTGATTATTCGGCTTTCATTATCACCAAGGAAAGTCCTGAGAAGCTAGCCCAGATCGCTGCAAATGTATCGGAAGTAAAAGAGGTCTTGGCCGATTATGTGAAGCTGACAGAAGAGGATACGGCTAGCTATGAAAATGCGATCAAGCAGGATGAGATGGCACAGGCACAGCCTAAGGCGGTAAGCAAGGAAAGCAGCTCTCTGAAGGCAGGCAATGCACCTGCCGCGAAGCAGCAGGGAGCAAAGCCTGTGGCAAACCGGTCTGTCCGAGTAGACATAGATAAACTGGATGTACTTATGAATCTGGTCAGCGAGCTCATCATCGCGAAGAACAGTCTGCTCTCCATCAGCAGCAGCTCCAAGGTTCAGATGGAGAACGGCTTCAATGAACAGATGGAATATCTGGAGAGAGTAACCACAAATCTGCATGAATCTGTCATGAAGGTCAGAATGGTGCCGATTGAAAGCGTACTGAACCGCTTCCCCAGAATGATCCGTGATCTTTCCAAGAGTCTTGACAAGGATATGGAGCTTTATATGACAGGTGAGGATACAGAGCTTGACCGAACCGTTATCGATGAAATCGGTGATCCTCTGATGCATCTCTTGCGTAATGCTGCCGATCATGGACTGGAGAAGAATGAAGAGAGAATTAAGGCCGGAAAGAGTCCTGCCGGTTCTATCTTCCTGGATGCTTATCAGGATGGCAATAATGTAGTCATAGAGGTCCGTGACGACGGAGGCGGCATCAATGTCGACAAGATCAAGAGGAAGGCAATCGATAAGGGTCTGATCACAGAGGATCAAGCCCAAAGAATGTCTGATAAGGATATCATAGATATTCTCTTTCAGCCCGGCTTCTCTACCTCAGAGAAGGTATCCGATGTATCCGGAAGAGGAGTTGGTCTGGACGTTGTTAAGACGAAGATTGAGGCCTTGGGCGGAGAGATCGAAGCGAAGACCAAGCTGGGAGAAGGCTCGAACTTCATCATCCGGCTTCCTTTGACCCTGGCAATTATCCAGACCCTGATGGTTATCATCGGGAATGAAAAGTATGCCTTACCCCTTAGTAATATTCAGACGGTTGAAAATATTCCCTGCAGTGATGTGAAGCTGATTCAGGGGAAGGAAGTCATCTATCTGCGCGGAGTCATCATTCCGATCATCAGACTGGGAAAGCTTCTTGACTGCAAGCAAGAGGAGGAGCAGGATAGCCTCTTGGTGGTGATCGTCAAAAAGGGCGAAAGATTGGCCGGTTTGGTTGTGGACGAGCTGATGGGACAGCTGGAAATCGTTATTAAGTCCATTGGTAAATACATTAAGAATCATAAGATCATCAGCGGTGCAACCATACTCGGTAACGGTGATGTGGCTTTGATTTTGGATGTTACTTCACTGATATAGTGTTGATAAAGGCAGGATAAATGTCGTATGGCGGACGCCCAATGCGGTGGTTCGGCAGTAGGGAGGTATGTATGGAAGCAGCTAATTCTAAGCAATATATCATTGTAAGCCTGGAAAATAATCAGTATGGAATCGATATCAAGTATATCCATAACATTATCGTTATGCAGAATATCACCAGGGTTCCGAAGGCACAGCCTTATTTTCTGGGAGTTATCAACTTAAGAGGTGAGGTGATTCCCGTCATGAGCCTGCGCCGTAAATTCGGTCTGGCTGAGGATGTATTCACATCGGTCAGCCGAATCGTGATCGTGAAGCCGGAGCCCTCGGCAGCGCCTGTCGGTATCATCGTAGATGAGGTGAAGGAGGTCATTACCCTCGAGAATGACCTCGTAGAAAAGATGAACTATGATGAAGCTGATGACAAAGCAGATTTCAGCATAGGAGTAGGCAAATACGAGAATGACCTGATCAACCTGCTGAATATTCCGGGCATCATCTTTGAGAAGGAAGCAGTGAATCAGTAAGAGCTTGTACCTGTATCACGGGTTTTCAATCTGTAGCACCGGCTTATGTGGTTCTAATCTACCATTGGCCTATTTTACCAGGAGGTGTTTGTAGTGTCCCAGCTGGACTTAAACCAAATTGATAACATGCAGTATGATGTCTTGAGAGAGCTCGGTAATATCGGTGCCGGTAATGCCACTACAGCACTATCACAGATGTTGAATTCCAGGATTGATATGAAGGTTCCGAAAGTGGAGCTCTTAGAATTCAAAGAGCTATCCGACCTGGTTGGCGGAGCAGAGAAGCTGGTAGTGGGCATCCTGTTTACGATTAGCGGTCAAATTGATGGCATGATGATGTTCATGCTGGATGTGTCCGCCTCCAGACATTTGGTAAATATCCTGATGGGGAATCCCCATGTGGATAGTGAGGACGATTTCAGTGAGATGGAGCTTTCGGCTTTGAATGAGATCGGAAATATCATTTCCGGAGCCTATCTGTCTTCTTTATCTACACTGACGAACCTGACGATGGTTTCAAGTATTCCATATATGGCAATTGATATGGCCGGAGCCATATTAAGCGTACCTGCGATTGAGTTTGGTAAGATGGGGGATAGGGCGCTTCTCATAGAGACAGAATTTGGAGACGATTTACGGGAAGTCAGCGGTTATTTTATCCTGATTCCGACCATCAACTCCTATGGAGCGATACTGTCCTCGCTTGGTCTTTAGGCTGGAGGTATGGTAAGTATCGAGAGATTAAGTATGCCAAAAACACGTAGGGTGAACACATGAATAATATGATAAAGGTCGGAATGGCCGACATGAATATATGTACACCACCTGATGCAATCACAACTTTAGGTCTGGGATCCTGTGTGGGAATTGTTTTATACGATCCCGGAACGAAAGTTGCAGGTATGGTACATATTATGCTGCCGGATAGCACAAAAATAATTAACAATGAGAATAAGGCAAAATTCGCAGATACCGGGATTGATGAACTGATTGGCAGGATGATTAAGAATGGTGCCATAAGAAGAGCTTTGGTGGCGAAAATCGCCGGCGGAGCTCAGATGTTTGCCTTTAATAATAACAGTGAAATGATGCGGATCGGTGAACGGAATGTAGAAGCTACCAAGCTGAAGCTAAAGCAGCTGGGAATTCATATTCTTGCGGAGGATACCGGGGCGAACTATGGTCGTACCATAGAATTCTATCCGGAGACAGGAGAGCTGCATATTAAGTCTGTCGGGAAGGAACGCAAGGTACTTTAGTATCATTGGAGGAAGTATGAAGCAAAAGTATATTCCGGCATTTATAATGCTGGCAGCCGGAGCAGTGGTAAGCATTCTTGATATAATCAACGGAGTGCCGAAGCTGGATAGCCTGAAGAGACTGCTGTTGGTATTGGTTTTGTTCTACATCATAGGCTTGATTGCCAAGGGCATTATAGGGAAGGCAGAAGCCATGAAAGAGAAGAAGGAAGCCGAAGAGCAGAACCCGGCTGATGAGAGCGGACAGGAAGGAAATAAGCAGGAAGAAAACGGACAAGAGAAAAACCGGCAAGAAGCTGCTAAGAATGAGAAGGCAGGAGCCATCGGCAGAAAGTAACAGCCTGTCCTAAAGCCATGAATGATCGGGAGGCAGTATGAACGCAGAATACAGACAGAAACTCTGGGAGGAATACTCCAAGAAGAGGACTTCTGAGCTTCAGGAGAAAATCATAATCGAATATGCAGGTTTGGTAAAGCTGGTAGCCGGCCGGCTCAGCATGTACCTTGGCTATAACGTCGAGTATGATGATCTGGTCGGATATGGTACTTTTGGGCTGATTGATGCTATCGATAAGTTTGATTATAATAAAGGTTATAAGTTTGAAACATATGCATCCCTTAGAATCCGGGGAGCCATCCTGGACCAGATCAGGAAGATGGACTGGATCCCCAGAAGCATCAGGCAAAAACAGAGAAAGATAGATATGGCTTATCAAAGCCTTGAGATAAAATATGGCAGAAGCGTGAACGACGAGGAGGTTGCCAAAGAACTGGACATATCTCTGGAGGAGCTGGAGACCTGGCAGAATCAGACGAAGCTTACAAATATTATTTCACTGGACGAGTTCCTGGAGCAGGGCAGTGAAGGGAAGGTGGAGCAGAGCCTGACAGCAAGCTTTCACCAGCCCGAAAAGATTGTAGAACAACAGGAGCTGAAAGAGCTTCTTACAAAGACTTTGGATACACTGACTGAAAAGGAAAAGAAGGTAATCATTCTATATTACTACGAGGAGCTGACTTTAAAGGAAATCAGCCGGATTCTTGAGGTATCAGAATCAAGAATTTCCCAGCTGCATACAAAAGCGTTACAGAAAATGAAAGTAAAGCTGGGCGCCAATTTTGATGTATTAACCAGCTACAGCTAATGATAAGGTACTTACATTCATAAGTAACACAGTACCGATAGTTAAGTGTATTGGGAGGAAAAGACAATGGGCAGTAGAAATGGATATTTCCAGATGATTATCAGAAATGACGGTACTTATTTGAAGTTATTTGAAGAAGAGCCCGGCGGACGTCCCATTGCATACGACGAAATCAGTAACTATCTGATGGATAAAAAGATCTATGAGTATGATAAAATAGCGCTGGGAAGAGCCATGGCAACTCTAAAGGGAGTTGCGGAGGTGAGGGTTACACCTGTTGTCCTATTACCGCAGGATGAGTACCTAAGGGTTGAGATCGTGGAGGATAGGGTGGCTGTCATAGGAAGATTTTATCCGCCCACCAATGGTGGAAGCCTGATGACGAAGGAAGATATCATCAGCACAATGGTACGGGCAGGAGTAAAATACGGAGTAGATGAGGAGAAGATTTTTCAGTTTTTGGCTGACAGGAGGTACTGTACGGACTACGTCCTGGCAAAGGCTCTGCCTCCGATCCAGGGACATGATGCCGTTATCACCTATCATTTTAATACGGATCTTACCTTAAAGCCGAAAACCAATGAGGATGGCTCCGTGGATTTCCATCAGCTGGATATGATCAGCCACTGCAAGAAAGGGGACCTGCTGGCAACCTTAACACCGGTAGATTACGGAAAGCCGGGCATTGATGTCTGCGGAAATTTAATCAGACCCAATAAGGTAAATAACCGGGCCTTGCGACATGGAAATAACATCACCTTATCAGAAGATGGTCTTAGGCTTTTCTCCGAAGTAGACGGACATGTTACCTTAACCGATGGCAGAGTATTTGTATCCGACACCTATGAGATACCTGCGGATGTGGATACCTCCACCGGTGATATCGTCTATGAGGGAAATGTTGTAGTCAAGGGAAATGTCATTACCGGTTTCTCTATCAGAGCCAAGGGTGATATCGAGGTCCATGGTGTCGTAGAGGGAGCTTACATAGAGGCCGGCGGGCAGATTGTCCTAAGACGCGGCATGCAGGGCATGAACAAAGGAATACTGAAGGCCAATGGCAATATCATTACAAAATTCATAGAGAATGCTGAGGTAATCTCAGGAGGATATATTACCACCGAATCAATTCTTCACAGCAGAGTATCAGCTAAGGGAGATATCATCGTAGGCGGAAGAAGAGGCTTTGTCACCGGTGGGGAGATCCGTTCCGGTACCATGATCTCAGTGAAGACAGCCGGCTCCCACATGGGAACCAATACCTTATTGGAGGTAGGAATTGATCCGAGAATTCTGGAGGAATTCCGGGAACTGGAGAAGAAAATAGCCAATCTTCAGGCTGATAAGGAGAAAATCACACAAACGGTCGCCCTGATCCGCAAGAGGCTGCAGGCCGGGGCAGTTCCCTTTGATAAGATGGGAACTCTACGGCAGATGACTCAGAGCAATATCACCCTAGATGCACAGCTTCAGGATGCAAGAAGAAGATATGACGAACTGAAGGTAGATATGGATGGGAATGCGAATGGTATGATTAAGGTTCAGGATACGATATATCCCGGAACGAAAATTGTAATATCCAATGTCATTTATTTTGTTAGGGAGGAAATCCATCATAGCAAGTTCGTTCGAGACAGGGCTGACATAAAGATCAATCCGCTATAGTATACGATGAATCACTCGGAATATGGGGCATAAGCTGTTCACAGTCATTCACCAGGGAAGAGCTGTGGGGTTCGGTAGTGCCACTCACGCCTGGCTCCTGCTGGGGTTTTTGAGCTGCCCGGTGCAGCATGGAGGTATCTATGCCGATAAGACCAATTGAAATTATGAAATCACAGGAGGCTTCACAGCTGAAGCATGTGGAAAACCACCGGCTTCAGCATGAACAGGTTCAGATCAGCAAAAACTTTCAGAATATGATTGCTAATGAACGTTCCAGACCTACACAGACGACGAAGAGTGATAATAAGGAATACCGTTATGACGCCAAGGAGAAGGGACAGAACAGCTACTTTGGGTCTTCTGATAAGAGACAGGGGAAGCAGGAAGATAAGGAAAAACCTACAAATGAGAAGAAATCCGGAGGCGGCATCGATATCCGGATCTGACAGCCGGTTACCGGATCAGTGGCTTCAGGCCTTTTTAATAGCATCGGCAAGCAGCTGCCAGCATAGAGGGATGAATTTAATACTGAGGGTGTTATCAGCACCCTCATTTTCATTGGAGGAGTTATGAGCCTATTAGAAATCATACTAATTCTGTTAGGATTAGCCGTTATCATCATCAGTACCCGGATGATAGATCAAGCAGGTACAGCCGGTAAGGACATGATGGTGAAGCTCAAGCCGGAGGAAGCCTTGAACGGGGAAGACCTAAAGCGCTTCAAGGAAGAGGTCAGGGAGGAGCTAACCGGGCTGAAAGAGGAGATTGTTGTCCGAACGGATGATGAGTTAAGTGTCATATCAAATGAGAAAATAATGGCAGTAGGAGAATATTCCGACCAGATACTTGAGAAAATCAAGCATAATCATGAAGAGGTGGTATTCCTTTATCATATGCTGAGTGAAAAAGAGAAGGAGTTAAAGACAACTGTTACCGCTCTGGAAGCTTCCAGGAAGAAGCTACAGGAGGTCCAGACCGTAAAAGCAGAGGAGAAGGAACAGCCGCCTAAGAAGGTCACGGGAATTCAGCAGCTACAGGGACAGAGGCAGAGAGTTGCAGAAAGTCCCATCCCCAAGGAGAAGGCCCCGGAGCCGAAGGCAATACCGGAAGTGGATCAGGGAACGAATAACAACGCCCAGATTCTTGCCTTATATTCGAATGGAAAATCTGTGGTTGAGATATCCAGGCTCTTAGGACTCGGACAGGGAGAGGTAAAGCTGGTGATTGACCTGTTTAAGGGAAGAAAATAAGCCTTAGACACGAACACCTTATTCTTCCGGGATGAAAGCGCTGCCTGACGGCAGCCGGGAGGTAGTGATGAAACTAAAATATTATCTTCGAGGGTTGGGAGTCGGGATCGTACTCACTACTCTCATTATAAGTATAAGCGGAAGTAGACATAAACTAACCGATCACGAAATCATAACCAGAGCAATGGAGCTGGGTATGGTCATGAGAGATGATCCCAAGGGTAATCTGGATGAGGTGATGGAGGCGAAGGGATCTGTTACTCCTGCTCCCCAGAAGGATCCGGAGCATACTACGGACGAGGAGATCTCATCAGATCCGGATGACCCCTTTAACACTGAGGGAGCATCAGATCCGGAGGAGGCCTTAGGCACAGAGGGGGCTCCGGATACGGAGGTGACTTTGGACACGGAAGGTGCAAGTGATACGGAGAAGACAGAGGGAGAGCAAGCGGATGAGCCGGATGGTGCTGTTCCGAATGATAGCCGGACCGAGGACAGCATAACCTTTTCCGTTCAAAAGGGTATGTCCTCCGGTCAAGTGGCAGCATTGCTGGAGTCCATCGGATTGATCCAAAACGCAGCGGACTTCAATGATTATATCATCCGGAAGGGGAAAGCCGGAGCCATCATGATCGGCAAATATACCGTACCCGGAGATGCTACCTATGAAGTGATTCTGAAGGCAATCACGAAGGAGTAGGGAAGTTTTAGAGGTAAGCGGCGCACTTCAAGCAGGGGAGGACCTATAGTACTGTTGGTTGTAGATACACAAATAGTGATTACAAATAAGGACCTTTATCAATTTGAAGCCTTTGTCTCGAATGTAAAGGCCTTGATTCAAAAGGCAAGAGAAAAAGGGATTGAGGTAATCTATGTACGGCATGACGACGGAGCCGGTGAGGAGCTGACAAAAGGAAAACCCGGCTATGAAATATATGAAGCATTCAGTCCGGCCGAAGGGGAAAAGATCTTTGATAAGCATTACAACAGTGCTTTTCGAGAGACCGGATTACTGGAATATCTTCTTTCCAAGAAGCAGACCCAAGTCATGATCACCGGGCTGCAGACGGATTATTGTATTGATGCTACGGTCAAATGTGGCTTTGAACACGGTTTACAAATCATTGTTCCTGCTTACGCCAATTCAACCGTTGACAATGAGTTTATGTCTGCTGAGAAAACCTATCAATATTATAATGAGTTTATGTGGAAGGGAAGATATGCAAAATGCATTTCAATGAAAGAAACAATTGACCTGATGGATATGATATGATATAATCCCAATGTTATAGTTTAAGGTCTGTCTAGGCAGGACCTATGAAACATAATACACACGCATATGGATTCCTGGCTTGGTGCTGTGATTACAGTCTGTCAGAGTTAGAGATATGCGGAAGAAAACAACCAAACGGAGGTAAATTATGAGCGTAATTTCAATGAAACAGTTATTGGAAGCTGGTGTGCATTTTGGACATCAGACAAGAAGATGGAACCCCAAGATGGCGGAGTACATCTACACAGAGAGAAACGGAATCTACATCATTGACTTACAGAAGTCTGTAGGCAAGGTAGATGAGGCTTACACAGCAATTAAGAATGTAGTTGCTGATGGTGGTACCATTCTTTTCGTAGGTACTAAGAAGCAGGCACAGGATGCTGTTAAGACAGAGGCTGAGCGTTGCAGCATGTTCTATGTGAATGAGAGATGGTTGGGTGGTATGTTAACCAACTTCAAGACCATCCGTTCCAGAATTGACAGATTAAGAGAGATCGAGAGAATGTCAGAGGACGGTACCTTTGATGTTCTTCCTAAGAAGGAAGTTATACAGATCAAGAAGGAATGGGAGAAGCTGGAGAAGAACCTGGGCGGAATCAAGAGCATGAAGAAGATTCCCGATGCGATTTTCGTTGTTGATCCCAAGAAGGAAAGAATTTGTATTCAAGAGGCACATACCCTTGGTATACCGCTGATTGGTATTGCAGATACTAACTGCGATCCGGAAGAACTGGATTATGTAATTCCCGGTAATGATGATGCAATCAGAGCGGTAAAATTAATCGTATCCAAGATGGCAGATGCTGTAATCGAAGCAAATCAGGGTGTTCAGTTAACGGATACCGCAGCTTCAGCGGATGCTGCTATGGATGATGACATGGAAGAAGCGGTAACAGAATAAATTAGGATGGGTCTGTTGAAAATGTTGGACTTACCGTTTTCCGGTGATTGATCATTTGCAGCAGACCTTTTTTAAGCCTAAGGGTTTTGGATATCTTTCACTTAATAGGAAATTAATATATCAGGAGGAGGCTGCAGGGGTTCCCGGACAGCACCTCATGAAATCACGATCAATATATTGGAGGGAAAAATAATGGAAGTAACAGCTAAGATGGTTAAAGATTTAAGAGAAATGACCGGCGCAGGCATGATGGACTGCAAAAAGGCACTTGCAGCTACAGAAGGCGATATGGACAAGGCTGTGGAGTTCTTAAGAGAAAAGGGCCTGGCTGCTGCTGAGAAGAAGGCAGGAAGAATTGCAGCGGAAGGTATTGTTGATACGAATGTTAGCGCTGACGGTAAGGTTGCAGCTATTGTTGAGGTAAACAGCGAGACAGACTTCGTTGCTAAGAATGAAAAGTTCAGAGAATTCGTTGCAGCTGTTGCTGCTCAGGCTGCTACAACAAGTGCGGCTGATATCGATGCATTCCTGGCTGAGCAGTGGTCCCAGGATTCTTCCCTGACCGTGAAGGAAGCCTTATCCTCTATGATCGCTGTCATCGGTGAGAATATGACCATCAGAAGATTTGCTCAGCTGAAGGCTGACAACGGTTTTGTGGTTTCCTATATCCATGGCGGCGGCAGAATCGGTATCCTTGTGGAGATCGCAAGCAGCGTGAACAATGCAGAGGTACAGGAAGCAGCGAAGAATATAGCTATGCAGATCGCAGCTATGTCTCCCAAGTACGTGAACCAGTCCGAGATTCCCGCAGACTTCATCGAGCATGAGAAGGAAATCATCAAGGCTCAGATCAAGAACGATGAAGCAAATGCGAAGAAGCCTGAGAACATCATCGAGAAGATGATTGAGGGCCGTCTGAACAAGGAGCTGAAGGAATTCTGTCTGTTAGATCAGCTCTATGTTAAGGACAGCGATATGAACGTAAGTCAGTACCTTGCCGGCGTTTCCAAGCAGGTTGGTGCTGAGGTAGCCGTAAAGCGCTTCTTACGCTTTGAGACCGGTGAGGGTCTTGAGAAGAAGTCCGAGAACTTCGCTGAAGAAGTTGCTAAGCAGATGGGTATGTAAGGCTGATTTAGTATTATTTTTAAAATAACTTTATTGGAGGCTCTGAAAGCCTGTGAATGCCTTATATAGGCGGTTTACAAGGCTTTTAGGGCCTCTTTTGTGTTGTGTGACAGTATCTCCGTCCCCTTGTCACGCGATCTCCGTCCCCTTGTCACAAACACACCCATCCCACACCCTTTCCGCATACATGCGAATATGTTGACAAATAATAACCGAGTGATATGATGAAAGTGTTACTAGATAAAATTGCATGATAAAGGAGGAAAATGTTTATGCCTGATAATATACAAACGACTCTGATTGAGGAGAAAGGTCCGCTTACGGATGCTTACCTTGAGAAGATGAACGCTTATTGGCGTGCAACGAACTATTTGGCAGCAGGACAGTTATATCTACTGGATAATCCTTTACTCAGAGAGCCGCTTACGATGGAGCATGTCAAGAAAAAAATCGTAGGTCATTGGGGAACAGTTCCCGGACAGAATTTTGTGTATACGCACTTAAATCGTGTGATAAAAAAATATGACTTGGATATGATTTTAATCTCAGGTCCGGGGCATGGAGGTAACTTCTTTGTAGCAAATACTTATCTGGAAGGTACCTATAGTGAGATATATCCCAATATTAGCCGGGATGAGGAAGGAATGAAGAAGCTGTTCAAACAGTTTTCTTTCCCCGGTGGCATCTCCAGTCATGTGGCTCCTGAGACACCCGGTTCCATCAATGAAGGCGGTGAGCTTGGATATTCCATCGCTCATGCCTTTGGTTCTGTCTTTGATAATCCGGAATTAATCACAGCTTGTATCGTCGGTGATGGTGAAGCAGAGACGGCTGCACTCGCAACCTCCTGGCAATCGAATAAGTTCTTAAATGCGGTTACGGATGGTGCGGTTCTTCCTATTCTGCATCTGAATGGGTATAAGATAAGCAATCCGACGATCTTCTCCCGTATGTCACATGAGGAGATCCGGAAATTCTTTGAGGGCTGCGGCTGGAAGCCGTATTTTGTAGAGGGCAGCGATCCGATGCCGATGCATAGATTGATGGCAGAGACCTTGGATACCGTCATCGAAGAGATTAAAGCGATACAGAAGCAGGCAAGAGATACCGGGGATTCCACAAGACCGATGTGGCCGATGATCGTCTTAAGTACTCCGAAGGGCTGGACCGGACCGAAGGTGGTTGATGGTAAACAGATTGAAGGCTCCTTCCGGGCACATCAGGTTCCCTTGTCAATGGAAGAGCCGGAGCATCTGGGATTATTAAAGGAATGGCTGGAAAGCTATCATCCCGAAGAATTATTTGATGAGAACTGCCGGTTAAAGCCGGAGCTGGAGGCATTAGCACCGACCGGAGATTATCGGATCGGCTCCAATCCTCACGCGAACGGTGGTAAGCTATTAAGAGATCTTCGTCTTCCGGACTTTAAAGCCTATGGAATTGAGGTTCCGAGCCCCGGCGCGGTGGATGCACAGGATATGATGGAGCTCGGCGCATTTGTACGGGATATTTTTAAGCTGAATAAGGAAAGCAAGAATTTCCGTATCTTTGGACCGGATGAAACGATGTCGAATCGTCTGAATAAGGTGTTTGAAGTTACAAATAGAGATTGGAACTCCGGGATGTATGACAGTGATGAGTTCCTGGCCAGTGATGGTCGAGTCATGGATGCCATGCTAAGTGAGCATATGTGCGAGGGCTGGTTGGAAGGTTATCTATTAACCGGTCGTCATGGCTTCTTCGCAAGCTATGAAGCCTTTATCAGAACCATCGATTCCATGGCTGCACAGCATGCGAAATGGCTGAAGGTTTGCAATGAGCTGCCCTGGAGACAGAAGATAGCCTCCTTGAACCTGATTCTTTCTTCGAATGTATGGCAACAGGATCATAACGGATTCACCCATCAGGACCCCGGCTTCCTTGATCATATCGCAAACAAGAAGGCGGATGTAGTACGTCTGTACCTACCGCCGGATACCAATTGCTTATTATCTACCTTTGATCATTGTATCAGAAGTAAGAATTATTTGAATGTTATGGTGACCTCGAAGCATCCCCGTCCGCAGTGGCTGACCATGGAACAGGCGGTCAAGCATTGTACTCAGGGGATCGGCATCTGGGACTGGGCAAGCAACGATCAGGGTAAGGAGCCGGATGTTGTATTGGCCTGCTGTGGTGATACACCGACACTGGAGGTATTGGCAGCGATTACGATTTTAAGGGATAATCTGCCTGAGATAAGAATACGGGTGATCAATGTTGTGGACCTGATGAAGCTGCAGCCACACAGTCAGCATCCCCATGGACTTACCGATGCAGAATATGATGCATTGTTTACACAGGATAAGCCGATCATCTTTGCCTTCCATGGTTATCCGACGCTGATCCATGAATTAACCTATCATAGAAATAATCGAAATCTACATGTCTGTGGCTACCGCGAGGAGGGTACGATTACAACACCGTTCGATATGCGTGTGCAGAACCAGATTGACCGTTTCAACCTGGTGAAGAAAGTTATTATGCGTCTGCCGCAGCTCGGCAATCGAGGTGCCTATCTGATCCAACAGATGAATGATAAGCTGGTGGAACACAAGCAATACATTCATGAGCATGGACAGGAGCTGCCGGAGGTCAGAGCTTGGAAGTGGCATCTGCCGAAGGAGAAGTAAAGTAGCGAAGGGTTCGTGTGATAGGGGACGGTGACAAAGGAGGTGACAAGGGGACGGAGATACTGTCACACCCACGGTGGGTGTGACAGTATCTCCGTCCCCTTGTCACCTGAACAAATGTTTGCATTATGGGAAATTTGTGTTATAATAAGGTAAGAATTACCTTGCTTAGCATGAGCGGTTAGTGATAACAGGTGAGGTATAAGAATACGAAGGGGAGAAGTAGAATGAAAGCGTTGGAGTTTGGAAAAGAGAATTGGTGTGTTAGCGATGAGGTATCGGGAAGATGGATCACGAAATGTAAGCTGCCGGATTTCAAAGGAGAGGAAAGAGAAGGCTGGCATCTAAGGGGAAGAGGTTGGAGATGGCTGATTCTCCATAGGGATTTCACCGGTTTGGAAGATGATGAGTATATCCTTTCCTTTTGGGGCAAGTTTGATTATTATTCCGGATACGGCACGAGATGCTTTCTGGGTGTTTATGAAAGCTTGGAGGACCGTGTCATTTATGAGATCAATCCCAATAGCCCCTATGCGGTAGCAAGCGCCGGTGGTTGGTATCTATACAGATTTCCCATCAAGCTGGCGCATGGCAATAACCTAAGGTTGGAGCTGGTTTCCTTTGAAGCAAACATTGCGATACTTGAGGCAAATCCCACAGATGAGAAGGATCCGCTGGTGGTTATGCTGCAGGAAGGGGAAAAGGGCAAGTCCTATTATGTGAATAATGAGCTGCCCTATCGTGAATTCACCTATCTGGAGCAGCGAATGGTGAAGTATCATTCGGATTTACTGGCTCCCTATTACCCTACGAAGGAGATAGCAGAAGCTGGTCAGACAGAGTATTATGAGTTTGTTAAGGGCTTGTACCATAAGCTATTTACAAGGCCGGAGGAGTTTTTCTCCAAGCTGAATACGGATGATGCTTACCCGAACAGGTTCAATTTAGGCTCCTATGGAAAACCGGAGCTGAAACGCAATATGAAAAAGATCCGTGATAAAATCGATGAGCTGTTTCTGTTGCTGAATACCCTTGGAGCAACAGGAGAAGCAACCGAGGATGGACTTCTGATTAGATCCGACATAAGTAAAAAGCAAAGGGCTATGCTGGACTATATGGACCTGGATATTACAGATGGGATCTTAAAGCATAGGACTTATCCCAAGCTCCATCAGGCAGTGAAGTATCTTGCAGGAAAAGAGAACTCCTTATGGCTCATGCAATTTTGCTGGTTTGACTCTGGTTATCCATACCTTGAGAAAGTACATGAGAAATTTTATGACAGAGAGCAATATCAGAGACTGATTGATTGGCTCTATGAGAAGGGTTACCGGAGCAGTAACAGCTTTGGAGCTACCTTAAGCTTAGATTTTACGAAAGGAATAAGCCAGAAGGAAATGCCGGTTGGGTATGCGCTTCATGGAGATAAATATCACTATGGCTTTACCTTTGAATATCGTCCGGAATCAAGAGAGATGCAGCATTGCGAGCTCCGTATTATTCAATTTGCCGAGATGTTAAAGCGCCTGGATGAATTATCAGAGAAGACGAAGAGGCTTATTCTGCTTCGGACGAAGATTTGTGACGGTTGCAGGTATTGTGTTCAGACCGATAAGACAGGGAAGCGACCGCTGGCTGCGATTAAGCTTTCGGATGGAACAAGAAGATGTCCCTATTATCCTGGCTTCAATTATGCTTATGAGTGGCTGAAGAAAGAGGATGTTGATGATATTCTGGCCTTTCTGACCGATCTGGAGCAGGTGATTACCAGGATTTAGGTTTTTACGATGCGAGGGATGTGACAAGGGGACGGTGACAAGGGGACGGAGAGATGCGTGACAAGGGGACGCGTGACAAGGGGACGGAGATACTGTCACACCCACCGTGGGTGTGACAGTATCTCCGTCCCCTTGTCACCGTCCCCTTGTCACCTGTCCCCTTGTCACCATAAGTGTATGCAAATGTATAATTAGTATTCTATAGGTTATATGGTATTACCAATTCTCTCAATTTATTTGTAAAATTACATAAAATGATGGAGAAATCATGGATGGATGTATTTTGCGTATGTATATACATGCATAATATATGTATAAATATAAAAATATTATGTATTTTTATGAAAAACTGCAACGAATAGTCCTTTACCCTCATGTTTATTTAGAAATGAATAAAAATAATAAAAAGTAAACATAAATAATCTGACAATATATATTTATAGGTATTTATAAATAAGTAGTTAATCACATATGTATTTTTGCCAATTTGCATTAAATAGGGCATCGGTATTTGTGTATATTACCCATTAACAAAAATAAACATAAATGGTATTATATAGAGGATATTTATTAAATACTACTCTTTGTTACATAATTTTACTAATATACACGATAAATACTACATATTAACTTTTTTATCCGGTAATTCTTTGCTGTATATTTTTACAGTGAAAAATTATAGATTAGGTAAAGGAGAGAGCAAAATGGTAAAGAAGAGCAGGAAGATACTGAGACGTATCCTTGTATGCTTGCTTGCGGTTGCATTGATTACTCCGACAGGATTAATCAGCACGAAGACAGCATATGCCGATACCGTTACCTCGGTAAAACCCCCCGTACTGAGTAAGACCAGTTATCGTTATCTGCTTGTAGGCGAATCTTATGATTTCAACATTTTGAATAAGATCGCAGGATCAGCCTATAAGTGGACAAGCAGTGATGCAAAGATAGCTACGGTGAATCAGTCTGGCTTAGTAAAAGCAAAGAAAGCCGGAACTGCCACGATTAGCTGCGCCATCACAACTGGCAGTATGACATACCAGCTTGTTGCAACCGTTTACGTGAAGAATTCCGTAAATGTCCCTGCAAAGAAGATCAGTATTGTCAACAAGGTACAGTCACTTTTCATCGGTGATGAATACAACCTGAACAAATCCTTTGAACCGATCAGTTCTAAAGATTTTGTAAACTGGACATCCAGCAATACGAATGTTGCTACAGTTGACAAAAACGGAATTGTGAAAGGTTTAGCGGAAGGCACGGTGAAAATCACCGCGACCACCTCAACAGGAGCATCCGATAGTGTTACTATCAAGGTTTCTGCTGCAACAACAGTAAGTGATCAGAGCTCCTTAGAGAAAGCCTTAAAGTCTGCGCTTGCAACTTCCATCGAGATCAAGACTGACAAGGAAATGGAATTTAATATTCCTGAAGGCAATTATTCCGATAAGAGCCTGTTTGTTAACGCGCCGAATGCTACTGTTAACAACCATGGTGTATTTAAGGAAATCGTTATCAAGGCCCTCAAGGGTGATAGCTGGCATGAATATGCCCAAGGAAATTCCATTGTCGTTGAGGCTGGAACTACCAGAATAGTGATTGAAGAAAGTGCAGCTGCATCCGTTCATGTCACTAAGTCAGGCTCTGATGTTATATTTGATATCAAGGGCGATGTAGACATTTTTGTGGAGGCTTCCGGTAATATCATCATTCGTGGAGCCAGCGGCACAGTACCGAATGTAAATGTATTGAGCGACAATGCCACCATTAAGACAGATCTGGCATTAAATATCAACGCCAGCCAGAAGGCAAGACTCATCCTAAATACGTCTGAAGCTTCCAAGACGAAGGTGAAGGCAGACTCTGATGATGCTACACCTGAAGTTCAGGGTAACGGCTTCATTACCTTAGAAGTTGATGGAAAGACGAAGGTACTTACTCCTCCTTCCTCAACTCCATCAGGTTCGAGCGGAAGCTCAGATACCTCAACTCCCGGCAGCGGTACAACACCGAGAATACCTGACAAGGTAACAGCTAAATTTGGTTCCCCTGTCATCGATGGTGAAATGGACAGCATCTGGTATAACGCTGATGTAGTTATTCCCAAGGTTTCCGGCAGTACAACAGAGGTAACGGCAACTTATCGTATGCTTTGGGATGATAATGCCCTGTACATCCTTGCCGATATCAAGGACCAAACACTGGATAAGTCAAGCACCAACGCATATGAACAGGATTCCATGGAGCTCTTCCTAGATGAGCTGTATGATAAGGGTACCGCATATAAAGCAGATGATCTGCATTACAGAGTGAACTATGACAACATGCGTTCAACAGATGCCGGAGATAAGACCCGATTCTATTCCCAGACGAAGCTCACCTCTGATGGTTATCTCGTCGAGGCTTGCATCACTTGGGATAAGGTAACCCCGGCAAATAATACAGAGCTTGGCTTTGATCTTCAGATCAACGAGGCACAGAGCGGCAGACGCCTGACAACCGTTACCATCTTTGATACTACAGGTAACGCTTATCAGAATCCCAGTCTGTTCGGTAAACTCGTTCTGTTAGGAAAGAGGACGAGTTCTGTAACGGGAACGAATCCTTATAATTTATTATCCTATATTGACACCATAAAAGAGATCTATCTGGATGCCTATATTAATAAGGACATCATAGAGGAACCTCTTGCAGAAGCAACAAGCATAGCACTTGACCCGACCTCAACACAGGCAGAGGTTAACAGTGCATTTGCAGCATTAAAGGCAGCAGTAGATGCACTTGATGATGGAAGCGGATATACCAAGCCCAGTGCATTACCGGAAGTGGCTGACCTTCCGAATATATTCACCATGAGAGACGGCACTCAGGTAACCACCCTGGAGCAGTGGAATCTTCGTAAGGAAGAGATTTCCGATATGTACCAGTACTATATGTACGGTATCTATCCTGATAGCTCAACTGAGAACGTAACCTTCGAAGACATTCCTCCTCATGTGGAATATGTATTCGATTGGGCAACCTGGACTATGAAGGAAGTAATCGTACCAGGACCGAACCAGAAGCAGGTGAGAATCAATATTGAGAAGGGCGGAAAGACAGCATCCTTTAATGCAACCTTTACCTTCCCGAGCACCACTGTAGGTGAGGAAGTAACCATTACACCTCCGA